>NZ_CANLUG010000008.1:0-211628 GCF_947494225.1 uncultured Psychroserpens sp.
GTGGGAGAGTAGGTCGTCGCCTTTTTTGAAACCCTTTTCATATATATATGAAAAGGGTTTTTTGTTTTTTATATACTGGGTTTGAAAAAACTATGAATTTTTAAACATGCTGTCCATAATGGTTTTTAAACCTTTAAAAGCAAAATAAATTGCTAGAACACATAAAATAGATGCTACAATTAGAATTGGGATAAACAAAGGCTTATCTTTATTAGATAGCCCAATATAGAATAAAGTTGGTCCTAAAAACATTAAAACTAAGGTCAATCCCATAGTTTTTATTCCTTTGACTAAAAGGTCTTTATCTGTTCGTTTAGTTTCCATGTTTGTAATTTTGAATCGCTGTCCTCACATTGCCGTGTTGTTTAAGTAATTGCTGAGCTAGCTCGGTATTAATATTCAATTCTTTCATAAGCATTCTAGTCCCTCTATCAACAAGTTTATTATTACTTAATTGCATATCTACCATTTTATTTCCTTTCACTTTATTGAGTTTAATCATTGCGGATGTTGAAATCATATTGAGAACCAATTTCTGTGCTGTACCAGCTTTCATTCTAGAACTTCCTGTAACAAATTCTGGACCAACAACAACCTCTATTGGGTATTTCGATACATGTGATAAAGGACTGTTTTTGTTACAAGTTATACAACCAGTAACAATGGCTTCTTTATTACATTGTTCTAAAGCTGCTATAACATATGGCGTAGTTCCTGAAGCAGCTATACCAATGACAACGTCGTTTTTACAAATATTGAAGTCTTTGAGGTCTTGCCAACCTTGAGTTAGTGAATCTTCAGCAAATTCGACAGCTTTTCTTATTGCTGAATCACCTCCAGCAATAAGACCAACCACTAAATCGTGAGAAACACCGAAAGTAGGAGGGCATTCAGAAGCATCTAAAATACCTAGGCGACCGCTTGTACCTGCACCAATATAAAATAAACGACCCTTATTTTGTAATTTCATTACTACTTGTTCAGCGAGTGCTTGTATTTGTGGAAGCGCTTTTTCGACAGCCAAAGGAACAGATTTGTCCTCATTATTCATATGAGTTAAGAGTTCATTTATAGTCATTTTTTCTAAATGATTATAATTAGAATCTTGTTCGGTAGTTTTTATAAATGTCATAAACCAAAAATAAAATATTTTTGATTAATCTAAGTCTTTTGACCTAAGCTATTCTTGTATAGTAAAATTAAGTCTATCTGCTTCAGACAAATTGAAATATCCCAAGGCATAATTATCTGGATTTGTAATATTTATTATATTTCCTCTTAATAAAGCTGGATTGGTTTGGAACGGATTCCCTCCCTCTTGCTCACTTTGTTCAATAAGTAATCCGGCATAATTAAAATAACGTTCATCAATTCCTAATACTTTTATGGTTACGTCTTGGCCTGGTATCATGTCTTCATAAAAATAGGAGAATGTAAATGTTTCACCTTGATAGAACCGATCTTCACTAACTTCTAATAGATCAAAATCAAAATCAAATAAATAAAAATTATCTCTATCACCGTCATCCGTAATGGTAACGATAATTTCTGTTTCATCTTCTTCAAATAGAGTTCCATCACCTTGTTCAATGTTTTCTATCAGAGTTGTAGGATATAATTGCGTTATGGCTTTAAAAGTTTCGTTATTATAAATCACCGTTAACTCGTACGATATATCAAATTGTGGTATTACAATTGAACCAGCAAGAGGAACATAAAAACCTTCATCTCCAGATGCTTCAAAATTAACCACTGAATTGTCTTCAAGATTTGTAATATAGACCGTAGCATCATTAACAGTTGGAATATTGTCTCCAAAAAAAGGCGCAGACATGGTAAGGCGCAAGTAGCCTCCAAAGGCTACAGGATCTTCGTTAAGATAAAATTCAAATGAAGCATCTACCACTAGACGAGGATCACTATTTGGAACTTCTACTTCAATGACATCTTCACAATTTGTTAATGTCAAAAACACTATTACTATGTATATTAATCTATTCATGACTTAAAATTTAAAATTATAAGTAAATGCTGGAATAATCCCAAAAATTGAGGTTCTTGTTGCCTCATTTACGAAAGTATCTTGATTTCTAGCGAAATTTATTGAAGCCGCATTTCTCCTGTTATATAAATTATATATACTGAATACCCATTCACCTTGCCATTTTCGGTTTTTATTCTTTCTGGGAGTAAGGGTTGCCGAGATATCAATACGATGATATGCCGGAAGGCGTTCACTATTTCTTGAACCTTCATAAATTGGTACGGTCAAACCTTGAAATTGAAATTGACCAGAAGGATAATTTGTAGGTTGTCCAGTTTGAAAAATGAAATTGGCTCCAAAAGTCCATTTTTCGTTTAATTCATAATTCCCATTAAATGAAATGTCATGAGTTTTATCGTATCCAGTATTGTACCATTGGCTGTTATTGATTCCAGTTTCAAGCGTTGTTCTGCCAGGTGTTCTTTGTTCAGATTTTGATAATGTATAGGCAAGCCACCCTTTAAATTTTCCTTCGTTTTTCCGCAATAATAACTCTAAACCGTAGGCGCGAGCTTCTCCATTAAGAATATCTTGTTCTATGGCATTATTAGCAATAAGGTTGGCACCATCTATATAATCAATACGATTTTTTATGGTTTTATAAAACACTTCACTTTCTAATGAGTAGGTATTGTTTTTAATATTTTTAAAATACCCAAAAGCATACTGATTAAGTAGTTGGGGCTTAATATATTTACCGCTTGGAGTCCAAACATCTAATGGTGTCGGGGAACTCGTATTTGATAGTAGATGCAGGTATTGAACCATTCGATTATAACTTGCTTTTATTGAAGTGTCATCGTTGAACGCATAAGCAATGGCTAGTCTTGGTTCTAAATTAGTGAACGTTTCAATTTTATCACTTCTACTAAATTGTTGTGTGTTTAAGGGTTCGGCACCCTCATAAATTTGTAGTTCTTCATTAAATATAAGCGGGTTATTATCTTGGTATATGTTTAATTCATCTTGTCCCAACCTAATGAAGTTGCTTAAACGGACACCATATCTCAGAATGAGTTTATTGGAAATTTTATGCTCCACATCAATATAAGCTGCAAATTCATTAGCATACTTGTCTATTAATTTTTCTCTTACAATTCCTGAGTCTGATCGATTAGGTTTTATTTCTCCTGGATTGAATTTATAATAGATGTTATTGATGCCATAATTAAGTTGAAAATTAGTATTCAGATAATGTTTAAAATCATATTTTAAATTAAAATTTCGAATACCAGAGTCCCATTCGAATCCTATGAAATCTAACTCCAATCCGTAAAAATAGTCAGAGTATATTAGAGATAAATTGGAAAAAATTTTGTCAGAGAACAAATGATTCCACCTTAAATTAAGCACCGAATTTCCATAGGTATTTTCAAAGTTATCAGCAATTCTAAAAACATCACGACCAAAATACCCAGACAGATATAAGCTGTTATTGTCATTTAGCTTATAATTCAATTTGGTGTTTAAGTCATAAAAATAGGCAACATTATCATTATCAATAAGTGGTAAGAACAAATGGGCATAAGAACCTCTTCCTCCAACCAAAAAAGCACCTTTATCTTTTACAATAGGACCTTCGGCCAACAAACGACTAGATACTGCTCCAATACCTCCACTTAGTTTATATGTTTTGCTATTCCCTTCCTTTTGATAAATATCTAGAACAGAAGAGACACGTCCTCCATATCGTGCGGGAATACCCCCTTTATACAATTTTAAATCTTTAATAGCGTCTGGGTTGAACACTGAAAAAAAGCCAAAAAGGTGAGATGAATTAAAAATAGTAGCTTCGTCGAGTAATATCAGATTTTGATCTGCAGCGCCACCCCGAACATTAAATCCTGACGCTCCTTCGCCAGCATTGGTGACTCCAGGTAGTAAAGTTATAGATTTAATCACATCAACTTCACCTAATACAACAGGCATTTGTTTAATAGTTTTAATAGACAATGCATTAACACTCATTTGAGGCTTTTTGATATTTAATCTTTCTACATCTTGTTTAATTACTACTTCATTTAAACTTTCAGTACTTTCAAGTAATTTAAAGTTTAAGGTTCTATCTTCAGAAAAGGATATGGTTTGTGTAATAGTTGTATAACCTAAATAACTAATTTGCATTTTATAGTCTCCTTTAGGAAGTGAAATAGAGTAGAAGCCGTATTCATTAGTGTTGGTGCCAGTTTGTAATTCGGGGAAAATAATATTGACACCAATTAGCGTTTCATTACTATCAGAATCGGTTATAACACCATTTAGAGTAAATGTTTCTTGAGCAGAGACAATGTTGAGAATGAATATAATTAAAAATGGTAGGTTTTTTCTGAATGCCGTCATATTTCAAAAATAAGAAAGAATGCTATCAGAATTAAGTCTTTTTAAGTTAATTAATTATTAAAAGGGAAGTCTATTAACATCAACATTTCCGCCTGAAATAACAATACCCACTTTTTTGTTTTTGAATTGTTCTTTTTCTTTTAATATAGCCGCAACCGCAACAGCGCTTGAGGGTTCAATAATGATTTTCATTCGTTCCCAAACATAACGCATCGCTTGCACAATTTCTTGTTCTGTGACTCTAATAATTTCCTTGACATGTTCCCTGATAATTGGGAAATTATGATGACCTAATTGTGTTCTTAGCCCGTCAGCAATTGTATTTGCAGTTTTATTGGTTTCTATTTTCCCTGAGCGTAAAGACCTATAAGCATCATCTGCTTCAAATGGCTCTCCCCCAAAAACGTTACAATGTTGGCCAAAATGGTGTGCAGATAATGCCGACCCAGCAATTAATCCACCACCTCCAATAGGGCAGCACACGACATCTAAATTAGGGATTTCATTTAGTAATTCCATACAGGCTGTACCTTGACCTAAAATGACATTGGGATCATTTGATGGGTGAATGAATGTAGCTCCTGATTTCTTGATAACGTGATTTGCAGCTGCTTCTCTAGCTTCGATTGTTGGTTCGCAGGTTATGATATGGCCACCATATTCTTTTACAGCATCCTTTTTTACCTTTGGAGAATTGGAAGGCATTATTATTGTGGCTTTTACGTCTAAACTCTGTGCTGCTAATGACAGGGCCTGGGCAAAATTCCCTGAAGAATGTGTTACAACGCCTTTAGTTTTTTGTTCGTTAGTAAGCAACATAATTGCATTGGTGGCACCACGCATTTTATAGGCCCCAGTTTTCTGGAAATTTTCACATTTAAAAAACAACTCGGCACCTACCAGATTATTAATTAACCTTGAATTTAAAACAGGTGTTTTGTGGATGTAAGGCTTAATTCTATTATGGCAAGCAATTAGGTTTTCTTTTGTCATTCTGTAAATTTACAACTTGTTCTGTATAAAAAAAAGACCATCTAAATAGACAGTCTTTTTTTATATATAATGTTAAAGTGTTATCCTAAGATGTTATTTAAAGTGTCACTTGGTCGCATAGCATTAGAAGTTAAATTTTCGTTAGGCTCGTAATATCCACCAATATCCATTGATTGTCCTTGTACTTTGTTTAGCTCGTTAACAATTTGAGCTTCGTTTGCGTGTAATTCATTATAAACTTGCGTAAACTCATGTTTTAAATCAGCATCTTTGTCTTGATTTGCCAAGGCTTCAGCCCAAAAGAGTGCCAAATAAAAATGACTTCCTCTATTATCTAATTCATTAACTTTTCTAGATGGTGATTTTCCGTTAGCTAACAACTTTTCAGTGGCATCATCAAGCGTTTCAGATAAAATAATGGCTTTCGCATTATTGTTTACATTTCCGAAGTGCTCTAATGACACTGCCAATGCTAAAAACTCACCTAAGGAATCCCAACGTAAGTGATTTTCTTTAGTGAATTGTTGAACGTGCTTAGGGGCAGATCCTCCAGCACCTGTTTCAAACAAACCACCTCCATTCATTAATGGAACGATAGACAACATTTTTGCACTAGTTCCCAGTTCTAAAATTGGGAATAAATCGGTTAAATAATCTCTTAATACATTTCCAGTAACCGAAATAGTATCTTGTCCATCTTTGATACGATCTAATGTAAACTCGGTAGCTTTAATAGGAGAAAGGATTCTAATATCTAAACCAGATGTATCATGTGTTGGTAAATATGCATTAACTTTTTTTATGAGTTCGGCATCATGAGCTCTATTTTCGTCCAACCAAAATACTGCAGGAGTTTTGGATGCTCTAGCTCTTGTAACGGCTAATTTTACCCAATCTTGAATAGGTGCATCTTTGACTTGACACATTCTCCATATGTCTCCTTCTTCTACATTATGAGAGGTTAATACCTTTCCTGATGCGTCTATAACTTCAACCTTTCCGTTAGCAGAGATTTCAAAAGTTTTGTCATGAGATCCATATTCCTCAGCTTTCTGCGCCATAAGTCCAACATTAGGAACAGTTCCCATAGTTGTTGGATCGAAAGCACCATGTTGTTTACAGAAATTTATAGTAGCTGTATATATACCAGAATAACTGCTATCTGGAATGACAGCTTTAGTATCTTGCTGATTTCCTTCGGCATTCCACATTTGACCAGACGTACGAATCATAGCTGGCATCGACGCATCAATAATCACGTCACTTGGTACATGTAAGTTTGTAATACCTCTATCAGAATTTACCATAGCAACATCTGGAGCATGAGCAAATGCTATTTTAATATCTGCTTCTATGTCTTGGCGTTTATCTTCTGGTAGTTCACTTAATTTACTTACTAGGTTTCCAAAACCGTTATTAACATCAACACCTAATTCTTCAAATGTATCCCCGTGTTTTGCAAACAAATCGGCAAAGAACACACGTACAGCATGCCCAAAAATAATGGGATCAGAAACTTTCATCATTGTAGCTTTCATATGTAATGAAAACAATACACCTTTTGCTTTTGCATCTTTAACTTGTTCTTCTAAAAATGCTAGCAAGGCCTTCTTGCTCATTACTGTAGCATCAATAATTTCTCCTTCTAATAATGGTAAATTATTTTTTAAAACAGTAGCGTTTCCGTCGCTATCAGTATGTACAATTTTTACTGAAGTTGCATTTGGAATAGTTACAGATATCTCATTATGTGCAAAATCACCATGTGACATCGTTGCAACATGACTTTTAGAATCTGACGACCAGGCTCCCATAGAATGCGGATTCATTTTCGCAAAGTTCTTTACAGCTTTAGGTGCACGTCTATCCGAGTTTCCTTCACGTAAGACAGGGTTAACAGCACTTCCTTTTATTTTGTCGTAACGCGCTTTTATTGTTTTTTCGCTGTCGCTTTCTGGTTCATCCGGATAGCTTGGTAAAGGATAGCCTTGAGTTTGTAATTCTTTAATAGCAGATTTCAATTGCGGAATTGATGCGCTTATATTTGGAAGCTTAATAATATTTGCTTCTGGATTTTTAGCCAATTCTCCTAATTCTGCTAAGGCATCAGGAACACGTTGTGTTTCGTTTAAAAAATCTGGAAAGTTCGCCAAAATACGTCCAGCAAGAGAAATATCTCTACTTTCTATATTAATGTTAGACGATTTAGTAAACGATTTTACAATAGGTAACAATGAATGCGTTGCCAATGCAGGAGCTTCATCTGTTTTCGTGTAAATGATTGTAGGAGTATTTGCCATAAAATGATAGTATTTAATGTATAGAAAACGCTTAGTTTTTAAGCTGTGCAAATATACAAAAAACTAAGGTTTCTTTGAAATACATAAAGACTACATAATGAGCTTTTTAGAGAAGTACCACATTTTAAGTAAGAAATTGAGAAATTGATAATTTATTGGCTTTGTTTTGTCAAATTCAAAACCATACATAAGTTTTAATCTTCAATTTTAATTTGATAGCTATTTAAGAGTCCGAGTGCATTCTCCTTTGAGAACTTGGCATTCTTAAGTTTATTAAGCTCTGGATTTATAGACAAATTGTAAGAATTTGAAAAGTTGACATGTTCTAAATTTGTATGTTCAAAAATGGCTCGAAGTAAATTGCAGTCATCAAATTTAGAACCACTTAAATCGGCTTCGGTAAAATCTGTTTGTTCTAGCTTGCATTGATCAAATGTTGTGTTTTTGAGTTTCAGATTATGAAAAGAAGCAAAATTTAATTGAGACGTTTTAAATTTGAACGACATAAAGAGGGCGTTACAGTCGTGAAAAGGAAAACCTACCATTTTACAGTTGTTAAATAGTACATCTTTTAAAATGGTACCTTTTGCTTTTACCATACTAAAGTTACAATCTATAAACTCTCAGTCAAGGAAGCTAATATTTGAAATATAGGATTCTGAAAAATCACAATTTACAAAGGTGCAATTATCATATTCGGCTTTTGGGAGTTCCTGTTTTGTATAACTTATATTTTTGTAGGTTTCATCGCTAATAAAGGGAAGGTTCATGTATACAAAGTTTAGTCATTAAAATTATAAAAACGAAGAGAGATAAAAAAACAAAAGCCATATCATGGTAGCTGAACTACTTTGACATGGCTTTTTTGAGATAGCTTTGCGTGACCTATTTAGCATTGCTGCTAAAATCGAGACAGCTGAACTTGCGTTCCCTCGTCTCTTTCGGTTCAAGTTTCACTATTTCAATGAAACGTTTCTTAACTTTCAAAATGTATTGACCTGTTATTACTTCGTTTCGGTTTAGTTTGCTTTCCTTGATGTTTATTTCTCTTAATCTTTCACTTGCGTGTTAGACTGCCTCGATAAACATTGCTCATCCTTTTCACATTTACTTTCGTTCCTGTTACTTTTTCAAAGCTTTCCACTTCATTCAAATCACCTGCTTACACATCTAATTTGTTTCAAGTTTCATGATTTCGCTACTTACACGCTTACACCTGTAGTTTTCAAAATCTCAAAAAACAATACTATATAAAGAACGTTGCTTTATTACAATTTAACATAAATTCAAAACTTAATTCAAAACCAAACTAGGTTTGTTGTTAATTGTTTAGCTAAAGTATGTTTTTGTTTGAGAATTCCAAATTTTTGATCTATTTAGATATTCACATTTTATAAACCACAGTTATTAACAAAAGTTCATAACTAAAAAAGCCTTGACAATTGTCAAGGCTCTTTCGAAATTATGTGGTCGAAGCTTACTATCTTCTAACTTCTTTAATTCTTGCTTTCTTACCAGTAAGACCTCTAAAGTAGTAGATTCTTGCTCTTCTAACTTTACCTCTTTTATTCACTTCAATTTTTTGAAGTGCAGGTAAGTTAATTGGGAAAATACGTTCTACTCCAATAGTTCCAGACATTTTTCTAATTGTAAATGTTTGAGAAGTACCAGATCCTTTTACTTGTAGTACAACACCTTTAAAGAACTGTGTACGTGTTTTGTTTCCTTCTTTAATTTCGTAATACACTGTAATAGTATCACCTGCTCCAAATTCTGGAAAATCTTTTTTTGTTACAAATTCGTCTTGTACAAATTTTACTAAAGAACTCATTTTATTATGTTTATCAAGGTTGTTTCAAATCAACATTCACGATTCTCGCCAGAGGTTAATCCAAAAGTGGGTGCAAAGATAGTTAATAATTAATAACGTACAATTATTAAT
The DNA here is from genome assembly GCF_947494225.1 of uncultured Psychroserpens sp. Taxonomy (NCBI): domain Bacteria; kingdom Pseudomonadati; phylum Bacteroidota; class Flavobacteriia; order Flavobacteriales; family Flavobacteriaceae; genus Psychroserpens; species uncultured Psychroserpens sp. Next base: position 9,620 of record NZ_CANLUG010000008.1, read on the forward strand.
TCATATTTTTTGGGTGTTCCGTTTGGCTTTTTTATAGGAAGCCAAACGGCAGGCTTTTCACTATATCTTTTTACTGGTTTTTGATGCCATACTAGGCATAACTAGAATGATGTAAAAAGGATGCCGTTCCAATCCTTAACACTTTAGTCTAGGAACTCATTTTTAGTTCTGTCTTTTTTAAAATGAGATATAGCAAAGAGTAGCAAGCCTAAACAAAATATTATATAAGCGAGACCAGAAATTAAATTAGATATTGCATTCATTTTTATTGATGAGTCGGTTCCGTAAGCTTCAGTAAAGGCATATATATAAATACTTCCAATACCAAAAAGAAAAGCAAACACACTTCCAATAAGCATTAATATTGTTGCTAATGTTCTTTTTTTAGTCACAATAACAATACAACTGATAACGACTAATAGTGAAGCCAAATTATAAATAACATGACTTACGGTATATAAATATTGATAATCATCCATCGGGTTACTTCAATAATTTAATCGTCCAATAAATCTGGTCGTCTTTCTTTAGTCCGTTTATAGGCTTCTTCTTCGCGCCACTTTTCTATTTCAGGAAAATTTCCGCTAAATAATACTTCGGGCACTTTCATACCATCATATTCACGTGGTTTGGTGTAAATTGGTGGTGCTAACAAACCATCTTGAAACGAATCGGTAAGGGCAGATGTTTCATTTCCTAATACTCCTGGAATCAATCTAATAACGGCATCGCACAATACTGCTGCTCCCAATTCACCTCCAGACAAGACATAATCACCAATAGATATTTCTCTCGTAATAAACTTGTCTCTAACGCGTTGATCAACACCCTTATAGTGTCCGCATAAAATGATAATATTTTGTTTTAAAGACACTTGATTAGCAATACTTTGCGTTAGGCGTTCACCATCAGGAGTCATATAGATCACCTCATCATAGTGGCGTTCGCTTTGTAATTTACTTATACATTTATCTATAGGTTCGATCATCATAACCATACCAGCTCCGCCTCCAAATTGGGTGTCATCGATAGCCTTATAGCCTCCTGTTGCATAATCTCGAAGGTTGTGGAAATGCACACTTACCAAATTGGCTTCAATAGCACGTTTCAATATAGATGCTTCAAACGGGCTTTTAATCAATTCTGGTAAAACGGTAATAATATCTATACGCATAAGTTGTAATTAAGACTGCAAAGATAATTTAAATCATAGAGTCGAGGAAGAATACTTTTAAAGATGACTTAAGAATTTTAATGTTAAAGCTGCCGTAGCCAGCAAATAGATAAATTTATTTTAATTGAGAGTTTTGATTATCGCCATTTATTAACATGCTCAATCTTATTTTTAAATTGTGCAGCTAAAGATTTTATTCTCGATTTTAAAAGTAGTTTTCTACCCTTAGGAGTTCTGGTAAATACGAGCTTACAATGACCAACATGCTTTTGCCATTGCGTTTTGAAATACGCTGCTAGTCTTTTGTTCTTAGCAAGTTGATCTGGCACACTATGATAATCTTTTTGCTGATACATATTAAAAAAAGCATGCTTTCTTATAATCACGTATCTAGGGTTGTCTATTGGAGAAATAATCTCATATAACGCGTTGATAAATGTTGATTTCTCGAAGGTTGAACCGCCTTCTAAATGACAAAATACAGCGCCATATTCATTTTTTGTTGAGACCACTTTTAGATGTTCAATGGGCGTGTGAATTAAATTGGCATGTACCAATGAAGCCAACAAGGCTTTACCAATATTGTGTATGTCTTTTGAAAGATCTCGATACTTAAGGTATAATCGTAAATGTTTATAAGTGAGACCTCCAAACAATAAAAACCCTAACATACTAATCGCAGTTATAACTAAGGTCGCTCCAGATGAGCTAATATGCTGTGGCAGTATTTTAAAAACGACTTCAAGGAACCATCCAGAAGATATTATTAACCCAAAAATAATAGCTGCACCAATACTAGAGATGGTTTTATAATAGGACACCGACTTTGCTATTTTATATGGACGCTCCTCACGATAAGGAATTTTAATTTCTTCTATTAATGTGACGCCAGATGCAATAGCATTTTTCCATCGTTGTTTAATTTCATTACGATTGGCCGCCAGAGCAAACATGGTTTCATTTGTTTGATTGACTGTTCTTTTTCTGTTAATATTTGCAGGTATCTGAAGTCTATCAAGACCATTCTCAATGCTCGATTTTTCCCTAAAGGAAACTCCAACAAAACTTCTGAAGCGTCGTTTTAAAACATCAAAATCATCACCATTTGATGACGATGATGTATCCATACAGGCTAAATGCCAAATATTTGCCGTTTTAGAATCGTTACTTTTTTGAGTTCTAATAGCGCGACCACGCATTTGATTTGATAGTACAAATGAACCTACAAATGTAGCGAGTACGAGAGTATTAATGGCAGGAGCATCCCAACCTTCACCCAGTAAGGACTTTGTTCCAACAAGAACCTCTATGTGACCGTTTTGGAAAATTTCAGTAGTTATATGTACAATATGATGTTTTAGTGTTTCGGTTTGATTAATGAGAATATAATTACCATCATAATCAAGTGTGTTCCATTTTATATTAGAAATATTAAGTTGTTGCGCTTTTTCTTGAAATGCTGAAAGCGCTTTTTTTGGAATGATAACTAGAGAACCTGTTAGCACGCCTAGTTTTATATGATTAGGATTATCCCGTCTTAACGTTTCAAAAATGGGAATAACACCAAGTTTATTTAATTCAAGTTTGTTTTCAGAGGTATTGGTTATAAACTCTTTTCTTATATAATCTGATAGAACAACCAACCTTAGTTTATCATCTAGCTGATTGTATTCAAACTCTATAATGTTCTTAATACCTTGTAGTTTGCTGATACTAGAACTTAGAAAGCGAGACATTTTTTTATTTTTAGAGAAATGAACACGTTTGCGTTCTAAAGCGCCACCTTGTCTTAAGCGATTTTCTAGTTGTTTTCTGTGATCTGCAAAGGTTTCAAAATAATCATCCTTACTAAAGAGATAGAATTCTAAGAGAATTTCAATCCAATCATAATCAAAGCTAGGAATACTAACCGGTTTATCATCAATGATATCCAAATGGGATTTTGAGATCTTTTTTCCGTTTGAATTTAAAAATATGAGGCAGGCGGAATAGTAGGAAAGATGAGTGTAAATCCAATCAACATGAAGAGAGGGAAGCAACCAAATAGGGTGATTTTCTATGGCTCGAATAAGTGTCTCGTCTGTTTTAATGCTTTCGAATAATTCAGAAATACGCGTTCTAAACGCGGCAATGCCTTGTTTTTCTTTCTTTGAAGGTAGGGTAAAATATACATAATCCTGATGAGGGCATAAATCACCTTCAACGATGAGTTCAGGAACAGAAATCTCTGTATCTACAGGTCCGTTCAAATCTAAATAGCGCTGCCATTCATTAACGGTAACATCGTAAGGAGGTGTTGCTGTTAAACCTACTATTATTGGGTCTAATTGATCTTTAATACTATTGAGTGTATACCACCACCCATTTTTTAAATGATGTGCTTCATCAACAATAATGGTTTTGATGCCTTGAGATTTTAAATTATTGACAATCGTTACCATATTGGTGTCTGAAATGACAAGTTCATGACGGTCTTCAATATAGTCTTTATCATCATCATCATCATCATCATCATCATCCATGTCTATGACAATGTCATTACAGGCTGCATGTAAACCTTGATAGGTTGAAACTGTTAAAAATTTTGGAGCTCTGATATCTCTTGATATCCAGTTTGGTGTGGTTTCTACTTGTAAGAATAATTCACAGAAGCGTTGTATCCATTGATTTCTAATAGCAATAGTAGGCGCTAAGATTAATGTAGGGTTGTTTAGTCTGATAGCAACCTCTAGGCCTAAAACTGTTTTGCCAGATCCTGGAGGTGCCACTATATGTAAATGCGAATCTTCTAAATGACTTTGTAAGTCTTCTAATACGCGATGCTGATAGGCTCTCCAATTGTATTTAAATCTTATGTTCTTAGGAAATTCTCGCAAAGGTATTTAGTTTAATTTTTTATGATAGTAAGGCCTTTATTTATGGTTCATATCGAACTTTTTGTATGGTATTAGACATGACGCTATTTCCAAAATTTCCAGCTTTTTTTGTTCTTTTTTTCTTTCTGCGGTTGTTCCTTGTTAAACAAGGCCATTAACTCGGCATAGTCACTAGTTTTAATTGGGTTCATTATGTATTGTTCTTCGTCTAGTCTTTCGAGCATGGACTTTGTATTAAGAATATCAATAAATTTATTAGCCTCTACTTTAAGTACATTTTTATTATCATTTAAAACTATGAAGTCTGATTTTAAAAGTAATAGTTTAAACTCTGGAGGAACAACTATAAATGTTTTTACACCTTCAGGGAAATCAGCTTCCATTAAACTAGGGATATTTAGGTCTTCATTTAAATCTTCAATGAACTGAATGCGTCTTATGTTTTCAACTAAACGTTCTGTAAACTGCTTTTCGTCTGGGTTATCTATAGAGAATTCATTTATCATGTTTTCACCAAAGTAATACCCTCGTTTACAACCATTAATCTTTACTATAGGGCTTTTTTCTTTTACGATGCTTATCAATGTACTTACACCTATCGATTGACTTTCCTCAGCCCAAGCTGTGTCATATTTTTTTTCAAATTCATTGAGTGACAGGCTCTCATCAAATTCAGGAGAAATTTTGGAGTTATTTAAAGTACCTAGAGCTAAAGCAATTTTGGACGCAAGATGATAATCTTCTTTACTTGAGCCTATATTTAGTTCGATGTCATATTCGGTATCATCTTTAGTAATCACGACTCCTCTTGAAGATTGATGAGGTATATATAGTTTAGAGTAACCATTTATGATTTCATCTTCTAATTGTCCAAAAGCAATCGCTACATTAGTTGGTAAATGCTCGCTTTGAAGTATATCAGATAATTTTAATTCTTTATTGTTTTCGGTATAAATATGATAGCTCATTTATATAATTTTAAATTGAAACTTGAGTTGAAGTTTATGCATTTTTCCAGAAAAACTGCAAATCGGTATCTCTCTCAAAACCTAAGCGTTCATATAAGTGCTGCGCAGGATTATCAAAAGCTGTTTGAATGGCCATACCTTTATTATTTTCAGACTGGCATAAATGTTTAGCCCGATTAATCAACGCTTCTCCAATACCTTGGTTTCTAAATTTGGAAGCTACATACAAATCGTTGAGCATATATATTGACTTCATGTATACAGAAGAAAACAATGGGTATAGCTGAGTAAAACCAGCAGGTTGATTATTAACATAAGCAATGTATATAATAGAATCATTCTTAACGATGCGTTGTGTTAAAAAGCGCTTTGCAGCTTGTGGATTTGGTTCTTGTTTGTAGAATATGCGATAGCCTTCAAATAAGCCAATCAGGGCATCTAAGTCTTTGAGTTGTGCGTGCGTGATAGTCATAAAAAAAAATCTGTAACCGAAATTACAGATTTTAAATTTAAAACAGTACACGAATTTTTATTTCCTCAGAAATGACTATCCGTTGTTTTTTTGCTTGTTAATTTCGTCTTGTAATTGACGTCTTACTTTTTGTTCACGTTCTAGTGCAACACGTCTGTGCTCTTCAAATTCCTCTTCGGTTTCAGCTAAGGTCTTTTTGGCTTGCTTAGTTATAGCATTACTATTTCTAAACTTATAAATAAAGAACAATAAAAGTGCCGACAATACGCCAACAATGCTCCATAAGATTAAGCTATAGTTTGGTTTGCTGGTTTGAATCCCGAAAAGTTCCATATTATCTTTTTCGGCAATGGTGTTATCTAAACTCGTTTTAGTGTTAGCAAGATTAGATTTTAGGTCTTCAATTTCCTTGGCTTGTGTTTGAACAATAGCTTGAGTATCATCTAAATCTTTATGAACTGCTTTCAAAGAATCAATGGTATGCGCTTTTAATGCATAAAGCCATGTTTTCTTAACTGTTTTATAATCTTGCCAGCTATTTGAACGTCTAATAACGTATTCAAATTGATTGTCGATAGTCCCACTGTTTAATGATAATTTTTCCTCATCATTGGTTGTTTGTGCAGAAGCCACAGAAAAACATAGTACAGTAAGAGTAGAGAGTAGTAATGTCTTAAAAAATTTCATCTTGGTTTGGTTGAGTTTTAATAGCATAATTAATGGTAGCAATATAACAATTTATATGATAATTTAGGTGTAAATCAATATGTTGATATAAACATTTAGCCTCACTAAATGTGAGGCTAAATTATATACGAATGAAAGTTGATTTTAGATGTTGATAGTGCTCAACTCTTCTGTATTTTGGATACTATTTGGATTAAGGCTGTATTGATATAATCCGTTTTCACCAATAAGGATCAAGGTATTATTGTTAACAATAACATCAAAAGCACTGCGATTTATAGCATGAACTAAGACCGAATTACTGGGATCAGACACATCAAATATTTTAACTTCATCATCACAAACAATAAGATAGTCATTGTACAATCCTAATCCGATAGGTTTAGTCAAATTTCGACTAGAAATTAAAATAGGGTTTACAACATCTGTCACGTCATAGGTTTCTAAAACATTGATTGTTGTACCACATCCAATATCGGCATGCAATGTAACATAGGCGTGTGTAGCGTTGGCAATTACAGGATCGCAAGCTGTAAAATGTTGTACATCAGATAAATATTGAGGTTGTTCAGGGTTTTGAACGCTATAGATATACATTCCATTTTGAGAACCTATATACAGGTATTCTTTATAGTTAAATAAGGTTTCTATATTGAACCCTATTTGAAGCTCATTTACCTTTACAGGAGATTCTCTGTTAGCAATGTTAAATACATTTAGTTTCTGATTATCTACAGTATATAAATAATCATTGTAGGATGTAAAACGCGCTAATGAACCTGCTTTTCCAGTTTCGTTAGACATAGTGGTTGAATCACTTGAGCTGTCAGAATCACAACTCAACACAAGTCCTGTTATTATTAAAAAGATATATTTTTTCATAATTCGTGGGTTTTAAGTTTAGTTGTTCTCGTTTAAGGTCCAGTCTACAATAATTTCGTTGTTTTGTACGCCATAAAAATTAGATCCTAATGGCGAGCTTATTTGAGGAAAGGCATTAGGGATACGTTTGGTAATTTCCATTGTGCCCTCTTGCGCATTTAAAGTGAGCGCAAGTAAATCTGTTGCGTTATTCACATATATTGATGCGCCTTTAATCGTCAGGTCTGAAGATCCTAAAACATTTAGAAATGCTATATTTTCTGGGTTAGATGGATCTGTATTATTGATGATATGAAAACCTTTATTGCGTTCGTTTATAAAAATGAAGTTATCCTTTACATAAATTTTTCCTGAATTGACAATGACTTCTGGAGTTGTTTGAAGTGTAGTGGTGTTTTCGAAAACTGAACGTTGCATAATTACAGGTACGTAATAATCGGGAACAGTAGTTGTGACGATGTCATCTTCGGTGTCGGTTAACCAGCAAGATTGAAAGCTCAAACTAAAGCATAATAGCAATAGCCAGGCAAAAGGTTTCATTTTCATAGTAATTGATTTATAGATTCTAATTACTAGATGCAGAAACATTAAAATGGTTGCTTCTATAAAGCAGAAAAATCCCACTTTTTTAAAAATGGGATTTTTCTAGAAATTATATTCAAGACTAATAGTAAGAAAAACGTCTTACTTTAGCAATGTATTTAGCTAATCTAATGACTTGATGACTATAACCATATTCGTTGTCATACCAGATGTATAAAATAGCATTTTTTCCGTCAGCACGAACAATAGTAGCTTTGCTATCATAGATAGATGGAGCAGAGCTTCCAACAATATCACTAGATACTAACTCATCGCTCATTTCATATTTGATTTGTTCTACTAAATCACCTTCAAGAGCATATTTTTTCATGATGGTGTTAATACCGTCAACAGATGTTTCTTTTTCTAATTCTAAATTTAAAATAGCTAAAGAACCATTAGGAACAGGCACTCTAATCGCATTAGATGTTAATTTTCCTTCTAGCGATGGTAAGGCTTTTGAAACAGCTTTTCCGGCACCAGTTTCGGTAATGACCATGTTAAGTGCTGCAGCTCTACCACGACGGTATTTTTTATGAAAATTATCAACTAAGTTTTGATCGTTTGTGTAGGCATGGATTGTTTCTAAGTGTCCACTTATAACACCAAATGTGTCTTCTACTGCTTTTAGAACAGGAGTGATGGCATTAGTCGTGCAAGATGCGGCAGAGAAAATATCAACTTTATCTGGATTGTTTTCTAAGTGATTTACACCATGAACAATATTAGGAACACCTTTACCTGGAGCAGTTAATAATACTTTATCAACACCTTTAGACTTTAAATGTCTTCCTAGAGCTTCGTCATCTCTAAAAGCTCCAGTGTTATCAATAACTAAGGCATTATTAATACCTAACTTAGTATAATCAATATCTTCAGGAGCATTAGCCGATATGACATTTACGGTAGTTCCGTTGATAATTAACGCACTGTTTTTTGCATCGGCAATAACAGTTCCTGGGAAATCACCATGTACAGAATCGTTACGTAATAAAGAGGCTCTTTTTTCAAGAACAACTTGGTCAATAGTTCCGCGAGTTACAATTGCTCTTAAACGTAATTGACTTCCTTTTCCTGTTCTAGTCATTAGCTCTCTGGCCACTAATCGACCAATTCGTCCAAAACCATAAAGCACCACATCTTTTGGTTGTATGGCTTTATTTTTCTTAGCGTCTTTAAGTTTTTCAGCAACAAATCCAGTAGCATTACTGTACTTTTGGTCTTCAAGATGAAATTCGTAAGTTAACTTTCCAATATCTAACTTGGCAGGAGGAAGGTCTAACGTTTTAATTGCTTGCGCAATTTCTACAGAATCAAAAATTGAAATTGGTTTCTGTACAAACTCTCCAGCATATTCGTGAAGATTTAAAATTTCGCTCACGTTACGATCAATTAGTTGGTTTCTAAAAAGCACCAATTCTATTGATTTGTCGTACCAAAGATCGCTAACAATTTTTATAAATTCAACTGTAGCTCTTCTTCGATCTGCTTGAAAAGCGAGTTCTTTTTCATAAGTTCCGTTCAAACCCATTGTAATTAATTTAGTGTGTTGTGTGTTTAAAAATTTTTGCAAAAATAATACATTTCAAACGTTTTCGTAGCGTTTTTATACAAAATAAAAACCCCTTCTAAATTTTAAATTTTGAAGAGGTTTTTGTTCGTTTGATTTTGGTCTATCTAAAGATGACTTCTTTTCGCTCTAATTTGGTATTTAAATATTCTAGCTTAAAAATGTTTTCTTGAGCTTTATCACCATATTTTTCGGTGAATTTTGAAATATCTTCTACACTATTAATTGGAACGTCGTTGATACCAGTAATAATATACCCGCGTGAGATACCTAGTTTTGAATAGAGGAAACTATTCTTATTATCTTGAACAATAACACCGTTTTTGATATCGTATTCTTTTTTAAGTTTTGAAGGGAGATTACGTAACTCCATGTCGATAAATTTGACACTAATAATATCGCTTTTTGAAAGCGTAACAGGGATAATCTTAACTTTGCTATCACGTTCAATTTCAACATTAATGACATCATTAGGGCGTTTGGTTTTAATATAGCCGCTCAAATCTGAAAATTTAGAAATTTCTACGTTATCTAATCTTTTAATAATATCTCCATTTTTGATACCTGCTTTTTCTGCACCAGAATTATCTTCGACATTACTAATATATACGCCTTGAATTTCGCTTACTCCTAGTTCTTTTGCTTCGTCAGAATTTCTATTTAAAATAGATACACCAAGCACACCTTCTTGTACATCGCCATATTCAATAATATCCTGTACTACTTTTTTGGCAATGTTACTTGGCACTGCAAACGAGTATCCAATGTAAGACCCTGTTTTTGATGTAATAGCCGTATTGATACCAATAAGTCTACCATTAGAATTCACTAAAGCACCTCCCGAATTTCCAGGATTTACCGCTGCATCTGTTTGAATAAACGATTGAGAGTTTCGTCCAGACAGATCTCTAGATTTAGCGCTGATAATTCCTGCAGTTACAGTAGAGGTAAGGTTAAAAGGATTACCAACAGCCAGAACCCATTCGCCAATTTTGGCATGATCTGAATCTCCAAATTCGATGGCAGGAAGATCTTCGTCTGCTTCAATTTTTAAAAGAGCGATGTCTGTTTTTTCATCTGCACCTATAAGTGTAGCCTCATATACTCTATTATCATTTAAAGTAATAGAAATACTACTAGAACCAGCAATCACATGATTATTAGTAATAATGTAGCCATTTTTATCAATGATAACACCACTACCAGTTCCAACTTGAGCGCGTTGTGAACTTCGTCCGTAGAATAAATCTTCAAAGGTTAAAGCTCCACTTACTATAGATGTGTTTTTGACATGAACTACTGAGTTAATTGTATTCTCGGCAGCTTCAATAAAATCTGGTTGTTCGCCATTAATCAAGTTGGCTGTATTTGTGTCATAACTCGCATTCAAAAATTGTGGCTCGTTTGAGCTTTCAGTTATGGTTATAGTTTGATTTTTTTCGATAAAAAGAGTGTAGGCAGATAATGCTATGATTCCACCTAACACCGAAACAAATACTAAGGTTAAAATCTTTTTCATTAGTTATTAGGTTTTAAATGTTATTACAAAATGTAACGACTAAAATTAACTATTTATTGAAGTAGAAATTGAACTTTAACGATTTTTAACGTCTAATTTAACGCTCATTTAACAACACAATTATCGCATCATTATTTATATATTTGCATCACCTATGGAACTTACATTTTATAAATATCAGGGAACAGGAAATGATTTTGTGATGGTTGATAATCGTCAGCAAATTTTCAACAAAAAAGATACGGCGTTTATCTCTTTTTTATGTGATAGACGGTTTGGTATTGGTGCCGACGGATTAATACTTCTTGAAACTCATGAATCATGCGATTTTAGAATGGTTTATTTTAACGCAGATGGTAATGAAAGCTCTATGTGTGGTAATGGTGGAAGATGTATAACTGCCTTTGCTAATTTTTTGGGTGTCATTAAGGATACTGCAACTTTTGAGGCTATTGACGGACTGCATAAGGCTAAAATTGAAAATGGCTTGGTAAGTTTACAAATGCAAGATGTTAGTTCTATTGAGACTTACGAATCTCATACGTTTTTAGATACAGGGTCGCCACATCATATTCAAATGGCTAATGATTTGGCATCATTTGATGTTAAGACTATCGGAAGACAAATTAGATCAGGTGAACCTTATAATGAAGAAGGGAGTAACGTTAATTTTGTAAGTAAGAATAGTGATGATAGTTTTTCGGTAAGAACCTATGAAAGAGGTGTTGAGGATGAGACTTATTCTTGTGGTACAGGGGTTACAGCAGTTGCCTTGGCAATGCACTATATAGGAGAGACAGAAAAAAACCTGATAACGTTAGAAACTGAAGGAGGGACGCTAAAAGTATCTTTTGAAAAAGGTCATGGAAGTTATGAGAATATATGGCTTATTGGTCCAGCAACTCAAGTTTATAAAGGTCATATATAATGGTAACACTCAAAGGAGAACATATTTATTTGAGAGCTTTAGAGCCAGAAGATCTTGATTTTATTCATGCCATTGAGAATAATCAGGATATTTGGGAAGTAAGTAATACGATAACACCTTATTCTAAGTTTTTAATAAAGCAATATCTTGAACAAGCTCATAAAGATATTTTTGAAGTCAAACAATTGCGTTTAGTAATTTGTACTCAAAATGATATAGCTATTGGAATGATCGATTTATTTGATTTTGATTTTAAAAATAGACGTGCTGGTGTGGGAATATTGATAAAAGACAAGGATATGAGGCAAAGAGGTTATGGACAGGAAGCATTGCAGTTATTAATAGCTTACTGTAAGTCACACTTAGATATGCATCAACTGTTTTGTAATATTTCCGAAGAAAATGATATGAGCTTGAAGTTGTTTAAAAATCAGGGATTCGATATAATCGGATTAAAAAAAGACTGGAACTATGTAAATGGTTCTTATAAAAATGAATACTTATTACAAATACTTCTTAATTAAATGTATATAAAGAAAATACTCTGGGCTATCGCAATTATAGGTTTGCTTGTTGCTGCTTATTTTGGATATTATGTCTATAACGCGATGTTATCGCCAAATACCAGCTTCAATAATGATGAGGCTTACATTTTTGTGTCTAAAAACGACGCCTACAAAGATGTAAGAATGCAACTAGAACCCTTACTTAAGGATATTGAGGGGTTTGATGCTTTGGCAGAACGAAAGAAGTACACTTCTAATTTAAAGGCGGGAAAGTTTGTCATTAAAAAAGGAATGAGTAATAATGATATTATTAATTCTATACGAAGTAATAATGTTCCTATTAAAATAGCATTTAACAACCAAGAGAGTCTTGAGAAGTTGGCAGGTCGAATAAGCAACCAAATAGATACCGATAGTACCGCTTTAATTCAAGCAATGACTGATACGTCATTCTTGGAAGAAAACGGCTTTTCAAACGAAACAGCTCTGGGTATGTATGTCCCAAATAGTTATGAGTTTTTCTGGAATACGTCGGCAGAAGGATTTAGAGACCGAATGCTCAAAGAATATAATCGTTTTTGGAATGACAATAGAAAAGCAAAAGCTAAAACTATTGGCTTGTCTCAAGATGAAATAATGGCACTTGCATCTATTGTTCATGAAGAATCAAAGCAGGCCAGTGAACAACCAAGAATTGCTGGTGTATATATGAACCGATTGCGCATTGGAATGCCTTTGCAAGCTGATCCAACCTTGAAATTTGCAGCGTATAAATTACCCGAATATAAAAACACGATTATAAAACGAGTACTGAACAAACATAAGGATATTGAGTCACCTTATAATACTTATATGAATGCAGGTTTGCCTCCAGGATTAATAGCTATGCCTGATATTTCAGCCATTAATGCAGTACTCAATTATGAAAAGCATAATTACTTGTATTTTGCTGCCAATGCAAAAAAACTCGGATTTCATAAGTTCGCAAAAACTTTATCTCAGCATAATGTCAATGCTAGAGAGTATCAACGTTATCTTTCGTCTCAAGGGATTAATAAATAATGTTCAGGATTCGACATTTTTTATTTCTGATATGTGCCTTGGTGTTGGTTTCTGCTCACTCTCAATCAAGGGGCGATTCTTTTTTAAAACCAAGCGATACCCTGCACAATTCAAGACGTAATGCTGTTGTTATTGCTGAAACTTCCTTAGCTACACTAACGTTAATAGGACTCGATCAATTATGGTATGCCGATTTCCCTAGATCTAAATTTAAAACAATAAATGATACAGATGAGTGGTTGCAAATGGACAAACTCGGTCATGTGTTTTCGTCTTATCAACTTGGAAGACTAGGAGCAAATGCCCTAAGATGGAGTGGTGTTTCCAAAAAAGATCAACTTATTTATGGAGCTACCTTAGGTTTTGGATTTTTAACTGCTGTAGAAATTTTTGATGGCTATTCTGAAGAATGGGGATTTTCTTGGTCTGATATGGTTGCCAATGGCTTGGGAACTGGACTGTATGTCGGACAAGAACTGTTATGGGACGAGCAACGTATAACAATGAAGTATTCATTTCATCAAACACAATATGCCAGTCAGCGACCTGATAAACTAGGAGAGGGGTTTTTAGAAGAGCTTTTAAAGGATTATAATGGACAAACATATTGGTTGAGTGCCAATGTGCATTCTTTCTTTAAGGATAGTAAAATTCCTAAATGGATTAACCTGGCAGTTGGTTATAGTGCAGAGGGAATGCTCACCGGAAAAGAGGAAAATGTTAATAACATATTTATAACTCAAAATAGACAGCGGCAATTTTTCCTTAGTTTGGATGTAGATTTGTCTAGAATACGCACAAATTCTCGAGTGTTGAGAACCGTATTTGACGTTTTGAACGTCATAAAAGTGCCTTTTCCAGCTATTGAATTCAACGGGAAAAACGGCATAAAGCTCCACTATATCTACTTTTAACAACACTTTAACAGCTTATTTTCAGATATATAGAAAAAAGCGTATATTTGCAGGCGCAATTTGTAAGTCATAGAAGGGGATGATTTCGACTTACTAAAATTAGCTATTATGATTAAAAAAGTAGGTAATTATTTTGTTGTACCATTAGCTATTTGTGTCACACTTTATTTGGCACTTAAACCTGAGCAATCGATCAATTATGCCGATTATTCAACTGAAGGTTTAGAGCTTGATTACAATATATCTAAGGACATTGCTTTTAACGAGCATACACCTAATGATAATGAATTAACGCTGAAAGAAGCAACTAGTTCAATGCCATCAACGTACACTTATTTTCCGTATTTAGGCAAATCTTACCATGGTTTTAAAGAAGCTCTAGCATTTAAAGAGTCTAGAGGTAACTATTTTACAGTAAATACTTTAGGGTATTTAGGGAAATACCAATTTGGTAAAGAAACATTGAAAATGATTGGAATCTATAATCCAACACAATTTTTATATAATCCAAAACTACAAGAAAAGGCATTTTTAGCCAACGCAGAACGTAATAAATGGATTTTACGTAAGGATATCGAACGTTTTGTTGGGAAGAAGATTAATGGTGTTGATATTACGGAGTCTGGGATTTTGGCTGCGGCCCATTTGGCTGGACCAGGTAGCGTTAAGAAGTTTTTGAGAAGTTATGGAAGTAATAATTTCTCTGATGCTTACGGAACGACTGTTAAACATTATATGAAAAAGTTTTCAGGATATGATACCTCTTTCATAGAAGCAGATAAAAGAGCCAAAGCGACATTATAGTCGATATTATATTTTAGATTAATGAATGAATGAGAAAAGCCAATCATATAGATTGGCTTTTTTTTATTTAACAGCCTGTACTAAGCGAAAAGACAAGCTCTTGATCAACATCTTCTCCCTTAATGTTTTTTGCAGGAACCCATTGCCCAGAAGAACCAGTAATAAGCTCTATTATCTTCTCATCAACCTTTGGATGATTCGAGTTTGATTCCATTCTAGTATTGCTTATCAGGCCTTCCTTGGTTACTGTAAAATAGACACTAACAGATTTGAACTTATTCTCATCAATTGATTCTAATACTGCTTCACCATTTTCTTCTAGATAGGATACAAGTGCGTCCTGACCATAAATATATTTTGCTTGTTGTTCAGGAACAATTGTTAAGTGAGGACACCAATAACCATATTTGGTTTGTAATGTTTCTTCACTAATGTTTTCATAATCACTTCTTATTAAAATGTGTGTTGAAAAGTTAGCAGATTTTAATAACTCAATTTGAGATTTAGATAGTTTATCGGTTTTACGCATTGCTATCTCATCTGTTTGCTTATTGTCCTTAACGACAATCATGCTTATAAATTGGTAAGAGTCTAAAGGAGGCATTTGCTCTTTTCGCAAGAAATCTTTAATTGATTTGGCTTTAAGTAAATCAGATTTTTTGATAACATCATATCGGTTACCTACAGAATAAAAAAATCGCTGATTATTTTTGTTTACACTCGTTTTTGTAGGCTCCGTAACGGGGTTAAGCCCATTATTCAAATCTTTAGCATAGTTTACGTTCTTATGATCTAGGTTTAGTGCGCCATAAACTAAGATGCATAGTATGATTAGGGTAATTCCTGAAATTGTAATAGTTTTTTTCATGCGACCAAAATGTATTGATTTATGGTCATAAATGTATGCTATAAAGCAGGTTAAATACCATTTGAAATGTCAAAAAAGTGTAAAATTAATGTCAAACGCCTTGTGTTTTACGAAGGGCAAGCGCGTTTTTTTAAATCGCCAGACATTCAGCTTTCAACTGAGATTAATCTCAATCTTTATGAATAATAAAAATAGCTGGTCGTTTATGTAAATCAACTTTGTTATGTTTCCATTCCTTTGCAGTCATGGTTTTGATGTATTCTGTAGGGAGCGTAATATCGCAAGCCACACAAACTCTTGTGTTGGGATGTAACGTAGAACAAATATCTTCCAATATTTTGTTGTTACGATAAGGTGTTTCTATGAATAATTGTGTTTGATTTTGCTCATACGACAAGCGTTCAAAGCGTTTTAAGGTGGTCTTTCGCTCTTGCTTATCAATAGGAATATATCCATTAAAAGCAAAACTTTGGCCATTCATTCCTGAGCTCATTAATGCTAGAACTATAGAAGAAGGTCCTACCAAGGGTACCACCTGAATATTATTATCATGTGCTAGTTTTACAATATCAGCACCAGGATCGGCTATGCCTGGACAGCCAGCCTCTGAGAGCAAACCCATTGGTTTTCCTTTTTTGCAGTCTTCTAAGAAATTTTGAATTTCTTCGGGCTGGGTATATTTGTTTAGAATTTTAAAGTTTAAGGTAGATTGTTGTTTCCTCGAATCTACCTTTTTTATAAATCGTCGTGCTGTTTTTTCATTCTCAACAATATAATCGTCTACCAATTCAATAATTTTTTTTACCGAAATAGGTAAAACTTCAAGAGGCGGATTGTCGCCGAGACGTGTTGGAATAAGATATAGCTTTCCGAAATTTGGATTCATTTATTCTTTAATGAGTTTACGAACACTTTTCTTTCCATCTGTTCCTTGTATTTCTACGATATATAAACCACTAGTTAATGATTTCGTGTTTAAAGTAACCAGTTGCTGATCAAAGTTGGTGTTCGATTGGATTAATTTACCTTGTATATCAAAAATATTGACACTATTAATTTGATTGGATGCATTTGTTAAATCAAAAGTTAAGGTGTTTTTTGCAGGATTAGGAAACATTCTAATGCTATTTAAAGTTTCGTCACTAACACTTAAGTTATCATCAACAATTCTATAAACTGTTCCAGATAGCAAGCCTATTACAAAAAGTTCACCATTTACGTCTTCAGCAAAACCAGACCAACCTTGACCCGAAAAGTCATCGACAAAATTCAAAGTATAAGTATCTGGTGCTGTTTCTTGAACAACTCCAATTTCATCGCTGCAGTAATCTCCAAAGAAATATAAACCTTGGAGCCCTGTTTGAATTGTTCCTCTATAACGATAACCACCAGTGATTGAACATTTGAAAGGATTTCCACCATAGTTGTATTCTGCAACTGGAGGTGTGTGAGTAATAGTACTGCAACCAGCTCCATTGCTAAATGTTGAAGTGCCTTCAAAACACTTCCATCCATAGTTTTCGCCTCCTGTTGATGTAGACGAAACACGATTGATTTCTTCTCTATTACTTTGACCAACATCTGCGATCCACATATCACCATTAGATCTATCAAAAGAGAATTTCCAAGGATTTCTTAGTCCTGATGCCCAAATTTCATCTAAAACAGCAGAGTCACTTACAAAAGGATTGTCACTAGGAATAAGATATGTTATACCTGTGTCTATTTGAGTTTGTGTTACATCAACATCGAGTCTTAACATTTTACCTAATAATAAGGTCATGTTTTGTGCGCGATTTCCTGGATCACCACCAGAACCACCATCGCCTGTTGAGATATATAAATATCCATCATTAGGGCCGAAGTGCATATCGCCACCATTGTGGTTAGGGAATGGTTGCGAGATGTTTAATAAGATGACCTCAGAATTTGGGTCAGCTGTATCCGCTGTACTTCTTGTGAACCTTGAGATAATTGTGTCACCATTGTTATCGATGTAGTTCACAAAAAAGAAGCCATTAGTGTCATAGTTGGGGTGGAATGCCATTGCTAGTAATCCCTGTTCACCACCATTATTGATGACTCTAGGATCGATATCTAAGAAGGGAGCTGTGTTTACACTACCATCGGCATTAATAATTTTAATAACACCAGCGCGTTCTGCAACAAAGAATCTGTCATCACCAGCATGTTTTGCATTTACTGGAGAAGATAAGCCTGACGCATAAACTTCTAAGCTGATGTTTTGAGCATAACTTAGGGATATAACAAAGCAGGCTAGGAAAAGAGTTAAATTTTTCATTTTTCTAGATTTTAAGGAATTTTTTTACAAAATACGAAAAAAATTAAGAGTCTATTAACAGAATCGTTACAAGGACTTACGCGTTAGCTTTTTAGAAATGATATCACAAGCATTATTTAGAAGTGAAAATACGTGTTCAAAATCTGACATTTCACCATAATAAGGGTCTGGAACTCTTTTATTGGTAATCGATTGATTAACTTCTAATATGAGCTTTACTTTTGCTATATCCTTAGTATGTCTTGCAAGTTTGACTACGTTTTCAAAATTAGAATGATCCATAACATAGATGATGTCAAAGGTATCAAAATCTGATGTTTGAAACTGCCTTGCCTGCTGCCTTGAAATATCCACATTATGAGATTTTGCAACTGCAATAGAACGATGATCTGGACGGTCTCCAATATGATAACCTGCTGTTCCTGCGGAATCAACATAAAATCTATCAGAAGGTAATTTGGATTCTAATATGCCATGTGCCAATGGTGAACGACAAATATTCCCCAGGCAAACCATTAAAATACTAGTCATTGTAATGTTTATAAAGAAAGTTTTTTCGACAAATCTTCTACGTATTTTCTAAATTGTTTATCGGTAGATGATAAGTTGTCTACAGTTTTACAAGCGTGTAGTACTGTAGCATGATCTCGTTTTCCTATTTGAGAACCAATACTAGCAAGAGATGCTTTGGTGTATTTCTTTGCAAAAAACATAGCCAACTGTCTTGCTTGTACAATATGACGTTTTCTTGTTTTAGACTGAAGCGTACTAACATCCATTTGGAAATAGTCTGATACTACTTTTTGGATATAATCTATAGAGACCTCACGTTTAGTGTTTTTAACAAATTTTTCAACAATCTCTTTGGCAAGGTTAACCGTAATTTCCTTTTTGTTGAAAGAGGATTGTGCAATTAAAGAAATAATAGCACCTTCTAATTCGCGAACATTGGTTTTGATATGTTTCGCAACATACTCTACAATTTCTTCTGGCATTTCTACACCATCGCGATATAATTTGTTCTTAAGTATAGAAACACGCGTTTCAAAATCTGGACTTTGAAGTTCGGCTGAAAGTCCCCATTTAAAACGAGACAGTAGACGTTGTTCAATATCCTGCATGTCAACAGGTGCTTTGTCACTAGTTAGAATAACTTGTTTTCCGTTTTGGTGTAAGTGATTAAAAATATGAAAGAACACATCTTGGGTTCCAGATTTTCCTGATAAGAATTGAACATCATCAATAATCAAAACATCAATAATTTGATAGAAGTGAATAAAGTCGTTTCTATTATTCTTTTTAACAGAGTCTATATACTGTTGTGTGAATTTTTCAGCAGAGATATATAGTACTGTTTTTTCTGGATACTTATCTTTTATATCAACACCAATAGCATGAGCTAAATGTGTTTTTCCTAAGCCAACACCTCCAAATATTAATAAAGGATTGAAAGAGGTTCCACCAGGTTTATTTGCTACAGCCAAGCCAGCGTTTCTAGCCAAACGATTAGAATCACCTTCTAAGAAGTTTTCAAAACTATAGTTTGGATTTAGCTGAGATTCGATTTTTACATTTCTAATTCCTGGAATTACGAAGGGGTTCTTAAGCTCAGGATTTTTGTTGTTTAAAGGAACATCTACATCTTGAGATTTTAAGGCTCCACGATTAGAACTAGGAATTTTTTCTGTAAAAGGTTGTTTGTTGCCATAGGTGTTTTCCATTTTAATGACATAAACTAATTTGGCAGTTTCACCTAATTGTTTAGTAAGAGCAACTTTTAAAATCTTTACGTAGTGTTCTTCTAACCATTCGTAGAAAAATTTACTAGGTACTTGAATACTTAAAGCATTATCGGTAAGCTTAACTGCTACTATAGGCTCAAACCATGTTTTGTAGGCTTGAGGTTGTATGTTGTCTTTTATAAATGAGAGACAGTTAGTCCAAACCGATTGCGCAGTTATATCCATTCTCTAAGTTAATTTTTGTGTTGTTAGTTAGTTAGCAAAAAAAAGAGAAATTCGAGTTTCTCTGGTATAATTTTTACATGACAAATATGTGAACAAATTTTTTAATAAAAAAATCAAAATGTATTGATTTTCTAGAATTTTTTTCTCATGTTTAAATCGGTTCGAAAATACAAAAAAAATATCAAAAACTATGGAGGATCTTTCCAAATCTGATGAAATTCAATTTAGAGTACGTTATGGAGAAACAGATCAAATGGGAGTTGTGTACCACGGTAATTATGCACAATATTTTGAAATGGGAAGAACCGAGTGGTTACGAAAAATGGGATTTTCCTATAAGGAGATGGAGAAGAGTGGTGTCATGTTGCCAGTAATTTCATTAAGTATAAATTACAAAAAGTCAGCGTGTTATGACGACCTCATTAAAGTAAAAACTAAACTCGTAAAAAAGCCAACTGCCAAAATTGAATTTGATTATGAAATCTTAAATGAAAATGATGAAATTTTAACAACAGGAAATTCTGTTTTGGTATTTATGGATATTCATAAGAATCGGCCTACAAGATGTCCAGATTATATTTTAGACAAACTGCATATTTAATCGTTCAACTTCTTTATATTAATCTCATATAAGTTGTCAAAAATTTCGAAAATTGAAGGTGCGTCTTTTAATCTTACCGAGATTATAATTTTACAACTCAATTCTAGAGTCTGATTTATAACATTTAAATGTTTCTCTTTTATAATTCTCATGACTTTATTCATATTCTTATAATCAAAAGAGATAGCATATTCAATATTTATTGTTTTAGATACAATTGTGGCAGCTTCTAGCGCCAATTGGGCTCCAGTTTTATAAGCGTTAATTAAACCTCCAACACCTAATTTGGTACCTCCAAAATACCTAACCACTACAATGAGTATGTTGGTTACTTCAAAAGACTGGATTTGGCCATAAATAGGCATTCCTGCACTATTATTGGGCTCTCCGTCATCATTGGCTCTAAATACAATGTCTTTTTCTTGCATACCAAATTGATATGCATAGCACCAATGCCTTGCCTGGTGATGATTCTTTTTAAGCGTATTCAAATGGTTTTTAACGTCATCTTCTGTGGTGACGGGAAATGCATAGCCATAAAACTTGCTGTTTCTGTCTTTAAATAAAACTTCAGGAGATGCTTTGGTTATAGTTTTGTAAATGTCGCTGTTTTCCATTTATGCCAAAGTTACTATTACTATAGATATAATTGCAATTGCAATTCCAATCCAGTTCTTTTTAGAGATTTTTTCTTTAAACAAAATGACACCTAAAAGTGTTGACACCATAACAATGGCCACATTATTAATTGTAAATAAAGTTGAGCTTTCTAAGTTGTCGTGGTTAAGTGCTTTAAGCAAATAATAAATGGAGAAGTAATTGATAATCCCTAAAATGGCACCACCAATAATGGCTTTGATAGGAAATTTATACGACCTTTTTATAGCTTTAACTATTAATAATGTTAGTCCAATTGTAAAAGCGAAGGCAAAAACGGTTGCCGAAAAAATAGGAATACCATTTTCTGGTAAATAAGCGGTCTCTATGTATTTAATGGAAGTATCAATGGTACCAGTACCAAAAAACAACAAAATAGGTAGCCACAGTCCTTTCGTGATGTTGCCAGAGTTTTTAGGTTTTATTGAGGCTAGATAAACCGCAACAAGCGCTAGAACAATACCCATTATTTTTTGAAACCCGATACCTTCATTATACATATATAAACCAAAAATTACAGGGATAATGACACTCATTTTTGAAGCAACTGATGCTACAGAAAGCCCGTTACGCTGTGCCGTTAATGCCATGACTGTAAAGACACCAATAAACAAAAACCCTAGACCAATGGCTCCATAGATCCATGGGGCATTAACGATGTCGTTAACAACGATGGGCTCATCATAAATCCACAATCCAAATAAACATGCCGTTAAATAATTTACAACAATCCCTTGAAGGGTGTCTATACCATATTTATTAAAGAGTTTAAATATGATAAAAATACAAGTGGATGCCGCTATGCTTAATAAGAGATAAATCAAAATATGCTTTTGTTTATAGTGAAAAGGTCTATAACATCTTCTTTAGTTTCATCTATATTCCAAACATGAATTCCTAGAACTGTTGCTGCCTCTGTATTGTCTTTAGTGTCATCAATGAAGAAGCAGTTTTCGGCTTTTAAGTTGTTTTCTGTTAAAACAAACTCATAGATATTTGAATTTGGTTTTCTTAGATTGATTTCATGTGATAGATAAAACTTGTTAAAACAAGCTCTAAATTCTTCGTAAAACGCCACATGTTTTTTTATCCAATTGATATGCAATTCATTTGTGTTACTTAATAAAATGAGGTTGTATTTACCTTCCTTTGCTAATGTTTTAATGAATTCCAACCGTTTCACAGGGAAGTCTTTAAGAATAAAATTCCAGGCATTCGTAATGTCTTTTTTAGACAGAGAAGGAAAGTTTTCTTCATAAAACCCAAGAAATTCTGAGGTTGACATTAAACCTTGTTCGTATAAGGTGTTTATGGCTACAAGGTCTTCTGGAAGTTCATTTAAGCCAAATAAGTCTAATGCATTTTGTATGGCACCCTGTTTATCTAAATTAATGAACACGTCACCAAAATCGAAAATAATAGTTTTAATTGTTGACATAAATTTTTAATGTATCAGTCATTATATGTTCTTCGGAAATGAGATGTCCAGAAAAATGTGGCGCTTTAACACCTTCACTAAAATGGATTGTACCTGTAAAAACTCGAGCTTCGTCCCAAAGATTGCTATCAATAAAAGATTGAAGCGTTTGCGCTCCACCTTCAATGATAACAGAATTAATAGCTTTTGAATGTAAAATGGTTCCTATTTGTGGAGGAATGGATTTATTGAAATCTGTATTGTCTTCTGAAATGATTATTGTTTCACTTTCTAAATTAAATATGGAGTGATCCTTAGAGAGTTTTTGAGTGCGATCAATAACTACACGAATGGGATGTAATCCAGTCCAATCTCTAACGGTTAAACTTGGATTGTCTTCCAGTACTGTATGCGTTCCAAC
This sequence comes from uncultured Psychroserpens sp., assembly GCF_947494225.1. Classification (NCBI taxonomy): domain Bacteria; kingdom Pseudomonadati; phylum Bacteroidota; class Flavobacteriia; order Flavobacteriales; family Flavobacteriaceae; genus Psychroserpens; species uncultured Psychroserpens sp. The sequence continues at coordinate 32,797 of NZ_CANLUG010000008.1, forward strand.
TAAAATTGCTTGCTCTTCAGCACGCCATTTATGTACTAATTGTCTCGAATATCGATTAGTGATCCAGACTGGCGCTTTCTTTGTTTTAGACTTTGGCGCAATAAAACCATCTTTAGATTCTGCCCATTTTAAAATAATATAGGGGCGTTTTTTATTGTGAAATGTAAAAAAACGTTTGTGATGCATTTTACAAGCCTGTTCCAAAACGCCTACTGTTACATGACACCCTGCGGCTTTCAGTTTAGCAATTCCCTGTCCTGCAACTTGCGTGTTATCATCCATAGTTCCAATGACAACATTTGGAATACGATGTTCAATAATAAGATTGCTACAAGGAGGTGTCTTTCCAAAATGAGAACAAGGCTCGAGCGTTACATATAAGGTCGCTTTTTGAAGTAAATTTTTATCCTTTACTGAGTTTATAGCGTTTACCTCGGCATGTGCGCCACCATAAGCACTTGTGAAACCTTCTCCTATAATTTGATTTTCATGAACAATTACGCAACCTACCATCGGATTTGGAGCAGTAGTGCCTAAACCGTTTTTTGCAATGGTAATGCATCGTTTTATATAGGTTTCGCTGGTAGTCAAATTTAGTTTAGATGTTTATATTTGTTTATGATTAAAAACGTCTTAATACGCTTAATTACTTATCCGTTTTGTTTGTTTCTAATTTTTCTTGGATATAAAATGAGTTTCGAAACATCAAATTACGCTAATCCTATCTATGAACCTAGAGCCAAAATCCTTGGTGTTATAGGTATTATTATCGTTTTAGTGTATTTGGTTTCAGATATACTCCTTTTAATTAAAAACAAGTTCTTCAAAAAAGAAAATTAAAATTTTATCTTAACCATTTCAGTTTCGTCTACAGGGTATGTATATGAAAACCCAAGTGTTTTATAAACAATCTCTCCCTTATATTGTACTTTAATTTTTTTGTTAATAACACTACTTAATATACTACCTAAGATATTTTTATTGTCACCTTTCAGAATACTATCGGTACTTACTTTAACTTTTAATGGTACTGTAAATTCTTTTTTCGCAGGAACTTTAAAACTTTCAGAAGAGACATGAGCCACTTTAATATCATTGATATATACTGAAATGTTATCACTTTCTAATCGGCCACCTACATCATTAGGGTTTTGAAAAATGGCATTAGCTTTAAGGGTTATTGTTTTTGAGGTAGATTCATCAAGTTTGATATCTTCAACAGCAATAAATAACGGCTTTTCCTTAACACTACAACTATGGAAAACTAGGGCTGTTGTTAATAATAAAATGAAATTTCTCATCTTTTTAAAATAGATTTATCAGTATCTTCATACCGAAATTAGAATGCAAAAATACTATAATAAAGTGAGTCAAGATAATATCATTATTAGAGAAATTCGTCCTGAGGACAATGCGCAAATAGAAGCTATAATTAAAGCTTGCTTCCCAGAGTTTAAAATTCCTTTAAAGGGAACGGCTTATGAAGATGCCGAAACACCCTTTATGTATGAGTCTTACCAAGGCGATAAAGAGGTTTATTTTGTTTTAGCAAATGGGGATGAGATTTTAGGTGGAGGAGGCATAAAGCCTTTAAAAGATTTTGATGGTAATGTCTGTGAACTTCAAAAAATGTATTTCTCCCCCAAAGTAAGAGGCAAAGGTTTTGGTAAAGCTATGTTTACCAAATGTCTTGATGCGGCTAAGAATTTTGGTTTTGAAACGTGTTATTTAGAATCGGCATCGCAACTTAAAGCGGCTATTCATATTTATGAACAGAATGGATTTAAGCATAGAACCGAACCTTTAGGGAATACTGGACATTATTCATGTGGTGTTTGGATGACTAAATCGCTATGAGATTAAAAGATATCCAAGGTTTGTATCATAAGGAGTTAGATGTGCTCTATGGAAAAGATGAGGTGGATTCGTTTTTTTATCTAGCAATTGCTCATTATTTGCAGTTAGATAAGATACATTTAATGGTAGAACCAGAATATGCGCTTTCTAAAATAGAAGAGCAACCGCTTTTTGAAACGTTAAGTGCCTTAAAGTTAGAACAGCCAATTCAGTATATATTAGGAGAGACCGAGTTTTTTGGGTTACCATTTGAAGTTAATAAGCATACTTTAATACCACGTCCTGAAACAGAGGAGCTGGTGGCCTTAGTTATTGATGAGGTAAAGGATCAATCTTATCAGATATTAGACATTGGAACAGGAACGGGTTGTATTGCTATTTCATTGGCCAAGCATCTTAAGAACAGTGTGGTTTTTGCTTTAGATATTTCAGAAGATGCATTGGTTGTGGCAAAACGCAATGCCAAACTAAATGATGTTGACCTGGAGTTTATTCATGATTCTATTTTAAAACCAAATCATCCAAATCTTGTATCGACGTCGCAGGTGTTTGATGTTATCGTTTCTAATCCGCCATACGTTAGACATCTTGAAAAGAAAGAGATAAAACCGAATGTACTGCTTAACGAACCGCATTTGGCCTTGTTTGTAGATGATGAAAATCCGCTACAATTCTACAGAGCGATTTGCGAATTTGCTCAAGACCACCTAAAGCATAATGGTGTTTTGTATTTTGAAATCAATGAATATTTAGGAAAAGAAATGATTGATCTTATGCACAGTTTTAATTTTAAGAATGTAACGCTTAAAAAAGATCTTTCTGGTAAAGATAGGATGATTAGAGGTGTCAAATAATTAATCCATTAGATCATTAAGTGTTTTTATTTTTAAATCGTCTAGAGAACCTTCCTGAGTTTTGAATTCAATGATAATCGTCTCGTTTGGCATGAGGTCAAAATAATTATCGCTAAAGTGGCCTTTGCTTTTTGTATAAAGGAACACATCTTTTTGTAGCGTTGTACTTTCTAATTTGATTTCAAATCCGTTAGAGGTTTTTGAAATTGTTTTTTTGATAGCCCCCTTTTTTAGTTTTAAATCTTTTGGTTTAACCAGGTAAGCGTAAGAGTGGAAATTAGCAAACATAGTTGCAACAACAACTTCGTCCTTGTTTATGTTAAGGTTTGCTACATCTAACGTATGAATTAATTGACTTGAATTGGCATTTAATTGTGTATTCATGGTAGTTCCAGTTCCTATAACCTTCCCGTCAAAATCTGTGATGATATAGGTGAAGGTGTCATCAAAACCCGTGAGACTATCGTTTATGCCATAAGTTTTTAATGTGTCATTTTCTACTGTATTAGATATGAGGACATTTTCAAATGATGTTTTTGCCTTATAATGTAGGGCTTTCCAATTTCCGAAGAAATCTATACTAGACCAAGATACAGACGGCCAACAATCGTTAAGTTGCCAATATAAGGTTCCCATGTTATAAGGTTTGGCTCTGCGATGCGCTTCAATACCTTTAGTGATACCATAGGCTTGAAGTATTTGGCTCAGATAAATGTAATCTTCTGCCGTATCAGGCACTGGAAAATCGCGTTTCATGTAGGCGTCAATAAGTTGAAATCCGCGCACGTGTTTTTGATGATTTTTAAATCCTTCCGAAGTAATTTCTAAAGAATCACTTTGATTGATGTAACGGATGGCTTCATAGCTAGGAAAGGCTTGAAATCCAAATTCACTCATAAAACGAGGAACGTTGTCTTCTAAATGTTCAAAAGGGTAAGCGTCATGCCAAATCCACCAATCGTGGGCATCACCTTCAAATTGATATTTTGGATTGCCACGACCATATTTTGGCGAAGATTCCCAATAGGGTGCGTCAGTAAATTCATTAACTGTTTTAGGGAGAATAGAGTCAAATACCTTTAAATAATTGTTCCAAATCTCATCTTTTTCTTCATCACTTCTGTTGGCTTGCCATCCCCAGCGATGCCAGCCTTCAGAGTTTTCGTTATTTCCACACCATAAGGCAATGGAAGCATGATTACGAAGTCGTTTGATATTTTGAGTAGCTTCGTCTTGAACGTTTTCAAGAAATGATTGATCTCCTGGATACATGGCGCAAGCAAACATGAAATCCTGCCAAATAAGAATACCTTTTTCGTCACATAAATCATAAAAAATGTCATTTTCATAAATACCACCTCCCCAAACTCTAAGCATATTCATGTTGGCATCAACGACGTCATCTAGAAGTTTTTCGTAATGCGCATCAGTCACTTTATTTTGCATGCTGTTTTGTGGAATATAATTAGCGCCTTTCATGTATACAGGAACGCCATTGACTTTAAAATAAAAAGATTCTCCTCTGGTGTCATTTTCAGTAACTAAGGCAATAGTTCTAAGTCCTTTTTTTATAGAAACACTATCAATAATGCTGTTGTTTCTCTTTAAGACCATCTTTATAGTATACAAATATGGATCTCCTAAATTATGTGGCCACCACAGCTTTGGAGATTTTATTTGAAAAGGAACCGTTCTGGTGTGTCCCTTTTGAACCACTTTAGAAGTAGTATGAAGTACATCATTTACATAAACTTCGTAGACTAGCTCTTTGTCTTTAATCACCTCAGACTTAATATCAAAAGTGGCCGTCATGTCTGCAATCGAGTCATTCAGTAGCCTTTGTTTTATGGTTAAGTCTTCTAGTCTTAAATCATTCCAGGTCTCCAACATTATTGGGCGCCAAATGCCACTTGTATTTAACTCTGGCCCCCAATCCCAGCCATATTGAAACTGGGCTTTGCGGGTAAAAATACGATTGCCTTCAGGAAGTTGATATCCTAATTTGGCTTTCTCTTGTTCTTCGGAAATAGACGTGTGTTCAAAAACAATTCGCAATTTATTTTGAGGTTTTAAAACCGATTTCACATTTACAGAAAAGGCTCGGAATGCATTATCCGTTTTCAGAATTAAACTATCATTTAGAAATACTGATGCATAGGTGTCTAGTCCTTCAAAATTTAGAGCTATGTGTTTTTTGCTAAGTGTTTCATTAGGGACTGAAAATGTAGTTTTATATTCCCAATCCGTTTCAGAAATCCATTGTAGACTGTCTTCATTAGCACCAATAAAAGGATGTTCTATTAGTTTGTTGTCTAGCAAATCGGCATGTACATTTCCAGGTACTGTTGCTACATGCCAAATAGAATCATTTACAGCTTTGAATTGCCAATTGTCTTGCAAAGCGGTAGCTATTGGTAAATCATGCTTTGCTTCACAACTTGTTAGTAATAGTAAAAGTATCGCAATTAGACTATATTTCATTTGTAATCACGTTTAAAATGGTTTTAATTTCTTTTAAACTGGAAACCGTTTGAGGTGTGTTTCCGAAATATGACGATGACTCAGAATTGATAATTTCAGAAGCTGAAGCATGGATTTCATGAAAACCTTCATTTTTAAAAACTTTAGCGTTTTCCGAAGAGATGCCACTACCAACCAAGATTGTAATTCTATGTTGGGCTTGCTGTTTTAACATTTTTAATGTGTCTAGACCATCAATGGCTTTTGGTTGCTGCCCAGAGGTGAGCACTCTAGTCGCACCTAAATCGATAAGTCGTTCAATAGCTTCTGTAGGATTTGGAACCATATCAAAAGCGCGATGGAAGGTAAATGGTAATGGGTGAGATAGAGCTATAAGTTCTTGTGTGCGTTTAATATCTATGGTGTTGTCAGAATTCAAAACACCTGAAACAATACCATGACATCCTAAATCTTTACAGACTTGAATGTTTTTTTTGATAATCTCGAACTCCGCTTCAGAATAGCAAAAGTTTCCACTTCTAGGTCTTATGAGCACAAAAGTTTCGATCTCTAATTCGGTAATAACTTGTTGTATCAACCCATAACTTGGTGTAATGCCTCCAATGGATAATTCACTGCAAAGCTCAATGCGATGTGCTCCAGCTTCTTGAGCATTTTTTGCAGATTGGTATGAGTTAGCACAAATTTCTAAAAGCATATTAGTTTACTATGATTTCGTCAATAAAAGTCCATGCCTTATTGCCAGCGCCTTGGTTGCCATCTGGAATAATGCCATAATTAGAGAGTTTAATATAAATATATCTCGTATTGACATTGGCTTTAATAATAACATCTACAATGTTCTTTTCTGAAGTTGGAATATCTGCTTTTGAATCTATACCATGAGCGCTAAACCCAAATTCAATCTCTTTAGGCGCATAGATCCATTGTCCTTTACCGTTATGAAATCTTGTTTTAATAGATTTAACATCAGTGTCTTCACCTAAATCAATTGTAATTGCAATATCTTCTCCCCAAAAGCCTAACCATTCTTTATCGCCATATCGGGAATCGCTTCCAGAAATGCCATTTATTAAACCTTCGGGGCCGCTACCCGAATACGATTTGTGTGGTATTTTGTTAATCGTAATTGTTTTTCCAACGGCTTTATGGTAGTTTATAGTTTCAGAAAACGTAGAACCTAAACGCTTTTCAGAATTGAAAACGGCTGCTTTGATAGTTTGGCTTTCCGTTATTGGAATAGGAGTTTTGTAAACCTCTGACGATACATTAGGCTCCGAATTATCTAGAGTGTACCTGATCGTCTTATTATCTGTAGTTGTTACTAGTGCATATGCTGTTGTGTCGCCTTCAGAAATAAGCTCCCCTGAAATTTCATAAAGGTGATTGGCGTAGTTAATATCTAACATATCTAAGCGTTGATTGAATAATTCTACACGTTTTGTAAAATCTATATAATTTTTGTTCTCGTCTTTTGACCATACTACTTCACTCATGGCGAGCATTCTTGGGAATGCCATATATTCTACCTGATCTGAAGTAGGCATATACTCTGTCCAAATATTACCTTGTGCGCCAAGTACATATTGTACTTCGTCTTCATTTAACTCCTCTGGAATAGGATTGAAACTATAGACTTTCTCTAAAGGTAAAAAGCCACCTATAGCAGTAGGTTCATCCGGATTAGTAGATTGGTAATAATCAAAATAACAATGTGATGTTGGTGTCATAACCACATTGTGTTTTTGTTTTGCCGCTTCAACAGCGCCTTTAATACCACGCCATGACATAACGGTTGCGTTTGGTGCTAATCCACCCTCTAAAATTTCATCCCAGCCAATAATTTGTTTGCCCTTAGAATTAAGATAAGCTTCAATGCGTGTGATAAAATAGTTTTGAAGCTCATGCTCGTCCTTTAAACCCTCACTTTGGATACGCTCTTGACATTTATTACACGATTTCCATTGTGTTTTTGGTGCTTCGTCACCTCCAATATGAATATATTCACTAGGAAAAAGAGCGACAACTTCGTCTAACACATCTTCTAAAAATTCAAAGGTTTCATCCTTAGAGCAATAGATATGTTCAAAAACACCCCATTTAGTGGCGACATCAACTTGTTCTCCAGTACATCCTAAATTAGGGTAGGCAGCAATAGCTGCTTGAGCGTGACCAGGTAATTCAATTTCTGGAATTACAGTAACTTGTCTACTTTGCGCATATGCGATGATATCTTTAATTTCGGCTTGTGTGTAAAAACCACCATAACGCTTTCCGTCAAACTGATGTGGTTGATCACTGTAATGTCCAATTAATGTTTCGTCTCGAAATGCAGCCACTTCCTGTAATTTTGGGTATTTTTTTATTTCGATACGCCAACCTTGATCTTCAGTAAGATGCCAATGAAATGTATTCATTTTTAACATGGCAAGCGCGTCAATGTATTTTTTAATAAAATCTACAGAAAACATATGTCTACCAACATCTAAATGCATTCCTCTATAACTAAATTGAGGTGCATCTGTAATGGTCATGCATTGTATGCTAACTGTTTCTTCTGAAAATGTATTGTTTTCAAATTCTGGAGGTAACAGTTGTCGTAGTGTTTGTACAGCATAAAACGCACCTCTATCGGTTTTTGCACGAATTCGTATTTCATATGGTTTGATATCCAGTACATAGCCTTCGTTATGTTCTATGGAGTTGTCAAGAACAAATGTTATATCGTCGTTGTTCTCAAGAGTAATAGAGCTTCCGGTTTCGATAAAATTCTGAAGAAAATCGCCAGAGGTTTTAAAATTGTCATCGTAGGTGATTCCTACGTCATTATTAAGAACGAAATAACCTGGATTAATAGTTTGTGTTGATGGTGTAGGAATGATTTGAGAGATTTTGGTAGTTCTATGCTCTTCAGATTTACAACTGAATAAAAAGCTAATAAAAACACTTAGGGCTACAATTTTTTTGATGTACATTTTAGTATATTAGATGCCTTAAAGATAACTTTTTTTTACGACCATTTTTAATGACAATTCAGCAAAAAATAAAAGACCTTCGTTTAGAATTACGAGAGCATAATTATAATTATTATGTTCTTGACAATGCAACAATTAGCGATTACGAATTTGATATGAAGCTTAAAGAACTGCAAGATTTAGAAGAGCAGCATCCAGAGTTTTATGATGCCAATTCACCAACCTTAAGAGTTGGAGGAGAGGTTACTAAAAACTTTAATACTGTTGTTCATGAGCATCGCATGTATTCTTTAGATAATTCGTATTCAAAGGAAGATTTACTAGATTGGGAAAAACGTATTAAGAAACTCGTTGATGGAGATGTTTTTTATACCTGTGAATTAAAGTACGATGGCGCTTCAATTAGCTTGACTTACGAAAACGGTAATTTGCTTAGAGCAGTTACACGAGGTGATGGTACTCAGGGAGATGATGTGACCACGAATATAAAAACGATTAAATCTGTTCCTTTACAATTACAAGGTGATTTTCCTCCTAAATTTGATATTAGAGGCGAAATTGTGTTGCCTTTTGATGGATTTAATAAAATGAATGAGGAGCGACTGGAGGCAGGAGAAGAGCCGTATAGGAACCCGCGAAATACGGCCTCTGGAAGTTTGAAACTTCAAGATAGTGCAGAAGTGGCGAAACGGCCTTTAGAATGTTTATTATATAATATTACTGGTCGAAACCTTGGTTTTGAAACACAATTTGAAAGTTTAGAACGTGCTAGACAAATGGGGTTTAAGGTGCCAGAAGCGGCGAGATTAGCCTCGTCGGTTGATGAGGTATTGGAGTTTATATCGCATTGGGATGTACATCGGCATGACTTACCTTACGAAACAGATGGTGTTGTCATTAAAGTTAATAGTCTTCAACAACAAGAAGAATTGGGGTATACCTCTAAGGCACCACGTTGGGCAATGGCTTATAAGTTTAAGGCAGAGCAAGTGTCTACGAGACTTAATGAAATTACATATCAGGTTGGGCGAACAGGAGCTATAACACCTGTGGCTAACCTGGAGCCAGTTGAATTAGCAGGAACTACTGTAAAACGAGCATCGTTGCATAATGCTGATCAAATTGAAAAATTAGACATTAGAGAAAGGGATGAGGTTTTTGTTGAAAAAGGAGGTGAGATTATTCCGAAGATTATCGCTGTTGACTTGTCTAAGCGACCAGAGGATTCAAAACCTACGCAATACATAACACATTGTCCTGAATGTCAAACCGAATTGATACGACAAGAAGGTGATGCTAAACATTATTGCCCTAACTATAATGGTTGTAATCCGCAGATTGTAGGTCGTATTCAGCATTATATTTCAAGAAAGGCTATGGATATTGAAGGCTTAGGGGGAGAAACGGTAGCGCTCTTAGTGAATGAAGGTCTAATCTCGAATTATTCGGATTTGTATACACTTAAAAAAGAAGATGTATTGCCCTTAGAACGTATGGCTGAAAAAAGTGCGGAGAACTTAATACAAGGTATTGCTGCGTCTAAGCAAATTCCGTTTGAGCGTGTGCTTTTTGCTATTGGTATTCGTTATGTAGGAGAAACAGTGGCCAAAAAACTAGCTAAACACTATAAGAATATTGATGCTATTATTGAAGCTTCGGTAGAAGATTTAATTGCTGTTGATGAAATTGGAGACCGAATTGCAGAAAGTGTTGTGGAATTCTTTTCTTCCGAAGAAAATAGAATGATTGTCGATGAAATGAAGTCTTATGGTTTACAGTTAGAATTATCTGCAGAAAAATTGGCGAATCAAACAGATAAGCTAAAAGGACAATCTATAGTAGTGTCTGGAGTTTTTGAAACTGTATCAAGAACTGAACTGAAAAAAATGATTGAAGATAATGGCGGAAAAGTCTCATCCTCAATCTCTTCCAAGACTAATTTTTTAGTTGCAGGTGATAAAATGGGGCCAAGTAAGCGAACTAAGGCAGAAACACTTGGAGTCGCAATAATCTCGGAATCTGAATTTTTATCCAAATTGAATTAAAATTCCTACAAAATGTTAAATTTTATCGATTAAATGCATTTTTATTCGTTTATATGTATTTTTTGCATATATTTGCTATGCTATTAAGGAATAAATTATGTATTTAAGTAAAATTATAGGGATTGTACTTATACTATTGAGTATACTATTTCTAGGTCTGCAATCTCAGGCTTTAGAACTACACGCTTCTGGAGTGAGAGCATTGGCTATGGTCATGTTAACCATATTGTATGTTATGCGTGTAAAGGATAAGCAAATCTTCTTTTTGTTATTTCTCCTATTTTTTACCGCTGCGGAAATATTAAACTATGTAACTTGGGTTATAGATTTTGATTTTAGTAATGATGTAGACTACTTCTATTATATTGGAAATGGCCTTTATATATTTTCTTATTCATTTTTAATTGCTAGAATATTTGTTGGAACCAATATGTTTAAAGCAATGTCTAAATTTTTTGTGCAAACGATATTACTTACGGTTTTAGGCATTTTTGTCGTGTACTTAGTTACCGATACAACCAGAGAAGAGCTTGATAATTCGGAATATATGCTTGAGTTTATATACAATGCAGTAATTATGAGTTTGATGGGATTAGCTTTAATTAACTATATGCATAAGGATAATAAGAAATCAATGAATCTCCTCATAGGATCTATTTGTATTGTGTTTTCTGAAATCTTACAACTCGCTTATTTTTATGTTGCCGATTCTAACGTACTCAATGTATTATGTTCAATGTTTTTAGTGGCTGCATTTGCGTTCTTCTATCTGCAGTCGCGTTTAGAAAATGAACAAACAATGGCTTACGAAACTCAAAATTTAGAAGCTTAATTTTTTTCCTAAAACAGGAATGTCTTTTCTATAGATATAGAGAATAATTAGTGCTAGTACAAATGTTGTAACTGCGGTATAGAAAAGTACACCTCCATCACCTTTTATTTCTATTCCTAATTGCGTTAAGTGCATCATAATTGCTCCGCCAATAATACCTATTGTTAATGTTGCACCAGCCCAGGCTGTTTTTTTGAACAGTAATAAGATACCTGCTATTAACTCGACAATTCCAATACCAATTCTGCCAACAGGCTCTAAACCAACTTTTGAGAAAATATAAATACTGTCTTCATGCCCTGTGAATTTAAAGCGTAAGGTTTGTATTAAAATAATGGCGACTGCAAGTCTCAAAATAAGTGGTAAATATTTTTTCATAATATAAGTGTATTGTCTATTAGACGATTAGAAAAATAAACCCTACAGATACAGATAAAATTTGTTAAAAAATCGATTAAATGTATGTTTTATTCGTTGAAATACGCAATTTTTAGTATATTTGCTTCACCCAATAAAAAATCTACCATGCATAAAATGCAAAAATTAAAGCCAAATATGGTATTGGTTATGGTCTTATTCGTCTTGCTTCTTGGCACGTCGTTAGCTACCTATTTTGATGTGATCGTTGTGCCTAAAATAGCCAAGCTAATCACGGTTACGATATTACTCACGTTTTACTTTTGTCAACTTAATAAAATGGCTAACATCTTTTTAACCGTTTTTTTAGTGTTTTTTGTAGGTGATGCCTTTTCTGTATTTGATTTTGGAGACATAGCTTCTAAATTATCAAAAACAATGTATATTGGTGCTTACTTGCTACTCATTTTTGTTCTTCTAGGAAAATTGAAGCGTGTTAAGTTTGAAGGTTTAGTCACTGTGTATCTCGTACTCGTGCTATTGCTCAATTCGTATTTTCTATATGCGCTTTATGGTGTAGCCAAAGATAATTTTGTAGATACTATAAATCTAGTACTATATATCTGTCATGGTATTACATTAATAGCTATGACTTATTTTGCATTTGCCGTGTATTTAAGTAGAGAAACAGCGCAGTCTATTACCTTTTTATTGATGGTTTTTTGTTTTGTGTTTTCAGATGTGTTACACTATATATGTAACTTATATGTCTATTATTGGATATTCGAAGTCTTCGAAGGTGTCCTTCATACGGCAGGTTTGTTTTTACTATATAAGTATGTTTATGATTACTACATGAATCGAAATAATAACAAGCGCATTAATTTTAAGACGTATTTCATTCCTACTACAGAGCGATTACGCGAAATTCGAGTTCATTTATAATTAAACGATAATAGATTTTCCGTTTGCCGCTTTGTTCTTATCAGAATCAAAGTAGAAATCTATTCTTCCAAGATTGATACCATAACAGCCTACTTGATTTACTAATAAATTTTCTCCAATAGCGTTCTTTACAACCGTTGGTTTTTTAAGAAATGTATGCGTATGGCCTCCAATAATTAAATCGATATCTTTTGTGGTTTCTGCTAATTTGAGATCACTAATCTTTTCTGGCCTATTTCTATAATTGTACCCTAAATGTGATAAGCAAATAATTAGGTCACATTTTTCATCTTGTTTGAGAATACGTGTCATTTCTTGGGCTGTTTCTGTAGGGTCTAAATAAAGAGTTTCTTTATACATCCTTTTTTCAACAAGTCCTTCGAGTTCAATTCCTAATCCGAAAATTCCAATTTTAATCCCATCTTTTATAATGATACGATATGGCTTAACATGAGTGTCTAAAACAGTATCTGAGAAATCGTAGTTCGCTGAAACAAAATCAAATTTAGCATGTGGTAATTGTGCATAAAGTCCGTCAATACCATTGTCAAAATCGTGATTTCCGATGGTGGCAACGTCATATTTAAGCATGCTCATTAGTTTAAATTCCAGTTCACCTCCATAATAATTAAAGTATGGTGTGCCTTGGAAAATATCTCCTGCATCTAGTAATAAAGTATTGGGGTTTTCTTTTCTAATGGCATCAATTAAACTAGCCCGTCTGGCAACACCACCTTGATTTGGATTTCGTCCATCATCTGGACCAAAAGCATCAATATGGCTGTGAACATCATTAGTATGTAAGATGGTAATTTTTTTAGTAGCTGGTTTAAATGATGATAAACCCATTCCGCCAAGTCCAATTAATGCTGACGCCGCTGCTGTTTGCTGAATAAAATCTCTTCTTTTCATAATTAATTTTTTAACTGAATAAAACGATCATCAATAACTGGTCTTAAAGTATCAGTCTCTGAAAAATAATCAATAAGCACATTTCTAACCTTGTAATCTAAAACATAAAGACTGTCATTAGTTTTGAAGAAATTCATTCGATCTCCACCATTGTATAAGTAATCATTCGTTGCAACAAAATAAGATGTGTTTAAATCTATAGGTTTGTCATTAATAAAAGCAGATTGTAAAAGTGTGTCTTTATCAAGAGTAATTTTTAATTTAGAAATAGGATGCGCACGTTTAGCTCTAACGAGATAATCTAATAATTCTTTTACTTGTTGCCCTTTTAGTTCTACAACCACAACCGAATTATCAAAAGGCATCACTTCGTATGCGGTTCTTGAGGTTACGTTTCCTTTGGAAATGATTGCACGAATACCACCATGATTAAGCAGTACCATATCTATATCATGACCAGTTCTAGATTTAAAAATAGGATTGGCTTGCTCAAAAACGGCATCGGCCATCATATTTCCTATGGCTGTATTATACTCCCCATCACTTTTAGATAATGTATTAACGGCATAAGCTAAAACACTATCCAAGTTAGCATTAACGTGTTCTCTATAAGGCTTAATAAATGCTTCTATAGTTTTATCTGCCTGAAGACTATCGGAGATGTTTATTTGTTTTCCTTCAATTTTATTGAGGTAACTGTCTTGTTTACACGAACTCAACGTAACAAGGCAAATAAGAAGAATAAAATGTTTATAATTCATAGAATTTATTGTGAAATGTTTACAATATCGTACGATGTGTTTTTAGTACATTTGTACAAAGCATAAATATAAATGATTTTAAAGGCATTTAAGACAAAATCAAACCAAAAATACATCAACAAATTGTTAAGTGCTAGAAGTGTTGCTGTTAGTAACAGTAAAATGGCAACTGTAGGTGTTATTTTGAATATTAGTGAATATTCAGATTTTGAGTCTTTTAGAATGTATTTTAAAAGTTTAGGAATTCAGCAGGCAAAGACTAAAATAATAGCTTTTGTTGAGGATTCGAAAGACACAAATGTGCTTTGGGATACTTATTTCAATCCAAAAGATTTTGGTTGGAAAGGAAAGATAAATAATATCGACTTACAAACTTTTATTGATACTAAATTTGATGTGTTAATCTCTTATTATAGGGAAAAACACTTAGAACTCGATATGATTGTGGCGTCATCAAAAGCAAATTTCAAAGTTGGTTTAACGAATGAGGATCAACGATTTTACGATTTGATGATAAATATAGAACCAAAAAATTTTTCGGTTTTTAAAAAAGAAATGAAAAAATATTTAACCGTTTTAAATAAATTATAATGACTAAATTTCATGGTACAGGTGTGGCCATTATCACGCCTTTTAATGCAGACCTTACGGTAGACCATAATGCATTGGCAAACTTGGTGAATTTTAACATAGACAATGGTACAGACTATATCGTAATTAGTGGTACCACAGGAGAGAGCGTTACGATTACTAAACATGAGAAACAGGATATTATAAAGACAATTGTTGAAGCTAATAAGGGACGAGTACCTTTGGTTTTGGGTGTTGGTGGAAATAATACAGCTCAGGTTATTGAAGAAATTACAACTACAGATTTGAGTGCTATTGATGCGCTTCTGTCTGTTTCACCATACTATAGCAAACCACAACAAGAAGGAATTTATCAGCATTTTAAAGCCATTTCAGAGGCGTCTCCAGTAGATATCATTTTGTACAATGTTCCTGGTCGAACATCTTCTAATATGACACCAGAAACAACATTGCGATTGGCAAGAGATTTTAAAAATATAATCGCAGTAAAAGAGGCTGGTAACAACGTGCATCAATACTTAAAATTACTAAGAGATAAGCCAGATGATTTCTTGATAATTTCTGGAGATGATGATTTGGTGCTTGGAGTTGTTTTGGCTGGTGGAGCAGGAGTGATATCTGTTTTAGGACAGGCATTACCTAAAAAATTCACGACTATGATTAATCTCGGACTCGAAGGGAAGGCTAAAGAGGCTTATAAGATTCATTTTGAATTAATGGAGCTTACATCCCTTATTTTTTCTGAGAATAATCCTGCTGGGATTAAAGCTGTTTTAGAAGCCTTGAACTTATCAAAATCGGCAGTTAGATTGCCTTTGGTGGAAGCCACAGAAGAGCTAAAACAAAAGATAAAAACAGCACTACAAAATTTAGAAGACTAGATTAATAGTTAAAATATACTTAAACTTAGTGAGCACCTGATTTCAAACGTTATTTTTGAACATAATTTTTTGTTTTTATAATACGTTAGAAATACGTACTTTTGCAACCTGTTTTTTATTTATGAAGAAATTAGTTTACTTATTAGTCGCTCTTTTGGTGTTTAACTCTTGTAGCGAATACCAAAAAGCATTAAAGTCTGAAGATATTAAGACCAAATTTGAGTTGGGTACGAAAATGTACGAAGACGGAAAATGGTCTAAGGCCTATAAGTTGTTAGGACAAATTCTTCCGAAATATGTTGGTAAACCACAAGCTGAGAAATTAACTTTTATGCATGCAAAGTCATTGTATGAAATGAGAAGTTATCTCGAAGCAGGATATCACTTTACGCGATTTGAAAATTCATATCCAAACAGTCAGAAAGTTGAAGAGGCTGCTTTTTTAGCGGCTAAGAGCTATTATGAAGTATCTCCTGTTTATAGTAAAGAACAGCAAGAAACGATAGAAGCTCTTGAAAAGCTACAATTATTTGTGAATAAATATCCGAATTCTGATTTTCTACCACAAGCTAATAAGTTGATTAAAGAATTAGATTATAAGTTAGAACGAAAAGCATTCGAAATTGCAAAACAATATAATAGAGTAGCCTATTTTGAATCATCAGATTATGAAGCGGCTATAAAAGCGTTTGATAACTTCTTGGCAGATTTTCCAGGAACAACGTTTAAAGAAGAAGCCATGTTCTATAGATTGGATTCTGCATATAAATTAGGAATTAATAGTATACAGTCAAAAAAACAGGCACGATTAAATACTGCAATAAGTTATTATGACAGTTTTAAAAAGTTCTTTCCTAATTCAGAACTAATGAAAGATGCCGATAAGATGAATGAAGAAATGACAACGGCTGTACAACAATATAATACAAAAAGTTAATACACATACATAATGGATTTAAAGAAGACCAATGCTCCTGTAACAACAGAAACTTATGACAGAAATGTCATTGATGCACCAACAGATAATATCTATGAAGCAATTTCTGTAATCTCAAAAAGAGCAGAACAGATCAATACAGACATTAGACGTGAGTTAGTTGATAAACTTGAAGAGTTTGCTACTTATAATGATAGTCTAGAAGAAATCTTTGAAAACAAAGAGCAAATTGAAGTGTCTAAATTCTATGAAAAATTGCCTAAGCCACACGCTTTAGCTGTTCAAGAATGGTTAGACGACAAGATTTATTACAGAAACACTGAAGACGACGTTCAGGAATAATATAAGCATGTCTATATTAAGCGGCAAAAATATACTATTAGGCATAACTGCCGGTATTGCGGCTTACAAGACAGCGAGCCTAGTTAGGCTATTTATAAAAGCAGGTGCTAACGTGAAGGTCGTTATGACACCTGCTTCTAAAGATTTCATTACACCTTTAACACTTTCTACCTTATCTAAAAATCCAGTCTATTCTACATTTACCAATGAAGAAGATGACAATGCTATGTGGAATAACCATGTAGAGCTTGGGCTGTGGGCAGATTTCTTTGTAATCGCTCCTGCTACAGCCAATACAATGTCTAAAATGGCAAATGGAACCTGCGATAATTTATTACTTGCTACCTATCTATCTGCTAAATGCCCTGTGTATTTTGCTCCGGCAATGGATTTAGATATGTACAAACACGACTCTACTAAGCATTCTTTTGAAAAGTTGAAATCCTTCGGAAATGTGATGATTCCAGCCACATCTGGTGAATTAGCGAGTGGGCTCGTAGGAGAGGGGCGTATGGCAGAGCCCGAAGATATTATTGCCTTTGTAGAAAAAGATATTCTCGGAAAATTGCCTTTAAGAGGTAAGAAGATATTGATTACGGCAGGACCAACATATGAAGCCATAGATCCTGTACGTTTTATCGGGAACCATTCTAGCGGGAAAATGGGGTTTGAAATTGCTAAAGCGGCTGCTAATTTAGGCGCTGAAGTTATTTTGGTTTCAGGACCATCATCTCAACATGTTAATCAAAGCATGATTACCGTAGAGCGTGTAAAGAGTGCTCAAGACATGTATGATGAGGTACACAAGCACTTTAATACTTGTGATATCGCTATTCTTTCGGCTGCTGTTGCAGATTATAGACCAAAAAATGTTGCTACCCAAAAAATAAAAAAGAAGGAATCAACGTTTACTATTGAGTTGGAAAAAACAAAGGATATTTTGAAATCTTTAGGAGCTATAAAAAAACAACAGTTTTTGGTTGGTTTTGCTCTTGAAACCAATAATGAATTAGAACATGCTAAAGGGAAATTAGCAGCTAAAAATTTAGATCTAATCGTTCTTAATTCATTAAATGATAAAGGCGCTGGTTTTGGTGGTTCAACAAATAAAGTTACTTTTATAACTGCATCTCATGACATTTTTGCTCACGAGTTAAAATCAAAAACTGAAGTAGCACAAGATTTAATGCAACAAATTTTAAAACAAACACATGCGTAATTATATATTTATTCTATTAGCCTTGGTAATGTCTACAGCTTGGTCGCAAGAACTAAACTGTAATGTTGTTGTAAATGCACAAAAAACTGGTAACGAAAATGTTCAAGTTTTTAAAACATTGGAACGTCAGTTAACAGAGTTTATTAATAATACAAAGTGGACAGATAAGTCGTTTAAACCCCAAGAGCGTATCGATTGTGGTATGATTATTACCATCGAAAATTATGATACCGACTTGTTTCAAGCAACGCTTCAAGTGCAAAGTACACGACCAGTATTTGGCTCTACTTATGCTGCACCTGTTTATAATTACAACGATAAAGATTTCAACTTTCAATATTTAGAATTTCAGAATTTTGTTTATAATCCTAATCAGTTTGAGTCTAATCTTGTATCTATGATTACGTTTCATATTTATATGATTTTAGGTTTAGACGCTGATACATTTGCTCCTAAAGGAGGTGAAGAATATTATAAGCAAGCACAAACCATTGTAAATTATTCACAGCAAAATAATGCTAAAGGTTGGAAGTTGGCAGATGGGCAACAAACACGTTTTGTGTTAATAGATAATGTGTTGTCATCTACCTTTAAGGAATTTAGAGATGTTATGTACGAATATCATCGTAATGGTTTGGATGAAATGAGTAATGATGCTAAAGAAGGTAAACAGGCTATAGCAGAATCAATAACCGATTTGCAAACCTTGAATAATCGTCGGCCAAATTCGTATTTAATGCGTGTCTTTTTTGATGCTAAATCAGACGAAATACAAGAAATTTTTAGTGATGGTCCGTCTGTTAATGTGTCTGATTTGATTTCAACCTTAACAAGAATTGCTCCTTTTCATGCTGCTAAATGGCGTAAAATAAATTTCTAAGTTTATACACCTTGTTTTTATGTTAATTTCAGTAATTTCATACTGTAATTAGTCACACGAAAATGCTTACACAACTTACTATAAAAAATTATGCGCTTATAGATGAGCTCCATGTAAACTTTAATAATGGATTGTCAATTATTACTGGAGAAACAGGAGCGGGTAAGTCTATTTTGTTAGGTGGATTGTCTTTAATTTTAGGTAAACGTGCAGATTTAAGTGCGATAAAAGACGCTTCAAAAAAGTGTATTATTGAAGCTATCTTCGATATTGCTAAATATAATTTAAAGACTTTGTTTGTTACAGAAGGTTTAGATTATGAATCGCTTACCATAATAAGAAGAGAGATTTTGCCTTCAGGAAAATCTAGAGCTTTTATTAATGATACACCTGTAAATTTAAATAGCCTTCAAGTTTTGGGCGAACGCTTGTTAGATATACACTCACAGCACCAAACTTTGCAGCTTACTAACGACGACTTTCAATTTCAAATTATTGATGCCTTGGCCAATAATGAGGTGCTGTTAACAGATTATACCGATAAACTCAAACAATATAAGGGATTAAAAGCCGAGCTTGAACACCTTCATTTGCAAAAGGCCGAATCTATAAAAGAGCTGGATTACAATTTGTTTTTGTTAAAGGAATTGGAGGAAGCTAAACTAGTTGCTGGAGAATTAGAGACCTTAGAAAGTGAGTTTGAAACTCTTAATAATGTAGAAGATATAAAAGAAAAATTAACACAATCTCATCGTCTACTGAGTCATGAAGAGGTAGGTATTACTACTAATCTGTCTGAGGTTAAAAATCAACTAGGTAAGATTGCGGGTTTCGGAAAACAATACGAAGATATGTATCAGCGTGTTGTAAGTAGTTTGATTGAATTAGATGATATGTTTTCCGAGATTGAACAGTTAGAGGGACAGTTAGAAGCCGATCCAAACCGCTTGGATGCTGTAAATTCGAAATTGCAAGTTATTCATAATTTAATGCTAAAACACACTAGCCAATCCATAGAGGAGTTAATTGAAGTAAAAGAAAATCTTGCAGAAAAAGTTTCGGCCACAGAGCACTTAGATTCTGATATTTTAGAAAAGGAGAAAGCCATAATCGTTATTAATGAACAATTAAAACTAAAAGCTAGTGCGCTTCATTCTAATAGAGTGAAGGTCATTCCAGATCTCATCAAACAATTAGAGCGTATTTTAGGAACATTAGGTATGCCTAATGCGAAATTTAATATTGAATTACAGCCTTCGGAGGTGTTTTTGACTAATGGAACCGATAATCTAAAATTTTTGTTTTCTGCAAATAAAGGAGGTCAATTTAATGATCTTAAAAAAGCAGCCTCAGGAGGTGAATTGTCAAGAATAATGCTGGCAATTAAATCAATCTTATCAAAATACACACAATTACCTACTATTATGTTTGACGAAATTGACACGGGTGTTTCAGGTGAAATTTCAAATAAAATGGCAAGCATTATGCAGCAAATGAGTAAAACAATGCAGGTGTTTACAATCACGCACTTACCTCAAATTGCGGCAAAAGGCGATACACATTTCAAAGTCTATAAAAAAGATATTGAAAACGTTACACAAACGCGACTAAAAAAATTAATGCCTGAGGAACGCATTGTTGAAATCGCACAGATGCTAGGTGGAGTAGACGTTTCAAATTCTGCCATAGAGCATGCTAAACAATTACTCAATTAATACTATCTTTGAACTTATAAATAATCAACTAACATCTTAATTATAAACGCATGTCATACAATTTATTAAAAGGAAAGCGCGGAATTATTTTTGGCGCATTGGATTCTAATTCAATCGCTTGGAAAACAGCAGAACGTGTGCACGAAGAAGGCGGAACATTTGTACTTACTAATGCACCAATTGCAATGAGAATGGGGCAAATCAATGAGTTGGCTGAAAAAACAGGCTCTCAAATTATTCCTGCCGATGCGACCTCGCAAGAAGATCTAGAGAATCTAGTTAATCAATCTATGGAAATCCTTGGTGGTAAACTCGATTTTGTATTGCATTCTATTGGGATGTCTGTAAACGTTAGAAAAGGAAGAGCTTATACAGATCAAAAATACGATTGGACCCAAAAGGGAACTGATGTTTCGGCTATGTCTTTTCATAAGGTTATGCAAACCTTATATAAAGCAGATGCTATGAATGAATGGGGGAGTATTGTTGCATTAACATATATGGCAGCACAACGCGTGTTTCCTGATTATAATGACATGGCTGATAATAAAGCATACCTAGAGAGTATTGCACGTAGTTTTGGTTATTTCTTCGGAAGAGATAAAAAAGTTAGAGTGAATACAATTTCTCAATCGCCTACACCAACGACCGCAGGTCAAGGGGTAAAAGGTTTTGATGGTTTTATTTCTTATGCCGAAAAAATGTCGCCTTTAGGTAATGCAACAGCATTAGATTGTGCTAATTACACAGTGACTTTATTCAGTGATTTAACAAAACGTGTTACACTTCAAAACCTGTATAACGATGGTGGTTTTAGTAATATGGGTGTAAGCGATGCTGTAATGGATGCCTTTGTAGAGAATCAATAATATAATAATACACCTTTTTATAACCAAAACCGATGTGAAAACATCGGTTTTTTTTATGCTTATATTTTTATCGTTTTACATGGGATTATAATAGATAAATGGTATTTTTTGTTCGATGAACATATGACTAAAAAAGAAAAAAAACGCACTAAAGATTTAAAAAACTATAAAAAAACGCATGTTTTTTGTTAAAATTTAGATTTTTTCTTAATCACGCACAACCACTTATCGGTGTTTTCTTATGCTTTGTCGAATTGTTGATATCTTGTTAAGTTCTTTTTGATTGTAATGCTTTTAATATGAATAATTTACAGGGTTATTAATTAATACATTAACTAAAAACCGACAAAAATGAAAAAAATTACTTTATTATTTTTTCTATTGCTATCATGCTTCGCATTCTCACAAGAGGATTGTGCAGGAGTAATAGATTTAGGTGCCTTGACAAGTCCATATAATGGCGATACCACAGGTGCAGCTAATGATTTCGGACAAGATTGTTTAACCAATGTAGGGGCACCAGACCAAGTGTTTTCAATTCTTGTGCCAGATGGGCAACAACTCGTCATAGGTCAATCTGCAAATAGCTATGATTCTAAGCATAGATTAGCTTATGGGACATGTCCTGGTGAAACACTTATTGTTTGCACTGATGACCCAGATACGCAAACAGAAACATGGGATAATGACACTGGATCTGATCAAACAGTTTTTTGGACTCAGTCTGCCTTTTCTACAGGATCAGGTACCTTTACACTTGAGTGGGTTGTACAAGATCCACCAGCAGCTCCAGATAATGTTGACTGTGCTAATGCAACACCAATAGTATGTGATGAGACTATAAACACTTCATCTGTAGGGTCTACTGGAGACCAAGAAGGAAGTGGCTGTACAATGGGAACAAATGGAATTTGGTTTACATTCACAGGAACAGGGGGTGATATGACATTAACTTCTACTGCTAGTTTTGACCATGAAATGGCAATCACAAGTGGAGCTTGTGGAGCATTAGCAAATGTTGGTTGTGATGATGGTTCAGCCGGAGAAGAGACGTTTACCTTCACCTCAGTATTAGATGAGACTTATTATGTGTATATAGCACATTGGTCAGGCTCTAGCAGCACTACTGGAACAATAGACCTTACCTTAACATGTGCAGTTATACCAACATGTACACCGCCTACATTGGATAGTTCAACTGTCGTTGATAGTTGTAATCCAGATGGAACAGGAACATTTACTGTAGATCACGTGTTTTCAGATGCTGGAGATGCAGGAAGTGTTTTAGACGATGGAACAAATACGTACCCAATAGTTGCAGGAACAGTAACAACAGGACCATATAATAGTGGAGATTCAGTGACAATTGAATTAACGGCTTTAGATACAGATTGTAGTTCTACAGTAGGAACGTTTGATTTTACATGTCCACAACCAGGACCTGAGAATGATGACTTGGCAAATGCTATTGATATAACTTGTGGAAACACATATGCGGGAGATACATCTGCAGCTACAATTGATGAAGCCGATGCTCCAGATGTTGCTACAATAGAACCAGATACAGGAGCAGATACTGACTCATCAAATGTATGGTATGGTTTTGTTGGAACAGGAGATACAGTCACATTGTCTACATGTGCAAATACAGATTTTGACACTGAATTGTTTGTCTTTACAGGCTCATCCGGTAATTTGACTTGTATTGATGATGGATTTGATGAGTGTGGTGGATCTGCGGTTAATTTTACAGCGGAGACCACATTTGTTTCAGTAGTAGGAACGCAATATTGGATTTCAGTTGAAGGTTGGAACGTTGGTAATGTTGGAGCTTTTGAATTGACAATAACTTGTGTGCCACCACCAGCATGTACACCACCAGTTTTAGATAGTTCGACCGTCGTTGATAGTTGTAATCCAGATGGAACAGGAACATTTACTGTAGATCACGTGTTTTCAGATGCTGGAGATGCAGGAAGTGTTTTAGACGATGGAACAAATACGTACCCAATAGTAGCAGGAACAGTAACAACAGGACCTTATAATAGTGGAGATTCAGTAACAATTGAATTAACAGCTTTAGATGCAGCATGTAGTTCAACTGTTGGAACATTTGATTTTACGTGTCCACAACCGGCACCAGAAAATGATGACTGCGCTGGAGCTATAGAGATTGCTTGTGATGGTCAGTATACAGGAGATACAACAAATGCGAATCCAGAAGATCCAGATCCAGGATTCTGTGGAACTTCGGCAGGATCGGCAGGAGCTGTATGGTATAGATTTACAGGAGCGAATTCTAATGATGGAGCAGCGGCTAATGGAAGTCAAGGTGATGATGTCACTTTAGATTTAAGTTTGTCAACTTTTGATACAAAGATTAGAGTCTTTGAAGGTGGATGTGATGCCTTAGTTTGTGTTGGAGGAAATGATGATGGAGGTACAGGTACCACGTCTTTATTTACATTTACAACAACAGTAGGTACAGATTACTATGTGTTAGTACATGGTTTCTCAACAAATGCAGGAGCATATACACTTGATGTAAGTTGTGTGCCACCACCAGCTTGTATACCAGCGTCATTTGCATTATCTGATGGCGGTAATACGTGTCCATCTGAAGATGGTTTCGTTATTGATGTAGATATTACTAATATAGGAAGTGCTACTTCAGTTAATATTTTGTTAGATGGTGCACCCGTAATTTCTGGTGTTGATGGAACAGCGTCGCCTTATAGTATTACTGGTTTAAATGCCGCAACAGATTATGATGTAACAATAGAAGATGCTGCCGATGATACTTGTGCAGCTACTGAGTCGTTCTCGACAGATGTTTGTCCGCCTGAAAATGATGTACCGGCAGGTGCAGTTGAAATTTCTGTTGGAGACACATTGTGTGAATCACCAACATTAGGTTCTAATGTAGGTGCTACAGATTCTGGAGAGGGAGATCCTTCATGTGGCGCCTCTGGTTATGAAGGTGGAGATGTATGGTTTAAAGTTATGGTGCCTGCAACGGGCGAATTAACAATTGAAACATCTTCTGCTGATGGAAGTGGAATTACAGATACCACAATGGAAGTGTACTCAGGAACTTCAGGTAATCTTTTATCTGCTGGATGTGATGATGATGGTGGTACTGGTTTGTTTTCTCTAGTGGAATTAACGGGGTTAACACCTGGTGATATTCTATTAATTAGAGTTTGGGAATTTGGTGATAATGTTAAAGGAGATTTTAATATTTGTGCTTGGTCTCCAACGAGTTTAGGAGTAGAAGACGATACATTTGCTGGCTTTAATTATTATCCAAATCCAGTAAAAGATGTATTAACTTTAGATTCACCTAAAACTATTGATAAAATAGAAGTGTTTAATGTTCTTGGGCAACGTATTATTGCAATTGATAGCCAAAATACGATTCAAAACATAGATATGTCTAATTTACAATCTGGAGCTTATATTGTTAAGGTTTCTATTGAAACCCAAACCAAAGCAATAAGAGTTTTAAAAGAGTAATCTTTAATATCTTTATATGACAAAGAGGTCTAATTTTAAATTAGGCCTCTTTTTTATTTTATTCTTATATTATACTATCGAATATTGAAAACTACTAGTTATGAAAAAAACCTTTTGTTTTTTGTTGCTTTATACGCTTTCACTAAATGTAGTAAATGCTCAAATACAATTTGAGAACATGGCTGCTAATTTGGGTGTTGATATTTCTCCAGGATTAACATCTTTAGGAAATGGTGTTTCTTTTTTTGATTATGATAACGATGGTTGGGATGATATTACAATTAGCACTGCTAATAATAATGAGTTGAGGTTTTTTAAAAACTTTTTTGGTGTTTTTGCTGAACAAGATTTTAATTTACCATACATCAATTACCAAACAAGATGTGCAGTTTGGGTAGATTTTGATAACGACGGAGATAATGATTTGTTCGTAACTAGTGATACTAATGGTAATAAACTATTGAAGAACAATGGAAATATGATCTTCGAAGATATTACGGCCACTTCTGGTATGATAACTGGTAACGTATTTACTTATGGGGCTTCTTGGGGAGATTATGATAATGATGGGTTTTTAGATGTCTTTTTAAGTAATAGAACGTCAATATTTTCTAACATACTTTATAAGAATAACGGCGATGGCACATTTACAGATATGACTTTGCCAGCTGGGATTGATCAAGATCCAGCATTCTCATTTTGTGCCGCATTTTTAGATATTAACAACGATGGATATCAAGATCTTTATGTGTCTAACGATAAACTTAATTACGAAAACAAACTTTATAAAAATAATGGCAATGGTACGTTTACAGATATTAGTATATCGTCTGGAACTAATATAGCAATTGATGCCATGTCTGTTACAGTTGGCGATTATAATAAAGATGGTTTCTTTGATATTTATATCACTAATAGTCCTTCTGGAAATTACCTCTTAAAAAACAATGGCGATGAAACCTTTCAGAATATGGCAATGTCTACTGGGACTACGTTCGATAGCATCGGTTGGGGAGCAGTGTTCTTTGAAGCTGATAATGATAGTGATCTTGATTTGTATGTAAGTGGACAATATGATGGAAGCGTGGGAGGTTTGTTGTCTTCCGCATTTTATGAAAACAATGATAATAATACGTTTACTTTAAATAATAGTTGTTTCCCCATGGATAATGGTGCGAGTTATTCTAATGCAACAGGTGATATTAATAATGACGGATTACTTGACATTGTAGTAAGTAATGATGGTCAAGATATGTTTCTATGGAAAAACATGACATCTAATTCAAGGAATTGGCTAAAATTGAAATTGGAAGGGACACAGAGTAATAGAGATGCTATTGGAGCTAGAGTTGAGATTTCCGTTAACGGAGAAAAGCAATATGGCTATAAATTATGTGGAGAAGGTTATTTGGGGCAAAACTCTGGAACGATGCATTTTGGATTAGATAATAATTCACTGGTAGATTATGTGAAAGTAACTTGGCCTAGCGGTCTTGAAGAATTGCATTTTAATGTACAATCCAACCAAGTAGTTGTGCTTATTGAAGGAGAATCACTAGCCATAGATGAGAATT
This sequence comes from uncultured Psychroserpens sp., assembly GCF_947494225.1. Lineage (NCBI taxonomy): Bacteria > Pseudomonadati > Bacteroidota > Flavobacteriia > Flavobacteriales > Flavobacteriaceae > Psychroserpens > uncultured Psychroserpens sp. The sequence goes on from NZ_CANLUG010000008.1 coordinate 59,340, forward strand.
CAATCAACAATGATTTAAGAATTTACCCTAATCCTGTACAGGATATTTTGAGAATAGCTACGTCGCATAGTATTGATGCAATCGAAATTAGAAATGTTTTGGGGCAGCTAGTTATTGCTATTAAAAATCAAAGTGCAGCACAACACATAGACATGTCTTCACTGCAGTCTGGTATCTATATCGTTAAGGTTTTTATTGAAAACCGTTATGAGACCTTAAGAGTTTTAAAAAATTGATGCCTTCTTATATGTAATTCATTTTTTAATCGATAAAAAGCAACTTTGACCATTGTTTAATTGTTCTGTAATCAATTTTTCAACGATTAAAAGTAAAAAACTGATGTTGAGTTCTATTTTTTGTTAAGGTAAATTCAAATTCATCGTTGTTTTTGACCTTTAATCGATTAAGGACATGCGCCTGATTCGGTCATGGATTTTTAATTTAATTTTAAACGATAACTATTTAAAAAATTAATTAATATGAAAAAGATTACTTTATTTTTTCTGTTGACGTTTTCTTTCGTTTTTACGAGCGAATTGATGGCGCAAACGCTTAATCAAAATGCAAGTTGGCCCAATGCGAATTGGACCGTGACCGGAGTCTATAATACAGACCCTCTTGCTTTTGAAGCTGATCCAACCCTAACTGCTAATTTTGCATTTGATGATGATGATGCCGGAAATGGTAGTGATGATGACATTGCTGCAGAGTCTCCTGTTATAGATTTAACAGCTGCTTTTGGTGCAGGTGAAACTTGGCTAACAGTAAGTGTAGATTTTACTTATAATGATTTAGATGATACTTTAACACTAGAATACTGGGATGCTGATGCAGGAGCTTGGACTACTTGGGAGCAATTTGTTGGAACCGCAGATCAACCTCAAAATGATTTCTGTGCAGGGGCAAGAGATTCCTTTACTAGTATTGTTTTAAACATTGCTGGGTTTACAGGAACACAGCAATCAGGTTTTAGATATAGAATTTCGTTTTTAGACGATGGTGGAGCCGGTGGAGCTGCTTATGAATGGGGTTTCTGTTTTGATGCTCCGACAATTACGTCTGCAATACCTCCAGCTTGTCCAGATCCAACATCGCTAACAGCGACACCGACATCTCCAACTGAGGCTACTATAGCTTGGACAGAAGCTGGAACAGCAATGTTATGGGATGTAGAATTAGTAGACATTACGGCTGCAGGAACAGCGACAGGTACACCAACGGCTTCAGGCGTTGCAAATCCTTATATGTTAATGGGATTAACTGCTCAGAATGATTATGAAATATACGTTAGATCAGATTGTAGCGGATCTACAAGTAATTGGGTAGGTCCAGTAGCGTTTACGACGCCTGCCGTACCACCAGCAAATGATGAGTGTGATGCTGCAGTTGCTTTAACTGTTAATGCCGATTTAGCATGTGGTGTAGTAACCAGCGGAACTACGGTTGGAGGTACAGCTTCTCCACAACCTGATGATGCCACAGGAACGCCAGATAATGATGTTTGGTTTACATTCGTAGCAACGGGTGCTCAACATCAAATCTCACTTTTAAATGTTACTGCGGTAATTGGAACTTCAACAGATATGGGAATGAGCGTATTTGATGATGCAGCTGGATGTAATATGACAGCAGCAAATGAAGTAGGAGAAAGTGATCCTAATTCACTTAATCTAACTGGTCTTACTAATGGCAATACTTATTATGTTAGAGTTTATGGATGGAGTGGTACAAATTCTGCTCAAACAACTTTCGATATTTGTGTAGGAACACCACCTGCACCTCCTGCAAACGACGAATGTGATGCTGCAGTTGCTTTAACTGTAAATGCTGATTTAGCTTGCGGTGTTGTAACTAGCGGAACAACTGTGAGTGCAACAGAATCACCACAGCCAGATGATGCTACAGGAACACCAAATAACGATGTTTGGTTTACGTTTGTTGCAACAGGAGCGGAACATCAAATCTCACTTTTAAATATTGTAGCTCAAGTAGGTACTTCAGTAGATATGGGAATGAGTGTGTTTGATGATGCTGCAGGATGTAATATGACAGCAGCCAACGAAGTAGGAGAAAGTGATCCTAATACTTTAGATTTAACAGGTCTTACAGGTGGTAATACTTATTATGTAAGAGTTTATGGATGGAGTAGTAGTCCTACTGGTACAGCGCAAACTACGTTTGATGTATGTGTTGGAACACCGCCTTCATGTGTTGTTCCTGAAAACCTTGATGCAGCATTCGTTGCACCAAGTTCAGCCGACCTTTCTTGGACAGCACCAACTGATGGTACAACACCAGTAGGATATAACTGGGAGGTTGTTCCTCAAGGTAATGCTCAGGGAGATGGTGTAGTTTCAAGTGGATCAACAGCCGACTTATTCGATACAGCTACAGGTTTAACAGTGGATACACTTTATGACTTACGTGTACAATCAGATTGTGGAGGAGGAGATACAAGTAGTTGGTCACAACCATTTACTTTTAACGCTGGATATTGTATTCCTAATGGAACAAGTACAGCGACGTATATAGATGATTTTTCTACGTCAGGGAATGATATGAATATTACAAATTTAAGTTCTGGTTTAGCACCTAATAACTATCAAAACAATTCGGCTACAATGTCTGCAAGTGGTGGACCAAATGCGACAATTGATTTTGAAGTAGTGATTGTTGGTGGTACTGTAGGATGTGCAGTTTGGGTTGATTGGAACAATGATTTCGTATTTGATACTTCTGAAGTTGCTTTTAGTACAACAAGTTATGGTAATGGACCATTTAACGGAACAATTACTATACCAGATGCAACACCAGATGGAGATTATAGAATGAGAGTGTTAATTGATTGGAACGATGCAAATCCAGGGGATGATGCACCTTGCTCATATGGATCGGCAGCTACACCTCGTGGTGAAACTGAAGATTATACAATTACTGTTGATGCTTCATTATCTACCGATGAGTTTGAAAATGAGAATGCATTTACATATTTCCCTAACCCAGTTAAAAACACGCTAACGTTAAATGCTCAAAACGCAATTGATGCTATTACAGTTATCAACATGCTTGGTCAAGAAGTATTAACAATTGCTCCAAGAGAATTGCGTTCTGAATTAGATATGAGTCAATTACAAACTGGAACTTATTTCGTGAAAGTGACAATAAATGATGTTACAGAAACAATAAGAATTATAAAACAGTAAAATACAAATTCACAATTATTTTTAAAAGAGGCCAAAATGGCCTCTTTTTTTATTGGATTTCGTGGTTTTTAAAAAGAAAATATAGTGTGAGGCCAATAACTATCGGTGTTTTGTAAAATATTGATTATGAAAGTGGTATGGTATTTTATCGGTGTTTTTGTCTTTTTATCGATTTTATAATATTCAGTATTATATATTATAGAATTATCATAATTTTAACACATAATAATTAAATTCAACCTAATATGAAAAAAATTACTTTTTTATTTATTGCAATTGTTACCTTATGCTTTAGTTTTTCCGCTAAAGCCCAGTGTAATTATACCTTGGAGATGAATGACTCTTGGGGTGATGGCTGGAATGGCAACACTATGGATGTACTTGTAAACGGTGTAGAGGTCTTAGATGACGTTACTTTTACAGGTGGCGAAGGAAGTCCGGCTGGAGTGCAAATGACAATGACATTTGCCGTGAACGATGGTGATATGATTACCACGCTCTGGAATGGTGGCGGAGGCTTTGGAGCCGAAACCTCCTATAGGATACTCGATGCGCTCGGCGCAGAAGTTGGTACTGGTGCAGAAACCAGTATTACAACAGCGATTTCAGCACTGTGTCCGTCTTGTTCAATTCCTGATGTCACTTACAATGTGATACCGAACTGTCCAACTGATACAGACTTCACATTAGAAGTAGTCATTAATGATATAGGTACAGCTTCTGGTGTAACTATTACAGATGACCAAGGTACTGCTGCTAGTGGTGGTTTAACTGCTGGGACGTATTCTTATGGTGCCTACACTAACGGAACAAATGTTATCATTACAGTAACCAATGATGATGATGGTACATGTACTACATCTAGTGCGGCGCTTACGTATAACGCAGCCAACTGTCCTCCATCTAATGATGATTTCGCTGGTGCAGACCCTGTTGCTTGTGGTATGAACTACACAGGATCAACAGTTGATGCAACTCTTGATGAAGATTATCCTGGAGAGCCTGCTGGTGGGGCAGATTTTGATGCGCCTAACGTATGGTTTACTTATACAGGTTCTGGATCTGCAGAGGAAGTGACATTATCACTTTGTGCTTCAGATTATGATACAGGTATCATGGTATTTACAGGAACTTCTGGAAACTTAACGCAAGTTGCAGAAAATGAAGATGCAGATGCTTGTGGAGCTAATCCACCAGAATCATATAGATCTTTCTTAACGTTTATTTCTGATGGTACAACGACGTATTACATTGCTGTAGAAGGATGGAATGTTGGAGATACTGGAAATTATGATTTAGGGGTGACTTGTGCTCCTGCTATTGTAGCTCCTGCCAATGACTTATGTGCTAATGCAGAAGGCTTAGCTGTTGGTGTTGCCGAAACAGGAACAACTGCTGGTGCAACTGTAGAAGCTGCAGATGCTAATCCAACTTGTGAGAGTGGTTTAGCTACTATCGTAGATGTATGGTATTCTTTTACTGCTTCTGAAGCTGACATGACTGTTATTACTACTTTAGGTACTGCAGATCAAGCTAACGTTGCTGTTTATGAAGATTGTACTTTAGCAACTCAGGTAGGATGTTCTGATGCTAATGGTGGTGAAACATTGAACCTTACAGGTTTAACAGTTTCTAATACTTACCTTGTTAGAGTTTGGAATGATGGTATTGCTCCTCCAACGGCTCCTCCAGCAGGAAGAGTTGAAGGTGACTTTACAATATCTGTTGATGCAACACTTTCTGTAGATGGTGTAGAAAATCCAAATGCGTTCACTTATTACCCTAACCCAGTTAAAAATGAGTTAACATTAAGTGCACAGAAGGATATTCAAAATGTAGCTGTTTATAATATGTTAGGTCAAGAAGTTCTTAGAACATCGCCTAATGCAGTTGAAAGTACTGTAGATATGAATGGTTTAAGCCAAGGAGCTTACTTCGTGCAAGTAACAATTGGTGATGTAACTAAAACAGTAAGAGTTATTAAGCAATAAACTTAGTGAATTACATAAATTTAAAAGCCCAATCATTTGATTGGGCTTTTTATTTTATCCTAATTTTGATTTCAGAATTGAAAACAAACCTTTCTTTATTCTTAAATTCATATTGAGCTTAGAAGGATCGAAAATTAGGGGTTTGTTATAGGTCATGGCTTTCGTTCTTAGTTCTAGATCTAAAATCTTACACATGTCTTTTACTTTTTCTAAAGGCTCTTGATGAGAATCTAAGGTGTTTAGTTTTTTTATTAGCCCTGAACCTGGAAATGCCTCATGACACGATTTTATAAAATAATCAGTCCATATCATCACATACGATTTGCCTTCTTTCTGTTTAAGTTTATTGTGTAAGTATTGATTTAAGTCCTTAAAGTAAATTTGATTATTGTTTATAAAGCTCACATTTTTTAATCCAACTTGTAAAAGATTAAATCGCTGCGTATATTTCATAATATAATCATATTCATTGCCAATAAAACTAATCTTATTAGAATCGCTCCCTGAAAGATCCATGTCATTAAACATGGCCTTACAATGATTATAGAGTTCAAAATCAAGCGCATTGTTTTTTTTGATGCTATTCTTAATCACATCGGAAACATCATTAATCTCAGGCCTATTCAATGTTTTTCTCTTTATATCGATAGTTTTTGGCCATTTTATTCCAGTAATTGAACTAAAATATCGCATTGATTTCTCATACTCTTCAAAGAAACCAACCTTTATATTTAAACTATTAATGGTATTTAAAACAAGTTGTAAATCATTTTTTGTAACTAGGTCTTCGTCATACATTCTTTTGCCTAAAAGAAACCCCACCATATAATTACCAGTCTGTTTATGTTTTGCATATTCAATTAGATTCTTTGGAATTGGTTTTAATAATGACATAAACTCGGGTCTGTCTTTTATAAAGTAATATTCAGATATGAGTCTGTCTACTGGATTTCTTAGCATCGTAAAGATGTGATAGTCAGAGTAGGTTTCGTTTTTTAACGGATTAAAGATGTCTCCAGAATTAGAACGTTTTGTATCATATAGAATATGTCGATAATTAAAATCGGGCTCGGTTTGCCAATCCGATTTTGTCATAATACAATTGATAGTTGTGCCGCCCGTTTTCGGGATATGAATGAATATATTTTTTGATTTCATTTTTGATCTACTTGAATGATAATTTAAATATAATAATTTAAATACAATGGCTACCTTTGTATTGTATGAGAGCACTGCATTTTTCGTTTATAATCCCTGTATATAACAGACCCGAAGAAATAGAAGAACTACTTATGAGTTTTAGCCAATTAGATGGAGATCTGGCTTATGAGGTTGTTATTGTTGAAGATGGATCATCCAAAGATTGTAGGCATGTGGTAGAAAACTACAAGGCACAATTGGATATATCCTATTTCTTTAAAGAAAATTCGGGACCTGGAGATTCGAGAAATTTTGGAATGCAAAGGGCAAAAGGAAATTACTTTATTATTTTAGATTCCGATTGTTTACTGCCATCACAGTACTTGGAAACTGTGAATAGATATCTTTCTGCTAATTTTGTTCATTGTTTTGGAGGCCCTGATGCGGCACATGGTTCATTTACCAATTTGCAAAAAGCGATTAACTTTGCAATGACGTCTTTCATATCTACTGGAGGCATAAGAGGAGGGAAAATATCGGGAGATAAGTTTCAACCGCGTAGCTTTAACATGGGGATCTCTAAGGAAGCCTTTACGAGTTCTGGTGGTTTTGGTATCATTCACCCAGGTGAAGATCCAGATTTATCAATAAGGTTGAATAATTTGGGTTATGATACAGTGTTAATTAACGAGGCCTTCGTATATCATAAAAGACGCATTTCTTGGAAGAAATTTTATCAGCAAGTTCATAAATTTGGTTTAGTAAGACCAATTCTTAATAGTTGGCATCCCGAAACGAGACGTTTGACGTATTGGTTTCCAACCGTATTTTCGCTTGGTTTTATAATAGCATTAATTGGTTGGTTAGTTGGAATTAAAATTTTCATAATGATGTATGCCTTGTATATTCTATTTGCTTTTGTTTTGGCTTTAACAGCTACTGTAAATTTAAGTGTAGCCATTCAATCTATTTTAGCTATTTTTATTCAGTTTTTCGGTTATGGCTATGGGTTTTTAAAATCTACATTGGCAGTAGCGGTTTTAAAAAAGAAACCAGAACAAAGATTTCCTAAATTATTTTTTAAAAATGCTAAATAGTATAAAATCAAAATTAGGACAATCAATAAGAAATAAAAGACTTAATGTTTTTGGTCTTTTCTTTTTAATAGCATTCTTAATTTTAGTTGTAACTAAACTTTCAGAAACTTATGTGGAAACAATCCCTTTTAATGTAGAATATAAAAACTTACCTGAAGCTAATGTGATTACGCTCGATAGTGTTCCTAAAGTGAATGTAACCGTGTCAACGCATGGATTCAATTTGTTCTCATATTACTTTTATGATAATTCCTATCAGTTAGATTTTGAGACGAGTACGTTTGTGAAAGACAACACATATATATGGCTTGCAGAAAAAGGAACCTACGCTATTAAGGAGCAATTAGGTAATTCGGTTAAAATCGTTTCAGTCACTCCAGATACTTTGCGTTTTCCTTTCGGAAAATTAAGCACTAAAATGGTACCAGTAGTTTTAAAATCTAAAGTCAACTATGCTCTAGGATATGATGCTTTAAATGGAATTGAACTCATGCCAGATTCGGTCAAAGTTATAGGAGCAGAAGACCAAATTTCTGAAATAGCATTCATTGAAACCGTGCCTTTCAACTTAAATAATGTCAAGACCAATGTAGATACCGAATTAGATTTAGCATTCGAGAGCACGTCAAAGCATTTAAAACTATCGGAAGATAATGTCAGGATTAAAGCAGAGGTAGAGAAATTTACGGAAGGAACATTTGAAATTCCTATTTCAATTTTAAACTTGCCTAATACTAATGAAATTAACTTTTTTCCGAAGCACATAAAAGTAGCTTACTATTTGAGTTTAAAGGATTATAAATATGTCACTCCCAATGATTTTAAAATTGAATGTGATTACAATGAAGTGTTAGCGTCTGGAAAGTCCTACTTTACGCCCAAATTGATTGTAAATTCATCCAAGGTTAAAACGGCTAAAATGAAGCAGAATAAAGTAGAATATATTATTATTAAATGATTGTAATTGGACTTACTGGCGGAATAGGTAGTGGAAAAACTACAGTAGCCTCTTTCTTTGAAGAGCTTGGTGTTTCTATATATATAGCAGATGTCGAAGCGAAGCTATTAATGAATAGGTCCAAAGTTATTAGGCGTAAACTTATTACGCTTTTTGGAGAAGAAGCATACACCAAAAAAGGACTTAATAAGCCCTTTATAGCCTCAAAAATCTTTAATGATAAGACGTATCTTGAAAAAATGAATGCCATTGTGCATCCTAAAGTGGCATCCCATTTTAAAAGATGGATGAAGAAGCAAAAATCTGATTATGTGATCAAAGAGGCCGCAATTATCTTTGAACAAGGTAAAGAAGATGAGTATGACTATATTATAACCGTTACAGCTCATATAGACGAACGTATTAAGCGCGTTATGAAAAGAGATGATAAGACGAAATCAAAAATTGAGGCCGTCATAAAAAATCAAATGAGTGACAAGGAAAAGACTGAAAAGTCTCATTTTGTGATTGTTAACAACGATTTGGAGCATACTCAAAAACAAGTTTTAAAAATTCATGAATTTATTCTCCAAAAAATCAAAAAATCGAAAAATTAACATATTTGTTAATGTAAGGTTAAATGGTAATAGTTCTAAATGTTAAAATACTAAATTTGAATGATGGGCAAAAAGCTATTCATTTTATTGGTGGTTTTAATGAGTTTATCACTCATTGGCATCATTTTCGTTCAAGCATTTTTTATAAATAACACCTTAAAAAACGAGGAAAAACAATTTACGTCTGATGTTATTCGATCTCTAAGTTTAGTGTCGAAAGCTATTGAAGACAAAGAACTTCTTAGTTATGATAGGTTATATAAAGAAGTTACCAAAAATGGTAGAACGCCTGATACTACAGAAATCAAACAACTTTTGATTTATGACTCTTTTGATGAAGATACTGATCAGGCCATACAATTTAGAAATGCCATTGCGGAAGAAAGTTTTAAAGTGCCCTCATTGTTCTTTGACATTGGTACAGACAGTATAAACATAAGCAGGTTTACTAATATTAGTGAAACCAAAGTTTATGATCGAAGCCCTATAGATGGAAGAATAAGTTTAAGCCCATCTCAAACGTTTAGAGATTATAGTACAATGGACGAGTTGGGGCGAAGTTTTTACAAAAAAAACTATCGCGCAGTTTATAAAAACTATCCAATTTATAAACGTATCTCTAATGAGGAAGTTTCAGATTTTTTAGAATCTCAATTTTCAATTAGTGGTATAAAAACAGCGTTTGAATATGCAATTTATGACAAAGATTTATCGACTAAAATTAGGTCTGATAATTTTGAATTAAATCCAGAGTCTACTATAGGAATTCCAGTTTTTTTGGATGATAAAGGAAGAAGTAAATACTCGTTATATGTAGATTTTCCTGAACGGAGAAAATATTTATTATCGTCAATTTTGGGAATGATTGTATTATCTATCATTTTTACTTCCATAATTATTTTGGCTTATTCAAGTGCTATTTATCAGTTGATTAGACAGCGTCAAATCTCTCAAATCAAAACTGATTTTATAAATAATATGACGCATGAGTTTAAAACGCCTATTGCAACTATAAATTTAGCCTTAGACTCTATACGAAATCCAAAAATAATTGGTGATCAAGATAAGGTCATGCGTTATTTAAAAATGATTAAGGATGAAAATAAGAGAATGCATGCTCAAGTAGAAAATGTATTACGAATTTCGAAGTTAGAAAAAAACGAACTTAACATTAGTAAGGAACGTGTAAAGCTCCACGACTTAGTAGAAGATGCTATTACGCATGTTGAATTGATTGTAGAGGACAGAAAAGGCTACGTTAAAACGCATTTAGAAGCAGATAAATCATCGGTTTTGGCTAACGAAACACATTTTACAAATGTGATTGTCAATATTTTAGACAACGCTATTAAATATAGTGATTCGGCACCAAAGATTGATGTTTATTCTGAAAACATCGGTAATAATGTATTGCTTAAAATTTCAGATCAGGGAAATGGAATGTCTAAGCAAGTTCAAAAAAGAGTGTTCGAGAAGTTTTATAGAGAACATACTGGAAATGTACACAATGTAAAAGGGCACGGTTTAGGTTTAGCATATGTTAAACGAATTATAGATGATCATCAAGGTCATATATCAGTAGAAAGTGAAAAGGGAAAAGGTAGCACATTCATAATAAAGCTACCATTAATATCATAAATTATGGAAGAGCAAAATAAGAAAATTCTTTTAGTAGAAGACGATCCAAATTTTGGAACGGTTTTAAAAGATTATTTAAACATGAACGACTATGACGTAGTTCATGCTAAAAACGGAATGGAAGGTTTCGAAAAATTCAAAAAGGACGATTATGACCTATGTATATTAGATGTTATGATGCCTTATAAAGATGGATTTACCCTAGCTAAAGAGATTAGGGAAAAGAATACTGATGTTCCAATTATTTTCTTGACTGCCAAAGCTATGAAAGAAGATGTTCTTAAAGGGTATAAAGTTGGTGCAGATGACTATTTAAACAAGCCATTTGACAGTGAAGTACTTTTAATGAAGATTAAGGCAATTATGCAGCGTAAAGCTACAGATACCATTGCAGATAGCAAGCAATTTGAATTCAAGATTGGACGTTTTGACTTGAATTCTAAATTACGTTTCTTAAAATTTAATGGAAAAGATCCGATTAAATTATCTCCAAAAGAGAATGAATTATTACGTATGTTAGCTTTACATGAAAACGACCTAATGCCTCGTGAATTGGCCTTAACAAAAATATGGAGAGATGATAACTACTTTACATCTCGAAGTATGGACGTGTATATTGCTAAACTTAGAAAGTATTTAAAATTAGATGAAAACGTGGAGATTTTAAATATCCATGGAGAAGGTTTTAGATTAGTTGTTAATCAAGATGCCTAAGTAGAATTATATCATATTAAAAGAAGCCAATCATTTGTTGATTGGTTTTTTTTATGAATCCATCTCTAATTTAATTGCAGCTACGATAGCTTCTAACTTATATTGGTAATCAAACCAGATGGTGTTTTCGTTCTTTTTAAACCAGGTTAGCTGGCGTTTTGCAAAACGTCTGGTGTTCTTTTTTATTTCTGAAATAGCAAATTCTAAATCCCATGTGCCGTCTAAGTAATTGAAGAGCTCTTTGTATCCTACTGTATTAAGGGCATTGAGATGTTGCATTGGTTTTAACTGCTTTACTTCGTCTAGTAAACCTTCGGTTATCATAAGATCAACACGTTGGTTGATTCTATCATATATGTTTTGTCGCTCTGCTGTTAACCCAATGGTAATCGTCTTAAAGGCTCTTGTCTTGTCCTTGCCTTTTAAAAATGAAGAGTAGGGTTTTCCACTTGAGAGGCAAACCTCTAAAGCTCTTATAACACGTTGCGGATTATCAATAGCAATTGTTTTATAGGCTTTCGGGTCTAATGCTTTAAGTTGAGCCTGTAAAGGTTTTAATCCTTCGTTTTGATATCGAGTATTGAGTAATGTTCTTGTGGCTACATCAATTTTTGGTAAATCGTCTAAGCCTTTCGTAACAGCGTTTACATAAAGTCCAGACCCTCCAACCATAACGACGACTTTATGTTTTTGATGCAGCTTATCAAGTAATGCAATAGCATCTTTTTCAAAAGCACCAACATTATAATAGTGATCTACAGATAAATGTTTTATAAAATGATGAGTCGCAGCGGCAAGTTCAGAAGGGGTAGGAGCAGCAGTGCCAATCTGCATTTCGTTATAAAACTGTCTGGAATCTGCCGAAATAATTTCGGTATTAAAATGACTGGCTAGCTTAATACTAAGTGCCGTTTTTCCTATCGCTGTAGGACCAACAATAGAAATTAAATAGTTAGTTTTCATTTAATTCATGACCACAATTATGGCAAAACTGAGAGTTATCACGATGCTTTCCTTCTAAACAATTAGGGCAAGATTGTGTGTTTGTGTGTACGTCGTGCTTATTTACTTTTGTCATTTCAGAAGACACAATTCCTGTGGGTACAGCAATAATACCATAACCCATAATCATAATTAAAGAAGCAATAAACTGACCTAAGGGTGTTGCAGGTGCAATATCACCATAACCAACTGTAGTTAATGTCACAATAGCCCAATATACACTTCGTGGAATACTTGTAAAACCACTACCTTCTTTGCTTTCTACTAAATACATAATCGTTCCGAGAATAATGCATAAAATGATTACAAAAGAAAGGAAAACAGCAATTTTTGCTCGACTGGTTTTTAAAGCTCTTACAAAATTTGTTGACGCGCCTATATAACGCGTGAGTTTTAAAATTCTAAAAACACGTAACAATCGTAATGCTCTAAAAGCGACGAGTGAACTTGAACTTACAAAAAAGAAGGATAAGTACATTGGTATAGTAGAAAGTAAATCAATGATACCATAAAAACTCGTAACGTATTTTAATGGTTTTTTTACACTAATAACTCTAGCTATATATTCTATAGAAAATAGAATGGTAATAATCCATTCTGAAATAATAAGAAAGTTATGATATTTCGTGTCAATGCTTTCTACACTTTCAAGCATTACTAAAACGATACTCGCTAAAATAACAAAGAGCAAGATGACATCAAACAATTTTCCGGCAGGCGTATCTGCCTCATAAATTATTTCATGCAGTTTCTTTTGCCATTTTGAAGTTTTAGTGCTCATGAATTCAAAAATACTAAAAGTTTATTGTTTTTTCTCTAAGACAATAATGGAGTTGTTCTGTATGTCAATAACCTTAGTCATAATTTCTTTTAGAGCTTCGTAATAATTAGGTGGATAAATAGCTTGACTGAAGGATAATTTAAAATATAATAAGACCTCATTGTTTTTTTGTTGAACAGAAAAGCGTACTGAAGCCTCTCGACCAGGTAAAGAAAGGTTTAGGTTTTGAGGAATCTCTAATATGTTATATGAATCATCGACATTAACTTTAATTTTATAGATATAAGTGTCCTTGTAACCAAAGTCAATTGGATAACTTCGTTCTTGTAATCTAAAAGGGTTTTTTGGAAAAAACTCTAACAGTACTGGATTTAAATATATGTTATTTCCAATGATTTCGGCTGTGTTTTGTACTTCAAAACTACTTTTAAAACTGTCTGAGATTTTTTCTTTTGTAATTACCTCAAATTTTGAAAATTCTAAGAAGTCAAACTCATTTTTAAAGTTGTGTATAAACTTTTCGGAATCTTCAAAATAACGTTCTTTTATGGGTAAAGCATGATAGCCAGTTGATTCAAAATCTACATTGGCTGTAATGTTTTGATCTTTATCAATGCTTAACTCATAACTATATTGCATGAGACTAGTGTCTTCAATTTTTATTTCATACCAAGAGCTTCCGTTTGCAAAATCTAAAACTCTTCCATACTGATTAAGGCATCTAAAAGGGACCTCTCCAAAGGCCACATAGTTACTTGTTGCATCCAATAGGTATGTTTTACCATCAATTACAGCTTTTATGATGAGATAATTAAAGTCAGAAATAACGGGGTAAAGCACCGTAGCAAACCCATTTTCCCTTGTGGAGAGCACGATGAGTTGCACGTCGATTTCGAACTCGTTTAGTAATAAGTACAATAACATGTTAATGTCTCCAACATTTCCCGTTTTGTGTTCTACTAGGTATTTGGTTGAAATGTTGTCAAAAGCACGTTTTCCGCCATTCCATTTGTAGTTGCTTTGAACATATTCAAAGATTTTTTTCGCTTTTTCTAATGGATCAGAAAGCGAAGTAATGTCTTCTGAAATTAAATTTTTATAGTCTGTTGTTTGGATCAATTCATGTCCTAAAGAAGTGTCTTTAAGAATCTGATTATCAACTACTTGCCATGTTTTTGTGATATGTTTAGTATTTCGATATCCTTTTATAGACTTTAACTCGTATTCAATTCTTGACAGATAGTTGTCTTTTGTAGTGATATAATCTTCAACAATAAAAGCAGGAATATCTTTCATAATATACTTGCTAACATTGCATATAGCATTACTACCTGGTATTCTAGTGCAATAAGGGTCTTCTGTGATTTCTTTAGATGTAAATTCTAAGTTTCCTACTAATTTTGCATGGTATTCAAAATGACTAGGAATACTTGCATTATATTCGCTATACAATTTAGGAATGTCACTCTGAAAACTCCATCCTTTGTACTTATATAGAAAAGGAGATATTTTGGTGTAGCTATAAACAACTACAGAGCCTTCCTTTATTTTTGGAAATACGATTTTAATAGTTTTTAAACTTTCAGATGCGTCTTCTTCAAAAATAGCGGCCTTTTTTAATCTAGTCTTTTCAATAGAACCATTTACGAGATTATAAACAGTAGCTTTTATGTTTTTGATGCTTTCTTTGTCTCCGCTATAATCTTCAAAAAGAGGAATGATTACTTCGCCGTAACTAAATCCCTTTTTATTAAGGATTTTTACTTTTTTCTTTACCTCTGTTTCAATATTGAGAGTTCGAGAATTAACATCACTTTCTCCAACTTCATATATAACTAATGCATTTGCGGTAGAATCTTTTTCAAATACATTTAGTTCTAGGTCTTCTTTTGTGACATCAAAACTGTCTGAATTAAATTTTGATTGTGAATGTGCGGAAGTAACACCTAGTAACAAAAGTAATACTGTAATATATCTCATAAATTAAAGTGAAATGGTTTTAACTCTTTTATTGCGGCGCAAATAACTTTGAATAATGTGCTGTGTGTCTCGATTGTTTTCCATTGGTGTAATAATAGACTCGAGAATTTCGATATTATTAATTTGATGGTTTAGATCGTAAAAGCCTAAACCTTTAAAAACCCCATTCTCAATGTAAATCACACTTTTTTCGTCTATATCTCGACCTTGATCGATAATAACCATATTTTTATTGTCATAGCTGTTCTTAGCAATGAGTTCCTGAACACGCTTATTATAATCTTCTGGAGCTTCTTCATGGATACAGGCTCCATTACAACTTTTGATCGTATAATTAAAGCAATTTGATGATGTTGGATATAAACCTGTTAATTTCTGGCAGAGCATATATTGCTCAACCACTTTAAACATAAAACTTTTAGCACTTTGCATATTGCTAAATGTGGTTATGGGTTTTTCGTTAGCATTTGTTTTATCAATTTTTAAATTGATATAGCCATTTTCGTCAATAAAACTATATAAAGCGTGTGTAAAGATAGTTCGTCTTAACGCTCTGTTATATAGTGGTTTATTTCTTTTTATTTCTTCGCTCTCTTTTAACAAGGCAACAAGTTCGCTTCCTGTGGCTTCATAGGTAACTGATTTTGCTAATAGCTGTAGTTTTTTAGACTTAGTACTGTTGTTTGTAAAATGCTGATTAATACGATGCTTGATGTTTTTACTCTTACCTATGTATATAATTTCACCGCTTTCATCATGAATATAATAGACACCTGTAATAGAAGGTAATTTATCTATAATTAAGCGATGATTATCATTAAGACGCTTTATAACTTCTGTTTTGACATTACTTTTAATGATATGTTTATCTATGTCTTTAGATAATAACATTTTAAATAATTTCACTGTAGCCATGGCGTCACCATTGGCTCTATGTCTATCACTAACAGGAATGCCAAGTGCTCTTGTTAATTTACCTAAACTGTAAGAAGGCTGGTCTGGAATTAATTGTTTTGAAAGTTCAACAGTGCATAAAGTTTTACGTTTAAAACCAAAACCTAAACGCTTAAATTCTGTTCGTAAAATTCTATAATCAAATTGGGCGTTATGAGCCACAATAATACAGTCTTCGGTAATTTCAACAATACGCTTGGCGACCTCATAAAATTTTGGAGCCGTTTTTAGCATATTACTATTGATTCCGGTAAGGTTAACCACAAAGGGCTGTATTTCGCGTTCTGGATTGACAAGACTAATGAACTTATCAATGACTTTATGTCCGTCAAATTTATAGATGGCAATTTCAGTAATGCCTTCTTCATTGTACTTTCCGCCTGTTGTTTCTATGTCGAGTATTGCGTAGATAAATTGATGTTTTTAATTTAATAATTACGACTGCCAAATATACTACTTCCTACACGAACCATTGTACTTCCACAATCAATTGCTAATTGGTAATCTCCGCTCATTCCCATACTTATCACATCAAGTGTATTATGAGTTGTTTTGAGCATATCAAACGCTAATTTAAGTCTTTCAAATTCTTGTCGAACTTGTGAGCTGTCATCGGTAAATGTTGCCATTCCCATAACACCAATAATATTAACGTTGTTTAATGTTGAAAAGTCTTCTGAATGTAATAATTCGTTGGCATCAGAAGATGACATTCCAAATTTGGAGTCTTCTTCAGCAATTTTTATCTGTAGTAAACAATTGATAATTCTATTATGCTTTTGAGCTTGTTTATCAATTTCCTTGAGTAATTTTAGGCTGTCAACACCATGAATTAAAGTCACAAATTTTGCCATGTACTTTACTTTGTTACGCTGTACATGACCAATCATATGCCACTCTATATCTTTAGGCATTTGATCGTGTTTCTCTACCATTTCTTGGATTTTGTTTTCTCCAAAAACACGTTGCCCAGCAGCGTAGGCTTCCATCAAATCACTTACAGGTTTTGTTTTAGAAACAGCAACTAGGGTGACATGCTCTGGTAATTGAGATTGTATTGTATTTAGATTTTGTTTGATGTCCATTTCCTTGTTATAATTAATCTAGATTTGAGCCTTTATCATTCCACCAATCATTTGGGTTTTCTGCCTTTTTTCCTGTATACTCGTCCCATCGTTTATAGATATTATAAATGATAATAACAATTAATAAAGAGACTAAGATATATTTCATTTTACATATTCTGTTCTATGATGTATTGATGCTTTGGAATATCGAAAACCGAATTTTCTAACTTTTGTTTTTTTACTTCTGTTGCTACAACTCTAACGCTTATAGCATCGTAGGTCATTTCCAGCTTAAGGTATATTGCTTTCATTAGTTTCATAATGTCATACTTATTACCTACCGTAAAGTTTTTGTAATATTCAGGGTTTAATGAGAGTTCGCTGGTATAATAGTATGTTTTTGTACCATAGCCATCTTCTACAATGAGTTTATCGCATATATAGCCTAAAATTGTATCTGTTCTTTTTTCAATTTTATAGGAAAATGTTTCCTTTTTGTCAGTGTTAACCTTGCTGTAGAACAATGAATCTGATTTTATGTTGTGTTTGTAATACACCATAGAATCATTATGCCTAAAAAGCTGATAACTGATGAATCTTGAATTGGTAAGTTCTTTGTAATATCCATTTTTGAAGTAAGTAGTTACATCTGTACCTAATTCTTTCTTGAGTTCGTCATTTGATAAAGCCGTTTTATTTATGGGATATTCAGACTTGTAAGTTATGACACCCTCGAAATCTTGAGCCTGCATAGTTAATGTCATTAAACATACAATAAAAGACCACCTGAGTTTCATACTATATCGATTTTAGAATTCATAAATTGTGACACCACTTCGAAGTTTAGGTTCAATAAAAGTACTCTTAGGAGGCATTTTAAGTCCGTCGTCTGCAATGTGTTTCATTTCGTTTATATCTACAGGAACCATACCAAACCCAACAGCAAATTCACCATTGTCAATGCGTTCTTTTACATTAATGATGTCTTTCTTGCCATTAATATAATCGATACGCACATCATTTCTTAGGTCTTCAATGCCCAAAATAGGTTGAAGAATAGTATTGTATAAAATTTGGGGGTCTAAGGCATCTAAAGATGTTTTAAAATTGTAGAGCGATTTCCGAAGGTATAAGGAATAAAACTCACCATCTAAGTACATACTAAAATGATGCTTTTTTGAGGGCTTGTAGGGAACAACACCTCTGTTTTCAATTCTGAAGATGGTATCCAATTCGATTAAGAACTCTTCCTTTGTAAGTCCATTTAAGTCTTTTACTAGTCTGTTAAATTCATGAATACGCAATTCTGATTCTGGAATGAGAAAGGTCATAAATTGATTGTAAGACTCATCTCCAGTATGTTTTGGGTTGTTTTTTTTTTCGTCTTTATAAAGCAAATATGACGACGCCGAGCGATGATGACCATCTGCAATATAGATAGTAGACATTTTTTCAAAGGCTTCCTTGATAGTGTCAAGTAACGATGGATCTTCTAATTTCCACAGATAATGTGTGTCTCTATAGGTCGTTGTAAATTCAAATTCTGCACGCTCTTTTTGAACGTTTTGAATGATTTTTGAAATGGTTGGATTATCTGGATAGGTGAGAAGCACAGGTTCTGCATTAAATCCAACTGTTTTTAAATAGTCTTTAAAAATACGTTCGCGATATTCAATAGTATCCTCATGTTTCTTGATGGTGTCCTTTTCGTAATCTTCTGCACTAGCTGCTGCAACAATACCATTAAACACTTGGTGATCTCTATCTACGATTTTATAAATGTAGTATGATGGTGTTTTGTCATGCACAAAAACATTATCCTCTTTAAATTCCAAATAACGATTGCGCACAAGTGTATAGCGTTCTGTACCTGTAATCTCTCGGGCATATTTATAGCCAGGATTTACGATATGTAAAAAAGAAAACGGGTTATAATCTAATCGAGCTTCACGTTCAGCCTGTGTATACGTTTGATATG
This sequence comes from uncultured Psychroserpens sp., assembly GCF_947494225.1. Lineage (NCBI taxonomy): Bacteria > Pseudomonadati > Bacteroidota > Flavobacteriia > Flavobacteriales > Flavobacteriaceae > Psychroserpens > uncultured Psychroserpens sp. The sequence goes on from NZ_CANLUG010000008.1 coordinate 78,439, forward strand.
AGCGCGATGCAACAAGACTCACTTTATCACGTGTTGGTCGAACTGCTTTAAATGGAAGTATTTTTGCCAATTATTTTCTGTTTTTATTTATAAACGCTGTTGGATCTAAATATCCTGTAGTATCAGAAGAATAACCACCTCCAATACTTAAGCCAACGGCATCTCTTAGTTCTAGATGAAGATGTGCATAATAATTACCATTACAATTGCCAATAGTAGCAATTTGCTCACCTTTCTTTATAAAGTTATTTGCCTTTACAACCATAGTATCACAATGTGCATATAGTGATTCGTATAATGTGTTATTATGTAAATGCACAATTCTAACCACATTTCCCCAGCCACCTTCATAATCTTTTACTTCACTAATATAACCATTTGCTATAGCATATATAGGGTCTCCTAAATCTGTGTTACCACCACCAACGCCATTCCAATCATCACCTAAATGATCGTTTTCTTGAAATTTTTGAGCATTGTAATAACCACGTGCATTTGGTTTGCCAATAGGAAAATCAAAACCATCAGAACTATAATCAGGATTGTCTGTTAGAAGTTTGAGATAGTCTGTTTTCTGCTCGATGACTTCCGTTGTGTCTTCTGTAATTACGATATCTTCTATAGTATGGACTTCCTCATTTGTTGTTTTATCATGGTTCTTACATGCTACGAAAGCAAGTAAAAGAAGCCCACAAATAAACAAACGAGTCATAAAAAAGGAGATTTACTTAGTAAACTGCTTCGCTACAGTTTCTGCTTTTCTACTTTCAGAATAATCATAGAATCCCTCACCAGATTTCACGCCAAGTTTACCTGCTCTAACCATATTAACTAATAATGGACAAGGCGCGTATTTTGGGTTTTTAAATCCGTCGTACATCACATTCAAAATAGATAAACAAACATCAAGGCCAATAAAATCTGCTAGTTGTAAAGGTCCCATAGGATGTGCCATACCTAATTTCATTACGGTATCTATTTCTACTACACCAGCAACGCCATTGTAGAGTGTTTCAATAGATTCATTAAGCATAGGCATTAAAATACGGTTGGCTACAAATCCAGGGTAATCGTTAACCTCAGTTGGTATTTTACCTAAAGTTTTTGACAATTTCATAATGGTATTAGTTACTTCGTCACTCGTATTATAACCACGAATGATTTCTACCAATTTCATGATAGGCACAGGATTCATAAAGTGCATTCCAATAACCATTTCTGGACGAGATGTTGCCGCTCCAATTTGAGTAATCGAAATAGAGGAAGTGTTGGTTGCTAGAATAGTGTCATCTGGACACGCCTCATCTAACTGCTTGAAAATTTTAAGTTTTAAGTCAATATTTTCTGTAGCAGCTTCAACCACAAGACCAGCATATTCCACACCTTCGGTGATGCTAGTAAATGTTGTAATATTATCCAACGTAGTTTGTTTGTCGCTTTCAGAAATTTTCTCTTTAGCAACCATTCTATCTAGGTTTTTAGAAATGGTGGCTATACCTCTTTTAAGAGAATCTTCGCTAATGTCTATTAGTTGTACTTTAAATCCAGATTGAGCAAAAGTATGGGCAATTCCGTTTCCCATGGTTCCAGCTCCTATAACTGCTACGTTTTTCATTTATATTGATTTTATTTTTTAAAATTGATCTATTATCATTGTTGCTACGCGTAAGGCTTCGGTTCCGTCATGAAGTGTTACGATAGGTGTTGTGTTGTTGTTTATAGCATCAGCAAATGTTTCTAATTCGTCTAAGATAGCATTGTTGTTAGCTATTTGCGGGTTGTCAAAATAGATTTGTTTTTTTATGCCTTCAGCGTTTTGTAGAATCATATCAAAATCTCCAGGTTGTTCTGGCGCATCTTTCATTTTTACAACTTCACATTTCTTTTCAAGGAAATCCACAGAGATGTAAGCGTCCTTTTGAAAGAAACGTGTTTTTCTCATGTTTTTAAGAGAAATACGACTTGCTGTTAAATTAGCAACACAACCATTTTCAAATTCAATTCTTGCATTTGCAATATCTGGTGTATCACTTATTACAGAAACACCACTTGCTGAAACATTTTTTACTTTAGATCTAACAACGCTTAAGATGATGTCTATGTCATGAATCATTAAATCGAGAACGACAGGAACATCTGTGCCACGTGGATTAAATTCGGCCAAACGATGTGTTTCAATAAACATTGGGTTATTGACTTGATCTCGAACTGCTATAAATGCCGGATTGAAACGCTCTACATGACCAACCTGACCTCTAATGTTATGTTTGGCCAATAATTCTCTAATGTGTTCTGCTTCCTCAACTGTGTTAGTAATGGGCTTTTCAATGAAAATATGTTTGCCTTGAGCGATTGCTTTTTTAGCGCAATCATAATGCGACAAGGTTGGTGTTACAATATCTACCATATCCACAGCTTCAATAAGCGCTTCAATAGAATTAAAGTATTTATAACCAAATTCGGTTTCCACCTTTTTAGCATTGGTTTCATCTGCGTCATAAAACCCAACAAGGTCATATTTTTCAGATTGATTAAGAAGTCTTAAATGGATTTTACCAAGGTGACCAGCACCTAGAACACCAGCTTTTAGCATGATTTTACGTTTTCAACAAAAATAAGATTTTTCAGAGTTTATTTATGAGAAAATGACAATAAAAAATCATTGCTTTTATGAGGTTGATAATTCAATTAGATTTAACTTTCAGTATAAAAATGTTTCAGTTATTTTAGCATAACAAACTTAACTACTTTGAAAGACACGTTTAAACATCAAGGGCTACGGCAAAAGCTGGTGGCCACGCTAAAATCCAAAGGCATATCTAACGAAAAAGTTCTGGAAGCTATAGGTGCCATACCAAGACATTTATTTATGGATTCTAGTTTTTTAGATCATGCTTATCAGGATAAAGCATTTCCAATTGCTGCCGATCAAACCATTTCACAGCCATATACTGTTGCATTTCAAACCGAACTTATGCAAGTTAAACGTGGTGATACCGTTCTTGAAATAGGAACAGGAAGCGGTTATCAAACGGCTGTTTTATGTGTGCTTGGCGCTAAGGTGTACAGTATTGAACGCCAGAATGAACTCTATAAAAAGACAAGCAAATTCTTACCAAAATTGGGATACAGAGCAAAGAAACTCATTTTTGGAGATGGTTATATTGGTTTAGAAGATGAAGCTCCTTTTGATAGTATTATTGTAACAGCTGGTGCTCCTTTCGTACCTAAACCCTTATTAAGTCAGCTTAAAATAGGAGGACGTTTAGTTATTCCCGTTGGAGACGATGTACAAATTATGACCTTATTTATTAGAAAAGGGCCAAAAGAGTTTGAACAACATGAATTTGGAGAATTTCGTTTTGTACCTTTATTAGAAGATAAGAATTAAATGGCTATTTTTTTTATTAACAAATAATGATTAAAGTGTTCGCTCCATTATATAATCATCCATAACATAACCTTCACCAATATCTTTAATGGCTGTTCTGGTTTTGATATAGCCTAACTTTTCATAGGCATTGATAGAATTCGTATTAAACCTATTTACCGTTAATGTTATCGTTTTACACGCATGATTTGTCGCTTCTTGATCGATAAAATTCAAAGCCGTCTTGCCGATACCAAGACCTCTAAAATCTTTGGAGATATAGATTTTACTTAAAAACATGGTATGGTCATTTTTTTTAATCGCCAGGTAGCCAACCAAGACCATATTATAACTGATTGCATAATATTTGTAACCATCTTCTATTTGCTGCTTAATGGCTTCAGAAGATTGAAATTTATCCAGCATGTAACTTACTTGATCTATTCCAATTATTGGTGTATAATGCTCGCGCCAAATTATGTTGGCTAGTTGAGCAATAGCATTGCAGTCATCCTTGCTTTTTACTGCACGTATTTTTGTCATTTATTTCTGTGTAGCCTTTTTATAAGCTTCAATCCCCCCAACTATAGGAAGGTTCAACTTAGTATTTTTGATATTTATAGACAGCGTCGTACCTGGGTCTGGGTGTAATGTAAATTCCTTATCGCTAGAAAAAATCATTAAACCAATTTGCTGGCCTTTCTTTATAATCTGGTCGTCTGGTTGAAGATCGAAATTCAAAGTATAGGATTTGTCTATTTTTAACGGAGCACTCTTTGTTAATGATTTATGATTTTGAGGATCTGCCCATCCACGAGTGATAATATCATTTGTGATTTTTCCGCCATCCCACGGTAAGGCAACCAACCAAACAGATAAATTTGCCGCTGGTTTGTTGCTACTTAATTCAATAGTAATATTTGCCAAGCCAGAAATGTGTATATCTTCAGTAAGTGTAGGAGAAAGATATAAGAGTCTATGTTCTGATGATTCCGCTTTAGCTAAATCTTTTCCAGAGAAACTTACATCATCAATTAATTTTTCGGATATGGCTTTCCCTTTAGTTTTAGTCGTACTTAAGCCTCCTGCCTTATTTCCACCAGCAGTGAGATGCAGGGTGACATCTGTGGCATCTGGGTTTGGATAATCTTTATATGTTGTTGGGTTATTTGGTTTATCATCCTCTCTTACGATATGCGCTTTGTTTGCTTCATTTTCAACGCCATTTTTAATACCATGTAAATATCGTGTAAACCAACGGTTCATCATAGCTGTAGGAGGTGGGCCACCATGTCCATTTTGATGGTAATAGATTTGAGCAGGCAAGCCTTTTTCTTTTGCAGCTTTATATATACGATAGCTATGTTCGGGCATGACATTCCAATCGTTAAATCCGTGTGACATTAGCAAAGCGGCTTTCATTGGTTTCATCTCATTGAGATAATCACGTCCAGCCCAAAAATCGTTATAATCGCCTGTGAGACGATCCATGCCATTGGCCATTTCGGTATCTCTAACCGTTTTATTATTATAAGGGCGTTTAGCTTCATCGCCACTATGAATATAATCGTAAAGCACATCAATGTCTTCTCCTAAATATCCTCCTGGGGAACGCACTAACCCATTAGAACGGTAATAATGATAATATGACGTGTTAGGAGCAATTGGAATGATGACTTCTAAACCATCAACACCAGTTGTTGCTGCTGCTAAGGGTAAAGTACCATTATAAGATGTTCCGGTCATACCAACTTTCCCTGTACTCCAATTGGCCTTAACTTCTTCGTTTCCATCTGGTGTTGTATAACCTTTTGCGCGACCGTTTAACCAGTCGATAACAGCTTTAGGCGCTAGAGATTCATTGTCGCCACCAACTGTAGGAGCACCTTGTGATAAACCTGTTCCAGGAGACGATGAATGTACAACTATATAGCCTCTAGGAACCCAAGTTCTTATAAGAGAATTAGATATGATAGGGCGTTTACCACGACGCTTAACCTCTGGATGTGCGCGCTCTTCTGCGGCCTCTCCAAGTTCTATCTCTACATTCCAAAACACACCTGGTACATCTGCAGCAACTCCTGCATAATAAGGACTTGTTTCATATATTACAGGTAATTTTAAGCCTTCACTTTCCGTTTGTTCTGGACGTGTAACATCAACATGCATTCGGTCTAATTTACCGTCGCCATCGGTATCAAAATTAGTTTCTACCCATAAATCGTGTCGTATCCATTTTCCAGAATCACTAAACGCTTCAACGATTTGCGCTTCTCCGTCTTTAAAAGCAGGTTTTGCTTCTTGAGACGTATCTTGGGCATTGCTAAAAGAGAATACCGATAAGGCAAAGAGCATTAATGATGTCGATTTAACTGAACTTGTCATAATTTATAGTTTGATAAATGTTTTGATAAAAATAAGAAGTAATATGGCTAAACTAAAATGATTTAACTTTTTGATAAAAGTTAAATCATTTTATAGTTAAACATGAGTATGCGTTTAAAAAGATGTAAGACCTAAAAACTTATTGTTTACTCAAATACTTCTTAGGTATTGGGTTGTCTTTTGTTTCCTGTTGCCAATAGATATTAATAATCCACCAACGATTGCCATCGTTTAATAGTTGAATACTATTAATCCCTCTCATAAATGGCTCTTTATCGCTTTTGTTTCTGAAGGATTCGTATGTGCTAAATACTTGAGAAATATTACCAAAAGTTTGAACTTTTCGGCTGATTTCAACTTCGTGAAATCCATTTTCAACAAGCCATTTACCTGAGCGTTGAATATAATCATCTGGTGTCATGAAGGTGGCATTGTGAGTACCTTCGTTATCTTTCCCTGACGGAATGAGTTTAGCATCTTTATGAAATAGATACTTGAATAATTCCCAATTACGGGCTTCACCTTTATCTCCAGAGATAACACTATATAACGTTTCTATTGTACTATCTAAGGATGCTACTTTTTTTGAGTAATCGGTTTTATCTTGTCCATAGCTAAGAGAACCAATCACGAATAAAATTAAAATTAAATTTTTCATAATGTTGAGATTAAAAGAATTTCAAGCCAAACAGAAATGCATCGCTTTGAAATCCACCTTGATACGAACGTACGTAATCTAAACGTAAAAATCTAAATTTTCCCCAACCAATATTGTCAAGCCCGATTGTGTATTCTTGATATGGTTTATTGTCTGGAGTAGATAAGGCGTGTGCTCCAACAATAAGATTAAAGTTTAGTTTCTTTAGAAGTGGCACTCTTCCTAATAGAAATCCGTTAAAATCATGTTCGGCGTGCATCTCTAAATATGAATCATTAGTGCTAGCCGCGTAATATGGTAAATTATTAAAGACATTGAGATAAGATCCAGAGCCAATATGTGTTTGGTTGCCATTAAAATGTTGATAATCTACAAAAGCGATATCATCTCCACCAAAGAATTTACCCGCTTTAATATTATATCGAAAACGCCCTTTATCGCCAACATTGAGCCCTTGTGTTACTCTAAATTTTACTTGATCAAAATTATAATCGTCTATGGATGACGCAAAGCCTTTTTCGTATCCAAGAATTACGGTTGGGTACTTAGAATTTGGAATGTTGTATTTACCATCTGGATAGCTTAAATAATTTTGGGCAAAATTAATGCGAGCCGTAAGATTAAATTTCATGATATTATGAGTGTCAAAAGGAGCAACACCATAAGCTGTTTCATCTAAAGGGTTATTGCTAGTATAAACTTTGTCATCTTTTGGATACCACGCCTGATCTGTGGTGTTAAATAACGCCTTACGTCTTTGATAGCCTAAACTTGTATTAATTCTAAAGCCATTGAATAATTCATTAGAATAGGAGGCTTGAACATAGCTGTATTCAAAAATCTTCATATAGTTTTCTTCTGAAAATAGAGAAAAACCTGTGTTTAAAGATTTGGAGATAGGATTACTTGTATTAAACTGTTGGGTCACAACACCTCCCGAAAGTGTTAAGAAAGGTCTGCTCTTGTTGTTGAATTTATAAGTTGCTGAAAGTGTCCCTCTTAAACGATCATCGCTAAAGCCATAATTAATGTTTCCTCTTATGGTAAAGAAGCGCTCAAAATCATCGTAACTTTTAGTGTAAAAAGCACCTATGTTAGCATTCCACCCTTGAACTGTATTAAAACTAATAGCCTCTATAGGAGAGCTAATGCCAGCTCTCCAGTTTTCATATGAATTAGTATAAGTATATCCACCAACGATATCACCTAATTTAAATTTATTATTCACACCATCCACAGAATCCTTATAGGTTTTAGATTCTCGAACAATTTGGATGCTATCTTTTTTGATATAATCTGTAATTTCTTCGACAGTTAGAGGTACAGGTCTGATTGTATTCCAGAAGGTAGAGTCCTTTTTATTAGCAGCCTCTGCAAATGATACAATTTCTCTGGTAAAATCTTTTCGTGTTAGGCCAGGATTAAATTTGTAATCACTGTAAACGGCTGTAAAGCGACCATCACCTTTTATACCAAGAATTCCGTATTTAAAATCTATATTTTGAGATATTTTAGCCCAAATATTATCTTGTTCAGAAAAGGAGAAATTTTGTGTTATGGTAATTTTGTCAACGGCAGGAATTCGAGCCTGAGTTCCTGTAATATCTAATTCGGCTGCATAAATGGTCCATTGATCTTCAACGATGTATATATAACCTTCAAAAACGGGATCATTTTCTCGCCTAGGCGTTGCTTTTATTTTGTTGATAAGGTTACCTCTGTCATCATAGAAGATACCTTCTAACTTATAACGATAATATCCAAAAGCATTATTAGCAATTGGTGTAATAATTTGATTCCCTATTTCTACAGTATTGTTATATAAGTCGTAGTCAACATCTATGGCATTGTTAAAACTAAATCCGTTGTCATCGCCACTAACTTTAGAAGCTAAGATTTTTTCTTTGAGTTTATTTGGTCTTAAAAACTCCAATTTAGAAACTGTTTCAGATAGGTAAATGACACCACTTCTTGTAGAATCTAGTCCGCCACCTAAATCTCCAACTTCGGCACCAAGAATTTTTTCAGGTGCATCTTTAATCCTAATCAATCCACGAGAATAGAAGTCTGATTTATAACTTTGAATTTTGTTCTGATTTTCTTTTCGCTTTGCAATAGCCTGACGAATAATAATATTGGCAGGGTTTTCTTCGGCGTTAACAACAACTTCGTTTAACGAAATTTCTTCGTCTAATAAAGTGGCGTCTAGTGTATAAGGAAAGGAACTTATGGTTACTGTTTTTTTTACCGTTTTATAGCCTAAAAATTGAAATACAATAGTATAATCACCAGATTTGCTAATGCCAAGTTCGTAGTTGCCGTCTTCGTTACTTGTAGTCCCTGTATAGGTGTTTTCTATGTAAATATTTACAAATGGTAAGGGTTCGTCTTTGTTATCTTTAACCGTACCTTGGATTTGAGAAAAAGATTGAAAAGTAATTAAGAATGTGAATGCGAGGAGTAATTTTTGTTTCATAAGAATTGATTGATGGTTTATTTATATAGACGCACAATTTTATAAAAAGGTTGCCTAAGCGATGCCAAACATAGGTATTTATTTAAATGACTTTTGTTAAACAATCATAAATAAAACTAACTTTCCTGTTAAATATTATCTCAGATTTTGAACTTATCTATATGTAATTACTTATAGATTTTTTTTATACGATCTAGATGGCGTTTATTATCGCGATCTTTTATTGTGTCGCGTTTGTCAAAGAGTTTTTTTCCTTTACCTAAGGCAATTTCTAACTTAGCTAAACCCTTTTCATTGATAAATAAGCGCAATGGAACAATAGCATTTCCTTTAACATTAACTTCCTTTTCAAGTTTTTTAAGTTCACGTTTATTAAGCAAAAGTTTACGCTCTGCCTTAGGTTTATGATTGTAGTAGTTTCCGAAGACATATTCTTGAATTGTCATGTTTATTACAAACAATTCTCCACGATCATTAAACTCACAAAAACTTTCGGCAATGGAGGCTTTACTATCTCTAATGGATTTAATTTCTGTTCCAGTAAGTACAATACCAGCGGTGTAAGTATCGAGAATTTCGTACTCAAACTTTGCTTTTTTGTTTTTTATGTTAACCGGTTTTTGCATGGAAGGCAAAGGTAATTATTTTTAACTTTTATAGCTGTTATGAAATGATTAGTTTTCCGACTTAATTTCTAAAGTTAATTATATGAAATATCTCGTTATTATTACGTTATCCTTTTTGCTTTTAAATTGTAAATCTGATGCTTCTGAAACGGTGACAGCACAATCGCTTATAGACAAAGCGATTCAAGTGTCTGGAGGGGATTTGATGGATTCTACTACCATACATTTTGACTTTCGAGACAAGCATTATATGGCTTTTAGAAATAAAGGGGTTTTTCACTTAGAACGACAATTTAAAGCGCTGATATTTGAGGAAGTAGATTCTATTAATGAGGTCAAAGATGTTCTAAATAATAAAGGGTTTATGAGGTTTGTTGATAATTTTCCAATGAACGTCACAGATACTATGGCAGCTAAATATGCGGCTTCTGTAAACTCAGTACATTATTTTTCTGTACTACCATATGGTTTAAACGATGCTGCGGTTAATAAAAAACGATTGGCAGATATGATGATTAAAGATCATGAGTATTTTACTATTCAGGTAACCTTCAATCAAGATGGAGGAGGAGAAGACTTTGAAGACGTATTTATTTATTGGATTAACAAAGCGTCATACAAGGTTGATTATTTGGCATACTCATACAATGAAAGTGACGGTTTAGGACTTCGGTTTAGAGAGGTCTATAATGAACGTTATATTAAAGGTATAAGGTTTGTAGATTATAATAATTATAAGCCCGATGACGCCTCGATATCTTTAATTAAATTACCAGAATTATTTAATAACAATCAGCTAAAACTATTATCTAAAATAGAACTAGAGGAGGTTACGGTTAATTAATAGTTAGAACCTGATCTGTTGTGGTTCCATTAGATATGGTCACAATATAAAGGTTGCCATTATTATTGTCGTTGATATCTTCGTACTTTTTGTCTTTCAATATCATATTAACAAAAGCAGGAGTTGTATTACTATGTCCAACAACTAAAACAGTTTGTCCCTGAGTTGCCTTGGCGAAATCTTCAGAATATAATGCTCTCGGGTCATAGAACTGAAGTTCAACTTTGTTTTTCTCAGCAGTAGGCGCAGCGGTTTGCATAGTACGATTATACTTTGTAGAATAGACAGCATCAAACTTAACGTGCTGAAGGATTTCACTCCAATGTATTGCCCTTGTTTTTCCTGCATCGGTGAGATCAGGATTTCTATTCGTTTTATCACTTCTATCTTTTTCTGCATGACGAATAAAATAATAGGTCGTAATTTCTCCGTTTTTTTTACCTGTTTCTTGAGCAAAAGAAGGCAAAGCTATAGTGATAACTAGTAGTAGTGTAATAATATGCTTCATAGTAGTGTTTTGTTGATAGTCAAATATAAATGACTCCAAATTTAAAACTTAAAAAACTATGTTAAAACTTAAGGTTAATAATCGGCGCGCGAGAGCTCTCCATTTGCTATAGCAACACCTTTGGAAGTGCCAATTCGTTCTACACCAATGTCAGTATATTTCCTGGCAGTTTCATAATCGCCTATTCCACCAGAAGCCTTTATCTTACATTTGTCTCTAACCGTTTTTCTAATAATTTTTACAGCGGTAAGCGTAGCACCACTTTTTGTAAAACCAGAAGAGGTTTTTACAAAGTCAACTTTTGCATCTAGGCAAATTTCTGATGCCTTAACAATGCCGTTTTTAGACAATTCACTAATCTCTATGATAACCTTTAATGGCGTTTTTCCAATTGCAGTTTTTACATCTTTGATATCTTTAAAAACTTCAACATAATTTTTACTTTTAAAAACACCAAGATTCATGACCATGTCAATTTCATGAGCACCATCGTCAATGGCCTGTTTGGCTTCAAAAACTTTAGCTTCAGTTGAAGAAGCTCCTAAAGGAAAACCAACAACGGTACAGATTTTTATACTAGAATCTTTTAGTAATTGTTTTGCTAATGGTACATAACAACTATTAATGCAAACAGAGTAGAATTTGTGTTTTTTGGCTTGATTACAATGGTCAATAATGTCCCGTTCAGTGGCAGAGGCACTTAAGAGTGTGTGATCAATATATGAGTTAATATTCATATTAAAGTAGGCGTATTTTATCACCAATTCTTGATTTGAAGAAGAATCGGCATACTTTTAACTAATGTAAATTTGGGAATTAATAGCAATTCAAAGTTAGCAATTAAATCTAATAATCATAACCTTAATTACTAAAGTTTTATTGTATAAATCAAGAGTTTTAAACAAGTTTTCAACAAAAAGCCTCTTTTCAGAGGCTTAAGCTGTGTTTTTAAGACATTAGTTCACTGCTTTTACAGTGTATCCAGCTTTTCTTAATAGCTTTATAACGCCTTTTTTACCTGCTAGATGACCTGCACCAACACCAAAAAATGTAGGCTGTTTCTTAGAGAATTCTTCGATCTTAGGTATCCAATTTTTATTTCTGTTATCCAACATTTTGTCTCTGTGTTTGGTTGTCGATAAATTTTTATCTTCTTTCATCATAACATCCATGCCCTCAATATCTTCATTGTCATAAAGTTGAAGCATTTTAACAAATGATTCTTTGTCATAAGCTAAGTTGTCTTTTACAGAACGCAATAAGTCGGCAGCCTGATCTTTATAAGGAATCTCATCAAATACATTTAATTGGTCTTCAACTGTTTCTAAGCCTAAAACTTCTTCGTTTTGTTCATGAGCAACTTTCATCAGCGCTTCTTCATAAGATTGAACAGGGCAGCCCAATAATTTCGGATAAAACATGGCACTTATGAAGAATGGTTTAATGTTAGCCATGGCCTCAAGAGGCATTCCTAATTCCTCTTTTATAAATTTTGATATAGTTTTGTATTCGTCTTCAGTGACTAAATCTTTAATGGTTTTACCATCTTTCATGTATAGACCTTTCATCATTGTCATTTGCATTGAAGGGTCATCCATATCTAGCTCCAATACAAGTAATTTGGTTGCCTTCATTGCTTTTTGTACATCTTCGTCCAGAGATGCATCACAAGTCATATGTATAGTACCATATAAATATGATGACTCTTTTAATCCGTTACCAGATATTTCCCATAATAGCGATTTTTCAAGCTCTTGTCCATTAGAGTTGGTAAAAAAGCCAAGGCATAATGCCAAAAAACATAGTATTTTTTTCATAATTAAAGTTTAAGTTTCCTCTTATAAGTATCTATGAATACTGAAATGTTACACGCCATTTAAATTTCTGTTTTAATTCGTTTAAATTCAAGAACACGTTCTTCAAAAGTGGCCCTGTCTATTGGACTAATAATACTTTTAAAGAGGGCTATTAACGCTTCTGAATGTTGTTCTCTTGATTGTTTAAGAAGATTGAAATGTACAAAGCCACACCATATAATTGCTTTTAGCTGTGATTTGTCTTCGTTATACATGCGCATTTCTACTTTAAGCTGACTAGAATCGTAGTATATTAATTGGGATTCGATGATTACCGTTTCCATTAAAAACGCAGGCTTGAGATAAGCAATTTGGTTGCTACTAGACACCCAACTTATACCAATTTTTTGAGCCATTTTATAAATGTCAATGTTATAATGCTTTAATAATTGATCTTCGCGGTGATTCATGAAGTAGTTGATATAGCTTCCGTTATTTAAATGATTGAAAGGATCACAGTCTTGAAACCTTATTTTTGTTTTACTGTTTACAATTTTTGGTAGTGTCATACGTGTTGTTTTTAGAATATACCAATTGGTATATTATATGTTAAATTTTTTTAAGATTTTAAGTCGTTATGAATCATTTGATCAATTTGATTCATTGTGTCTTTCATATAGAATTCGTCATCCATGGTATAGGTCATAAAGACGGCTCCTTGAATCATGGTGTCAAGTCGTTTTGCATATTGCATAGCATTGATTTCGGTTGAAATTTCGCCAGCTTCAATTCCATTTTCAATAATAGTCGCCACCTGATCTTGAATTTTTTCAATTACAATTTTTACATTTTCTAATAAAGGTGTATTTTGATTGTTTGCATCAACACCAATATTTAGTACAGGGCAACCGCCTAACTGCTTGCTATAGTCATAATAGTTTCTATAAAAGTCTGAAATCAAAAATAACTTCTGAATTGGTGAATCACTGAGTTCTAAATGTCTAGAAATACGTTTCATTAAAGCCTTTACTGTAAATTTAAAAGCTGATATTGCCAATTCTTCTTTGTTTTTAAAATTGCCATAGATGGCGCCTTTGGTTAAACCTGTAGCTTGAGTAATATCGCTCATACTTGTTGCAGCATAACCATTTTGATTAAAAATAGGAGCTACAGTTTCTAAAATATAGTGTTTCGTAAGATCAGCTTTAGTGTGCATGAAACAAATATATTAAAAATATACCAAACGGTATATTTAAAAGTATAAAAAACTCGATTTACTTGATTATATTTATAAAAAAAACATGAGTAAAACTACTGTTCATATCGATAAAGACTATGATTTAATATGTGTTGGTGCAGGAATAATGAGTGCGACTTTAGCGCTAATGGCTAAGTTATTTGATCCTAATATGAATATTCTCATTTTAGAACGTCTAGAAGCTGTTGCTTTAGAAAGTTCGGCCGCATGGAATAATGCTGGTACAGGGCATTCTGCTTTATGTGAATTAAATTATTGCCCAACCAATGAGCATAATGATGTGTCTATAAAGAAAGCGATTAAAATTTGTAATCAATTTGAAGTATCTAAACAGTTTTGGTCTTTTTTGGTTGAACAAGGATTGATAGAAAACCCTCAAGATTTTATACAGCATGTTCCGCATCATAGTTGGGTTTATGGTGCCGAAAATGTGAGTTATCTAAAGCGTCGTTATGAAGCTATGAAATCACATTTTATGTTTGACGATATAGAATATACAGAACAGATTGATAAAATGAAGGAGTGGTTCCCGCTGATAGCTAACGGAAGAGCAACAGATGAGCCAATTGCTGCGAGCAGAATTGATAGAGGGACAGAGGTTAACTACGGAAATTTGACGCGGCAATTATTTTCAATCCTAGACGAACAATTTGATACCAAAGTGCAGTGCTATCATGAGGTGCTTGACATAGATCCTGATGAGGATATTGAATGGTCTATAATTGCAAGAGATTTAAAAACTGATCAAAAAAAGTACTATGATGCTCATCACGTATTTATTGGTGCTGGAGGCGGTAGTTTATTGCTGTTACAAAAAGTTGAGATTCCTGAGAAACATGGCTATGGAGGCTTTCCCGTAAGTGGTGAATGGTTGGTTTGTAAAAATGAGGACATAATTAAGCAACATTTTGCTAAAGTCTATAGCAAGGCAGGACCAAATGATCCACCAATGTCTACGCCTCATCTTGATACACGTTTTATTAATGGGAAGCGAGAGTTGTTATTTGGACCTTTTGCTGGTTTTAGCCCTAAATTTCTAAAACAAGGATCAAACCTAGATTTATTTAAGTCTATAAAATGGAATAATATTTCACCTATGTTGGGAGCGTTTTGGCACAATCTTCCATTAACCAAATACCTTATCGAGCAGGTGACAATGAATCATGAAGATCGTATGCAAGAACTTCGGAAGTTTTATAGTGAGGCTAAAAGTGAAGATTGGGAATTGTTAGTTGCTGGACAACGCGTTCAAATTATCAAGAAAAATGAATTTGAAAAGGGAGTTCTACAATTTGGAACTGAAGTGGTAAGCAGTGAGAATGGAAGTGTCACCTGTTTATTAGGGGCTTCACCTGGTGCATCAACAGCAACACACGTTATGTTAGACGTTTTAGATAAAGCATTTCCAGAACTTCTACACTCTGAAAAAGGGAAAGAATTAAGCAAAAGGATTGTACCAACGTGGCGCGTTGATATGAGCGAAACTATGTTTAAGCAACAACTGGCTAGATGTAAGGACTTATTAGATGTTTAGTCAATAATTATTTTTTTCGTTATAGTTTCTACGCCAGATTTAATTTTTAAAAAATAGATGCCACTACTTATTTGGTTTCTAATGTCTATCGTTATGTCATTAGAAATTCTATTGCTGTTATTGTCGTCTATAGTTAGAAGTTGTTTACCGTTAATGCTATACACATGAATTGAAAAATTAGCTATCATGGCATCGCTTAACGACACTGTGAGGAGTCCGTCGCTGGGGTTTGGTTTTATGGACACCCTATTTTCGGTATCTAGTTCTTCACTTGAGAGTGTCGTGTTCTCTTGCATGAAAATTTTATAGCCGTCGCAAGTTCCAAGAATGATATCCATATAACCATCATTATTAATATCAATATAGTCATGGTCATAGGTCGAAACGTTCCATGGGTTCATGGTATCTCCATATGGATGCGTTAAATTTCCACTATGTAGGCCGTCATTTTCAAAAATAATAAATCGCCTAATCGCACTAGTTTCACAAGGAGGAAGATCTGTATCTACACTAGATAGACCTACATCTAAATCGCCATCATCATCAATATCCACCATTTTTACATTTCCACCGAAACCGTCAGTTCTATTGGTAGGCATATTATATTGGGTTGATGTGACGTTTTGATCTATCACAACACTTGTGATTTTATCGACATAATCGGCAGCATCATCAACTAAGTAAAAATCGAGCATGCCATTATCATCCAAATCACCTGCGGTAAACATATAAGGATTTGGTCCTGGAAGTCTTTGCCAGTTGGTAAATGTGGCATCACCATTATTATATAAAATTATGGTGCCTTTGGTATTAAATGGAGTAATATCGTTTAACCCTAGGTTTTTAATAATGTCTAAGTCTGAATCGTTATCAACATCGTGAAATTCTACACCAGTACCAAAGCTAGAATTTCTTAAATCTCCTAAACGGGCTATGGTCTCGTCTGTAAAATTTCCAGTGCCATCATTGATGAGTAAAACATCGCGAGCGTTTCCTGAAGGCGCATAATTTATCATGTATAAATCATTAAAGTTGTTACCTGTGAGATCGCCTCCCCAGCCAGCACAAAATTGGATAGGATTGACAGTTATTGTGGGTAAACGTGTACTTGTCTCATCTTCAAACCCTTGCCAGTTACCATCAATATCATTTCCTTGATTAATAAATAATTTAGGCTGATCTTCAAAAGTGCTAATGACAAATAAATCTGGCCAATCGTCATTATTAACATCAATACAAATTACATCTCTAGAATCTGTGACATCCGATAAGAATTCCGGAGCATAAAGGTGGGTTTCATCTGTTAAAACGCCGTCTCTATTCATAAATAGTAAGTCAGTTTTGGCTCCAGGAGAGGAAAATGGTGCTTTTCTTACGACAACCAAATCCATTCTTGAATCCCTATCAAAATCACCTACAGCTAAGTCTTTTTCTTGATCATCTACAGCATTGATATCGTTGTTTCCTGTAACATTGGTAATAACTATACGTGAATCGGTTTCGTCATCAAAATCAATCCATTGTCCGTAAACGGAAGTGCAAATAAGAATTAATAGGAGCGAGGTAGTGTATTTTGTAGCCATGATAAAAGGGATTAATTCTTATAAAAATAGTAAATTTTATCCGAAGTAATCGTTAATTGTCAGGTGTTTATAGTTTGTAAAACGGAAAAGCAACGCTCGTTTTATTTCTAAAACTTACGTTGCTTTTCAACTAACCAACCACTTAAAAGACTGTTGTACAAAGATTTTGTTACAGTATCATTTAAATTTCTTCTGAGACGAAACTAGCTTCGTTTCTAAATACGAGTTTATTATCAAATGAATCTAGTAAAATAATGCTATCGGTTGTTATCTGTCCCGACAAGATTTCTTTACTTAAAGCATTTAATACTTCTTTTTGAATCACACGTTTTACAGGTCTAGCCCCATATTCCGGGTTATATCCCTTTTCGGCCAAATATGCTATGGCTTCTGGCGTGGCATCAAAAGTGATTCCTTGTTTTGCAATCATTTTTTGAACACCCTTTAACTGCAAGCCAACGATATCTTTTATGTTTGCTTTGCTCAGCGGCGTAAACATTATGGTATCGTCTATACGATTTAAAAATTCTGGTCGTACGCTCTGTTTTAGTAAGCTAAGAACATCGATTTTTGCTATTTCGATGGCAGAGTCTATGTCTTTAGTAGCTTCAAAACGTTCTTGAATAATCTGACTTCCCATGTTTGAGGTCATGATAATTATAGTGTTTTTGAAATCTGCTACACGACCTTTATTATCTGTTAAACGTCCTTCATCTAGCACCTGCAAAAGAATATTGAAAGTGTCAGGATGAGCTTTTTCAATTTCATCTAGTAGAACAACTGAATATGGTTTTCTTCTCACAGCTTCCGTAAGTTGTCCACCTTCATCATATCCAACATAACCTGGAGGTGCTCCAACCAATCGACTTACGCTATGACTTTCTTGAAATTCGCTCATATCTATTCTTGTCATGGCGTTCTCGTCATCAAATAAATATTCGGCTAAAGCCTTTGCTAATTCTGTTTTTCCTACACCTGTGGTTCCTAAAAACAAAAAGGTTCCCACTGGTTTTTGAGGGTTTTGAAGGCCAGCTCTAGAGCGTCTAACGGCATCACTAACAGCTGTTATAGCTTCTTCTTGCCCTACAACACGTTTGTGCAATTCGTCTTCTAATTTTAAAAGTTTATCACGTTCGCTCTGAAGCATTTTTGTTACTGGAATACCTGTCCATTTCGCAACCACTTCTGCAATATCATCATACGTAACTTCCTCTTTAATTAGAGAGCTTTCATTTTGATTTTGTTTCAATTCTTTTTGTAATACTTCTAACTGTTCTTGAGCCTCTTTAATTTTACCATAGCGAATTTCGGCTACTTTTCCGTAGTCACCTTCACGTTCGGCGCGTTCGGCTTCAAGTTTAAAGTCTTCAATATTCGATTTTGCTGTTTGGATATTATCAACAACTTCTTTCTCACTTTTCCATTTTGCGTTAATTTCATTACGCTCCTCTTTTAGGTTTGCTAAATCGGCACGCAATGCTTTAAGTTTTACTTCATCTTTCTCGCGTTTAATGGCTTCAATTTCAATTTCGAGTTGCATGATTTTTCTGTCCAACACATCCAGTTCTTCTGGTTTGGAGTTGATTTCCATACGCAATTTCGAAGCTGCTTCATCCATAAGGTCTATAGCTTTATCAGGAAGGAAGCGATTAGTAATATAGCGTTCTGACAGTTCAACAGCGCCTATGATAGCCTCATCTTTAATACGTACCTTATGATGTGTTTCATATTTTTCTTTGATACCTCTTAGTATGGATATGGCGCTTTCTGTATCTGGTTCATTAACCATTACTTTTTGAAAACGACGTTCGAGTGCTTTGTCTTTTTCAAAATATTTTTGGTATTCGTCTAAGGTAGTTGCTCCAACAGCGCGGAGTTCTCCACGCGCTAAAGCTGGTTTTAGAATATTGGCAGCGTCCATTGCTCCTTGTCCGCCTCCCGCACCAACAAGAGTGTGGATTTCATCTATAAACAAAACA
Source organism: uncultured Psychroserpens sp. (assembly GCF_947494225.1). Lineage (NCBI taxonomy): Bacteria > Pseudomonadati > Bacteroidota > Flavobacteriia > Flavobacteriales > Flavobacteriaceae > Psychroserpens > uncultured Psychroserpens sp. Next base: position 97,456 of record NZ_CANLUG010000008.1, read on the forward strand.
ATGTCGCCATCGCTAGTCGTTACTTCTTTAATTACAGCTTTTAGTCGTTCTTCAAACTCGCCTTTAAATTTTGCGCCTGCTATAAGAGCACCCATATCTAGCGCATAAATTTGCTTATCAATGAGATTTTCTGGAATATCACCATCTACAATACGATGTGCTAAGCCTTCTGCAATAGCAGTTTTACCCGTTCCAGGTTCTCCAACTAGGATAGGGTTGTTTTTAGTACGTCTAGATAAAATTTGAAGAATTCGTCTTATTTCTTCATCACGACCAATAACGGGATCTAATTTTCCATCTTTAGCAAGTTGATTGAGGTTTTTTGCATACTTATTAAGTGAATTATAGGTGTCTTCTTGACTCTGAGATGTGACCCTATCACCTTTACGTAATTCTTCGATAGCAGCATTAAGTCCTTTTTCGGTAACACCTTGATCTTTTAACATTTGAGCAATTTGACTTTTTGATTTAAAGATTGCTAGAATCAAATGTTCAATAGAAACGAAGTCATCATTCATTTTTTTTGCAATAATGGATGCTTCATTTAATGCTTTACTAGCCTCGCGGGAGATCATTAAATCTGCTCCCGAAACTTTAGTGAAACTTTCTATTTGTTTATCTAATGCTAATTTCAGTATGTCTATATTTACATTCAATTTCTTTAGAATGAATGGTAGTACGTTCTCATCGACCTCAAAAATAGCCTTAACAATATGTTCGTTTTCTATCTGTTGATGTCCCATACTTTGAGCTAGTTGCTGAGCTTGCTGAATGGCCTCTTGAGATTTTATTGTATAATTATTAAAATTCATATATTTTAAACTATTATTATATTAGTAATTTATGCTAGTGATAAGTCAATAACCTTACCAATTGCAAATGATGAAAATTAAACGACAAAATGACCGATTTAGTGTGTGATAACGTGACTTTTCGTCAGTTTGTAAGATTATATTAAAGGTACGACTTATACAATGTAAATGTATTTTATACATACATAATTTATATAAAAATTAACTATGGGATTTTTAAAAAGTATATTCGGTTCATCTGAACCAAAAGAAGAAAAAGTATTGCCTTGGCAAGCCTTAATTCATGTGTCACAATTAGATGACATTATGAAGCGATCACAGTCAAAAACGCAAGTTATTTTTAAACATTCAACACGCTGCGGTATAAGCAGTATGGTGATGAACCAATTTGTTAGTGCTTATGATGTGGATGCGAATGTTGATTTGTATTATTTGGATTTACTTAGTTTTAGGGATGTATCTAATGAAATAGGGTATAAATTTCAGGTGATTCATCAGTCACCACAATTACTCATTATAAAAAATGGATCTACTGTTGCCCATGCATCTCATGGAGCTATAAATGACATTGATTTGGAACAGTTTATTTAGTGATTTCTTAATCATATGAAAGCGCTAAAGCAAGCCATATTTACGTTTCTGATTTTACTTTATGTAAATATGCTATCTGCTCAACAGTTTGAAATATTTTACGATTTTGAAACTAAATTGTATCAATTGCAGGACGGGCAAACAGGGGAATTACGTCCCGAAACATATGAAAATATAGAATATAACCGAGAAGGCAATTATATTATAAAAACAAAGGAAGGAAGCGGTTTACTAAATGCATATGGGGACATTTTACTAGAACCTGTTTATGATAGAATTTCAACATATGGCAAGTACGACATTGCGCGCAAAAACTATGATTTAACCGAAGTATATAATTCCAAGTTTGAGAAGATTTTGGAAGGCGCATATTCCAATGTTTATTTGAAAGATAACGTCCTATATGTTACGAGCAGTAAAACCAAAAAGCGAGGAGTTCTGGATAGTTTAGGTGCTATCATATTGCCTTTGGAGTATGATTATGTTAAAGATTATTATCCGCAGGACACAGAAAGGTTTGTGTGCATAAAAGGTGGGAAACATGGTGTTGTTGATTATAATAATGAAGTCGTAATACCATTTATATATGACGACATATTACTTTTTAATAATGACTATTTAGACCCTCAAAACTTAGATGTTATTGAACCTGAAAAGATGTATTCGGTTGTGAAAAACATATCGAATACCGAATTGAAAATTGGTGTAATAGACTACCAAGGAACAACACTAGTTCCTTTAGATTATTCAAATGGCTACCCAATATTTACTCATGACTTATTTGCAATGGGAAAAGACAACAAATTTGGTTATGTTGATATTAAGAATGAAGTTAAAATTCCTTTTATATATGATGAAGCTCTTCCCTTTTATTATGAAGTAGCTAGTGTGAAAAAGAATAATCGCTATGGAGTTATTAACGAAAATAATGACGTTATAATTCCTTTTGACGTGTACAGGAGTCATTTTGTTTTTACGCATGGTCTATCAAAATTTTCTCTAAATCATGGAAAATATGGTTTGATTAATACTAAAGGTGAAATCGTGATTCCTCAAATCTATGATACTATTGAATATGTGGTGTTGGGCAGATATTTCAGAGTAAAAAAGGATGGAAAAAGCGGTATTGTTAATTTAGAAGGCAAAGAAATTATACCGCCTAAATATAGCTTTGTTCAAACATTATTTAAGGATGAAGAACATAATAAAACTTATTATTTTGTTGGAATAGATGGTAAAAATGGTGTGGTGGATGAAAATGATACAGTCGTATTAGATTTTAAATATAGATATGTTGGAAAGTATGAGGATTTTATTGTTGTAAGCACCGATAATAAACACGGTATTTTGGATTTAGAATTTAAAGAGCTCATTCCACCAAAGTACCCAAAAATGAGAATCCATAGTAAAAATTGGATTAGTGTTGGAGATGACGAAGGTCGTAGTTTCAATATTGACCTTTCTGGAAATATCACTACAAAATTTTAGAAATAAAAACTCCCAAAGTTAATTACTTTGGGAGTTTTGCTTGAAATATATAGATGAATCAACTTCTTCTCATTCGATAAGAGTTGATGATGTTTTTTAATTTCAGTTTTAAATCTTCACCTGTATCATATACCATTTGCGCATCGGTAGGGAAGTGTAAAGGCCTATTACGGGTTAAATCGTACTCTCTTCTGTTTAACGCTCTTTTATCTCCTCTAACGGTTGCATAAATATGTTCGAATACAAATTCACTATCAATTGGAAACGCATCCAGTGTTTGATTTGTTTTTAAGTCTGTATATACTAAATCTGCAATAACTTGCGTAGATTTAAATTGGTTGACTTCAAAGTAACGCGCTCTTACATTAACAATCTTGTCAATTTTTATTTTGTTGCCAAGGCTATCAACCATAATATGACCATTGCTATCTGTTTGATATTCCCAACCGTCAATAATCTCTTTTTGCTTTAACCTTTGGATCGTATTTACCTCTTCTGGTGAAATGTTAATACGTTTTAATTGTAATTGCATAGCAAAGTCATAGTTTATATCTGAAACTTGATTAGCGTGATATACAGTCCAAAACTGATTTAATCCATAGGTGTCAAAGTTTAATAAATCGGCTTCCAGTCGTTGTGGAATGATTTGACGTGTTTGGTTTTCTATAGACACCATCACATAATCGATTCCTTTTTGATGAGCCTCTGTCATTAAACTTCTGGTCTCTTCAAAGTTTGGATTGATATTTTCAATATATTTAAATATGTTATAGGCTTCTCTAGCGTTATACTTGTCTTCAGAATCTAAAAGCGCAATGCCTTCATCTATTAAATACTCTGAAGTTTTATATCTGTAATCAACGATTTCTGTAGTATAATCATTAAACTTTAGGTTTAAATTTCTACCATTAATTTGTAGTGGCAAAACACGTTTGATAGCATTTTGTCTCGCTTCTAAATCCAAATAGATTTCATAGATAACTTTGTATTGCTCAGGGTTTCCATCCTTTTTTAAATGCTGGATGTCTTGTAGGTCTTCTTCTAAAACTTTGTAGTAAGCCTCTTCGAGCATAACAATATAATCTTGCTTACGCTTTTTATCTTTGTTATTTTCGAGTTTTCGTAGGGCGTCATTAATAGCTTGGTCATAATTACCATGACTAATTGCTTTTTCAATTTGTTTTCTTCCGCTACACGATGTTAGTACCAGAAGAAGTACTGTTGTGAGTAGTAATTGCTTCATAATTCTGGATTTTATTGATTATTTATTAATCAATTCCAAATATGATGCCAAAGAAAAAACTCGAGGTAAAATTTATTATTTAGCTCGAGTTTAAATTATATATAATAAGGTGTTTTTATTTCTTTTTCTTGGGGTTAAACACAGGTAATAATTGCGTTTTCACAGAGCCAAATCCAATACGTGTTCCATCATTTTCACAGTAGCCTCGCATAATAACCGTGTCATAATCATTAATAAACTTACGTTCGCTACCATCTTTCATTTTTAATGGTTTGGTTCCTTTCCAAGACAACTCTAACATAGAACCATAAGAATCTTCTGTTGGTCCAGAAATAGTTCCACTTCCCATCATGTCTCCAGAATTTACAGGGCAACCATTAACAGTGTGGTGTGCTAATTGTTGAGACATGTTCCAGTACATATATTTAAAGTTTGATTTGCAAACTGTAGTTTCTTTAGCACCTTTAGGTTGTATTGCTGCTTCTAAGTGAATGTCAAAACTTTTTTTGCCTTTAGATTGCAAGTAATCCAAAGGTTTAGGGTCTTGTTTAGGGCTGTCAACTCTGAAAGGTTCTAGAGCGTCTAAAGTTACAATCCATGGCGACATTGAAGACGCAAAGTTTTTTCCTAAGAAAGGTCCTAACGGAACATATTCCCATTTTTGGATATCACGTGCAGACCAATCATTAAATAATACTAGTCCGAAGATATATTCTTCAGCTTCATCTATCGGAATTGGTTCACCTAAGTCATTGGCATCTGTTGTTACAAAGGCCATTTCTAATTCAAAATCAACAAGATTTGAAGGACCGAAAACAGGTTTTTTTGCACCTTCAGGCATTGTTTGTCCTTGAGGTCGATGAATAGGTATGCCTGATGGAATAATCGATGAACTGCGTCCATGATACCCAACAGGTAAATGCAACCAATTTGGCATTAAAGCGTTATCAGGATCTCTAAACATGGTACCAACATTAGTGGCATGTTCTTTACTCGCATAGAAATCTGTGTAATCACCAATTTGAATTGGCAATTGCATTTCAATTTCATCTAAACGAAATAATACAATTTCTTTATGTGGGTTGTTGTTTTTTAATTTATCATTTTCGGCATCAAAAATTTCGGCAATGCGGTTACGCACTAAACGCCAGGTTTTTCTTCCGTCTGCAATAAAATCATTTAGGGTGTCTTGAAGAAAAATGTCATCTGTTAAAGGAATTCCTTCGAAATAACCTAATTGGTGTAGTGCTCCTAGGTCGATGGCTGTATCTCCAATTCGAGTTCCAATGGTTATAATATCATCTCGTGTAAGAAATACTCCAAAAGGAATGTTCTGAATTGGGAAATCTGAGTTTTTTCCAACGTGTAACCAAGATGAGCGATCAGGATTATTTGCAGATAAAGGCATATTATAGAGAGTTTTGTTGTTTTTATTTTCTATTCAAACCTACATATTTAATTGCATAAAACCATAAAAATTTAAACTAAATTTACCTGTTAATAACCTGCTCATAAAACATGGCGTTAAACTCCATTTTTTAAATCTTTTTAATACAATGATTTCTTATTTTTGGTAAAATTTAATTCAAACTTGATATATGCAACGCGATTCACAAATTTTCGAACTCATAAATGCTGAAAAAGAACGACAAATAAACGGTTTAGAGCTTATTGCTTCTGAGAACTTTGTAAGTGACCAAGTTATGGACGCTGCAGGTTCTGTTTTAACCAATAAATATGCTGAAGGCTATCCAGGTAAGCGTTACTATGGCGGTTGTGAAGTTGTTGATGAGGTTGAGCAAATTGCTATTGACAGAGCTAAAACCTTGTTTGGAGCAGCTTATGCAAATGTGCAACCACACTCTGGAAGTCAGGCTAATACAGCTGTTTTTGCATCATGTTTAAAACCAGGAGATACTGTTCTTGGTTTTGATTTATCTCATGGAGGTCATTTAACTCATGGTTCTCCAGTGAATTTTTCTGGAAAATTATATAACCCTACATTTTATGGTGTAAAAAAAGATACAGGACGTATCGATTATGATATGCTTTCGGATGTTGCCGAAAAAGAAAAACCAAAGCTAATTATAGCTGGTGCTTCGGCATATTCTAGAGATATGGACTTTGCAAAATTTAGAGAAGTTGCAGATAATGTTGGTGCGATTTTATTGGCCGATATTTCTCATCCTGCTGGTTTAATTGCTAAAGGTATTTTGAACGATCCACTACCACATTGTCATGTGGTGACAACTACAACTCACAAAACATTACGCGGACCTAGAGGAGGTTTAATTATGATGGGTGAAAATTTTGAGAACCCATTTGGAATTAGGCTTAAAAATGGCAACCTTAGAAAAATGTCTGGATTATTAGATTCTGGAGTTTTTCCTGGAAATCAAGGTGGTCCATTAGAGCATATTATAGCGTCTAAGGCTATTGCGTTTGGTGAAGCACTTTCTGATGACTTTATGCATTATATGCTTCAGGTAAAGCACAATGCTGCAGCGATGGCTAAAGCCTTTGTTGATAGAGGATATCATATTATTTCTGGAGGTACAGATAATCACATGATGCTAATCGATTTAAGAAACAAGGATATTACTGGTAAAGAAGCTGAGGAAGCTCTTGGAAAAGCAGATGTTACCGTCAACAAGAATATGGTTCCATTTGATGATAAGAGCCCGTTTGTTACATCTGGAATTAGAGTAGGGACGGCTGCTATAACGACAAGAGGATTAAAAGAAAATGATATGGAAACCATTGTAGGTTTTATAGACGAAGCTTTGATGAACTATCAAGACGATGCTAAATTGGAAGCTATTGCAGATAAAGTAAATGATATGATGAGTGGCAAACCATTGTTTAATGCTTAAAATTGTAAGCGTCCTAAAACATAAAAAAGGCCTTCCAAATTTGGAAGGCTTTTTTATTAGGTATTAGTTTGTCAATTGGTATAGATAGTATGACAATTGAAACATGGATTATAACAGCTCAATCCCTTTTATTACATCTTAATCAATTTTGCTCGTAGATTTGATCAAAAATCAAATGGTTATGCCAGGCAAAATTAATTATGTTATAAAAAGATCGTTAGCCTATACTATGGATGTTACTATAGTATACCTTTTTGTAATGCTGTGTTTACAGTTATTTGTGTTAGTTCCGCTACGGAATTATTTTGGGATTACAGAAGATTGGTTTAGAGTAGGGTGGAATGTTCAAATGTATGTTTGGCTAACAATTTCATTACCAACTTGGCTCTATTTTATATGTTCTGAAACGTCAAAATATAAGACAACTATTGGGAAAAGAATAATGGGATTGAAAGTATTGAATACTATACCCAATTCGCAAATTTCAGTACTAACAGGTCTTAAGAGAACAGCGCTTAAACTGTTACCTTGGGAATTAATTCATATAGGTTTGAACTTGCCTGAGCCTATTTGGTTTAATGAACATGCTGCGTTTCCAATTGCAACTTTGATAGGGATAATTTTGTTCATTGGATATGTCTTATACATGATTCTCGCTGTAACATTAGAAACACCTTATGACAGGTTATTAAGAACTAGAGTCGTTTCTCAAAAATGAAATAAAAAAGACCTTTCAATTTGAAAGGCCAATATATTTAATGCTCTTTATTTAGTGGGCCTTCCCAAAGGACTTGTTCAATCATCCATTTATCTCCACGTTTTGACAAGAGGATAAAATCAATTCCCCACCATGCTTTAACTTTTGCAGCGGCAATGGTCTCACCAATATCCAATATAGTTACTTCCTTGGGAGCATCTTTAGCTGGAAATTTTTTATTGTCTTTAACGTCTGTTGCAAATGCCAAGGCTTGCTCGAATGACATATGTTTAACTTGGCGATAATCAACCTTGTCTTTATTTTTCCAAAATCCAAATTTATGGAGTGTAGGCTGCAGACTGGCTTTAAGTTTTGTTGTCTCTCCTTCGTAAAAGCCTTCTAGATAATTCATACATGCTTTTGTAACGCCTTCTTTTGCAGACTGAGCGATACATATTTGTGCACTTAAAGTTATTAAAAGGACAAAAATAATGCGTTTCATGGTTGTTAGAGTTTTTAATTAAGCAATTAAGTTAATGAAATAACCCTATCAAACATGTTAACTGCTTGTTAATCTATAATTTTGCAAAGAGGTCTTTTAAAGACTTAAAGTCGCGTCTTTTATACGTTTTTGTGTCTCTTTTATTGATGTAGTTAATTAAATCTTTTTTGGGACCAGAAGACCAAAAATTAAAAATACTAACCAACTTGCCATTTTCTTTGATGTAAATGTCGTTCATTATTTTACCATCAAATGGTTTTTTTAGCAAATCATAAACAATGGTACTATTGTCTTTTTTATAGATTTCCCGAAACAATTTGTCATGACCTTTAATTGAAACAAAGGTTGTTTCGGTATAATCTCGATTATCGTCTTTATACAAAATAACAGTATCGATGTTTTCATTAGGTATGTAAACACATTTGTCTTTTGTCTTTAAAATTGTAGTGTAATCTTTATAGCGCTTATGGTTGATACTGATTAAACCATTAAATGTTTGTTGGTCTTTTAAACGGATTTGACCAGTATAATAATAAACATCATCGTTGTTGATTGTACTAAATTGAATGGTTTCAAGTCCCAGAAGTTCAACTTCGTGCTGTTGCGCTTGAAGATTTGTGAAACTCAAAGTTATGCACAAAAGAAAGATACTTTTAATTAGAATTTTAGATGCCATAGTTATTGATTTTTTTAAGGTTTAACTTGCTTAAAAGGCATCAATAATTGTTCCAAAACAACGTTAATCTTCATCAAAAGTTACATGCTGATAAGCTCCAATATCTGGAGGAGATGTTCTGGTTGTTCCTAAAATATCTGTCGTAATTAAAAATAATGGATCCCCTTCACCATTTGCTGCAGAATCATCACCAATCATCAGCATGTTTTCAAAAGGTAATTTAAAATCTGGATCACTATTAAAAATACAATCATCGTATAAGTCCCCATTACTAATATTATATTGTTCTTGAGGGAAGTTATTATTACTATCCTGAAAACGAATTAGGCAATTAGTAAACTTAAACGTAAAAGCCGAGCCGTCGTTAATATCATCCAAAATGATCTCTGGATTATCATTTCCGAAGATAATACAGTTGTTAAAATTAGCTTCAATTAAATCTAAACCATTGTCATTTCCGTTGATATCTGTAAAGAAATTATTAAGTAACACCGAAGGGAACTGTCTAAAGCTATTATTCCAATAATTAGCTATAGTACAATGGGTAAAATTATATTTCCCTCCTGCAGTACCAGCAAAAGAGGATTGTCCAGAATTATTTATAACTAGATTTTCGGCAGCTATTGAGGTCGCACGTCCTAAAATTCCGAAATTACTAGAATTATAGATTTGCGAATTATTAATGGTTAATTTATCATTGGTTGCCGTGGCATCACCTTCAGACAAAATACCTACAGTTCCATTTTTGATAGTAGTGTAATTAATTTCGTTATCAACACTTCCGTTAAATAGCCAAATAGTATCCCATTGTCCAGGAATATCGGCAAACCCAGGTTCTAGTCGATCGCCTTCAAAAATCACTTCGTTTTCTAATAATTCTGGATCGTTACTCAATGCGCCATTTACTTTTAAAGATGCATTATTAGTTACAAGTAAACCAGAATTGGCATGAAAATGAACACGAGCACCTGCATTTACTGTTAAGACATCACCTTCATCTACAGCGGCGTAGCCATAAATAACATAGGGTTTTTCATTGGTAAACGTAAGTTCATCATCTTCAAGAAAACGCCCCTGTATTTGTGTTTCATCTGGAGTGCCATCGCCATCAGTATCAAAGGTTAGTGTCTCAATAATGCCTGTTGTATTGTCTCTATCTGGATAGATAAACACTGCATCTTTTATAAGAGTTACCAATTCTACTTTCTGCAAATTATTACCGCTATCAAATTCAATAGCATCTGTGTATAAAAATTCTAAGCTATTTTGGGCGAGGTCTTGTATATCAGCAGTGGTCTCAACAAAAATGAATAAGCTGTCATTGGCTAAAAGCTCGACATTTTGAAATTCTTTTCCAGGAAGTCCGTCTACATTTAATCTATAATTAGATGCTTCTCCTTGTCCAAGGCGAACTGTTGGAATTGAAATGTCTTCGTTACTTCTGTTATATACCTTTAAATTATACGTACTAGATCCTATGTTAGTAAAAACCGTGTCTAAATAGACTGTGTCTTTTGAAAATGTTAAGTTTCCAGTACTGGGAGAAAAATCAAAATCTTTACGACATGAACTCCAAAGCATAAGTATAGAAATGGTAAGTAGAAAATATAAAAGTCGTTTCATCTGTTCGTTTTATTCTTTTTATAGCTCTTAAACTGTTGATTTTAAGATGTTTTGGTACTAATTATGAATTTTCCATTTAAATTATAATGGTTTTTAATTCTAAAACATAGTATTAAAGCACTAATTGTGCATGGAGGCACTAAAATATAACTTTTGAAGTCATCTTTTAGTATAGATGTAAAAAAATATTTAGGGTTAATCTTTTTTGTTATGTTCTTCAAGAAGAATGTTAAAGGCTTTACTATGTTTAAGTAGTTCATCTAAGAGACTAAACTCGTTACTTTTTGAGAGTAATGATGAGTTTAGTTGCTGAGCATTGCAATAAACAAAGAATAAGTATTCGTGCTGTTTTTGAATTTTAAGCTCATCACGTAAGAACTTTTCATTAAAAAGTGCGCCTTTTTTAAATAGCTTTTGTAGATCTTCAACTTCAATAATTTTAATAGTTTCCTCTTTCTTTTTAAAGAGTTTCCCTATTAAGTTTGCCAACTTAATCAAATCGAGTGTAGGTTGTAAATTTTTACCACTTCCAAACACACGTTCTTTAAAGGCTATTTGTCCTTGTTTTGCTGTTGTACTTGCAATGAGCAGTGTATCCACTTTCTTTTCGTTAACCTTAGATATTTCAACTTCATCAAGTTCATTAGTTACCTTCTTGAGTTCAATAACCACATCTTGACCAAAATAATTTTGAGTTACTGTAATGGTTTTTTGATGATGGAAAAGGGAACTTACAACAATGGTGTCGTTAAGTTTTGCTTCAATTTCGAAAACACCTTTACCATTTGAGTAGGTTAAAATGTTTTGAGTTTTATTGACAAATTTAGCCCCTTTAATTGTGGCTTCGGCATCATAGATTATACCCTTAATTGTTTGTGCATTTGAACACAAAGGGATAATTAGCAAGATAAATAATCGCAGTAATTTCAAATGGTTATGTTGATGGTTGTTATCTCAAATTAAAAGAATTTTGAGAATAGGCATATGCTAATTAAGAGACTTTAACAGTGCTTTTAATGTTCTTTTAACTAAACAAGGAGTTGATGTTTTCTGGAATTCTAGTTGGTTTATGAGTTTGGAAAGACATAAAACACCAAATAGTTTCCGAGCTCGTGAGCAGTTGACCTGTTGCAGCATTATAAATCTCAACTATTCTTGTTGATTTAACACCTTGAGATTTGGTCACATAAGTTTTAAGCAATAAAAGATCATCCAACAGAGCTTCGGCTTTATATTGAATATGATGGCTTATCATAACCCAATAAAATTCGGCTCTCATAGCATCTGTTGATTTTAAAAGCCAATGTGCTTCGGCTAGGTCTTGAACCCATTCTACATAGCGCACATTGTTAACATGTTGCCTTTCATCTAAATGGTCTTTTGTAACAATAAGCTGCTGTTCGTGCGTTTGCATACCTTCATTTTTGAAATAAAACTTAAAAGTAGATATTATTCTTTCCTTCTGAAAATAGAACTTATATTATATAGAAAATTTCCAACAGAAGTACGTTCAATAGTTCCATTTCTAATAAGCATGCGACGTTCTTTTTTTGTTGGAATTGGTATTGATGTAGGGCTTATTCTCCCAATAATTTGGACATTCGATGCATTTGGACGTTTTTCTTCTTCAACAGAAGACACCATGCCTACGACACTAGAAATCTTATAATAAATGGGTTCCAATGTGATTTTATAAGTACTAGCTTGTTTAACAAGTACATCTACGGTTTCAAAACCACTACATTCAACACGTATAGTATCATTAATTTTACATTTTAAGGTGGCGTCTCCAGCCATATTTGTTTTCACCTTGTTGGTGCTTCCTTTTAATGAAATAAAAGCATAAGCCAATCTGTTTTTTGATTCTCCATAAACCGTAACAGTGATCATTTTATGGTCAAGAATAGAAACAACTGTTTTACCTTTTAGTTTGACGTGTTCTGTAGAGTCAACTTTAATGATTTGAGGTTTGCCTTGGGCGTTAACCTCTTGAGCTCCGAGGCTTAAAAATGCAAAAAGAGTAGAGGCAACATAAGATAAATAATTGTTTCTCTCTTTTCGGCTTAATACTAGTTTTCTTTGGAGTTGCGTTGGTTTAAATCGTCCGCAAAGGTTTGTCTCACTTTGTAATGTTTTAACGATTTGTTCATCTGTTGATGCTGTAAAATCTGTTACCGTTTTATGACACGATATGCAGTGACGACCTTTTTCATTTGGAGTCATTTGATTCCAGTCTTCATGACAAGGTTCTGGGATGCTAACTTGAATAGATGTTCTCATGACTCAAAGAACGAAAAACCATAATAGCTTTCAAATTGAGAATGAGTGAATATGACTTTTGGTTGAGCAAAAGCTACTTTTCAATAATCTCTACCTCAAATAGTTTGTCCCAGCGTTTACCAGTAACAAATAAAGTTTTGGTTTCGGGGTTGTAGGCAATACCATTGAGTACATCTAAACCATCATGTTGTGTCACTAATTTTTTGAGAGGAGAGAAATCTATAACGGCTTCAACAGCACCATTATTAGGATTTATAATAGCAACGCCGTTAAATTGATATCGGTTTGCATAAATTTTTCCGTTAACCCATTCTAATTCGTTAAGACCTTTAACTTTTCCTTTTTCGCGGTAGGCTTGCAGTTTACCTTCTTCAACTAAGGTTTCAGGGTTTAGGAACCAGATGTTTTCGGTTCCATCGGTTTTATAAATGTGTGTTCCGTCGTTACAAATACCCCATCCTTCTTTACTTTTTCCGTAGGTAAAGCTACTTGTTTTATCTAAAGTGTTGACGTCATAAACAAAACCAAGCCCTTCTTGCCATGTGAGTTGATAAATATGGTCGTTAAAAATAGTTAGACCTTCACCAAAGTATTGATTTTCTAAATCGACATTTTGTAAAACTTCACCTGTTTTATAATCTACCTTTCTCAATTTAGATTCACCATATTGTCCTGTACTTTCATACAATTCGCCATTATGAAATTCTAAACCTTGAGTATAAGACGTGATGTCGTGTGGGTAAGTATTAATGATTTTATAACTATATACTTTTGGGGTTTGATTATTTAGGATAGTAAGTTTTGTGCTAATATCTTGAGAAGTATCGTCATATTTTACTGTAGCAGTAATCGTTTGAATGCCTAATCGTTCGTCATCAAGTAGAAATGTGTCTTCAATAGGAGCTCCATTTAATTTGTAGTTTACTGAAGAAATCTCCAATCCCTTAGGGTTTTTTATTGATAAATTGACGGTTTCTCCAAGTTTAACCACATTGTTTTTAGCACCTGTTTCAATAGATAACTTAGTTTTTTGAGTTCCAGAGTTTCCACATGAGAATATTGTGATACTTAAAACAGTGATTATGAAAGTTTTAATTGATCGCATTTTTGATATGATTTTGATGCAAGTTATTTAATAAAATTCAGTTTAAAAAATCATTGCAAAAGTATTAAAAGATTGTATCTTTGCAGTCGGCAAGTCCTACACAACCAGCTCCTGCTTAATCCTCCAGGTCGGGAACGAAGCAAAGGTACGCGGTCGTAGCGGTGTGATGTAGGTAGCTTGCCTTTTTTTGTACCCAATACTTTCCTATTTTATTGTACTTTTGAAATCAAATTATCCCATAATAATATGTCCAAAGTTGTTTTAATTACAGGAGGGTCTTCAGGAATAGGTAAATCTATAGGAGAATTTCTTTCTCAAAAGGGGTATACTGTGTATGGAACAAGTAGATCTCCAGAACGCTATCCAGACTCGAAAATAAAGTTAGTAGCTCTAGATGTTGCAGATATTAATTCTATTGATAATGCAATCAAAACTGTGGTAGAACAATCTGAAAAAATAGATATTCTTATTAATAATGCTGGCGCAGGTATTACTGGTCCAATTGAAGAAATACCTAATGAAGAAATTAAACGTAATTTCGAAACTAATCTTTTTGGTCCTATAAATGTAATTAAAGCGGTCTTACCACAAATGCGAAAACAAAATTCAGGATTGATTATTAATGTAACTTCAATTGCTGGATATATGGGGTTGCCATATCGAGGTATTTATAGCGCAAGCAAAGGTGCACTAGAGCTGATTACTGAGGCGTTTAGAATGGAAATAAGAGATTTCAATATTCATATGACTAATGTTGCTCCTGGAGATTTCGCCACAAATATTGCCGCTGGAAGATACCATGCACCTGTTGTAAAAGGATCTCCGTATGAGAAAAAATATGGAAATGTATTAAAAGCTATTGACGATGATGTTGATAGTGGGGGCGATCCGATAATGGTGTCTGAAATGATTTATAAAATTATCAACACTAAAACGCCAAAAATTCACTATAAAGTTGGAGCGTTTATGCAAAAATTCTCGATTGTTTTGAAACGTATTCTTCCAGATAAAGTCTATGAGAAATTGTTGCTTAATCATTATAAATTATAACCTCTGGTATGTTTTTTGATGTTAGTTGAGAAATCATTAATCATTATGAAACGACTATTACCTCTACTATTATTTGTTTTAAGTTCAATTATGTTGTCTAGCTGTGAGGACGTCTTTGATTGTATTATTAATCGCAGACCAGAATTACCAAATAAGTCCTTTGAAGTAGGCACGGTGGAATCTTATTATTATGATGAGTTTAGAGCCGAGATTAAAAATGAACCTCGGGATGACGATTATGGTTATATTTTCGAAGTTGATGATAATTTGCCTGACGGTTTAGAGCTATTTGTTAATTACAGAACGGTTTCTATAGAAGGTTTGCCAACACATCCGGGAACTTACACTTTTACCGTTTATTTATTTGTTGATCCTCCTTTAAGTTATGACTATGATACAGATCAATATGATGATCCGCTGTGTTCAGATTCTACATCCAAAGAATATACCATTATCATTAACCCATAGATTGTATATTGTTAATATCATTTCATAATATGTTCTTCGGAAGGTGTGATAAAATTGTAAATTCGTGCACATAATTTTAAACACAACTATAACATAACTACACATGAAATTTTTTATTGATACAGCCAATCTCGATCAGATTAAAGAAGCGCAAGACCTTGGTATTTTAGATGGTGTAACTACCAATCCGTCTTTGATGGCAAAAGAAGGTATTACAGGTCATGACAATATCATGAAGCATTACGTTAATATTTGCAATATTGTTGATGGTGATGTCTCTGCTGAAGTCATTGCGACAGATTTTGAAGGCATGGTAAGAGAAGGGGAAGCCCTAGCAGACTTACATGAACAAATCGTAGTGAAATTGCCAATGATTAAAGATGGCGTGAAAGCATGTAAATATTTTACAGATAAAGGGATTAAAACAAATGTCACTTTAGTCTTTTCTCCAGGACAAGCGTTATTGGCTGCAAAAGCAGGCGCAACTTATGTTTCACCTTTTATTGGTCGTTTAGATGATATTTCTACAGATGGCTTAAATTTAATTGCAGAAATTAGAATGATCTATGACAATTATGGTTTTGATACCGAAATATTAGCAGCTTCTGTACGTCATACAATGCATGTAATAGATTGTGCAAAATTGGGTGCAGATGTTATGACTGGTCCTCTGAGTTCAATTATGGGGCTGTTGAAGCATCCTTTAACAGATATAGGTTTAGAGAAGTTTCTTGCCGATTATAAAAAGGGCAATTAATTACATTATATAAAATATTTGAAGAACTCTTGATTAGTGATAATCAGGAGTTTTTTATTTTAAGGTGTATTTTTTTGAGGCAGACGACTCTAAAGCGGCTTCAATATGATACCCTATATTTTTTCCAAACAAATCGGCATTTGGCTTTATTATAGTGCCATTTTTATCAACGATAATTACTTTTTGAGAATATACAATAGCAAAGGTTTTAATCGCTTCACTAGGGTTTTTAAACATATATTCGTTTTCCGTAGGGAATTTTAAAAGTCCTAAAGTTTTCTTCCAAGAAACGGTATTCATATCGTTAATATTAATAGCGATAAAATTCATTTCTGGATAGTCTTTTTTTAGAGTTTTCATCATATAATGATTATTTCGATAACTCCATTTAAAATTTGAAGACCAACAATAGATAACTGTTGGTTGTTTTATTACAGAATGCAGGTCTACAACTTTATTATTAAAGTCCACAATCTTTACATCAGGAATTGTATTTCCAGGGAAAAGATTCGTTGTTGCACTCACTAAATTATTAATGTATTCATTTCTTTTTGCGTCTGTACTTTTTTCTAAGTAGGCATCTAGTATACTCTTAGACTTTTCAGCATTACTACTATTAAATATAAATTCGCGGGTAGCGTACATGAGAAGGTAGTTCTTTATGGTCTCATTTTGAACCACGCTATCAATCATTGTTAATTTATCAAGATTATAATCTAGAGAGTGCCTGTTAAAAGCTAAGTGAGAACCATCTTGATAGTATTTTTGAAGACCAATATTTTGAAAATACCAAAGTAAAAAACGGTTATAAGAATATAAACCACTAAGGCTTGCATCGTTAAAATTAACATCAGAACGATAGCTGTAAAAACCTTCTGGTAGATCTTTAAAATGAATTAATTGATTGTTTCCAAAATAACCAAAAGGATAGAGCTCTTTATATGCGTAATAGTCATAATTAATACTGGCTCTTGCTATTTTGTCAAATAAAGGCGAAACTTGATGAGATGCTAAGAAGCGTTCTAAATTCTCAATTTTTTTCTCTTTCCGCATTTTTATATGAACTTCAAATTCTTCGGGCTCTAAATGTTGAAGTTTTTGAAATTTTTTACTTTCACTTTCATCATGAAGGAAGGCTTTAATAAAGTAATTGTTCTTTTTAGAACCTTTCCCAGTATAAACAAGCGACTCGTCAAAATCGTTAGTGTTAAGTCTAAAAAGAATGCTGTCGTTAGGTTCAATAAGTAAGGTTTGGTATTCGCCACCATGTGTAAACGAATATAATCCTGTTTGTAAATCTTTTATCTTATATAAAAATCGATTGTTATCGTCTAAATAGACTGTATCACGCTCTGATTCAGTACTGTAAATGGTAATGTAGTTGTTGTTTGGGTTAATTATTTCGCCGCCAAAGTAGGCAGTATCTCCTTTTTCAGTATTAGAATTACAACCTAAAAAGAGTGAGGATATTAAGAATGTAACTAAATATAGTTTCATAAGTATTTTAAATCGTAGGTATTATCTATTTCTAACAAAAATAAACCTTGCGAATAGTAACTCTTGTTAATACGTTGTTAAATGTTGATTTTACTATAATTTTGAATCAATTATACTTGTAAAATTAAAGGCTTTTAGTTTCTCTCGGTGAAGAGATTTTTCTACTTTTGCAAAAAATTAATAAAGACATTATGTTATCAGTATCTAATCTTTCGGTTCAATTTGGAAAAAGAGTTCTTTTTGATGAAGTTAATACAACATTCAACAATGGGAATTGCTATGGGATTATTGGAGCCAATGGCGCCGGAAAATCTACATTTTTAAAGATTCTTGCAGGGAAGCAAGACCCAACTTCTGGGCATGTGCATTTAGAGCCTAGCAAACGAATGTCGGTTTTAGAACAAAATCATAATTTATATGATGAGCATACAGTTTTGGAGACCATTATAATGGGAAATAAGCCCTTGTATAAATTGAAATCTGAAATTGATGCACTTTATGCAGATTATACTGATGAGAACGCTGAAAAAATTGGAGAACTTCAAGTAGAGTTTGAAGAAATGAATGGTTGGAATGCTGATAGCGATGCAGCTGCAATGTTGTCCAACTTAGGAATTAGAGAAGAGTTTCATTACACTTTAATGAAAGACTTAGATGGTAAACAAAAAGTTCGTGTGCTTTTAGCACAAGCATTGTTTGGAAGCCCTGATGTGCTTATAATGGATGAGCCTACCAATGATTTGGATTATGAAACGATTGCTTGGTTAGAAAACTTTTTAGCAAATTATGATAATTGTGTTATTGTTGTATCGCATGATAGACACTTTTTAGATGCGGTTTGTACTCATATTTCTGATATTGATTTTGGTAAGATAAATCACTTTTCTGGAAATTATACATTCTGGTATGAATCATCTCAGCTTGCCGCTAGGCAACATGCACAGCAGAATAAAAAAGCTGAAGAGAAGAAAAAGGAACTTGAAGAATTTATTAGACGATTTTCAGCCAATGTTGCCAAGTCTAAACAAGCCACGAGTAGAAAGAAAATGATTGAAAAATTGAATATTGCAGATATAAAACGATCGAGTCGTCGTTATCCTGCCATCATTTTTGAGCGTGATCGTGAAGCTGGAGATCAAATCTTAAATGTAGAAGGATTAGCATCTTCTATAGAAGGTGACATTTTATTTAGAAATATAGATATCAATTTAAATAAAGGAGATAAAGTCGTAGTGTTCTCTAAAGATTCAAGAGCAACAACAGCTTTTTATCAAATCATAAATAACAATCAAAAGGCCGATTCAGGAAAATATGCTTGGGGAGTTACAACCTCTCAGTCTTACTTACCTCTCGATAATAGCGAGTATTTTAATAATAAACTGTCTTTAGTTGATTGGTTGCGCCAATGGGCTACAACTGAAGAAGAACGTGAAGAAGTTTATATAAGAGGCTTTTTAGGAAAAATGATTTTTAGTGGAGAAGAAGCCCTCAAAACATCAGATGTATTATCTGGAGGAGAAAAAGTACGTTGTATGTTAAGTCGTATGATGATGGTTAGAGCTAACGTACTTATGTTAGATGAACCAACAAATCACCTAGATTTAGAAAGTATCACAGCGTTTAATAATTCGCTTAAAAATTTCAAGGGAACTGTGATGTTTACAACTCATGATCATGAGTTTGCTCAAACTGTGGCCAATAGAGTTATAGAACTAACACCAAGTGGTATCATAGACCGCTATATGACCTTTGACGAATATATGAGCGATAAGAAGATTAAAGAGCTTCGCGAAAAAATGTATACCGTAACAGTGTAAACACCAGAAATATAATATTATGGTTGTAGTTCTTCGTTGACGCTATCAATGATGGCTTGAGCGTGTTCTAATTCGTCGTCACTTACATAAAGTTCTTGATACCCTTGAATTGACGCACCAAAACCTGCGAGTCTACCAGATTCGGATTCATCTTTAATAATTGCATTGATTCCTGCGCTTTTCAGTCTATCCATTGCTAATTGAACAATGATAAAACTTCCCGAAAAAATTTTTGTATATGTTGTATCTGACATAATATTAAGATTTATAGTTATTAAATAGGTTCTTTATTATTCTATAAGTTACAAAAAATGTACCATTTAATCAATTGATATATTGTGAGTTTAAACGTTAAATATTTTATAACGTTTTAATTTTTGTTTAACCTTTTATTATATTTGTTAAACAAACAAGGTGATTATCGCTAGATAATATTTTGATTGATTTAGTTAGGTTGTTAAAAAACCATATTCGCTTAGAATATGGTTTTTTCATTTTTATTTAAAACCTAACGCGTCTTTATTATAATCAAAATTAATGACCATCTCTGTACGTGATAAGTTTTAGCTATTGTCTTATAAGTTTAAAAAATGCTCATATGCTAAAATTTGGGTCGTAAATTTTCTAACTTTATAACATCAAAAATCTTCTAAAACAATATAATTATGGATAATCATGAGAATCACCATATGGATGGTGATGCAGGTCAATGCCCTTTTTTAAGTGGAACACAAAAGAAAACAGCTGGAGGCGGAACCAAAAACCGAGATTGGTGGCCTAATGAATTAAAGTTAAATATTTTGCGTCAACATGCATCTAAATCAAATCCAATGGGTAAAGATTTCGATTATGCAGAGGCGTTTAATAGTATTGACTTTGCCGCTCTAAAGCAAGATGTTATCGATTTAATGACAGATTCACAAGATTGGTGGCCGGCAGATTATGGTCATTATGGAGGGTTTATGATTAGGATGGCTTGGCATAGTGCGGGTACTTATCGTGTTGGTGACGGTAGAGGAGGTGCAGGTACAGGTACTCATAGGTTTGCACCATTAAACAGTTGGCCAGATAATGGTAACTTAGATAAAGCACGTTTATTATTATGGCCAGTAAAAAAGAA
The DNA here is from genome assembly GCF_947494225.1 of uncultured Psychroserpens sp. Taxonomy (NCBI): domain Bacteria; kingdom Pseudomonadati; phylum Bacteroidota; class Flavobacteriia; order Flavobacteriales; family Flavobacteriaceae; genus Psychroserpens; species uncultured Psychroserpens sp. Next base: position 118,055 of record NZ_CANLUG010000008.1, read on the forward strand.
ATATGGAAACAAAATTTCATGGGCTGATTTGATGATTTTAGCTGGAAATTGTGCTTTAGAATCTATGGGATTCACAACGTTTGGTTTTGCTGGAGGACGAGAAGATGTTTGGGAACCAGAGCAAGATATTTATTGGGGAAGTGAAACAGGTTGGTTAGATAACGATGATCGTTATGACACCAGTGATGGCGACTTAGAAGGGCATTTAGGTGCTGTTCACATGGGATTAATTTATGTTAACCCCGAAGGACCAAATGGGAATCCGGATCCATTGAAATCTGCTCATGATATTCGTATTACTTTTGGACGTATGGCTATGAACGATGAGGAAACTGTAGCTTTAGTTGCAGGAGGACATACATTTGGTAAGGCGCATGGAGCGGCAAATCCAGATACATACGTTGGAGCAGAACCGCATGGAGCTTCAATAGAAGAAATGAGTACTGGATGGAAAAACACTTTTGGTTCTGGAGTTTTAGACGATACCATTACAAGTGGGCTGGAAGGTGCGTGGACACCAAACCCAATTCAATGGGATCACGACTTTTTCGATGTATTATTGAATAACGAATGGGAATTAACTAAAAGTCCAGCTGGAGCGCACCAATGGACACCAACAGCAGGTTCTAATGCGCCAATGGCACCAAAAGCTGGAGATCCATATGGAAGGCAAGCATTAATGATGACCACAGCAGATATGGCCTTAAAAGTAGATCCTGGGTTTTTAGAAATATCGGAACGATTTCATAAAGATCATAAAGCATTTGAGGATGCCTTTGCTCGTGCATGGTATAAATTAACTCATAGAGATATGGGGCCAATATCTAGATATCTTGGTCCAGAGGTACCAATGGAAGAACTATTATGGCAAGATCCTATTCCTAGTGTTGACTATAATTTAACAGATACCGATGTTTCTCAATTAAAGAAAATGGTTTTAGCTTCAGGGCTTTCTGTGTCACAAATGGTAACTACGGCTTGGGCGTCTGCATCAACATATAGAGGTTCTGATATGAGAGGAGGAGCCAATGGAGGTCGATTACGTTTAGAACCACAAAGAAGTTGGGAGGTTAATAATCCATCAGAGTTGAACAAAGTTTTAAATGTATTAGAAGGTATTCAAAATGATTTCAGTGGTACAATATCCATGGCAGATTTAATTGTTTTAGCAGGTAATGCAGGAATTGAAGAAGCAGCTAAAAATGCAGGTTATAGTATTTCGGTGTCTTTCACGCAAGGTAGAGGAGATGCTTCTCAAGAGCAAACAGATTTAGAATCGTTTGGTTATTTAGAACCTTTGGCAGACGGATTTAGAAACTACATGAATCCTAATCTTGAGGTTGCTGCCGAAGACTTGTTAGTTGATCGAGCGAATCTATTGACGCTTTCAATTCCAGAAATGACCGCATTAGTTGGTGGTTTAAGAGTGCTAGGAGCTAACTATGATGGTTCTAATCTTGGGGTATTTACAGATAATATTGGAAATTTGAGTAATGATTTCTTTACAAATATCTTAGACTTTACTTATACATGGAGCGCTACTTCACAAGACGATAGAATTTTTGAAGGGCGTGATCGTAGAACTGGTGAGGTTAAATTTAAAGGAACACGTGCAGATCTTATATTCGGCTCTAATACTGAATTAAGAGCAGTTTGTGAAGTTTATGGTGCGAATGATGGAGAACAGAGATTTGTTAATGATTTCGTTGCCGCTTGGACAAAAGTGATGAATTTAGATCGATTTGATTTGAAATAATATAATACAATGCATACTTAAAGGGAATTGATATAGACATATACCAATTCCTTTTAAATAATAAGTGCTAATATGAAAGACATGGATTTACTTTTTGAAGCAATACGAAATAAAAAGAGCGACGAACTTGAAAGTATCTTAAAGGCCAATTCTAATTTGGTAAATGGTAAAGATTCTCGCGGATTTACACCGTTGATTTTTGCTACGTATTTTGATAACGAAAACGCAACCAAAATATTAATAGATAAGAATGCCGAAATTGATGCGAAAGATGGTACAGGTAATACTGCGCTTATTGGTGTATGCTTCAAAGGAAATGAAAAATTGGCAATACTGTTATTAGATCATGGTGCACATATCAATGCTAGAAATAATTTAGGGACAACCCCTTTGATTTTTGCAACAATGTATAACAAAGTGTCCATTGTTAAAATGTTACTAGAACGAGGAGCAGATAAATCTATTCAAGATAACGAAGGTCGAACTGCTCGCGATCATGCAAGAGAAAAAGAATTTAAAAATCTAGAAAGATTGTTGTAATCTTAGTCAAAAAAAAAGCCACTTATAACTACAAGTGGCTTTTTTTTGATCTATAACGTGGTTTAGTTCACGTGCTTTTCTAAAAACTCTGCAACGCCTTCATGAGTAGCTTGCATTCCTGTTTTTCCTTTATTCCAGTTGGCTGGACAAACTTCTCCATTTTCTTCAACAAACTGAAGTGCGTCCACCATACGTAATGCTTCATCAACATTTCTTCCTAATGGTAAATCGTTTACAATTTGATGACGTACAATACCTTCTTTGTCAATTAAAAACAATCCTCTATAAGCAATTAATTCCCCTTCTGCCTGTAGCATATCGTTCTCATCATAAAAATAATCACCTGCTAAAACATCATAGTTTTTAGAAATGGTTTTATTAGTATCTGCAACTAGCGGATAAGTAATACCTTTAATTCCACCATTGTTTTTGTCTAATTGTAACCATCCCCAGTGCGATTGCTCAGTATCTGTAGATACCGCAATAACTTCTGTGTTTCTAGATTGGAATGCTTCTAATTTTTCTTGAAATGCGTGTAATTCGGTTGGGCAAACAAACGTAAAGTCTTTTGGGTAAAAGAACAATACCACGTGTTTTTTTCCAATAAATTGATCTAAAGAAAAGTTGCTTACAAATTCGCGACCATTTACAACCGCTTGTGCATTAAATTGAGGTGCTTTTTTTCCTACTAATACAGCCATTTTTTAATATTTTTTTTTGAGTTAAATTTTAAATTTGGCTGCAAATATAGTTAATCAAACCTTCCTAAAAAATGATGAATATCATTTAATTTTATGCTGCTATAGTTTAGTTCAATTTACCCGAAATTTGCCTTATTTTTATTCGGAAAGCGGCAAACAATAATGTTGTAAATGGACTCATCCAGTTAAAAATAGCATACATGAAATATTGACTTACTTCAACTCCTAATACACCAGACTGATAGGCACCACAAGTATTCCAAGGAATGAGTACAGACGTTACAGTACCAGAATCTTCTAGCGTTCTACTTAAGTTTTCTGGAGCTAGTCCTTTGTCGTCAAAAGCCTTTTTAAACATTTTTCCAGGAATGACTATGGCAAGATATTGATCGGAAGCGATAGCGTTAAGACCAAGACAACTAACGACAGTACTGGCAAACAACCCAAATATTGTTGTGGCTACAGATAGTAAAGCTTTAGTAATTCTTGCTAAAGCACCAATGGCATCCATAATACCGCCAAATACCATAGCGCAAACAATTAATAGAATGGTCCATATCATACCATTCATTCCACCAGAGTTAAATAATTTTTTGAGCTTATCAATAGTTAATAATCTACTTAAACTATCCACCTTTGTTTTAAGAGTTGCGTCATCATAGTTTGCAAAAGCGAACAACCCTATTAATTCTTCATTTGAGAAGTTTTTTTCTATATCCTTATCAGCATCAAAAAGAGGTGATATGTCTTCATTTTCTTTAATGGTTTGCAGATCTCTTTCTGAAAGATTAGCCATAAAAGTAGCGTCATCTATAGGGATATTTGTATCTGTAAAGACAGCATTAACAATAGTTTTTCCTTTAGAATCAGTAATCTTATCTACAATGTTTCCTTGAAAGATTAGGGCGAAAATTATAGCTAAAATTACTCCAGAACTAAGCGCAATAAGCGGCTTGGTTTTCAGTAATATTAAAGCAACAACAGCTACAGGGACTAAAAATAACCAAGGTGTGATGTTGAAAGTTGTGCCAATGGTGTCAAGAATCTGAGAGACATCAGCATTACCTGAGGTTTCTATTGTGGCACTTATAACTCCGAAGACAATTAAGGTTACAATAATGGTTGGAACCGTTGTATAGGCCATATATTTAATATGTGTAAACAAATCTGTTCCAGCCATGGCAGGAGCAAGGTTGGTTGTATCACTTAAAGGAGACATTTTATCACCAAAATACGCCCCCGAAATAACGGCACCTGCGATCATTCCAGGATGAATGCCTAATGCTGTTCCAATACCAACAAGGGCAATACCAACAGTAGCCGACGTCGTCCATGAGCTACCAGTGGCAATAGAAATTACTGCAGCAATAATAACAGAAGCTGGTAAAAATATTTCTGGACTCAACACTTGTAAACCGTAATAAACCATTGCTGGAATAACACCACTAATGAGCCATGTACCAGCAAGAGCGCCAACCAGAAATAAAATCATAATTGGTACAAATACACTTTTTAGATTTTCCCATATTTCTTTGAGCATCCCTCCAAAAGTCACTTTATTAAAGAAACCAACTGCAGCCGCAACCAATCCACCAAGGAGGAGAATAATTTGATTGGTATAAGTACCAAACCACTCTTGGCTTTCAACAAAAAAGATATTATAAGCCAATAAAGCCATTAATATGATAACTGGAATAAGTGCTTCATAGAAATTAAGTTCTTTATTTTCAACTATATTCTGATCTTTAGCTTTAAATTCTGAAATGTTATTGTCTTCGCTCATTTGATTTTAGTGACTATTTGTTCTTGTAATGTTACGATAATGTTACCTAATGTGCAAATCATAATTGTTCCGTATTTTTGCGTTTCAATTCTGAAAATATAAATGGATTCATTAACTCAAATTGTTTTAGGTGCTGCTTGCGGAGAAGCGGTTTTGGGTAAAAAAATTGGAAATAAAGCCTTATTGTTTGGTGCGATAGGCGGAACTATTCCAGATTTGGATGTATTTATAGGAAGTCTATTTCATCGTAATGAAATAGATGCTATGTTATTCCACAGAGGATTTATGCATTCTGTTTTATTTTCTGTTTTAGCCGCTTTTTTATTAGGTTGGTTAGTGCATAAGTTATACGATCGGGGAAAACGATTGGGTACTACAACTCAAAAAAATTGGACAGCTCTGTTTTTTTGGTCGCTGTTTACACACCCAATTTTAGATTGCTTTACGCCTTATGGGACGCAACTATTTGCTCCATTTTCTAATTATCGTGTGGCCTTTAATAATATCGCAGTTGCCGATCCCATGTACACCATACCTTTTTTATTATGCATGATTATTTTAATGTTTTATAAAAGACAAAATAAGCGACGTCGATTTTGGTTAAAATTAGGTTTGGGTCTCAGTTCAGCGTATATGCTATTTACTATTTTTAATAAGTTATATGTTCAACATGCTTTTAAATCATCTTTGATCAAAGAAGATATAGTCTATGAACGCTTTAGTGTTCAACCTTCAATATTAAACAACGTATTATGGTATGGTATTGCAGAAACTGAAAACAATTACCATGTGGCGTTTTATTCTTTATTAGATCAATCTAATCACTTTTCGGAATGGCAAATACTTCCAAAGGATAGAGCTTTACGACCTGAAGATTATAAAGACATTGCTGATTTGGCATGGTTTAGCAATGATTATTATAGCATAGAATCTTTGGATAATGGTGATTACCTTTATAAGGATTTGCGTTATCCGTTAGTAAAAACGAAACAAGGTTACAAACCTGTTTTTAATTTAAAGTTGTATAAAGTTGGTGAACGTTTAGATATGAAACCTTTTACTCCCGAAATGGATGATTTTAGTTTTACTATGTCTGCGCTATGGGAGCGGTTAAAAGGAAAATAAAAGCCCTTTGAACACTGTCCAAAAGGCTCTTTATAACGTGATTTAAAAGAGGTTTAAGCTAAAATTGCCTCTTGTTCTTTTTCTAAAATATGAAGTGCTTCCATACAAGTTCGCATCATTTTATAGGTGCGTTCGATATCTGCGTCTAATCCAATGGAAAAACGAATTAAGCCATCGCTTAATCCCATAGCCTGTTGTTCATCTTCTGGAATTTCAGAAGAGGTAGAACTTCCAGGGGCAGAGAATAAGGTTTTATAGAAACCAAGACTTACAGCCAAATAACCTAAGTTTTTCGCCTGCATCATTTCCATAAGCTCATTGGCTTTATCTAAACTTCCAACATCAATAGTAAGCATGCCACCAAAACCATATTTTTCGTTCATCATGTTTTTAAATAATTCATGTGAAGGGTGTGATGGCAAACCTGGATATACGGTCTTTAATCCATCTTTTTCAAATTGTTGAGCCAGATATGTGGCATTCAGACTGTGTTGTTGCATGCGTATATGTAGGGTTCTCAAGTTTTTTAAAACTGAAGAAGCGCGTAAACTATCCATAGTAGATCCCAATAACATAGATGCACCATCATTAACATTGCGCAAATCATTGATAAATTCTTGAGTACCACAAACCACTCCACCAACAGTATCACTAGAACCATTAATAAATTTGGTTAAGCTATGTATCACGATGTCTGCACCTAATTTTGCAGGCGAAATTGATAAAGGAGAGAAGGTGTTGTCAACAACTAATTTTAAATTATGGCGCTTAGCTATAGCGGCAAGACCTTTAATGTCTGCGACTTCTAATAACGGGTTACTCACAGATTCACAGTATATAACTTTTGTGTGTTTAGTAATTGCAGCCTCTACAACATCTAATTTTGTAATATCTACGAAAGATGTACTAATATTAAAGCGTGGTGTGAAATTTTTAAGAAAAGCATATGTGCCTCCATAGATTGTTCTACTTGATACAATATGGTCTCCAGCACCACAAAGTTGCATTAAAACAGGAGTAATTGCTCCCATACCAGATGCCGATACATTAGCTGTTTCTGTGCCTTCCATGGCAGCCAGAGCTTCACCTAAATATAAATTAGAGGGCGAGGAGTGGCGTGAGTATAAATAGCAGCCATCTGCATTACCTTCGAAAGTATCGAACATTGTTTTAGCAGATAAAAAAGTGTAAGTAGACGAATCTGAAATAGAAGGATTAACACCTCCAAATTCACCAAAATATTGAAGATCTTGAATGTTATTAGCTGGTTTAAAAGCCATTAGATTATTTTTTTTAGTTAATATCACATCAAAAATCGTATTATTTAGATAATAAATCAATGATAATTACTATATTTAGAAAATAAAACTATATAATGGTGTTTTTCTAGTTTAATTTAATAACAAGGTTGAGTTTTAATTCGTAAAACCGAAAATTTTTCAATATGGCACAATTAGATATTATCGATAAAAAATTACTTCACTTTCTTCAGCAGGATAGTAAGCAAACGAATAAGGAGTTATCCAATAAATTGAACTTATCGGTTACAGCGGTTTATGAGCGCATTAAAAAATTAGAACGCGAAGGAGTCATATCTAAATACGTAGCACTTATTGATAAAAAAATAGTAGATAAAGGTTTTGTAACATTTTGTAGTATTAAGTTGCTTCAACATACCAAAAATTTTGTTGTCGATTTTGAAAAAGAAGTTGCAAAGTTAGATGAAGTCTTGGAGTGTTACCATATTAGTGGCGACTATGACTACCTTTTAAAAGTCCTTGTTGCCGATATGGATGAGTTTAGAGAATTTATGGTGAAAAAACTAACGAGTATTAGTCATATTGGTAGTACGCATAGTACGTTTATGATTAACGAAGTAAAACATACAACAGCAATATGTATCTAAACTAATTGTCTATATTTAGAGCATGCAATCAACAACCTATAAACTTTCCGAATTTTTTGTCATTTTCATATTAATACCAGTGAGCTTTGCTATTGATTATCCGGTTTGGATTAAAATGGTTATTGGATGTTTAGGGTTTTTATATGTGATTTTTGTCTTATTAAAAATTGAAAAACTAAAGTTTAAAATGTCACCTGAATTAAACTGGACATTGTTTTTTAAACGGACAATTATTCAGTTAGTCCTAATTGCTGTTTTAACGGCACTTTACATGTGGATTGTTGATCCTGAGAATCTTTTTGTCGTGGTTCTTAATAAACCACTCTTATGGCTAGGAATTTTATTTATTTATAGCTTTTTTTCAGTATATCCTCAGGAATTAATTTATCGAACCTTCTTTTTTAAGCGATATATTAAGTTATTTAAAAGTAATACGCTTTTTCTAATTGTGAATGCCATGCTATTTTCCTTAGCTCATATTTTCTTTAAAAATGGACTTGTAATGTTACTGACTTTTATAGGAGGGATTCTATTTGCGTTGACATTTCAGAAGACAAAATCTACCCTTTTGGTTTCTATAGAACATGCTATCTATGGCTGTTGGTTGTTTACCGTTGGAATGGGAGAGATGCTTGGGTTTCCATCTTAAGAAAGTTTGTCTTCTAATATTGATTTGTAACGATTACTCACAGGAATTTTGATGTCATTAATATATACATATTTCGACTTTAATTTTTCTATGTGCTTAATTGATACAATAAATGATTTATGTGTTTGAATAAAAGTGTTAGGCAATTTTTCTAGAGCTTCGCCTATTGTTTCTCTGGCCAGTATTTTTTTTGTTAAGTTATGATACACCATATAATTACCATCTTTTTCTAAATATAAAATATCATCGAGTACAAGTTGGTGTTTCTCATAACCACTTTTTACCATAATGGTTGCTTTCGTATGCTTACTAATAAGATCATGTTTTGTTTTTATAATAGAAGACACTTTTTCAATGGCTTTTAAAAATCGTTGGTGAGTTATAGGTTTCAATAAATAATCTATGGCATTCAGATTGTAACTTTCTACAGCGTATTCTGAATAAGCTGTTGTGAATATAATATGGCACTCGTTAGGTATTAATTTGGCCAACTGTATTCCAGAGAGGTTGGGCATATTAATGTCAAGAAAAATGAGATGAGGTGGTTTATGTTCAATAAATTGCAGGGCTTCAATAGGATTCCTAAACGACTTTACATGGTAAAGATCACTGGATCTTGCACAATAGTTTTCCAATAATTCTATTGCTTTTGGCTCGTCATCAATAATTATAGCATCAATCATAGGTTAATTTAAGATCAACAATATAGTTATTATCATGTTGAGTAATTCGCAACTGATGCTTGTCTGGATACAAAATTGCAAGTCGGCGTTTTACATTTTGAAGTCCGATACCAGAATCTTTGCCTATACTACTATTTGGGTTCTTTTTTTCTACTAATGAGTTTTTACATAGAAAATGAATGTCTTTTTCATTTGTAGTTAACTGTATATCTACAAAAGACGTATTGTAAATATCAATACCATGCTTAAAGGCATTCTCTACGAATGGAATTAATATAGCCGGAGCAATTTTAATAGTATCAAATTGGCCTTTTGTTTTAAATGAAATGGAGAGCGGGTCATTAACATCAAACTTAAGTTTATTGAGCTTAATGTAGTTTTCTATGAACTCTACTTCTTTAGATAAGGCAATGAGATGCTCTGACGTATCATGCAATAGAAAACGTAATAACTCCGATAGTTGTGCAATCCCTTTTGAAACTTCAGATTGCTTATGTTTTTCTGCAATAGATAGTAAGTTATTTAAAGCATTAAATAAAAAATGCGGATTAATTTGTGATTTTAATAGTTGTAATTCTGCGGCTAATTTGTCTTCTCTTAGCTGTTGTTTTAATGCTTCCTCTTTCTGCCAACGTAGCACAATTATATGCACAAATGAAATTCCAACGAAAAACATATACATCCAGAGTGTTGCAATAAATGTTTCGAATAAAACAAATTCTTCACCATAAATTATAAGATTCTTTAGAAGCTCAATGCCAATGGTAATTATGGTGGTAAGCAGAAGTAAAATGAAGTAGGTTCTGAACTGTCTTTTATTAAAATATTTAGACAAAAAATAGACGTTGAAATAATACAATCCCATTTTCAGTATAAACCCAACTATAGTGCCTAAAATGCTCATATGATCATATGAGATTCTTACCGTTTCCCGACCGTTTATTATTTCAACTTCTCTGTTTTGGGGACTAATAATCGAAAAAATCAAATAAAAACAAACGAGCCAAAATAAAATATTTAAAGCTATTTCTATATATCGTTTCATAAACTGAAGGTAAATGTATATTGAAATTTTTAAACTTAAAGATAAGAACTGAAATTTGTGATAAAGACGAGTTTATATGTTATGAAATCACGAATTTTTATGAGTTTCGTCTAATAATCACATCACAGTTGTGTTGGTCACTTTTATTTTTAAAATGGACCTTACAAGCCTAAGTTTGATGTAAATTTATAATACTTAAATCATGAAATCAATCTTAAAACTGACAGTTATTTTATTTTTATGTCTAAGCTGTCAAGCACAAAATGAAACCAAACAAAATTTACAAAAACGGGTAACGAGTTATCTCAAACAATTGGAGAGCGATCAATTTTCTGGGAGTGTTCTTGTAGCTCATAAAGGAGAGATTATTACTTCCGATGGTTATGGTTTTGCAAATAAAAAAGCTAATATTAAAAATAAATCTAATACTGTTTTTGATATCGGGTCTATAACGAAACAATTCACAGCTGCTGGAATATTAAAATTAGAAGAACTCGGTAAATTATCAGTAAATGATAAGATTACTAAGTATTTCAAAAACGTGCCTGCAAACAGGGATGATGTGACCATTCATCATTTATTAACGCATTCGTCAGGTCTTCCTCCAGGAATTGGGCATGACTATCATATTATTTCTAAAGACGAATTTATTGAAAAGGCTTTGGCGTCAGAAATGTTATTTAAAGCTGGAACTCAGTATGAATATTCTAATGTTGGTTATACCTTATTAGCAATGATTATTGAGCAAATTTCGGGAGAAAGCTATGAGGATTTCTTATATAAGCAACTCTGGAATCCAGCTCAAATGGAACAAACGGGTTATATAAGACCTAAATATGATAAAAATGATGTAGCCATGGGGTATAAGGATACTGGCGAATGGGGCAAACCAAATGAAAAATGGAACGATGGTATTTCTTGGCACCTTAAAGGAAATGGTGGTATTTTATCTACTGTAGAAGATATGTATAAATGGCATCAAGCATTAACTACCAATACTATTTTATCTAAAACGTCTAAAGCAAAAATGTATACTAAGCATATCGAAGAAGGTCAAGGTGCGCAATCTCATTATGGTTATGGTTGGGCAATTTTTCCAACACCACGTCAAACAGAACTTATAGCACATAATGGAGGTAATGGAATCTTTTTTGCCGATTTTTGGCGATATCTCAATGAAGATATTATCATTATTATGATGAGTAATCATGCCAATCGTGGTTATGGAATGCTTAATTCAAATTTGGCTGGTATCGTACTAAAGTCAGATTTTAGACCAAATACGAAACTCAGACAGTCTCAAGCAGATGCTCAATCTGAAAGACAAATAGAAAGGATTCTTGACCGCTTTTTAGAGGTGATTAAAGACGATAATGCCAAAGCATGGGAAACCTTTGTCAAGGAGAATTTTTCAGAAGAAATGTTAAACTTAATGCCAATGAATGATCATATTGCCATGTTCAAGAAAATACATAACGAGCTTAAAGAACAAAGTGTAAAAGGTGTTATGCTTACTCAAGATGACAATATTGAAATCAAGTTTGAGAATAACAGCCTGCTTATAACTTTGGAAAAAGGAGCCGATGCCCACATGAAAATAGGAGGTATGTCATTAGATTAAACATTGATAATATTTAACATAACACAATGTTAAAGCACAATATACGCTGCAAATTTATATCTATCTTTTCTACAAATATATTATCATGAAAGGAAATGTTATAACCAGACGCGCGGCTGTTAAGAGTTCAATATTTGGGCTTTTAGCTGTTTCTATACCTAGTATTAGTTATGCCAAATCAATAGCAATTGGAGAGGAGACTATTAAAAATCCTTGCCATCGTTACCCTTCAATAGACGATGCTGTGGTTAATGAAATTGTCGGGAAATCACATTTCGATATCGAAACCGTAAAAAAAATGGTAGATAAACGACCAGAATTAGCACGTGCCAGTTGGGATTGGAGTTTTGGTGATTGGGAATCGGCTATAGGAGCTGCTTCTCATGTTGGACGACGCGATATTGTAAATTACCTTATGAGCAAAGGTGCAAGGCCTACAATGTTTACCTATGCTATGTTAGGCGCTTTTGACATTGTAAAAGCTATGGTTGAGATGACGCCAGGTATTCAGTCGCAACCAGGTCCTCATGGCATTAGTTTACTCCAGCATGCAAAGGCAGGTTTGCGCATGAAAGATGCGATGACTAACGATGATATTATTAATTCTGAAAAACTCATAGATTTCTTAAAAACATTTGAAGCCGAAGATATAACCACTTATAAAGCCTTAACTAAAGAAGAGCAAGAAAAATACATTGGAGACTATAGATATGGAGAAGGAGAGAATGATGGGTTTTCCATTTCCCTTAATATGCGAAAAGTGATTTCACTAGGTAAATTAGGAAAAGGTGGTGGTGGTTTAATTAGAGTAGGCGAGAATAAGTTTCTATATAACGGGATTTCATCGGTTTATATCACATTTCAGATAGAAAATAATGTTGTAAAATCTTTAACTGTTCATGAACCAGACTTAACTTTAGTTGCAAAGAAAATTTAATTTTTCATTACTATTTATGACTTCTCTTTTTATTGTCTTCCCATAAAACATTCGTATTTTTGTACTCATTTTATTAAAAACGGATAAATATTTTTTTATGAAATCATATGATGTAGCAGTAATAGGTTCTGGTCCTGGTGGGTATGTAGCGGCAATTCGTTGTGCTCAATTAGGGATGAAAACAGCAATAATCGAAAAATACTCTACGCTTGGAGGAACATGTCTAAACGTTGGTTGTATACCAAGTAAAGCACTTTTAGATTCGTCTCATCATTACGAGCATGCAGTAAAGCATTTTGAAGACCATGGTATCGAAATTCCAGGTGATGTTAAAGTGAACATCGAAAAGATGATTGCGCGTAAGCAAGCTGTTGTTGACCAAACTACAAGTGGTATTGATTTTTTAATGAAAAAAAATAAGATTGATGTCTATGAAGGTGTAGGTAGTTTCAAAGATGCAACCCACATTATAATTGATGGAAAGGATGCTGGAGAAATCGAGGCAAAAAACACAATTATAGCTACGGGATCTAAACCATCTAGTTTGCCTTTTATAACATTAGATAAAGAACGCATCATAACATCTACCGAGGCCTTAAAACTAAAAGAAATACCGAAACACATGATAGTGATTGGAGGCGGTGTTATTGGTTTAGAACTTGGTCAAGTTTACAGACGTTTAGGATCTGAAGTTACGATTGTAGAATATATGGATCGTATCATTCCAACAATGGATGCAGGCTTATCGAAAGAGTTAAACAAAGTCTTTAAAAAAGCCAAGTTTAAGATGAATATGTCTCACAAAGTGAAATCTGTAGAACGTGATGGTGATGAGGTAGTCGTGAAAGCCGATAATAAAAAAGGTGAAGAGGTAGAATTTAGAGGAGATTATTGTTTGGTGTCTGTTGGTCGTCGTCCATATACTGATGGATTAAACGCAGAGGCAGCAGGTGTGAAATTAACCGATAGAGGACAAATTGAGGTAAATGATCACTTACAAACAAGTGCTAGTAATATTTACGCTATTGGTGATGTGGTAAAAGGAGCAATGCTTGCTCATAAAGCCTCTGAAGAGGGTGTATTGGTTGCTGAAACTTTAGCTGGACAAAAACCACATATTAATTATAACTTAATCCCTGGAGTTGTTTATACCTGGCCAGAAGTAGCCGCTGTGGGTAAAACAGAAGAGGAGTTAAAAGAAGCTGGAATTGAATACAAATCAGGACAGTTTCCAATGCGTGCTTTAGGAAGAAGTAGAGCGAGTATGGATATTGACGGTTTTGTAAAAGTATTAGCCGATAAAAATACAGATGAAATTTTGGGTGTACACATGATTGGTGCTCGTGCTGCCGATATGATTGCCGAAGCTGTTGTTGCTATGGAATATAGAGCCTCTGCCGAAGATATATCGCGTATGTCTCATGCGCATCCAACATTTACAGAAGCTATTAAAGAAGCTGCTTTGGCAGCAACAGATGATATTGCTTTGCATATATAAGAAGCGATGACAAGGGTTACATTTGAAGTTTTTCATGATGATTTTGATAATGGCGTAAGCCCATGCTCTACGCTGGTTTTAGAAATGAATTATATTCCAAGAATTGGAGAAAAAGTATATATACCAGAAGCCGTTGAGGAATTAAAAAAATTAAAATTTATTGAGGATAGGGTTTTTTTTAGTGTAACTGAAATTATTAATTATATTAAAATTTTACCAGATGACATTGCTAAAAATCATGTAACCTGCCATTTGGAAGTCCATTCAGAAAAGATATAAAGTAAAACAAAAAAAGCGAACTCATTGAGTTCGCTTTTTTTTCGTTTAAATAGCATACTCAGTTACTATTTAATATCTTTATTGACAGTTAGTTATTGTAACGAAGTTATTAGTTTGTCGTCATAAAAGCATACCTAACTGTAGTAATCATTTAAATTCATTAGACATGTTTAAAAAATTCTCATTGTTCTTCCTTTTGATATCACTGACACTGTCAGGTCAAAATAAATCGCAAGATGCCAGTAGTTTTACTAAAGAATTAGACCAAAAAATTCCAAAATTATTAGAAGAGTTCGTTGTCCCAGGGGCAGCAATCACCATTATTGATGATGGTAAGATTGTTTTAGAGAAAGCCTATGGTTATGCAGATGTTGCTAAAGGCAAGAAAGTGACCACCAAAACAGGGTTTAATATAGGTTCTATTTCAAAGACAATTGCAGCATGGGGAATTATGAAATTAGTTGAAGACGGTAAAATTGATTTAGATGCTCCTGCCGAAAAATACTTAACACGATGGACATTACCAGAATCAGATTTCGATGCTGAAAAGGTGACGATAAGAAGATTGTTAAGCCACACTGCAGGATTGTCACTTCATGGTTATCCTGGATGGACGCCCAATGACCGATTGTCTACAATTGAAGAATCTTTAAATGGTAGAAATAATGGACCAGGTAGAGTAGAAATGATAATGGAGCCAGGTACGAAATGGAAATATTCTGGAGGAGGATATACTATTTTACAATTGATTGTAGAAGAGGTTACAGGGCAGAAATTTGAAGACTATATCCAAACGCAAGTTTTAAATCCTTTAGGGATGAAAGATAGTAGCTATAAAATTGATAAAGACATCTTGGAGAACTCATCTCTAGAGTATGACAATTTTGGAGAACAAATAGATTTTGAATTGTTTACGGCTCAAGCAGCAGCTGGATTACACACGACCATCGAGGATTTTACCAGATTTGCTTATGCCAGTCTATATGCCCATAAAAACAACAAAAAGTATAATAAAGTTTTAGCAAATAAAACTGTTGAAAGTATGATGGAACCCGCTCCAGTTTCAAATGATAGTTATGGATTGGGTTATCAAGTTGAAACCATTCCTAACACAACCTATAAACTGAAAGGTCATGGTGGAGCAAATACTGGTTGGCATGCATTTTTTAGAGTAAACCCAGAGACTAACGACGGTTTTATTATGATTACGAATGGAGGAGCTGGTCATAATATATATAGGCAAGTATATTGCGATTGGATTCAATGGAAAACAGGAGAATCTATGGGGAGCAGATGCGTTATTAAACCTTCGATAGCGGCTAAATTAAAGACGATTATCGATGCTAAAGGGGCGTCTAATGTAGCATCAGCTTATAATGATTTGAAAACAAATAAATCGGGAGATTATAATTTTTCCGAACGTGCTATAAATAATTTAGGATATTATTATATGGGAAAAAAAGAATTGACAAATGCTTTAGCTGTTTTTAAGTTAAATGTTGATCAACATCCAGAGTCATCAAACGTTTATGATAGCTATGCTGAGGCATTATTGGAAAACGGAAATAAGGAAGAAGCTATTGTTAATTACAAAAAATCTATTGAACTCAATCCTGGAAACACGCATGGTATTGAGGTTTTAAAGACGTTAAATGTGGATGTTAGTAATATAAAAACATTTGAAATTGATGTTGCAAAATTGAACGATTATGTCGGTAAGTACCAGATGGCTCCAGAACTTGTTATTACAATTGCAAGAGAAGAAAACAGCCTTACTGCCGAGCCTAACGGACAAAGAAAAGTAGTAATCCACCCTAAATCTGAAGATAGGTTTTATGTCAAAGAAGTCGAAGCAGAAGTTAGTTTTAGTAGAGATGCCAATGGTGTTGTAGAGAGTATGACATTATTTCAAAATGGTAGAAGCCTTGTTGGTAAGAAGATAAAAGAATAGGCACAACAATTAAAATTTTTAATTTTCTAAACTATAAAGCGAACCTATTTGGTTCGCTTTTTTTGTAGGATATTTCTATGGCTTGTAACATTTTAATATCTTTAAGCACATATAGTTAACCAACCTCAACTATCCATCAACCTAATTTGCTTTCAATTTGAGAAAGTAAATGATTAAGTTTTTTAGGCGAATCCGTCAACGACTTCTTTCCGAGAATAAATTTTCGAAATACCTCTTGTATGCCATAGGTGAAATCATTCTTGTGGTGATTGGGATTTTGATTGCACTTCAGATTAATAACTGGAATGAAGAAAGAAAAGAAAGAACTATAGAATTAAGCTATTTAAATAGGCTAGTAATAGATCTTGAAGAAAATAAAACACTTTGGCAAAAAACATTACAGCGTAAGAAAAAGCAGCTAGATGCAGCTCACATTTTTTTAAATTTTCGATTTAGTAAAAATCAAGATACTATAATTAAAATTTTACCTCACTTTCAAAATTTAGGAACTTGGAAAGATATTAATATTAACCAAGTTACATTTAATGAAATGGTAAGTAGTGGAAGTTTAAATCTAATATCTAATGATTCTATAAAAATAAAGCTATTAAATTTAGATAAACTTTACAAAGCAATTTTAAATAATCAAGACGTATTAAAAGCTGAACATAACGATAGATTACATGGACCCACAATGAAAATCATAAATACAAGTAATGCTTTTGTTATAGACCCAAATCAGCGAAATGTGATTAAACGTAAACTTCCTCAAGAAGAAATGGGAATTTATTTTAATCAATTTCAAAGAGATTTAATAACATTAATAAATGATAAAGAATTTATTAATGGTATTGTAGGGATTACTTACAACGCACAATCTCAATTCCGTTCTTTTGAAGAGGCTTTAGTTAGAATTAATGATGTAATTGTTTTACTTAAGAAAGAACTAAACAATGATTAAATTCTCCCTCAGCATTACTTCACTTTCGACCCAAACAACTCTATATCAGCCGTAGCCCAGCTGTTTTTTATGAGATCTTCCATTTTTGAGACATTGTCTGTGTCGCCCAATTTCTCATAGGCCAATTTGAGTCCGTGATGTGCCCAACCATTTTTAGGCAAACGCTTTAAATCGTTATTATAAACTGCAATAGCTTCTTCGTATTGCCCATTTTTTATTAAGACGTCACCAAGGTGATGACGAATAGAGAAAAACCAATCAGGCGGTTCGTTATAGTTAAGAGCATCCTCTATAACAATAGCGTCTCGAAGCAATGTTATACTTGCCTTATAATCTCCATTAGCGGATAGTATTTCTGCTTCCAAGACCATTTCAGCTAAACCAATTAATGTACCTACAGTATTAATATCCCAAATGGTAATGTCATTCATACTATCATCATTAGCATAAACACTTAAAGATTCTAATGCTGTTTTAGCTTCGTCTAATTGATCTTTAGCCACATAAGCCATTCCTTTAGCGTAATGCTGCATGGCTAACGGATATTTTAATGCGCTAAGCTCTTTTTTAGCGAGAATTTCATCCCACATTCCGAATTTTACCATAGAATAATAAGGAATCACATAGTAATGCTGTAATGTTCCCCAGCCTGGCTCGGCCATAATATCTGGATGCACATGTTCCGATACTTTATTAGCTCCAATCATGGCCCAATGTTTATTGCCTTCTAAAGCAGCAGTTGCAGCCATGAAATGATAATTATGAGGATAATAGGCAAGAGGGTAAGCGCCTTGAGCATGACATAATGTTACATAGGTGCTATCTGCTTTAACAGCATTAATATTAGATACTGTGCCTTTATGATAATCGCCAGTGCGTATATAAACGTGCGATGGCATATGCACCAAATGACCAGCACCTGGAATTGTACCATCATCAAATACTTTAGCTGATGAATAGGCACGTTCTGGAGTACTAGACGCTTCAACGGCATGAATGTAAAAATGATTTGCTCCAGGGTGAGTGGGGTTGTCTTTTATAATGGTTTCTAAAAGCGATACAATTTCTGGAGTCCACGGTTTTTCGGTGCCATCTTTTTCATTTAAATCCCATGGATGTAGATTCATTACAGATTCTGCATACATTGTAGAGACTTCTGAATCCTCTGGATAATTGGCATGAATTGTCTTTAATGCATTTGAATAATTGATATCTAATTGAGATCTGTCTTCTGGAGGTTTAGGAGCGTAACGTTCTGCCATAGCCTTAATTAAGGCTTTCTCTTTTTCAGTGCAGTTTGTAGATAATTCTTTCGCTTTTTGAATGGCATTGTATGCGCGCTCATAATGGTCATCTTCCATACCAGCGTTGTAGTTTGGTCCTAGCACATAGGCATAGCCCCAAAATGCCATAGCGCAACTAGGATCTAATTTGGTAGCATAGAAAAACGATCGTGCGGCCTCGGCATGATTAAAAGCGTAGGCCAAGGTTAAACCTTGATTAAAATACTTTTGTGCCAAATCGTTATGCGTTGTAATAGGATAATTGAGGTGTCCTAAACCTTCAAAAAGAGGTGCTTTATTATCAATCTTATACCAATCGGCATCCGTAATTCTTGGAGCGCAGGTATATTTAGCCAATGGAGGTGTTTTTGTAATAATGTCTTGTTGGTTTGATTTGTCAGTTTTGCAGGAAACAAAACAAATACTGAGGCAAAGCAGAAAAAAAATTATGTTTTTCATCTTTGTATTATTTAAAGTTAGCAATGCTATATAAATCGCTAAAGTAGGATAGAGAAGCCTTGCTTACAACGAGTTTTGTGTGGTTGGGATGAAATGAGTTATAGTTGGTGATAAAAGGAGATATTGAAGCATTACTTTTTGTATATTTAAATCCAATAAGTATAGTAATATGTGGGAAGAACAACTTGAATTTTACGATAGCATTGTGGCGCAATGCCCAGATTTTGAGCGAAAAGGAAAAAAAATGATTTACACTTCTGCCAATGGCTATATGTTTACACTATTAAATAAAGATGCAGAAATAGGTATTCGGCTATCTAAAGAATCTCAGAAAGCATTTAAAGAAAAATATAATGCCACAGAATATAGGTCTTATGGCGCAGTGATGAGAGATTATGTAAAAGTGCCTGAATCTTTATATAGTGAAACTCAACTTCTTGTAGATTATTTTAATCAAAGTTATAAGTACGTGATGACATTAAAACCTAAGTAATTACAGCTCTTTTATAAGATCATAAATCCGAAGTCGTTTACTGTAATCATCTTCGTTGACATCCCTAACAAAGCAGTATACACTGATGTCTCCATTATTTACTTTTTCTGAGAGCTCCTCAACTGTAAATGGACCAAATTCCTTAGATTTTTCAATATAATAGAACTCGTGATCATAAATCAAGTTGGTGACTTTTTGTTTGTATTTTTCTCTTAAAAATGTTTGAACATCCTCTACAGAATTTAGATCTTCTGAATACTTCGTTGTATTAATAAATAATGCAAATTCTTTCTTGTTTTGATGATTAAGAACAAGGACATCATCGTCTTTAAAGTAGGCTTTAACTGTAATAAGCCCGTCTTCGGTTTCAATAGAAAAGATGTTTTGAATATTAATAGTCCATGAGGTCTCAATAACCGATTGTTTCCTAGATATTTCGAGTATATTATCTTTCTTAAAGGTGTAAACAGATTTCTTTTTAGAGATACCATTCACTAAAACCCACTGCTGATTGATAAACAAATCATCATGATGACGTGAATAATCAAAAGGCTGTAAGTTCGGAATAGTCTTGTGTAGGTATTCTTTCATTTAGCGGACTTTTTCAAAAAAGTGATTTATAAGGCAACGTCTAATATACGTTTTTATTGAATAACTTTTAAAATTTTTCTAAATGCTTTAACACTTCTTTTTTATAAGTTCGACTAATTGGAAATGCTTTTTTGTTTATGGTAATGTGTTCATTTGTAAAGGATTGTATGTGAGCTATTGAAATAATATACGACCTATGAATCCTTATAAACTGTTGTTTGGGTAGCTTAGCTTCAATAGCACTAATAGTTTCTCTTGTAATTATTGTTTTGTCTTCGATATGAATTTTAAGATAATCACTATAACTTTCAATATAAATAATGGCGTTGTAATCAATCTTAATCATTTTGCGCTCAGAACGTACAAACATAAAATTCGATTTCTCAATAGATGAGGTCTGCTGCGCTTCCTGTTTTCCGTAAATTTCAAAATAATTATTAAGCGCTTTTTGTAAACGTTCTAATGAAATGGGTTTGAGCAAGTAGTCAACAGCTTTAAGTTCAAAACCTTCAACAGCGTAATCTCGGTAAGCTGTTGTAAAAATTACTTTGACATTGGCATTGATAGATTTAGCAAATGATATTCCAGATATTTCGGGCATGTTAATGTCTAAAAACACCAAATCAATATTGTGATTGCTTATATAATTAAAAGCCTCAATAGCATTACTACAGCTTGCAACTATTGTTACGTTTTCAATTTTTGAGAGATGTGTCTCAATAATTTCTCTTGCAATAGTTTCATCATCTACTACCAAACAATTTATGGGATGTGTTTTATGCATGTCCTACTGGTTTTAGTCGGAGTTCTACATCGAACGTGTTGGGCGTATTATTTATAAATAACTCGTGTTTTTCTGAATATAGAAGCTCTAACCTTTTCTTAATGTTTTCTAAGCCTATACCAGACTTGGATGACGTACCTTCAGCGTTTGAGTTTTTTATGCTGAAATGTATCTCCTCTAATGTGGCTGATAACTGAATGTCAATTTTTAATATTCCGTTGATGATCGCCCCATGCTTAAAGCTATTTTCAATAAAAGGGATAAGAAGCATTGGTGCAATTGTAATGGATTCTGAAGTGGTTGAAATATTGATATTAACTTTGAGCGTATCATTAAATCGCATCTTTTCAAGGGCTATGTAGTCTTTAATATGTGCTATTTCTTCCGAAAGTAATACAAAAGGTTTCTCGGCTTGATATAGAAGATAATCTAGTAGATTAGACAGTTTTAATATCATGTCTGGAGTTTGATCTGCTTTTTTTAAGGCAAAACCATACATGGTATTGAGCGTGTTGAAGAGAAAATGCGGATGAATTTGCATCTTCAAATAATTAAGTTCTTGTTCCTTAAGTTTAAGTTGCGCGTCCAAAATTTTTGTTTCTAATAACCGTGTATTCGATGCCTGTTTTAAATTGAGTTTTAAGAGTTTAAACCCACTCACAATAATAACAACTAAATATACAGCAGTACTAATGAAAATAAGGTTTTTTGTGGCAGGATTCATATCATCATATTCAAAGTTTGATAGGTAGATCAAACTAAAAAAAATGGATACCATTAATAGGTATACTGAAATGATAAGTGTGTAAAAACTATATAGTACAAAACGCCAATACTGTTTTGTAATAAGATAATCTGGAATTAATTTATAGGTTATTACATACGTAGTTGCTATCGTTATTGGCATAAGAAAAAGAGAAAATTGCAATGTGTCGTCAAATTTAGAACCATTAATCCCAAAAAAATAGGTGTAGAAAAATAGAACAGCAACCCAAAAGAGGAGGTGCAAAAGGATTTGTCCGATTTTTTTTAGAATGAACTGTTTTGTAAACATATTTAATATTCTCAATACAATAATAATACAATTTTACCCTCATTAGTATTAATTAGAGATGAACGACCAATTTAATAAGGGTTTTGACATTGATGTCATATCCAGCTTTAAAAAGGTTGTTGGTCGCAAAAGTTAATTTTGATAGATTCTTGTTTTTAGTTTTGGCTCATAATCAAAAAACAACAGATCATGATATCCTTACTAAAAAAGATAACCCTAATTAGCCTGCTTTTATCTAATCTTTGCTTTTCACAAGAGCAAAATTATCAACAGCTCGATTCATTTTTTGACATCCTTGATAAGCACGATAAACTCATGGCTACCATGACAATTACCAAAAACAATGAAGAGGTTTATAACAGAGCTATTGGGCTTTCTGATGTTGAAAAAGGCATAAGAAACAATGACAAGACTAAATTTAGAATAGGCTCAATATCTAAGGCATTTACAGCTGTTATGATTTTTCAGTTAATTGATGAAGGACGCATAACGTTAAATACACCGCTTTCAATGTTTTACCCAAAAATTCCTGGTTCTGAAAATATTAAAATTTCAAACCTTTTAAATCATAGTAGCGGATTGTATAACATTACTAATGATCCTAATTTTGGAGATTGGATGCTGAAACATTCAACAAAGGGTGAAATGTTAGCAAGAATTAAAAAGTACTCATTAGATTTTAATCCTGGTGAAAAAACCGAATATAGCAATACAAATTATCTTTTACTTGGGTATATCGTTGAAGCACTAGACAAAGACTTATATCCACAGTGTCTCCAGCGTAGAATCTTAAAAAAAATAGGGTTAAAGAATACCTATTATGGTGGTAAAATAGGCGCAAAGGCTAATGAAAGCCAATCTTATGTTTTTGAAGGTAAAGCTTGGAACCTTCATCCTGAAACCGATATGTCTAATCCTGGAGGCGCCGGAGCTGTGGTATCTACATCTAAAGATTTGTCAAAATTCATGAATGCACTTTTTGAAGGAAAATTAATGTCTGGCTCTAGCTTTGAAGCTATGAAAAAGACAAATAATGATGATACATGTCATGGTCTTTTTTATGCCAACATGAACAACGTTGATTTATATGCAAGTGAAGGTGGTATTGACGGCTTTCAGTCTATGCTTGTACATGTTCCATTAACTAAAACCACAATTGCCTTAGTGGCCAATGGATTAGATTTTAGTAAAATGCGAATCATGTTGGCGGCGTTTGCAGCTAGTCATGGACAGCCTATTATACTTCCAAATTTCACAAGAATAGACCTTACCGAAGCACAGGTAAAACAGTATGTGGGCGAATACGCCTGTGAAGAAGTGCCCTATAAACTTGTTTTTAAGGCAAAGGGAAATGTCTTACTTGGAGCGCCAGAACAAAGCAACCTTAAAGAGCTTACACCTACCAAACAGCATCAATTCACGTTTGATAGCTTAGGTGTTGTGCTTGATTTTTATCCCGAAACAGGCTTGGTTAAATTTACAAGAGGAGATAACAAACCATTATTATTTAAAAAACTATAACTAAATTTAAACATTATGAACACACTTACAATGACATCGAAAAGTCTATCAATTACAGCTAATATGTTTGTTGATGGCGGACCATTATTTATGACCCTAATTTTAATCTGCTTATTGGCATCGTTATTTTTTCTTGTTAGAGGATTTGCTAATGTTAAAAAATCATTAGAGATTTCCAATAAAATGCTGAAATTGGCCTCAGATGCGAGTTTGCTAGGCTTAGTTATGGGGTTCTTGGCTTCCATTATAGGCTTAATTACTGCCTTTGATTCGGTAGAGGCAATGGGAGATCCTGACCCTTCTATATTTGCAGGCGGACTTAAAATTTCGTTGTTGACCGCTTCATTTGGCTTGTTTACATTTGTTGTTGCCAGAATTGGAATTATAATATTAAGAATGATGTCGAATACAAATGACAAATAATATGAAAGAAATTACCCGTTATATAGTCCTTATTGCTCTTATCCTTTTTAATTCTGTTGCTAGTGCACAATCTAATGCCAATGAATTAGCACAAAATAGCAATGAAATTATTGATAGCATTTATTCTAAGTCTTTACATAGTTATCAACAGTTTTGGGTGAAATATCCCGATAATTATAACCCAAAAAGTAAAATAAAATATCCGGTAGTTTATTTACTAGATGGTTTTTCATTAAAATCGAATTTAGAGATTGTATATGATAACTACTGGGGACATTATATGCCTCATATGATTTTAGTAGGGATTTCGAATAGAACGAATAGAACTCGAGATTTAACCATTTCAAAAGTAGAATCAAACCGTGGATCACCTATGCAAACCGATTCTGGTGGTGCAGAAACATTTGTTGCTTTTATCGAAGAGGAATTAATACCTCAAATAAATAAAACGCATCGTACAACGAATTATAGAACTTTAATTGGACATTCGTATGCGGGTTTATTTACAATTCATACATTAATTCATCATCCCCATTTATTTACGAATTATATAGCTATCGATCCTAGTATTGAATGGGACAATCAAAAATTATTGAAAGAAGCCAAATCGAAATTAAAATCAAACTCATTTGATGGTAAAGGTCTTTTTGTTGCTTTAGCAGCCGAGCAATTGCATATGCAAAATGCATCGGTTACTATGGATAATATCATGGAGGATACTTCAGAGTATAGCCTGTTTGCACGTTCTATTGTAGAGTTTTCTCAATTTGCAAACTCGCAAAAGCAAAATAAATTAAATTTCAGTTGGAAAGTATATCCAGAAGATTTACATGGCACAGTACCATTACCTGCTATGAGAGATGGATTAATTGAGTTATTTAAGTGGTATCAGTTTAAAGCACCACAAACGTATAATAACCCTGAGAGTTCAGTAGAACTATTACAAACATTGTTGGACAATCAAGAAAAGATCTACGCTAAAAACTTTGGCTATAAAGTACCTCCAATGATTGAGGAGCTTTTTAACGGTTATGGCTATATGAATTTACAAATGGGGCAACCAGAAAAAGCCTATTTATTTTTTAATAAAGCGATTTCGTATTATCCCGAAAGTGCAAATGCTTATGATGCCATGGCTGACTATTATATAGATCAAAAGGATAAAATCAAGGCCATTGAGTTTGTGGAAAAAGCGTTTGCCATAAGTGGCAATTCTTATTACAAGGAAAAGCTAGACGCTTTGAAAAAGTAAAAAACAAAATAAGATTAAAAGCGAACCTTAAAAGGTTCGCTTTTTTTATACTCAGGTTATAGGTTTTCCAATGTTAATTTTTATAAATTTAACATTTAAGTTAAAAAAAATGTGACTTAATACTAATGTTGGTGTCTTAAAACAAACCACTAAAACCAATCTATAGATTATTGCAACCCTCTGGTAACATTATGAAACTTTCAGACGAAGAGCTGGTAAGTGCTATTGTAAAGAATAATGATACATTACTTTTTGAAGTTTTGTATGATCGTTTCGCTACTTTGGTGTACAATAAATGTTACGGTTTTGCAAAAGATGAAGACGAAGCAAAAGACTTAACACAAGACGTGTTTTTGAAACTTTTTGTGAAGCTCGCTAGTTTTAAAGGAAAGTCTAAATTTTCTACATGGTTATATGCCTTTACTTATAATCATTGCGTAAATTATGTGACACGAAATACCGCTAAGAAATTTGAAAAACAGTCTGTAGATTATGCAGATATTGAAAATATTTCTGAAGATTATGATGAATCATCAGATTTTAGCGATATGAGAGTTGATAAACTCAAAAGAGCATTAGAACTTGTATCACCTGATGAAAAGATGATACTATTACTAAAATATCAAGATAACCTTTCTATAAAGGAGATTGAAAGTGTTTTAGGAATTGGAGAAAGTGCCGTTAAAATGAGAATTAAACGGGCTAAAGATAAATTATTAACCGTATATGCTAATAACCTTAACTAATGGAAAATCCTTTCAGAGATATAGATAAGCCATTGAAGTCAGTTCCGCAGGAATTGAAGTCTAAGGTTATGAATGATATTGCCATTGCAAAATTATTAATGGAATTGGCCGAGCTATTTTCATATAATTTAGGAGATGTTATTGAAACAGTAATGAGCAAAAGGGATAAAAAATAAAGAATTAAAATCAAGCTATTAATAATTAATAAATCATGGATAAAATTACAAATTACAAAAATGCAGCGATGGATTCTCTTTCGGGTATGTGGCCTGAAATATCAAGAGTTTTTATGAATGTTGTTTTCGCATTAGTTGTCTTAATTATTGGATGGTTAGTGGCAAAAATTGTCGTTAAAATCGTTAAGAAAGCACTTAAGCTGGCAAAAGCCAACAAATTAGATGATAAGTTAAATGAAATTGAGTTTATAGAAGGAAAGACGCTCAAATTTGATACCATAAAGATTGTTAGTTCGTTTGTGAAATGGATTATTTATATCATGTTACTTATTATAGTTTCTGATATGCTTGATTTAAAAGTCATTTCAGAACAAATTAGTAACTTCTTAAGTTATTTACCGCAATTGTTTGTTGCTCTTGTCATTTTTACTGGAGGTTTGTTGTTTGCAAACTTTGTTAAAAAGGGATTGAGGTCCTTTTTTGAATCCATGGATTTATCTGGTGCAAAAATTATAAGCCAGATTGTCTTTTTTCTATTGCTTGTTTTTATTTCCATTACAGCTCTAAATCAAGCAGGCGTAGATACCGATATAATCACAAGTAATTTTACAATGATTTTGGCTGCTTTCTTGTTAGCTTTCGCCATAGCCTTTGGGTTAGGAGCAAAGGAAGTTATGAGCAGTTTGTTGAAAACATTTTATACCAGAAAGACGTTTGAAGTAGGAAAGAAGATAGAATTTCAAAATAAAATTTATGAAATTGATGCTATCGAAAATATTTCAGTAGTGTTAAAAAATGAAGAAGGTAAACTTGTTGTACCTGTTAAAGATATCGTAGAAAACCACATTAAGGTTGTAGACTAGATATCTAGGGTTATAGATTAATTATGTCAATTACACGATCTAGTCTACTGGGTTTTCTATAGTCCCTTTCCATGTATTTGGAAAGGGATTTTTTTACCACATTACCTTAATGCCGTGTAAAAATAATCGAATTTTTATAAGAAATGCTAGAGAATGTTTAAGTGTTTGTAAATGTGATGATTGTGATTAGAAACAGCTGGTTCTATTGAAAGATTAAACTATTTACGTTTGTTTCTCTTGTTATAATTTTTATCACCTCTAGTTTTAGGCTTCTTATATTTAGCCGCAATTTTAAACTTATAAGAACCGCCGAGATTCTCTTTTTTATTTTTATCTTTTTTGTCATGAAATGCTGGTCCTGGAGCATCTTCATCTTGTCGCTGTTTAGTAGGATTGTTACGTTCTCTAATTTGAGGACGCTCTTCTTCAATTAATTGTTTAGAAATTTCAACACCGTCAGGAAAATTAAGTTGCTCAATTTTTATACCCATATAATCTTCAATAGTTTGGAGATCTTCCTGTTCTTTTTCCGTAGAAAACGTAAGGGCATGTCCTTCATGTTCTGCACGACCAGTTCTACCAATACGATGCATATAATTTTCGGGATATTTTGGAGTGTCAAAATTAATAACATGGCTAATGTGTTCTATATCTAATCCACGAGCCATAACATCTGTAGCAATTAAAATACGATGTTCACCAGATCTAAACTGTTCTATACTTCTCAACCTGTAGTTCTGCGTTTTGTTAGAATGAATCACGCAAGATTGATCAGGAATGCGTTCCTCAAGCTCGGCAAAAAGCATATCGGCTAATTTTTTATAAGCCACAAATACGAGCACTTTATTATAGGTGCCAGGATCGTGAAGTAAGTATTCTAAGAGATTAACTTTTGTATAAAAGTTAGTAACGTCATAACGTTGCTGTTTAATATTATGAAGTGGCGTTCCAGATACGGCAATAGTAACACGTTGGGGTTTAATGAAGAAATCACTTATTAAATCGTCAACATCTTCAGTCATTGTTGCCGAAAACATAATATTTTGACGACGCTCGGGCAGTACATCAAAAATATTGAGAAGTTGGTGTCTAAAGCCTAAATCTAGCATCACATCAACCTCGTCTATCACTAATTTTTGGATAGACTTTAGTTGTAAAACACGACTTACAGCCAAATCAAATAAACGCCCTGGTGTCGCTACAATAACATCTTGCCCTTGTGCAACAGCTTGCTTTTGAGTGTTTATGTTTGTCCCACCATATACGCCTAAAACCCTTAAATTGATATAAGCTGCCAACTTTTCAATTTCATCAACCACTTGTACGACCAACTCTCGAGTAGGTACCAAAACTAAAATTCTAGGATTATCTTGAGTCGAATATTTAAGGTGTCTTAAAATTGGTAGCATGTAAGCAAATGTTTTACCTGTACCAGTTTGTGCAATACCTACAACATCTTTTCCAGATGCCACAACATTAAATGCTTGTGCCTGAATTGGAGTTGGGTATTCAAAACCTAAATCACCCAATGCATTATAAAGTGGTGTGTTTAGATTTAAATCTGTAAAAGAGATTTGCTGTTCCATGGTGCAAAGGTAATTTTTTTACTTCGGAAAAACAGACTTGTTATTGACAGGTTTAATTCGGTTATTTGCATACATTAGTATTGCATTGAGAACACACACTACACATCACATCCCTAACCCTAAAGTTTTTAAGCAGCAACTCCTTATATGGAGTCAGCAATTTGATGAAGTTGTTTGGTTAGATAGTAATGATTATGATCAAAAGTATGCTAGTTATGACGCGGTTTTGGCCGTAGATGCATTTACAGTGTTTCAAACAGATTATTATGACGCCTTTAATCAGTTTAAAGAGTATCAGTCTTCAGTAGATGATTGGATTTTTGGTTATTTTTCTTATGACTTAAAAAATGATGTTGAACACTTGTCTTCTCAAAATTTTGATGGTTTACAATTTCCTGAGTTGTTCTTTTTTCAGCCTAAGAAACTCTTTTTTTTAAAAGGTGATCTTCTTGAAGTACACTATTTAAACGTAGTTGCTGATGACATAGATAATGATTTAAAATCAATAAGTGCTGAAACTTTGTTTAATACCAACACAGCTTCCCTCAAAGGAGAGCAGATAAAAATTAAGCTAAGAATACATAAAGATGAGTATTTTGAAAAAGTGAATACGATGTTGACACATATACACAGAGGAGATATTTATGAAGCCAACTTTTGTCAGGAGTTTTACGCTGAAAACACAACGCTTAATCCCCTTGAAACCTATGACAAACTTAATGCAATTTCAAAACCTCCATTTGCAACGTTTTTTAGAGTATATGACAAGTATTTGTTGTCGGCTTCACCAGAACGATATATAAAAAAAGAAGGTTTAAAGATTACTTCTCAGCCTATAAAAGGGACAGCAAAACGCTCGAAAAATAAAGAAGAAGATGCAAAGTTGAGGCAACAGCTTTCTGAAGATGAAAAGGAGCGTAGTGAGAATGTAATGATTGTTGATTTAGTACGAAATGATCTATCAAAAACAGCAACCAAAGGAAGTGTTAAGGTAGAAGAACTATGCAAGGTGTATACATTTGATCAGGTACATCAAATGATTTCGACAGTGACTTCAAAAGTAAATGAAAGTACACATCCTGTAGATGTGATTAAGACAACCTTTCCAATGGGAAGCATGACTGGAGCACCTAAAATTTCAGCAATGAAAATAATCGAAGATTTAGAAGCAACAAAAAGAGGGCTTTACTCTGGAGCAGTGGGTTATTTTTCTCCTAATGATGATTTCGATTTTAACGTGGTTATTCGCAGTATTTTATATAATGCAACCAATAAGTATGTATCGTATTCGGTTGGAGGAGCAATTACAGCAAAGAGTGATCCTTTAAAGGAGTATGAGGAGTGTTTAGTCAAGGCAAAAGCCATGCGTGAGGTCTTGGAAAATTAAGTTTAGCTTTGCTAACCTTCGGGGACAAAAAATCTGTTGGTATATTTGAATATAATTATAAAATATGATTGACTATTTGTATGGTGCTTTAGTTTAATTGGTTTGGTGCTTTTATTTTTATTATAAATTCAATTAATAGTCGTGAATTTGATGTTAGATCGTTTCAACCTACATATAAAAAAGACAATGCCGTTTCTACATGAAGCCAAAATCCTCATTGCTATTTCTGGTGGGTTGGATAGTGTGATGTTAGTGCATTTATGTCATCAGCTTAAGTTAAATATAACACTAGCGCATTGTAATTTTAATTTACGTGGTGCCGAGAGCGATACAGATGAAACCTTTGTAATAGCTTTAGCCAATCAACTGGATTTGGAAATCTTTACACAGCATTTTGATACCGAAAATCATGCTAAGCAGCAAAAACTATCTATTCAAATGGCAGCAAGGGAACTGCGTTACAATTGGTTTTCTGATTTAGCCGAAGATTTAAAATTTGATTATATACTTACAGCACATCATGCCGACGATAATCTTGAAACTGTTTTAATTAATCTAACACGAGGAACAGGTTTAAATGGGTTGATTGGCATTCCTGAAGTTAATGGTAATATTGTAAGGCCATTGCTTCCTTTTTCAAGAGAAGAATTAGAAATGTATGCCAGCGACAACAGAATTGAGTGGCGAGAAGATAGTAGTAATACATCCGATAAATATCTACGGAATAAATTGCGTCATCATGTCATTCCTGTTTTAAAAGAAACCAATCCGGAATTATTGTCAAATTTCAGACAAACCATCAGCAATTTAAAGGATACTGTCGATATCGTTGACGATGGAATCAAGGCTTTCACTGAAAACGCAGTTGAAGGTGAGACCGATAATTATATACAATTTAAAATTTCAGAATTTAAAGAACTGAGTAATCCTAAAGCATATTTATACGAACTGTTTAGTGGTTATGGGTTTTCAGAATGGAATGATGTGACTAATTTACTGGATGCGCAATCGGGTAAACAATTATTTTCAAAAACACACCGACTTTTAAAGGATAGAAATCATCTTATTTTAACCGAAATACCTTCTGAAAGTTTAAATTCATTCGAGATTCGTGAAAACGACTTACACTTTAATATGCCGTTGGGTCAGTTGGTATTTGAAAAAGCTGATACTCCTATAAAAACAGACAGCACTTCTATTTTTGTGGATAAAGATACCTTGACATTTCCTTTGAATTTAAGACAATGGCAAGAAGGTGATGTTTTTTATCCTTCAGGAATGGATGGTAAAAAGAAACTTAGTAAGTACTTTAAAGATGAAAAACTATCTCTCGTAGATAAAGAAAATATTTGGCTACTTTGCTCTAAAGGTGCCATTGTTTGGGTTATTGGAAAACGCGGAGATGAGAGATTTAAAGTTAGAGATAAAACTACCAATATTGTACAGATTACATTAGATTCAAATTAAAATAATTCTATGAAACGCATTCAAGGTCAAATAGTCGACATAAAAAACAAACGCATTTTTAAAGGGGAAGTCTCTATTTCAGAAGGAAAAATTGTTGCTATAGAAGAGAAAGAACATGATGTAGAACATTATATATTGCCTGGGTTTGTTGATGCTCATATTCATATTGAGAGTTCTATGTTGGTGCCTAGTGAATTTGCACGTATAGCTGTAAATCATGGAACGGTCGCAACAGTGTCTGATCCTCATGAAATTGCAAATGTTTTAGGAATTGATGGTGTTAATTTTATGATTGAGAATGGAAAAAAAACGCCTTTTAAATTCAATTTTGGAGCACCTTCTTGCGTGCCTGCAACTACGTTTGAATCGGCAGGAGCTGTTATAGATTCTGATGGGATTAAACAACTTTTGGCTAATCCCGATATTAAATATTTAGCCGAAATGATGAATTACCCAGGAGTCATATATGATGACGATGAGGTACTTAAAAAATTAGCTTGGGCCAAACACTATAAAAAACCAATAGATGGTCATGCGCCTGGCGTACTTGGTGACGATATTACAAAATATATTGCTGCTGGTATTTCTACCGATCATGAATGTTTTACTTACGAAGAAGGCTTAGAGAAGCTTCAAAAAGGAATGAAAATCCTAATTAGAGAAGGAAGTGCTGCTAAAAATTTTGAAGCACTAATTGATTTACTTCCCGAGTATTATGATCATATCATGTTTTGTAGTGATGATAAACATCCAGATGATTTAATTATTAATCATATTAATAAACTTTGCGCAAGAGCTGTCTCTAAGGGGATTGATGTTTTTAAAGTATTACAAGCAGCTTGTATTAACCCTGTTAAACACTATAATCTTGATGTTGGATTACTTGAGGTTGGAGATGAAGCCGATTGCATTGTTGTTGAAAATCTAACAGAGTTTAAGGTGCTTCAAACGTATATAGATGGCCAATTGGTAAGTGAAAACGGTCAATCAAATATAAAACCTATAGACTTTGAAGTGCTTAATAATTTCAACACTCAGAAAAAAGAAGTTTTGGATTTTCGGGTGGCTTCAAACGCAAAACAGATTAGAGTGATTGAGGCTTTAGAAGGGCAGTTAGTTACTAATGAATTAATAGAAAGTGCCAAGGTTGAAGCAGGTAATTTGATATCTAATGTAGAAAAAGATATCCTAAAAATGACGGTTGTTAACCGCTATAATAATGATAAGTCTGCTTTGGCGTTTATTAAAAATTTCGGATTAAAAGAAGGCGCTATAGCATCTTCTGTAGGCCATGATTCTCATAATATAATTGCAGTAGGTGTTTCAGATGAAATGATATGCAAAGCTGTTAATCTTATTATAGAAAATAAAGGAGGAATTTGTGCTGTTTCTGATTCTGAATCCAATATCGTGCCGCTTCCAATAGCAGGAATCATGAGTGATCAAGATGGGGAGACCATTGGAAAGGACTATGCTATCTTAGATTGTAAAGCAAAAACGTTAGGAAGTACTTTAAATGCACCATACATGACATTGTCGTTTATGGCTTTGTTGGTTATTCCTGCGTTAAAACTTAGTGATAAGGGGCTTTTCAATGGCAAGGACTTTAAGTTTGTAAGTTTAGAAGTTTAGATAATTTAATTAAGATTATTATATTTAGAATCTAAACTATTATTAAAAACCTAACTTATGATCATATTTGGAACACGTGGAGTTCGTTCTACAAAAGCTACTGGAAATTTTGATTGCCCACAATGCGAGGCAGATCGCGGCTATAGACATAGAAAAGTGACTCAGTTTTTTACGCTTTATTTTATTCCGTTAATCCCATTAGGAAATAAGGGCGAATATGTGGAATGTAATCATTGTAAAGGAACATTCATTACACGTGTTTTAGATTCTTCTAAATCTACCGATAAAGAGGCATTTATGGCAATGTATGAACAGGCCATTAGACATGTTATGGTTAAAATTATGCTTGCAGATGGTGTTATTGATAATAATGAGAAAGTGGCTGTTCTTGCCATTATCAATAAGTATGGACATAATGATATGTCGTCATTTCAATTAGATGACTATATTAAAGAAGTGCAGGCAGATCGTAGTGATATTTCTACTTACTTGAAACACGTTGGTCCTGCTTTAAATGAGCATGGTAAAGAACTTTTAATTAAATGTGCTTTAGATGTGGCTTATTCTGATGGTCATTTTGACGAATCTGAAAGAAAAATGATTCTTGATATGGGAACTATAATGGAGATGTCTTCGGCTCATATTAAAGGTATTATGGCCGAGTTTGTTGAACAACTCAACTAAGTCTTTATTAAAAATCAACCATCAACCAATCATTTATGAAAAATTCGTTTAGAGAACGTTTAAACTATAAGGCTGAACGTTTTTTAAGTAAAGGCGGTTCGTCTATATTTAAAAGCCTTCTCATTATATTTATTGTCGTTTTTATAGTCCTCGTTGGATTACGTTTATTACTCATACATATTTTTCCAAGCCTCAATTACACAGGTAATGTTTTTAGAGATATATGGGTCACTTTTCTGGAAATGACAGATCCAGGAAATATGAATCAAGATAACGAAGCTCCTACATATCTTAAGGTGCTAACAGTACTTTCGGGTTTAACTGGTGTCATTTTACTGTCTATGCTAATTGGTTTCATAACTACGGCCTTAGATACCATGCTATATGATTTCAGAAAAGGAAGAGGCAAAGTCATAGAAAACAATCATACCATAATTTTAGGTTGGAATGAACGCGTTGTTGATGTTATACGAGAACTTATTTTAGCAAACGAAAGTGAATCTAAGGCTTCAGTGGTTATTTTATCTGGAGAGGATAAAGAAACCATGGATAATCTAATCACAAAGCGTCTTCCTGATATGATGACTACTGAGGTCATTACAACTCAAGGTGATTACGCAAATATAAACGAGTTAAAGCGTATAAACCTAGAGCAGGCGAGATCTGTCATTATTTTAGCTAATTGCTCAGAAAGTGCTACAATTGACAAAAAAGTAGCTAGTGATGTGCAATCTGTTAAGTCGATTTTAGCCATTACTGCATGTCAAAATGGAACGAATGAATTACCTATAATTGCTGAAATATTTACGAAAGAAAAAAGAGATATCATAAGTTTCTTCGAGGACGATAATATTATTGCTATTGATAGCTGGAATATCATGGGTAAACTACTTATTCAGACATCTTTAACTAGTGGGTTAGACACTGTTTATAAAGAGATTTTGTCTTTTGATGGTTGCGAGGTCTATTTCTACGAGGATAACTGGAATAATGTCTTATTTAGTGATTTGAGCTATTATTTAAAGGATGGGATTCCTCTAGGGATTTACTCTGATGAAGACGGGTTAGTTTTGAGACCTCCAAAAGAAACCGTTGTCAAAGATGGCGATAGTGTCGTTATTTTAGCTGAAGACGACTCTACAATAGCTTATGAAAATAAACAATATTATTTTCCAAATAAAGACAAGAGAATTATAGATAAACGTTTAGAACAAGAGAAAAAACGTATTCTTATTTTAGGCTGGCACAAAGTGGCCGAAGTATTTATTGAAGAAGCAACAGATTACTTGTTAGAAGATTCTGATTTTGATATTATGTTTAATGGGCCAACCGATGAATTAAAAGATACCATAACAGAGATTTCTTCAGAATTTTCAGATTTTAATATTAAACTGCATGATGCAAATCCATTGGATTTAAAGAGTGTAGAGGCTATGAATCCTGGAAGTTATAATACAATAGTTATTCTTTCTCAAAGTATGGAAGAACAATCTGCCGATAAAATTGATTCAGACACCTTGATTATCTTATTGTTGTTACGAAAAGTAGTAAGTGAAGACGATGGTTTGCATATTATTACGCAGGTTTTAAATTCTGAGAATCAAGAAATAATAACGCAAACTAATGTGGATGATTTTATTATTAGTAACAAGTTAATCACGATGATTCTGGCACAATTGAGTGAAGAATCTTTAATGAAGACTTTTTATGACGATATCTTTTCTGAAGATGGTAGTGAGATTTATGTCAAGCCTGTCAGTTTGTATTTTGACACATTTCCACAGAACATCAAATTTGCAGATGCCATATTTTGTGCACAGCAAAGAGATGAAATATGCTTAGGTATTAGAAAAGGAGCACAGTGTAAATCACTCGAAGATAATTTTGGCATTGTTTTAAATCCAGATAAAAATATGGATATTGAATTCAACGAAAATGATTTCCTAATCGTGTTAAGCGAGGACGAATTATAGAATCATCAAAATAATGATGTAAACCAATGTGATATTGCCGATAAGAAGGCCGAGATTTCTCTAATAACTGGAAGATCATAATTGATGCCTTTACCAATTGAATACGCAACAAAAACGATATAAAGTGTAATAAGTAATTTGGCATGTGATCGCTTTATTCCTTTTTTTGCAAACACAAAAATTAAAAACACCACTATGGTTAGGAGAAGTAATAATACCCTAAGCTGTCCTACGTTTTCT
This sequence comes from uncultured Psychroserpens sp., assembly GCF_947494225.1. Classification (NCBI taxonomy): domain Bacteria; kingdom Pseudomonadati; phylum Bacteroidota; class Flavobacteriia; order Flavobacteriales; family Flavobacteriaceae; genus Psychroserpens; species uncultured Psychroserpens sp. The sequence continues at coordinate 154,104 of NZ_CANLUG010000008.1, forward strand.
ATAGTTTCGGCACTCATTTCTATAGGACCATAAATTAGTGTAAATAGAAAAAGAGGGAACCCTAACGCAAAGCATACATCAAAAATGTTACTTCCTAAGGCATTTGCAACGGCATCATCATAATTCCCTTTCATGGCATCTTTATACGAAATTATAGTATCTGGTACACTCGTTGCTGCAGAGGCTAATACTACAGATACAAAATATATTGGCATACCAATGGCAGTACCAAATTGCTCGCAGGCTTCAACTAGCCAAAAACATGCTATTCCAATAAAAAACACTGAGATAACTAATAATAAAATAGCTTTAGTTGTATTAATTTTAGAATCGCCAAGAATGGTTGTGGCTAAATCGCCCTTAAAAAGTGCTATGGTTCTATTGCCACCATCGGCTTCTTCTTCGTACTCATTTTCTACATCTCCAGACCCCTGACTTAATAGCATGTAACTCACATATACAATGTATAGAAGCATCAAAGTTAATCCATGACCCCAATTTAAAGAGGTCCCAGTAATAACAAATATTAAAGCTAATTCGGCTAGTATTAATGCAATACCATCGCGTAAGATTACTTTTTGAGAAATTTCAATTTTTGACGAAATCCCTTTTCCTATGACCACCAAAATAACAACAGCTGGAATGATCATTGCATTAAAAACAGCACTTCCAGCAGTTGTTCCAATACCTCCAGAGAATCCATCCTTATCTTTTAGTACAAATAGAAAAAACAATGTCGTGAAAAGTTCAGGTAAACTACTTCCTATTGCATTAATAGTCGCGCCTTTAATCCCTTCTTTCATATGTCGACCTAAATAGTTAGAAGCCATTTCAAAACCATCACAAGCGCGCCAAATAACAACACAAGTTATAAGAATTAAACCAAGAGAAGAGAGCATTGCCATAGATTAAAATTGTTTGGCAAATTTAAACTAATAAATGAGATTAACTTTTATTTTAATTCATCTAATCTTAAATTAGGCTTTCAATAAATTTAGAATAGATTATCTTTAAACATTAAAAATCACCAGCCAGTATGAAACGATTAATTTTTCTTGTATTTATAGCAAGTACACTTATAAATTGTAAGCATTCCGAAACGTCTGAAGTAAAAGACATTGAAAAGGAAAAAGTAGAAAATACTTATGTAAAAGATAACTACGATAAAAAAGAGGTGATGATAGAAATGCGTGATGGCATAAAGCTTCACACAACCATTTATACACCAAAGAACGCTTCTAAAGCATATCCCATATTATTAAAACGCACGCCTTACAGTTGTAAGCCTTATGGCGAAAATGAATTCAGCGAAAAAATTGGACCAAATAAGTACCTTATGGAAGAAGGTAATATCATGGTGTATCAAGATGTGAGAGGCCGTTGGAATAGTGAAGGCGTTTATGATAACATGAGGGCTTTTATTCCAAATAAAACAGGCACTCAAACAGATGAGGCAAGTGATACATATGACACGATAGAATGGCTCATCAATAATATTGATAACAATAACGGAAATGTGGGCACATATGGTATTTCTTATCCAGGGTTTTATGCCACATACTCTGTGTTATCTGGTCATCCTGCGTTAAAAGCTGCTTCGCCACAGGCTTGTATAGGTGATTTCTATTTTGATGATTTTATTCATAATGGGGCTTTTTTATTGAGCTATTGGAGAGCTACTTCGGTTTTTGGTTATATGAAAGAAACACCTACAACAGAGGCTTGGTATGAATTCCCAGATATAGGTACAGAAGATCAGTATCAGTTCTTTTTAGATGCAGGACCATTAAGCAATCTTGATAAATATTATGACGAAGATAATGTATTTTATGAGCAGATAAAAGCGCATCCAAATTATGATGAATTCTGGCAGAGCAGAGGAATCATACAACATTTAAAAGATATTAAACCCGCAACGCTTATTGTTGGTGGTTTGTTTGACGCCGAAGATTTGTATGGGCCATTCAATACCTATTCGAGTATTGAAAAGAATAGCGATAACTTTAATGCCGTAGTGTTCGGGCCTTGGAGTCATGGTGATTGGGCAAGAACAAAAGAACGACAAGTGATTGGTAATGTTTATTTTGGAGATAACATTTCAGATTACTTTCAGAAAGATATCGAAACTCCTTTCTTTAACCATTTCCTTAAAGGTGATGCCAACGGAAAAGTAGATTTGCCAGAGGCTCATATGTTTGATACAGGTAAGATGGAATGGGTGAGTTTTGAAACTTGGCCTCCTGCAAATACAAGTAAAGAAAGCTATTTTATGCAGCCCTATGAACGTTTGACCAAACGCGCTAATCGCATGATAGCAACATCCGATTTTGTTAGTGATCCTAAAAAGCCAGTTCCGTATTCTGAAGATATCAAAGTGGTGTTTACACCACGTAAGTTTATGACAGACGACCAGCGTTTTGCTGCTAGACGCCCAGATGTTTTAGTGTTTGAGACCGAAATATTAGAGGATGATATTACCCTTGCTGGAGATATTTTAGCGAAACTTAATGTGTCTACAACAGGAACTGCAGCAGACTGGATTGTAAAAGTGATTGATGTGTTTCCACCTGATATCGAAACACCTGAAGACAATGAAGATGTGCAAGATCATTTAAAACTTAGCAATTATCATATGCTCGTTAGAAGTGAAACTATTAGAGGTCGTTTTAGAAATAGTATGAGTAGCCCTGAGCCTTTCGTTCCTAATAAGAAAACAGCTGTAAATTTAGGACTTCAGGATGTGTTTCATACGTTCAAAAAAGGACATAAAATTCAGGTGCAAATTCAAAGTACGTTTTTCCCTTATATAGATGCAAATCCGCAAACTTATGTAGACAATATCTTTGAGGCAAAAGAAGAAGATTTTAAGGCGCAAACTCATAAGGTTTATAACGATTCTTCAATCGAGTTCACGGTTTTAAAATAACTAACGCCTAATGCCAATAGTAGAGTCAACTTTTAAGTCTCCGTTTTTGTTTAAAAACGGGTTTCTTGCTACAGTGTATTCTGGTTTATTCCGAAAGGTTAAGGGACTTACACAAGAGCGTGAACGCATAGACACTCGCGATAACGATTTTTTAGATTTGGATTGGAGTTATGCCAATGATAATTCTAATGCCGTCATTATTCTACTTCATGGGTTAGAAGGACATGGGCAGCGACCTTATATTACAGGCCCAGCAAAACTCTTTAATCAAAATAGTATAGATGCAGTAGCAGTAAATTTTAGAGGGTGTAGTGGAGAGGATAATAGATTTTATAATAGTTATCATTCTGGAGCAACAAATGATCTTGATGATGTTGTACAACATTGTATTAAACAAAAAGGGTATTCTAAAATTTATATTAAAGGCATTAGTTTAGGCGGAAATATCACACTCAAATACTTAGGTGAGAAAAGAGATATTCCAAGTCAGGTGAAAGCTGCAATTGCCGTTTCTGTTCCTGTTCATCTCATAAGTTCTTCGGTAGAATTGCATAAGTTGAAGAACAAGGCTTTTGCTAATCGCTTCTTAAGACACCTTCTTGATAAGCTCAAGAAAAAAGCAGAAAGATTTCCAGACAAAATAACTCATGAGTCCTTAAAATCCATTAAAACCTTACGTGATTTTGATGAAGTCTATACGTCTAAGGCACATGGATTTAAAAATGCACAAGACTATTATGAGCAATGTAGCAGTCTACAATTTTTAAAGCACATAAATACACCTACATTGCTTATTAATGCACTTAATGATTCTTTCTTAACACCAGAATGTTTTCCAATTAAAGAAGCGAAAGAAAATGAAAATATTTATCTAGAAATGCCAGAGCATGGAGGGCATGTAGGTTTTATTCAAAAAGGGAACATATATTACAATGAAAAACGTGCTTTTGACTTCATAAAAAAAATAAACTTAACCAGCACTCAGAGCCTTTAAACTTAAAAAGTTTTTGTAAATTTAAGTTCTCCCTTATAATACTAATTAATAGATTATTAATCTTTTAAATCATTACTTATGAAAACAATTAATACTATTAATGGTATTGCTTTGCATTATGCAAGATTACCGCAACATCCATACGGAACTATAGGAAAACAGCAGGACTTTAAAGTTGAAAATGAGTTTCTTGAAAAACTCAAAACTGCTTTCGATGAAGTATTTGCACATTGTCCTTTAGGAAAGCCTAATGTTATTACAAGTGCAGGGATATTGGTTAACAAACCAGGACAGCATGGTTTAGGAAAAGCCTTTGATTTAGACGCTGTTTTTTGGGATGATTTCACTTTAATTACCAATAATTTTATTCATCATAAAGAACTGTACTTAGGCATGGAATCGTTTTTACGAAAACACTTTGGTATTGTACTTAATCATTTGTATCCAAACCATGCCGATCACTGGCATTTTGATACAAGTGTTATCGTTGATTATCATGAGTCTTCCCAATCTGAAACATTATACTTACAAATGGTGCTTAGATATATCTACGGAAAATCAATTATTATAGATGGTGTCTCAGGACCTCAAACCAGAGCCTCAACTAGAGAAGTGTTTGAGAGATTAAATATTAGCACACCTATAACAACGAAAGTAAACTACTTGAAATTTTTAGACCTTACTGGTAAGATTGCGTTTAAACTTAGTGAAGATAAAGTTACACCTTTACAGTTGCTGGATAATTTAGAAACTGTAGTTGAGGGCTTACCAGTAACGAGTAAACATGCCGTAAGCCAAGCTTTAAACTCCTTTTTAATGCATGAAGACACGTCGAGTTGGCTTAATGGAATTACAGAGAATCACAATTTAGAAACGATTATTGATGGTGTAATTGGCTAGTAATTACTTGGTTTAAGTGTGCTTTGGAAATTAATAACTGATTTAGGTTTTTTGATAATTATTCAATGTAGGTTTTAAATAATTAATGATACCTCAGTAAAACCTTTGTTTTAATATATATTTCATATATTTGATTAGAGTGTGATTAAAAATCCGCAATGTTATATTGTGATTTTTATGGCATTCTTATTTTTTGTTTAAATATTAATAAAATTAATCTGATAAGCTGATGATGAATGTGAGTGATACACTTTCCGAAGTAAAAAATTATATTAACGGTAAATTTGAAAGAAATGGACAAAATTCAATGGATGTTTTAAGTCCGTTAGATGGTAGTAAAATTTCTTCAATACCAATGTCTACAACTCAAGATGTTGATGCTGCAGTGAAAGCGGCACAGAACGCATTTCCCAAATGGTCAGGAATGACCTTTAAAGAACGTGTTCAAATATTCTTTAGATATAGAAATCTATTAGAGCAACACATTGACGAACTTACAAATTTAGTACAACTCGAAAACGGTAAAACCTATGGTGAAGCCAAAGCAGAGGTTGAGAAAAGCATGGAGTTATGTGAATTTGCCGTGTCTATGCCTCAAATTGTTGTTAATGAAGTACAAGAAGTGAGTAAAGGTGTAGAATGCCGAATAGAACGCAAACCTTTAGGAGTTGTGGCGTCTATTACACCCTTTAACTTCCCTAATATGGTGCCGCACTGGACGATTCCTAATGCCTTGGTTTTAGGAAACACCATGGTTATGAAACCATCAGAATTGGTACCATTAAGTACCGTTCGAATGGCAGAACTTCTTAAAGAAGCTGGGCTTCCTGATGGTGTTTTTAACATTGTAAATGGAGGCAAAGATGTCGTTGAAGCTATTTGTGATCATCCAAAAATTGAAGCAGTTTCATTTGTAGGATCTACAAAGGTTGCTAAAATTGTATACAAAAGAGCAACGTCTAATTTGAAACGTTGTGTGGCTCTTGGTGGCGCTAAAAACCATCTTTTAGTATTGCCTGATGCAAATCCAGAAATGACTGCATCTAATGTAGTGGCTTCTATGTCTGGTTGTGCAGGACAACGTTGTATGGCTGCCTCTGTAATGGTTGGCGTAGATAAAGTGCAGCACATTATTGATCGTATGGTTGATGAGGCTAAAACCATTGTTCCTGGTGATAATCTGGGTTCTGTTATAACGGCAGAAGCTAAAGAACGTATCGAAGGTTATATTGATGAAGCTGAAAGAAACGGGGCTAAAATATTAGTAGATGGACGCCATGCCACAGTGCCTGGTAAGGAGGGCGGTTTTTATGTTGGACCTACAATTATAGATTATGTGACAACAGATATGTCTGTAGCTCGGGAAGAAATTTTTGGTCCAGTCATTTCAATTATTCGCGCTAAAGATTTAGATGAAGCGATTAAAATTGAAAACGGTTCTAATTATGGAAATGCCGCTGCCGTCTTTACCCAAAGTGGAGGCTTGGCTAAACAAGTAATGGAGCGCGCAAGCGCTGGAATGATTGGTGTTAATATTGGAGTTCCAGTGCCTCGTGAACCTTTTTCTTTTGGTGGTTGGAACGAATCTAAATTTGGTGTAGGTGACATTACTGGTCGTAGTTCAATCGAATTTTGGACACAAAATAAAAAGACCACAACGAAGTGGAACCCTGAAGCACAAACCAATTGGATGAGTTAATTAAATTGTTAAAATAAATTATTTTAACTCATTGTTAATCAATATTTTACATTTAATGAATAATAATCAAATTATAAAAGATAATTTAGATTACACTTTATTTTCTTGGGGAAAACAAGGTGGGCTAAATCCAATAAATGCATCTCATGCAAAGGGCTCATATGTGTATGATAGAGATGGTAAAAAATACTTAGACTTCACATCTCAACTAATGAATGTCAATATTGGACATGGTGATCAACGAATTACAGAAGCTGTGGCTAGACAAATGAAAGAGGTAAGTTATGTTTATCCTGGAATGGCTACAGATGTGAGAGGAAAACTTGGAAAAAAAATTGCAGAGATTACACCTGGAAACTTAACAAAAACATTCTTCACTCTTGGAGGAGCAGAAGCCATTGAGAATGCAATTAAATTGGCTAGAATGTATACAGGGCGACATAAAATTATTACGCACTATAGAGCATATCATGGCGCAACTTATGGTGCAATTACTGCAGGAGGAGATCCTAGACGATTTCCTGTTGATAGTCAGGCCATGCCTAATGTAGTGCATGTAGAAAACCCTTATGCTTACCGTTGTCCATGGAATTCTTCTTCAATGCAAGAATGTGGAGAAAGGGCATTAGCGCATTTAGAAAGGGTCATTCAATTTGAAAACCCCGATAACGTTGCGGCTATACTATTTGAAGGCGAATCTGGTTCTTCAGGATGTTTAAAATATCCTCCTATGTACTTAAAACGTGTTCGTGAACTTTGTGATACCTATGGTATTATGATGATTGATGATGAGGTCATGAGTGGTTTTGGACGTACTGGTAAAATGTTTGGAATTGATCATCATGGTGTGACACCAGATTTTATGTGTCTTGCTAAAGGATTGACTTCAGGATATTTACCGTTAGGCGGACTTGTAGTAACCGATGAAATTGCAGAATATTTTAATGAGGTTCCTATGACAATTGGACTAACATATTCAGCGCATCCAACACTATGTGCGGCCGCTCTAGAAAATATACGAATTATAGAAGAAGAAGACTTAGTTAATCGTGCCGCTGAAATGGGACAATACATTGAAACGGAAGTGGAAAAATTAAAAATGAAACATCCGTCAATTGGTGACTTTAGAAATACAGGATTATTAGGTTGCATAGAACTCGTTAAAAACCGAAATACTAAGGAACCCACAACACCTTGGAATGCTAAGCCAAGTGAAATGGAACCAACACTTAGGATGGCTTCAAAAATTAGAGAATTAGGAATGTTCACATTCGTAAGATGGAATTGGATTTTTATTGCTCCTCCTTTAAATGTAACCAAAGAGGAAGTAGATGAAGGTTTAAAAATTATTTCTCAAGCTATTGCTATTGCTGACGAATACTGTAATTAATTTATGAGTAAAGATATAGTAGAATTACAAGAAGACGTTTCTAGTTCGCCTTTATATAGTAAAGATCTTGCACCTGTACCACTAAATCAAAGAACCTGGAGTAAATGGCATTTGGCCGCTATTTGGGTTGGTATGGCTGTTTGTATTCCTACATATCTCTTGGCTTCATATATGATTAAAACGGGTTTAAATTGGATTGAAGCACTCTTAATCATTGGTGTAGCAAATTTAATTATTACCATTCCAATGGTACTTAATGGACATGCTGGTGTAAAGTATGGTGTGCCCTTTCCTGTAATTGGGAGATCGTCATTTGGAATTAAAGGCATTCATATTCCTTCTGTAATTAGAGGTTTGGTTGCCTGTGGATGGTTTGGTGTCAATACTTGGTTGGGTGGAATGGCGATGTATTCAATATTTATTGCTATTTCAGGGACTGAAGCGGCAATCGGGCTTTCTGTCGGTCAGTTCGTGTGTTTTGGAATCTTTTGGCTTTTTAATATGTTTTTCATTTGGAAGGGAACAGAGAGCATCAAGTGGCTGGAAGAATATTCTGCTCCAATTCTCATTATAATGGGCTTAATATTAATTGGATGGGGATATTCGAACGCTGGTGGATTTGGAATTGTATTAGAGCAAGGAAAACAATTAGAAGTTCCGGTTGCTGAAATTTATCATAATGAACAAAGCGCCAAAAATAACTTCATACATATTAATCCAATTAAAGATAAACAAGGTGTTGCCAAAGCAAAGGAATACCAACTGATATTGAATGGAAATGGGTTAGGTTGGAACAGGCTTTCTGAAACAGATGTGGCAATTGGAGAGGTTAAGACAAGCGATACCTATGAGATTCAATTAAGAAATGATGTAACAACATCTTCAATTGCAAGTGTATCAACAAGAGTAGATAAGGCTTCTTTTGGAAGTAAAATTTGGAAATATCTTATTTGGTTGACCGCAATGCTTGGATTTTGGGCAACTATGTCTTTAAGTATTGCCGATATTACAAGATATTCGTCATCACAAAAAGCTCAAGTACAAGGTCAATTTATAGGCTTGCCTGGTACAATGATGTTATACTCATTTGTTGGCATTTTTGTAACCTGCGCGGCAGTAATAAATTTTGATGACATTCTAATAGCTAACGATGCGCCTTGGGACCCCATTGCTTTACTTGCAAAGTTTGATAGTGTTTGGGTTGTGGTAATTGCTCAAGTTTTTATGATCATAGCTACATTAAGTACAAATATTGCAGCAAATGTAATTGCACCAGCAAATGCGTTTTCTAATATATTTCCTAAAAAAATAAGTTTTAGAGGTGGAGGTTTTATTACTGGAATCATAGGAATTTTAATTTTTCCGTGGTTATTGCTAAATGAGATTCAAGGTTTGCTAATTGATGTTAGTGCTGTTTTGGGACCTGTTTTGGCAATTTTAGTTTGTGATTATTACCTCATTAGAAAGAAACAAATTCAAATTGTAGACCTCTATAAGGAAGACGGAGTTTATGCATATGGAGGAAGCGGAATAAATAAAGCTGCAATTTTCTCATTAATTATAGGAGCATTTGTTGCAATAGGCGGAAAATGGATTCCTGCAATGAGTTCCCTTTATGCCATTTCATGGTTTTCAGGGTTTATAATTTCATTTGTGTTGTACTATCTATTAATGAAAAAAAAGCGTTAGGATGATTACGAAATACATCATATTATTCCTTTATTTTTCAATTCTTTTTTTAATTGGATACGTTGCCTCTAAAAAAATTAAAACGACCAAGGATTATTATGTAGGTGGAAAAAAATTAAACTTTTGGGTTGTTGCTTTTTCGGCAAGAGCTACAGGAGAATCGGCTTGGTTGCTATTAGGACTTACCGGTTTAGGAGCCATGGTTGGTGTTTCGGCTTTTTGGGTTGTGCTTGGAGAAGTAATTGGAGTAACAGTCTCCTGGTTTTTTATGGCCGAAAAATTCAAAAAGCTCTCCGATGGTTACAATTCAATAACAATCCCAGATTATCTAGTAAGTCGATTTAAATCTAAAACGAATACACTGCGAATTGTTGCAGCAACAGCTTTGTCATTATTTGTCATCATTTATGTGAGTGCCCAAATTGATGCTACAGGTTCTGCTTTTGAATCATTTCTAGGTTGGAATTATTTTACAGGAGCAATCGTAGGCTTTTTTATTGTTTTAACCTATATTTTTTCGGGCGGTTTTGTGGCTGTTGCTTGGTCTGATTTATTTCAAGGACTTATCATGCTTTTAGGGTTGGTTGGATTACCATTGGTTGCTTATTATTCAATATCCTCCGATGTTTCAATCACCCAGGGATTACTAGCCTTAGACCCTTCGTTTTTAAATATTTGGGGTGAAGGTGGCTTTAACCTTATAAATTTCTTTACGATATTAGGATTTTTATGCATTGGCTTAGGTTTTTTGGGATCTCCTCAGTTGTTCGTGAGATTTATGTCTATAAAGAGCACTGCCGAAATAAAAAAAGGAAGATGGGTGGCTGTAGTTTTTACGATACTAACAGATTCTTGTGCAGTACTTATTGGGATTTTTGGACGGTATCTTCTAACATCTGTAGATGCAGATCCAGAAGTGGTTTTAGGTAATGGTGCACAAAATGTGCTTCCTCTTTTGGTCGAAAGAATAATGCCACTTACTTTAATTGGAATCTATATAGCAGCGGTTTTATCGGCAATCATGTCTACTATAGATTCGTTGCTGGTTGTTGCTTCTAGTGCGATATCTAGAGATTTTTATCAGCAAATATTTAAACCCAATAAAACTGAAAAACAGCTCGCTAGAACATCAAAAGTTATCACATTTTTATTAGCAATATTCGCTCTATTAATAGCAATGCTTGTGGCCGTCACAACACCAGAAAGAACAATTTTTTGGTTTGTTATTTTTGGTTGGTCTGGCATTGCAGCCACGTTTTGCCCGACTATTATTTTATCGTTGTTTTGGAAAGAGTTCAATGAAAAAGGTGCAATTGCTTCTATGATAACTGGCTTTTTATCAGTTCCCCTTTTCAAGTTCGGATTTACCTCTTTGGAAACAATAGGCGTCTATTTCGAGAAACTTGGGGAATTAGGACCATCATTTGTTTTGGCAATAATCGTTGGAATTGTTATAAGCAAAATTTCAGCCAAGAAAGAACCAATAAGTCAGGGAAATAGTGACAATACTAATTAAAAACACGTAAATTTAAGACAAAGATTAATTTATAAAAGCAATACTGAAAATGTCAATTTTAATAAAAAATGGTCGAGTTGTTACTGCATCAGAAACTTATATTGCTGATGTATATACCGAAGATGAGAAAATAGTTGCTATTGGAAAAGATTTAAATTATCAAGCAGATAAAGTGATTGACGCCACCAACAAACTGGTGTTTCCTGGTGGGATTGATCCGCACGTACATCTTGATATGCCATTTATGGGCACATATTCTAGTGATGATTATGAAACGGGTACAAGGGCGGCATTGCATGGCGGTACAACTATGGTTATAGATTTTATATTGCAAACTCAGGGTGATACGCTTCACAATGCATTAAAGACTTGGCAGCAAAAATCAAATGGAAAGGCTATTGGAGACTACTCATACCATATGGCTGTGACCGATTTTAATACTAATGTAGCCAAAGAAGTTATAGACATGATTGAGAATGAAGGGATTTCTTCTTTTAAAACGTTTATGGCTTATAAAGGTGCATTAATGATTGATGATGGTCAAATGGTGCAACTCATGAAGGTTGTAAAAAAACATGGTGGTTTGGTAACAGTGCATGCTACTAATGGTGATATGATAGATTCGTTAATCGCTAAAAATAGAGCGCAAGGAAACTTATCGCCATTGTATCATTATTTGTCCCAGCCAGAAGTAACCGAGGCCGAAGCATCCGCACGTTTTGCTGATATGTTAAACTATACAGGCTGTCCAGGTTATATTGTTCATATGACATGCGAAGGTGCTTTAAACGCTGTTAGAAAAGCAACCCAACGTAATCAGAAGGTTTTTGTAGAAACTTGTACACAATATTTAATGCTTGACGCATCGCTCTACGAAAATGACTTTGAAGGTGCAAAATGGGTTATGAGCCCACCTTTACGTGAAAAGAAAGATCAGGAAGCACTTTGGTCAGGAATTAATCAGGGTTTGGTTCAGGTGGTAGGAACAGATCATTGTCCTTTTATGTGGGAACAAAAGAAAATGGGTAAAGATGATTTTTCAAAAATACCTAATGGGCATCCAGCTATTGAGCATCGTATGGAATTATTGTTTTCCGAAGGTGTACATAAAGAAAAAATTTCACTAACTAAATATGTTGAAGTAAGTTCTACGAATGCAGCAAAAATCTTTGGTATGTACCCTAGAAAAGGAACGATAGCTATTGGCAGTGATGCAGATATCGTCATATTCGATCCTAAGAAGGAACATACTATTTCAGTCGAGACCCACCATATGAACTGTGATTACTCAAGTTATGAAGGTCAAAAAGTCACGGGAAAAACGGAAACGGTAATTTTAAGAGGGCAAGTCGCTATTGAAAATGAAGAATGCCTTTTAAGTGCAGGGCACGGACAATTTATTCCACGAGGAAAAACATCAAAAACAGTAATTTAGAAAGATATATTATGCCAAGAAAAGTAAAGTCAGGATTGATACAAATGAGCCTTCCAATGACGGAAGGAGAAGGAACCATTCAAGAAATTATGGATGCAATGTATGATAAGCATATTCCATATATTGAAGAAGCAGGACGACAAGGGGTTCAAATATTATGCTTGCAAGAAATATTCAACACGCCGTATTTCTGTCCAGGACAAGATAAAAAATGGTATGAATCTGCAGAGCCGGTTCCTGGTCCAACAACTGAAAAAATGCAAGTATTAGCGAAGAAACATAATATGGTAATTGTAGTACCAATTTATGAAAAGGAATCACCTGGTGTGTTGTATAATACAGCAGCAGTAATTGATGCTGATGGAACCTATTTAGGTAAGTATAGAAAAAATCATATTCCACATACAACAGGGTTTTGGGAAAAGTTCTTCTTTAAACCTGGAAATATGGGATACCCAGTGTTTCAAACTAAGTACGCTAAAGTTGGTGTTTATATCTGCTATGATAGGCATTTTCCTGATGGAGCAAGAGCCTTAGGCTTAAATGGAGCAGAAATCGTTTATAATCCGTCGGCAACAGTGGCTGGATTGAGCGAATATCTTTGGAAATTGGAACAACCTGCTCATGCGGCGGCTAATGGTTATTTTATGGGATGTATAAATCGTGTTGGTGAAGAGAAACCATGGAACTTAGGAAAGTTTTACGGACAATCCTATTTTGTGGATCCCAGAGGACAAATATTTGCTGAGGCATCACGCGATGATGACGAATTGCTCGTTGCCGAATTTGATTTAGATCTTATAGAGGAAGTAAGATCTATATGGCAATTTTTTAGAGATAGACGCCCAGAAACTTATGGTAGATTAACAGATTTATAGAATATGGCAGAATATAAAAGACCAACAACAAAAGCGGAATTCGATAAGAATTTCAAACAGAAGAAACCCTTAATGAACGATACTGAGGCGTATTACGAAGCATCACGTTGTTTATTTTGCTATGATGCACCATGCGTTCAAGCATGTCCTACAAGTATCGACATTCCATTGTTTATAAAGCAAATCCATACAGATAATATTACTGGAGCATCTAAGACCATTTTTGATGCTAATTGGTTAGGTAATGCATGTGGTGTTGTATGTCCAACAGGCGTATTGTGTGAAGGTGCTTGCGTATATAATCATCAAGATGTGCCTCCAATTCAAATAGGTAGACTTCAAAATTATGCTACAAATACATCAATAGATTCCAAAAAAGAGCTATTTAAGGCAGGTCAATCTAATGGTAAAAAGATCGCAGTTATTGGGGCTGGACCAGCAGGAATTGCATGTGCTTGTGAAGCCCGCACTTTAGGTTATGATGTAGATATTTTTGAAGCTAAAGAAAAACCATCTGGATTAACAGTTTATGGTATTGCGCCTTATAAGATTACAAATGAAGAAGTCTTGAAGGAAGTTGCATATCTGCAAGATCAACTGGGGTTTCATATTAAATACAATAATGCCATTACGTCAAAAAATGAATTGGCAGCGCTCGAAACGAAGTATGATGCTATTTTTATTGGTGTTGGTTTAGGAGCAACGCGACATTTAGGATTGGATGGGGAAGATAAAAAAGGCGTTGTTGGTGCGGTTGAGTTTATTGAAGAATTGAGAATGAAGCATCACGAGGTTAAAGTGCCTGCCAAAGTTGTTGTTATTGGTGGTGGAAATACGGCTATGGATGCTGCTTCCGAAGCCGCTAGAATGGGAGCACGTAAAACAGTTCTGGCTTATAGAAATTCTAAAGAAAACATGGGAGCTTATGGTTTTGAATATGACCTCGCGATTAGTGCTGGTGTTGATAGTTTGTTTAATGTGACACCAATTGCAATTGTAGGTAATGGAACTGTTGAAGGTGTAAAATTTGCTAAAACAGAACTCATTGAAGGTAAGCTACAAACGAATATGAATAACACATTTGTTGTACGTTGTGATCTGGTTATTAAGGCTACTGGACAGGCAAAACAAGGCCACTTGTATAGCTTAATAGATGGCCTAGACATAGATAATAAAACTAGAATTATAATTAACAATGAGTTTCAAACATCAAATCCCCAGTATTTTGCTGGAGGAGATGCTATAAATGGAGGAGCTGAGGTTGTTAACGCTGCGTACGATGGAAAAATGGCTGCTCAAGGCATTCACAATTGGTTAAACAAATAGAATAAGGATTGTCATTCGATATTTGATATGGAATAGACACACATAATAATATAGATTTCTGCTTTCGCAGGAAAGTCAAAAGAAGCAAATAATATGATTGATTTATCAATAAATTTCGGAGGAATAAAAGCACCAAACCCTTTTTGGTTAGCGTCGGCACCACCAACAAACTCAGGCTATCAAATTATGAAAGCATTTGAAGCGGGTTGGGGAGGAGCTGTATGGAAAACTTTGGGCGTTCCAGTTGTGAATGTTTCAAGTCGCTATGGTTCTGTGAATTATAGAAATACCAGAATGATGGGTTTCAATAATATTGAACTTATTACAGATAGACCTTTGGCCGACAACTTAAGAGAAATTGAAGAGGTTAAAAAATATTTCCCTGACCATGCGGTTATTGCGTCTTTAATGGTAGAAAGCAGAGCCGAATGGGAACAAATTATAAAAGACGTTGAAAATGCCGGAGCAGACGGCATTGAACTTAATTTTGGTTGTCCACATGGAATGTGTGAACGCGGAATGGGTTCTGCAGTTGGTCAAGAACCAGATGTTTTAAAAACGATTGTTGGTTGGGTCAAGGAGGCTGCTAATATTCCTGTAATCACAAAATTATCACCAAATATTTCGCATATCACAGATCCTGGACTAGCTGCAGTTGAGGGAGGAACAGATTCTATTTCATTAATAAATACAATTAAGAGTATTGTGGGCATTGATTTAGACTCATATGCTCCATATCCTATTGTTGATGGTAAAGGAACTAATGGAGGTTACTGCGGACCAGCGGTTAAGCCTATTGCAATGCACATGCTTAAAGATTTAGCGCAACATCCTGAAATAAGTAAAGTGCCACTATCAGGTATTGGAGGTATTGAAACTTGGCGTGACGTTGTGGAGTTTATTTTACTCGGGGCAACTTCTGTTCAGGTGTGTACTGCAGTAATGCATTATGGTTTTGGAATAGTACGTGAAATGGAAGCAGGTTTGCGTCAATTTATGGAAGATAAAGGATACAATACTATTTATGATTTTGCTGGCAAGGCGTTGCCTAATGTAACCGAATGGAAACACTTGAATTTAAAACATAAAGTAGTTGCTGAAATAAATGCCGATAAGTGTGTTGGATGTGATCTATGTTATATTGCTTGTGATGATGGTGCACATCAGGCTATAGCACTATCTGATGATCCTACCAATAGGATTCCTAGTATCATTGAAGAGAACTGTGTGGGTTGCAATTTATGCTCATTGGTTTGTCCTGTTGAAGACTGTATCACAATGGTTAAGAAAGATGATGGTACACAGAGTATCACTTGGAATGAGCGTACGCTTAATGATGATATTCCTGTAAGTTTTGATGATGACAGAGCAGGAGGAAAAGGGCATTTTGTACCTGAACCTTCAGATGCGTTAAAGAAGAAGCGCTAAGTTATGAACCTGTAATTAATACTCTGAATTTACTGACTTTTATATTTTGATTTGATTTTGATATTTTGTGTAGAATATTTTCTATATTTAGAAAAATATTCTGTGTATGCTCAAAAAAGTTTTTGGTAGTGCTGTTTTTGGTGTTGAAGCCACAACAATAACCGTTGAAGTTAATGTCGATTCAGGTATTGGTTATCATCTGGTAGGTTTGCCTGATAATGCAATAAAGGAAAGTAACTTTAGAATTGCCGCTGCACTTCAAAATAACGGTTATAAAATTCCAGGAAAGAAAATAATTATCAATATGTCACCTGCCGATTTACGAAAGGAAGGATCGGCGTATGATCTTACTTTGGCCATTGGTATTCTTGTAGCATCCAAACAAATTAAAGCTGAGCATCTAGGTCGTTATCTCATTATGGGTGAATTATCCCTAGACGGAAATCTTCAACCTATTAAGGGGGCTTTACCAATTGCCGTAAAGGCTAAAGAAGAAGGGTTTAAGGGGTTTATTCTCCCTAAACAAAATGCAAAAGAAGCGGCTATTGTTGATGGCTTAGAAGTTTATGGAGTAAATACAATAAAACAAGTCATTGATTATTTTGATAAAAATATTGACCTAGAACAAACCATTATCAATACGCGTCAGGAGTTTTATAAAAACTTAGATTTTCCAGAATTCGATTTTAGTGATGTAAAAGGCCAAGAGAGTATTAAACGATGTATGGAAATAGCGGCTGCTGGAGGACACAATATTATTTTAATTGGTCCTCCTGGTGCGGGAAAAACAATGTTAGCCAAGCGACTACCTTCAATATTACCGCCAATGACATTGCATGAGGCCTTAGAGACGACTAAAATTCATTCTGTTGTTGGTCGTGTAAAAGCCCATACGGGCTTAATGGCGCAACGGCCATTTAGAAGTCCGCATCATACCATTTCTAATGTTGCCTTAGTAGGAGGAGGGAGTTACCCACAACCAGGAGAAATCTCGTTATCACACAACGGTGTTTTATTTTTAGATGAGCTCCCAGAGTTTAAAAGAGAGGTTTTAGAAGTGATGCGACAACCTTTGGAAGATAGAGAAGTGACTATTTCTAGAGCAAAATTTACCGTTACTTATCCGTCGTCATTTATGTTAGTGGCTAGTATGAACCCAAGTCCGGGTGGTTATTTTAACGATCCGAATGCGCCAGTCACATCTTCTCCTGCTGAAATGCAACGCTACTTGAGCAAGATATCTGGACCATTATTGGATCGTATAGATATTCATATTGAGGTAACACCTGTTCCTTTTGATAAACTATCTGATGACCGAAAAGGAGAATCTTCGGTAGAGATAAGAAAGCGTGTTACTCAAGCTCGAGTTGTTCAGACCATGCGCTTTGCAACCTCTAATACAGTTCATTATAATGCGCAAATGAACACCAAGCAGATTAGAACTTACTGCAAACTGGACGATGCTTCGCTTAGTCTTTTAAAACACGCCATGGAGCAGTTAAATTTATCAGCTAGAGCCTATGATCGTATTTTAAAGGTGTCGAGAACTATTGCCGATTTGGAAGCATCGGAAACTATTACAGGAGCTCACATTTCCGAAGCCATTCAGTATCGAAGCATGGATAGAGAAGGTTGGTTGGGTTAAGGGTTAAATTATGTTATTATTCTCTACTAAGAACTAAATTTGCAGGAATTATAAAATCTGAAGAATCCACAAGTGTACCATCTGGACATTCTGTATTAGGTGAAACATAACTTATTCTACTAGTCCTAGTCCATCCTAATGTATCATTCCCTCCTAAGGTATTACTTGGATTGAACTCAAGCGTCAAGTTCGCATGTTTTTGTCTTCTACAGCTAGAAGTCGGCTCGTAATATTCTAATGAAATTTTATTTGTTGATTCAATTACGTTTCCATTGATTAAAGCTGTAGTTGCCCCAAATGATGTCGTGTTATATTGCTCAACTCCATTCAATTTATATATCATCTTAATGGATAAATTATCTTCATAGTTCGGGTTTAATAACTTACCAAAAAAATCTTGTGGAAGATGTTCTTTTTTTGTGACAGTAATTTTAAGATAATGAGTACCGTCATCATATATCCAATTACCAGTATATTTATTTAAAAGATTATTTACGTCTTTAAAATAGACTACCTCATTTTGCTCACTTTCGTAGCCAAGTAAGTTTTCAAGTGGCACTATGGTTTCTTGGGAATATGCTCCACATGAAATAAGAAATGCTATAATTAATATTTTTGTGTTCATCATTAGTGTATTTTAATTAGTTAAAAAGACCCAAATAAAATCCCCGTTGAAATCTGTACTTAAAGATACAAAGAGACTTAAACCTGAGTCAAGTGTTTTAAAGAAATTAGTAAAGTTTAATTCAAAAAGAGCTTCTTCTTGTTCCTCAGTACAGCTCCCACATTGGAGTTGAGTTTTTTTAATGACTTCTCTTTCAAATGACTTGAGGACAAATTCTTGAAAAGTTTGACCTTCAGAATTTTTTAGAGATGGGTCAGTCATAGCATCGTAAAAATCTAGTGCCTTTTGAGTGTCATTTACTCTCAATGCATACAACCCTCTTCGAGAGACTAAAATATTAGAAATGTTTCCTCCCGCTTTCATAAGGTTTCCTAAATTAGCTACACTTTTTTCTTTATAAAAGCCAACCGTCTTTACAATATCTTCCATGCTAAAAACAGTAGCTAATTTTCCTCCTTCATTATTCGTACCATTATGATGCAAGTGGACTCTTACTTCAGAGTTAGGAACCGCTAATGGGAAATCTGTCCATTCAAAATCGGTATTAAAACTAGGCACAACGTATTCAGAGTAATTTGGTGGACCATTTTCTAATTTTCTAAATTCACTTCCTTGCTCAGTAGCAACAGAATTAACATCACTTTGCATTTGCTCAATACGAGCTTTAATAAGGCTATCTTTAGTTTGTGCAGTAAGTTTATCTATGTGATTTTGTGTTAAAGGAGAAGTAACAACTTCATCGTCATTATTATCATCGCCTCCACTACTGCTACCAGTACCTGAACCACCTCCTCCTGAAGTCCAAACGGTAGTGTTCCAACCACCGCCACCGCCACTATCACCAGCGTCGATAACTTCAGGTACATTATGATAGGAGTAAGTACAATTAGTTTGAACATCTAATATTTCAATATACTGACATGTACAATCTTCATTAAATGATGATGTATAAGTTACGGTGCTCGTACATGAATAGGTAAAGGTAAATCTAGCTAAATATTCAGATATGTCTAAATCATCAATCGGAGCTGTTTTGATTACAACTTGGTCATCATTACTGAAATCATATACTGCGATATCTGC
Organism: uncultured Psychroserpens sp.; assembly: GCF_947494225.1. Lineage (NCBI taxonomy): Bacteria > Pseudomonadati > Bacteroidota > Flavobacteriia > Flavobacteriales > Flavobacteriaceae > Psychroserpens > uncultured Psychroserpens sp. The sequence continues at coordinate 173,638 of NZ_CANLUG010000008.1, forward strand.
CTTATATGTTCCATCAGGTTTTAAAGACAAACTAAATTCTCAACCAATCCGTTGTCTTCTTCCCGTTCAATTAAGAAGGTATAGGAATGGAAGCTCCCATCCTCAGATTCTATATACTTAGAAAAATCAGTATTTACTATGAAATCATAATCAGAATTATGTACGTCCCTATGTAACATATTAGATTTCGTCTTTGGTGATAACTTTTTTAAATGGTCAGAAATACCAATATTCTGTTTAATCTCTTCCTTAGATGCAATTCTCATACTGAAAGGAGACTTTTTGAGCGTTTCAGAACTTTGCTCAGTTTCATAGTCTTCCTGTTGACAGCCCACAGTAATGGATATGAGACATAAGAATACTAGCCCTAGTTTCACATAGTTTTTTAAGCGATGTTTTTTTATTAAAATGCTTTGTTTTAAATTAATTAATTATTTCTTTTTGCGAAACAAACTAAGGGAGGGATAAGTAGCTTAGTTCGGTTTCAAGTAATTAATTATTAGGGTGTTGCAATATATGATTTATCGTTTGACCTCAAAAGAAAATTGTAGGAAATTTTGTAATAATCTTAATAACGTCGTATTAGAACTTTTATTTCTTTTCTTTTCGTAAAATTTTCTCCATTTTACGACCTTTTGCTAATTCATCTACCAATTTGTCGAGATATCTTGCTTTTTTGATTAACGGATCGTCAATGTCTTCAATGCGATAACCACATACTACACCCTTTATAAGACGAGCATTAGGGTTTAACTCTGCTTCGCCATAGAATGTGTCAAATGTTACTTTGTTGGCGATTATTGCCTGCAATGTATCTTCGTCATAACCAGTTAACCACTCTATGACTTGGTTTAACTCTTCCTTGGTTCTTCCATTTCGTTCCAGTCTATTAAGGTAATGCGGGTAAATTGAACCAAAAGTCATTTTAGCTATGCGCTCGGCTGTTGTTTTCTTCGACATACTTTTTGTTCCTTATGAATTGGTGTTGAGGTAAATATATGATCTAATTGTATTTGCACTAAGATAGCAAATAGGAGCGAATCGGTTGCTTTGCAGCATTGAAATTCACAAAAGAAAGTCTGTTACTGAGCACGAAGTTTGTTGTTGATAAATGTATTTAGTCATATAAATAAGGTTCTTTATTGTGAATCATCTTTCTAATATTTTCCAGTACTTGTTTCATATAAATCTTCCAAATTGTTTTTCCAAAAATCCAATTGAAAGGATAGAGTATAGGGTTTTTTGAATGTAAAAAATAAGTGTATTCAATTCGTATTTTTTTGCCTTCTAATGGTGTAGTTCTCCATTCTCCAACAAACTTATAAAATCCCAACATCCATGACTGAAAATGATCAACTTGTATGATCCAGTACTGGTTTTCTTTTCTTTCAATGATATGATCTATAGAAGCGAAACCTCCTTTTTGAGAAAGCGATTTTGCCATATGAACTTTTTTGCTTGAATTTGGTTTACCCCAGTCTTTATCATCAGTTGTATGAGTTACCTTTGGCAAAATGCCAAACCCAGTATGAATCTTAGAAAGATCACATAACATGGGCGTTTTAAATGCCCTTTCGAGTGAACATTCGTATATCGTAGATACTTTAATTTTTGTAACCATTAATTTATATAATCCATTTTTTCCTAGATTGACAAGGTGATTTAATCGTCATAAATTGACTCTAGTGGTTTCAAATATTTGACAAAGTTTAGTGCTTTACAAAACTCATAAATGTGCTTTCTTGAAATTTTACTAAATCCATCTGCTGGATAAGAATAGTCATCACCAATCTTAATATATTTCAATTTGGTGGCGGGAATTTTTATTGATGAAACCAGAGAATTACAGTCCAAACAAATATCAATAGAACATACAATTTCATCCTTTAAATAATAAACGATTGCAAAATGAGGATCAAAGCAAAATGCTTTGCCTTTCCCATATGCTTTTTCAGAAGTTAGAATATGTTCAATTGATTGTGTTTCTTTCTTTGAGAGGGCTTTGTTCTTATTAATTTTTTCATTTTGATTCTTAAGACATTCGATTATTAGGACATCTCCTTCGCCTTGAAATTCATAAGCGACAACTTTATCATATTTAAGTTTTGCGAACGGATTGGATTGAGAAAACAATAGTATAGGGCATATGAATAATAGCAAATGAATATAATTTTTCATTTTACCTAAATTTCTTGTCATTGTTATTAGCATGTGTTTTATATCTTATTAATCTGTTTTAATACGTTATCGAGTCTTTTTAGTTGAGACTCTTTTTCACATTCCGGTTTTCGCTCATTTATTATTTTTATATAAATCTCTTTGTTCCATTCAGTTATTGAAATAAGTGATTTTTCCATATACTTAGGCAATTGTTTTATTGGGCATATCCATAGTTGGTCAATTAACAGATTTTCTACTTTACCTTGATATTCCTTATGTTTATTAAGTTTTGCGTAGATCTCAACTCCCGAATCAATTGTTATAGTGGACCCTTTATTTACCGTATTTGAAATCAAGTCTATGGATGCAAATAGTTCTTTGCTTTTTAAATCTGTAATAGTCATTAAGGCAATCATTCCTCCCCAAACTAACCTGTTGTTTTTGTTTGATAATAGCCTCAAAAATTCTGGATAATAATTGGCAATCAAATGAGGTTTTATATACGCTGTTTCATAAAGTGTTTTTAGGCAATCTGCTTGTATTTTTTTATCCTCATTTTTTAGATTCTCAACGAGTTCTTTAATAGCATTACCATTTTCGGTTTTAGCTATTTCATTTGCTAGAGCTATATTGGCATCATTACCTTTTTGTCCTAATGATGACGACAGTTGATGGATTACAGTCATGATTCTTTATTATTCAATAATTTTTGATTCAATTAGTTTAAATTCATCATGTACTAGTTTCCAATATTCTGATTTTTTCACACCTTGTTTTACGTACATTTCAATATGCTTTTCCGTAAGAATTGGCTTTTTGTTTTTTAATTTATATATGTATAAATGTTTTGTATTAAGATATCCAAAGCGCTTGGACATTATTTCTTCATTTTTATGATCGAATTCTGGGGAAGTAATGTCTTCAAAACTTGATTTTTTTTCAAATATCCCTTTTGAAGGATTGAAAATCCAATATAAAAATGGAAACCCACCATTTTCATCCATATAACTGGATTTAGGGATTCTAAAATCGATATGATTATCAAAGTTCATATCTTCAATTTTCAATATTGACTCCTTTTTTAAAGAATAAAAGAATTCATTTTTACTTGGTATTATATTCTGAATTAAGTCACCATTTCTAAAGACTTTAATTTCACTTATCATGCAGTAACTTTCTTTACAATTCTTGGACAAATAAAAACTAAATTCACCTTTTTTAAACTCTATATTCTCCTGTGAATAAAGTTTGAGTGTAAGTAGAATTATTAATGGGAACAGAATTTTTCTCATAGTACTGGAAGCATATTCATTTATGGTTTTGTAGTATTGGAACTAAGTTAATAAAAGAAAACGGACCAGAAGGAAATTGGTAGGGTTTTCTAAGTAGGTGAGAACTAGCAATTAACTATATGTGTTGTTGTAACACGTTTTTCGTATTTAGAATAACGATGTCTGAAAATTCTTCAGGACTTACATTGAGACTTGTCAAATTCATTTCAATAATACCTTTAGTAATTGTTCCAACAATAATTTTATGTTCGTTAGCTTTTGCGCTTTTAGCTTTTAGAATTCCAATGTCAATTATAGTATTCCAGCTTATTTGGTTTCTGTAATATTCAATTCCGGTTTTGGTTATTCTGATTTTGACTTTATGTTTCATAAAAAATGCTCGATATATATAAATTGGAATCGTTATAAGAAGAACACCAAAGACTATTAAAACGCGATTATCCAAATTTAAGTTTACAATATCATCATAATTCACAACCAAAATAAATATGAACGGCAAGAGCATTAAAGTCAATGCAGCTCTATCATATCCTACACTGTTTTTAAAAGTTAGATTGTGGGTTTTGTCTATTGATTTATATTTTGGATTCCTTGTCAGTGTTGGCCTAGTAAAAATACCATCATTTAGACCTAATGTTTTTACAATACCATGTGCCAGGTATTTATCATCAATCTCACTCTTAATGTTTTCTTTATATTTTTCTAATTCAGATGCATCTAAATCGCATGTTGGACAATAATTATCAAAATTGGCACTTTTGTTGGTCAAGGAGCAAATTAGTCCTTTCCTAAAATCTTTTTTTTGATGAGTACAAACTTTGCAAAATGATAAATGATGTTCTCTATTCACTTAATTTGATATATGCTTTACAGCGTGTTGTGTATGTGATTTTATTCAGGTTTATATAATTTAATAGGATAATCTTTTATGAAATTCCAATGAGAATCATTCTGATAATCCAATTCTAACTTTTTGTCTGAGTGCTTAATCTTTAATTCCTCAAAAACATTAAAGAAGAATTTAGAATCGGTTATATAAAACCAATAATTTCTTGCTCCACCATAAGTTTCTACTAAAAATACAATTCCGTTTTTGTTTGGGTCAAAAAGATTAACAATTTCTCGGTCAAAGTCCATCAACGATTTATTGTATTCATCCGCTGGTAATCCGTTATCTTTCACGCTGTCAAACACGTGCGTTATACATACGAGTTGTGGGTATTTTACTCTGAACTCCCAAACATTTTTATAATTGGGCAGTCTCAGGTAGAGTGGAAGACCATCGTATTCAGTTTTGGTTGTTAACCATTCCATTTCTTTTATAGTTTGTTTATTCAAATGCTTTATAAGCGAGAGGAACAATCATCCAATTGTCAGAAGTTTTAAAAAAAACTGATCGCATTTTCTGTTCCGATCCGTCCTCATTTAAATATTGCATAGCGTACAATTTTGTTCCATCTTGTAAATGATTCGCAATAGTTAAATATTCCTTTGGAAATCCATTTGTGATTCCAGATTTGAGTTCGCTTTTTGAGACAGTCAGTATTTTTAATTCTGCGTTTTCTGTTAATGGTTTCATGCTATTTTGTGGAATTTTACTAATATCGGCCCATCTCATTTTGGAATACGCGATTACCTTATTAACCGATTCTCCATCCTTAAAAATGAGTCTTAAACCCTTTTCAGAAGGTTTTAAAGTAGATAGAAACTCATTGTTATCATCAGTTTTTAGTTGATTAACAACAGTAATGAGTTCTGTTAATTCAGCATTTTCATTCTCTTTACAAGAAATGAATGAAATTAAAATAAGGCCGAGCAAAATTATTTTTCTATTCATGATTTTTCTTTAATTGGTTATACATTTTGTTTGTTGCGGTGTTCTATTCACTTCCAAATAGTTTTCCGTTGAGCGTATGCGTACAGCAGTTACAGAACGGAGTGAGATCCTTTGGTTTAAGATTCGGATTTGTGAGTTGGAGAATGCCATCAACATCAATAAATAAACCAGAGAAATAGGTTGATTCACCCAATCTTACATAGTCTTTTTTATCGCTTTCATCGTTTGCAACCAACCAGAATATTGGTTCAGTTGTATCAAGTCTAGATTTTGCCTCCGAAAAAACTTGATTCCATTCATATCCAACTTTGGACAAGAGAAATTTAAAAAGTGGTGTATAATCTAACCCTCTATTTTTCTTGCCATGCATTGAGCCCTTTACAACTTCTATTGATTCCCTTTTTTTATTTCTATTATTTTTATAATCTCCTCCGAAATTATGCCGAACTCCTCGTGCTTTTGTATTTACTTTTCGGTATAAAGGCTTTTTCTCTCTATTCATTGCTCTTTTTTCTTTATTCAATTTCACCTTTGTTTTTTATACGGTTTCCAATGGCATAGCTTATCATACTAATAAATCCAGCAATTACAATGGCAGTCCAGTCAATTCCAGAGCCCTTTTCTTTAATCACTATAGTATATGCTATATATGCGATGGTTGGAAAGTATATAATAAAATTCCCAAGTATTTTTTTATCCATTGTTTTGATTTAGTGTTGTTGTGTATTGCTTTTTCATTTCCTCCGACAACCGCTTCAGATAATCTCTAGCTATTTCTTCTGTTCCATGCAAATTATGAAAATTTGTTAGTTTCCGTTTCGGATTCGTTAGTTCGTCATCAATATCTTCAATTAATACTTTTAGATATCTCTTATCATATTCAAGATAGGCCGATGAAATATTATTTATTTTCTCATTAGATACGTTTTCTGTTTCAAAAATTATAGAGTAAAGAAGAATGGCGAATGATGAATCTTTTCTACTTTCAATTAATGTTTTCCCTTTTTCTTTAGCGTAACCCTGTCCACATTTTTCACATTCGCCAGAAAAAATAGTATTAGAATCTTGTGAAAAAAATAAAGTAGTTCCACATCTAAAGCAAAAATCTTCCTCCATATAATTTCCTATAAGGTGTTTGTGTTTGATTTCGTTATTGCTTGATATTCATTTCTTAAGTCAAGTAATCTATCTGTTAATTCAGTTTTATCAGTCCAAATTCGATTTATTTCAGCATTTAATAACTTTAGTGATTTTAATTCCGTTTCGGTCCAAATCGATTGGAATTCCACTTCATTTAAATCAACTAATCCAATCCATTCATCGCTCCATTTCATAAAACCTGTACGAACCCAGTTAAGATTAATTTGGTCAATCTTAGATGTAATTCTAGACTTTAGTACGCTCTTGAATTCTGATTCAAAACTAAAATCTTGAGTTTTATAGAAATATTTTAGGGTAATTTGTCTAAATCCAATTATCCAATCGAGATTTCTCTTGTTTGAATACTCTCTTATTTGTCCCGGCCATCCCATCGCCATTTTTCTACAATCGTAATTTGAAGCGAGTAATTCACTAATTAATTTAGTGAATTTACATTCCCAATTAGTTCCTGTTTCATATCCACGTATAAAAGAGGTTATCGCATTTTCTGAAACGTCTCCGATGTACATTTCTGTACGAGTAACAAAGTGCATTATAGTGTTTAAATCTATTTCTCTCATTTTGTTTTAATGAAACACATCATGTTCGTGTATGGTTTATCATTGGTGATTATTTTCACTGGTTTGTTTTTGCCAGCTTCATTTTTTCAAAACGTCAAGCAAAAAAGTGACTAGCTTTAATAGTTAATCACGTTGGTCAAAACTAAGTTAGCAAAAGAAAACGAGCCAGAGAAAAATCTGCTAGGATTTTAGGTTTAGGCAGACAATAATAATCCCAAACGGATGATGTTGTAGTCAAATCCATTCGGGATTATAGTGATACTTTGTTGATTTTTAACACCGTGTTGCTACAACCTATTATATGTATTTACAATAGCTGTCTCATTTTGAGTGTGTTTTAAAACTAGAACACCATTAGTATTGCCTAGCTCTATTACAAAAGCAGTAGTACTTGTAGTTTCAAGGTTGTTTCCGTTAATTACATATGTATCAGTACTATTGGTATCAATTTCACAAATATTTGCACTATTTAAGACATGTGTTTTTTGGATGACTTCGTTACTACTATCAATGAACTCGATAGTGTTCATTTTGTCACAGACATTTAATGCGACATCTAACCCGTTTTCTGTAGTTTTTACAAGTATCCATTTGCCATTGATGAATGTTTCATTAATGTTTTCAATAGTAGAATCATCACTACTACATGATTGATTCATAATAGCGATTAGTGCGATAAGTACGAATTTAATTGTTTTGTTCATTGTTTTATTATTATAAATTTTCTGCAATATTAGTATCACACTAAGGTTTTGGAGTTCTGAAAAGTTATAATTGAACAATATTGGACACTTTTTTTAGAATTTTAAGATAGATGTCTTTTTTTATATTCGGATGGTGTTAGTCCTGTTTCTTTTTTGAAGCCAGTATAAAATGCTGATTTTGAGTTGTATCCAGCTTCCAAGCCAATTGAAAGTATACTGTATTTATCAAAAGCCTTATTTGTTATCATTTTCTTTACATCTTCAACACGATAATAATTAATGTACTCCGAGAAACTCTTTTCCGAATTATTATTGATTACTTGTGATAGATAGCCAACACTTATTCCTAGTTTTTCGGCTATATCTTGCCGACTTAATTTAGGGTTTCTATATATTTTTTCATGTTCTAAAATATTTTTGACCTCTTGAAGGTATTTATTGTCTTCATCACTTATACTGCTTTTGCTTTTGGATGGTTTTTTATATTCGGTTTTAATTTCTTTATCAATAACTTTTCTTATTTCATATCTGTTTTGAGCTAACCTAAATTTAAAAATACCTATATAGCCCACCCAATAGAAAAAAGTAGTTAAAACTAACCACAGGATAAAGGTAAATTCGTAAGGGTATAGTTTTCCCAAAATTTCCAGAGAAATCCATGTAAATATTAAGACAATATGAAAATAATAAAACAATTTGATCCATTTTAAATTGTGGTGTACTAATATTTTTATAGCGCTTTTGTTTCTAAATAAAAGCATATAAACCACAATTAGAATGACTATATTTAATAAAATAGAAGCGTAATATTCTATGGCATAAAATGTTGGCACCCAAGTTAAGTTGTCGATAGTATATATTTTAAAATGCGCATGTCCTCCCACAAATAGATTGAGTATAACTGATATGCAAAAGGGAAGATATAGTAGTTTGTGTTTTGCTTTTAATTTAAAAGATGGATTTAGAAATTTTAAGTAATAAAACAAAAGCGTAACAGGGAAAAGTAATACGAACTCAATGTCTTCGAAAATTGCAAGTTTTGGAAAGTGAGAATACCAATCATACTTCATCATAAAGTATTGAGCATTAATTAATACACCAATTAACATACTAATGCCTAAATAAATGTTTGTAGTATTTTTAAAATATTTAGAAAACAATATGGTTAAAGCAAATATTACACCTTGAATTGCGTTGATTATTATTAAAAAGTCCAGTATTTTAAAAATCATTTTTAATTGCGTCTTCTTTTTTAGTTTGCAGTTAGCGTGTAGATATATGGTTACTTATGATGTTGGCTGGTCTAAGATAGTAAAAGGGAGTGAGTCATTAGGAAAATGTGCCGAATTTAGCTTGCGTTAGTTCGCTTTGCTCGTTTACGAGTAGGTTATCTAGCAATGAGTTATACACGTTGTTAAGTGCTGTTATTTTAATTTCTCTATTATGAGTTCCATATCAAATGATAAGGTTTCAATAGCTCCTTTATCATAGTAACACGCTTCAGTTCTTCTTGAATTAATTATAAGTTCAGATGCTTTAACTTCAAAGTCAAAGCATTTAGGTGAGTTAAAGCAAAAGTATTCATCTTCAATTCTAAGCAGTCCAATTTTTCCGTTTTCAAGATTAATGATAAAAATTTTATTATAATTTCCTATGCCACCAACCTGATGTACTATTATATGATTATTAAAATACTTGGTTTTAATTATTGACTTCCATCTCAATTTTTCTGGACCTCCTGTCAAGGTACTGTTGGTAATAAATAGCCAAGAATATTTCCCCTCTTTTCTAGCAAATACTCCATGAGAAGTGGAAAATATTTCATAATTATTTGATATTGTGTCAGTTTGAAATTCAAAGTCTCTTGAGCGATGATTATGCCCATAATAGACAAGAATTCCGTGTTTATACTCCAAGTAGTCTTCACTACAAACTCTATCCCAAAAAATAGGTAAGGTATCTTTAGAAATTATCTTGAATGATGCCTCTGGATAAATAAAAGTATCATGTCTAGAAATGGGAGAGGTTAAAGTCATAGAAAAAAGCGTATCTGTGGTATCAATAACTTTAGTTTTGTATCCAGCAATTAACCAATCTAATGAAGGGTCGGGTTCTTTGAAATCAGGCAATAGGTATTGAATAATAGTATCTAGTAAAAGTTTATTTGCAGGAATTACAAGCTCTTCTGGCAGTGGTATGATTTCAAGGAAGTTTGCTTTAGACCAATTATAGCTACCTCTACCACCAATGTTAAAGGATTGTTTGGTTAGACTATTATAAACGTCTATTGACTCTGCTGTTTTTCTAAAAGTATGAATCGTTAATGAATCAGAAATATTATCATTATTAAAATCGTTAACAACACTTATTGTATCTCTTAGCGAATTTTGAGAGAAACAATTTAAGGATGCTAAAACTAGGATGAAAATAATAATTTGTTTCATGTTTTATTGCATTTAACGTGTTTGCTTATGGTTAGTTATGCTGGCAGTTATATTAATTAAAAAATAACAGGAACTTGAATATCAATGGTTTTAACTCCATTTTCCATTATTCTTTCCTCAAGTTTCATATAAACCTTTCCATTTTTGTTAAGTTGCCCGATGGTCAATTTTACAACTTTAATATTGAGACTTTCTATGTTAGTTAAATCAAATTCTTCAGGTGCATTTGGGTCTTCAAAACTCCAGCTATAACCTTTCCACTCACTTTTAAATCCATTGTCTGCATCATCTACATGTATGTTTTGTTTAAATGGAAGCGTATAACTTTTGTAGAAAACTTGATTGTTTTTTAAATCAATTTTGATATTACTGAGCGCTTTTAACTTATTGATTCCAGTCAATTGAATAATAGAATCATTCTTTACTATTTTTAATTTTTCTTTGCCAGAAGATAGTAATTCGACACCTCCAGTCATTCCTAAAAATTCTTTGTATTCACTTTCTGAAAGCCCAAAATTTGGATGGTATTCTAGAGATTTTCCTGGTTTAATTTTTTTCGAATATTCTAAAAACCACTCATAGTTTTTCTGAATGGAACTTTTCAGTTTTTCTACATATACATTAAAGAGGGGATCCACGCCAATATCATCCATTATGTCAACAGTAAATTCGTTTTGGTTGAATATATTTGGTAAATCAGTTAATGGCGTACCAGTAATCTTATCCATTTGAGCTTTTACTGAGTTTAAAGAAAGAAAACATAAAATTGTAAAAATGATGTATTTCATAATATTGCTATCAACGGATTTGTTTATGATTTTTAGTGTTAGGAAGTAAGTTAGCAAAAAAGAACGAAGAGAACGGAAATTGGGCAGAATTTCTAGAACCATCTTTTAAGCATTATTAACTATACATGTTGTTGGGCACAGTTATTTTGTACTACTGTATTAATCCTAAAAATAGTTTTAATCGAATAATCTTTTTTACAGATTGATAAACCTGTTCTTTATAAGTCGGATTAGTTCTCATTTCGTCAAGAATAGAATTGATCGTTTTGATTTCATCAATTGGCATCAACAACATATCATTTCCAGCTTTTGAGGCTAGTAAAGGAGCATTATCGATTATGGTAACCGCTTTCATTATATTTAAAGCATCTGTTATTATAAGTCCTTTGAAACCTAATTCATTTTTTAGTAAATCTGTTACGATATTTCTCGAACAACTGGCAGGTAAACCATTAGTGCTGTATTTTTCATTATTGGTTATGGTAATATGAGCCATCATTATTGAGAGAACACCAGCCTCTATTAGCGGAGGGTAAACACTTAACTCTTTCAATTCTCCATCTATATAAACTGATTTTTTATGAGTGTCTCCTTTAACTAATCCGTGACCAGGAAAATGTTTGGCTGTCGCAATAATTCCTTGCTCTTGCGTTGTTTGAATAAACTGTTTACTCAATTCAATGACTTTTCCTTTGTCGTTTCCAAAACTTCTATTCTTTATAGCTTCATTCTGAGGACTAATATCAACTACAGGCGCAAAATTTTGACGAAAACCTATATCTAGCAAATTAGCGTTAATAATTCTTGCAATAGAATCAGATTGTTTAGTTGATTTGATATCAATTGTATTCATAATGGGACTTGTTCCTTGTAGTCTACCATTAAAAAGACTAGGCTCTGCATCGATTGAAAACAGTATTGGTAATTGGTTTTGAGAATTGCTAATCATATTTATGGTATCAATCATTCGCTTATGATTTGTCTTTGTACCTTTTAGATATACAATACCTCCAATTTTATTTTCGGATACTAATTTCAAAATAACACTTTCGGGTTTGCCTAATTCTCCTGCAGAAGTTACGATCATCTGTGCGACACGAGTGGTGTCGTTTAGTGTGCGAAAAATTTCATCTACTTTATGCTCTATAATAGGGTCATAATTATAAAAATCTTGTAGTTTATTAGATTGGGCATTTACAGTTAAGAAAATGGTAATTGTGAATGCTATTGTTAGAACTAATTTATTCATTTTATTATTTTAATTGAAAGGGCTGTTTTTTTTGATGTTAACACCCTTGTATATGGTTTATTTTCGGTGATTATTTTCCTTAGTTCGTTTTTGATGGTGTTATTTTTTCACGCCTTTAATTCCACTGGCACAACCGAAAAAATATTCAACATACTCCACATCAAAATTTGCTTTCTTAAAAATCTCAAGGACGTTTTTAGAATTCCCGAATTCTTGTGTGTAAATACCTAACATTTTATATGTCTCTGGACTTCCTAAAAATACTTTTCCTAAAATCGGAATTACGCTCTTTAAATAAAACATATAGAACGGTTTTAAAATTCCAATTTTTGGTACTGAGACATCTATTAATGAAAATTTTCCATTTCGTTTCAGAATTCTTTCAATTTCATTGGCAAGATTTACAAGTTGCTCATCATTAAATGTCTTTAATCCAAATCCAGATATTATATAATCAGCATATTCGTTTTCGATTGAATTATCAAATACATTTTCTTTTAACAACTCTATTCTCGATTTACTGAATTTTGCTTTTCTTTTTTTAGCGCGTTCAATCATTCCAGAAGAAAAATCAAGTCCAATTAGTATAGAGTTATTATCCGATTTCTTTAAGATATGTTTCCAACATTCACCCATTCCGGTCATTAAATCGACAACAACTTTTCCATTTTCTATTCCAATCTCCTCTACACATTGTCTTCTCCATCTTTCGCTAAATCCAAATGATGTTATGTAATTCACTCTTGTATAAGAGCTTGACATTTTATCAAATAGCTTTTCTACAAATTTTGCTTCGTAAATTTCTTTCATTAGCAATGGTTGATTATAATTATTTACAACGTGTTCGTATATGGTTTAGCTTCGCCAGTTCGTTAGGCGCGTGTGTTGCTTTGGCTGGAACTAAATTAGCAAAAGAAAACGAACCAGAGGAAAATCCTTAAGGTTTTCGAGTACATAGAGAACTAACGATTGGTTATATGCGTTGTTGTACCATGTTATATTTTTATATCCCAACTCCACATTTTAATACCTTTTTCAATCAGTTCTTTAGTCGTTTTCTCATCAGTCCAATGTAAGATGTTAGTGTATTCAATTGACTTTGATTTCATCAATATCTCTACAGATTGTGATATCAGACTTTTTCTTTCACTTGATTTTGAATTTTCTGCAAATGAAAGTTGTAATAGTTTTAAATTCGGTATTTCTCCAACAGGTTTAATGTTTTTGAGTCTTAAATTATTATGAATATGAATTCTTTTTAGTTTTTCCAATTTGGATAAATCAGGAATGGACTCCATTTTTGACATTCCCTCAAATTCCATCTTTTCAAGGTTTTCTAATGAATTCAAGAAGTCGAAGTTTGGGATTTGACGAACGCGACTAAATTCTATTGATTTTAATCCCTTTAGTTTGGATATTGAATCAAGGTTTTTGTAACTGCCAAAAAGCAAGTTTAATTCTTGAAGTTTATTTAATTCGGTTAAAAAGTTCAAGTCATCCAATTTTACACCTCGAAACGTTAGAGTTTTTAAATTCGGTAAATGTTTTGCGTTCTCCAATCCTTTCTTCATTCCGTTAACGTACAACGATTCTAAACCCTTAAATTCCTTGATAAAGGATAAATCTACAGCTTTGGATTTTGTTTCCTCAATTCCAAAATGTTTGAGTTTAGTGTTAGACTGCAGTTTGGAATAATCTTTTGTGTTGAAAGAAGAGATTGTAAAATTTCTAATATTCGGAATTTGACTGTAAAAGGATAAGTCTTGTGTATGATACCAAACTATTCGTAGTCCAATCTCTGGATACTTTTTAAAAAGCTCATTCATCGTTTCCCAAGTTTGGTTATTGGGACTTTTAAATTCGAATAATTGTAAAGAATAAATGTTCTCTTCGGCTATAATTTTGGGAATATCAGGTTTTTTGAGGTCAGAGTATATATTAATGTTTCCATTAAAATTTTCCCATTTCTTTTTTCTGTTAAATATTCCCATTAATTAATTCGATTTGATAATGTGGTACAAATGTGTTTGTGTATGAATTGCTTAACCAGTTCGCTATGCTCGTGTCCGAGCGCAAGCTTAACTAGTAATTTACTATGCGCGTTGTTAGCAAAAGTATTGTCTTCAATTATTTTAAATTAAAAATTATGATGACAAAATGTAATTAGTGCGATGCTAGCATAGATAACTAAATAAACGTAATAATTATGAAAAAAACAATGGCATGGAATATGGTATGTTTAACCTTGCTTTTAGCTTCTTGTTCTAGTGATAATTCAGATGATGCTGAAATAAACAATCCAGAAGATTCAACAGTTTATGTAGTTGGATCTAATGCTAATGAATCGGATACAGGAGATTCCGAATTAGATAGAGCCTTATTATGGGTTGATGAGGAACTTACCGTCTTAACAAATGGTCAAACAAATGCCGAAGCATTTTCAGTCTTTGTGTCTGGTGATGACGTGTATGTTGCGGGCTATGAAGAATTAGGAAATGGAATATCGATAGCAAAATACTGGAAAAATGGAGTGTCGGTTAACCTGTCGGATGGTACTAGAGATGCTATTGCATATGATATTTTAGTTGATGGTGAAGATGTTTATGTTGTTGGTGAAGAAGATTCAGAGATACCTGGAGGTAGAAATATAGCTACCTATTGGGTAAATGGAATGCCAACATTATTAACAGATGGCACTGAGTTCGCTGCTGCAAGAGCGTTAGCACTCTATGAGGGCGAAATTCATATTGTAGGAAAGGAAGGTTCGATTGCAAAGTATTGGGTAAACGGTACTTCAATTAGCTTAACTGATGGTACAGATTCGGCTTTTGCAAATGATATCAGTATAAATCAAGGCGAGGTTTATATTGCATTAAGGGAAAATAGAGAAATTAACAATGATGATATTCAAGTTGCTAGTTATTGGAACAATAATCAAATTACTGTTCTTGAAAACAATACATCTTTTGCAGGAGCGTTTGGAATTCTTGCTGATAATGACAATCTGTATGTTTCTGGTTCAAGTCAAGCAGTAGGAGATAGTCTTATTTTGCGATTTTGGTTAAATGGAGAAATCATATCAGATACTATTGTAGGAGAAATATCTTCTATAGCGAAACATGATGATGATATTTATTATGCAGGATTTACAGGTATAAGTTTAAGTTCTAAAGCCACCTATTGGAAAAATGATGCGATGGTAATATTACCAAGTGATGATTTTAACTATGTTAGGGCTTATGCAATTTTTGTGAAATAGTTGCTTACGCCAGTTCGCTTCGCTCGTGTCCGAGTAGGCTAGGAGTAGCCATTCGTTATACACGTTGTTACCCAAAGTTATTTGAATGTTTTCTATGGATAACAGTAATATGCAGAAAGGATTGCCTACCTTATCAAAAAGGAAACCAATCAATGATTACTGAGATACAAGTAAACAAACCAGAGCCTATTGCAATTAACGAAAAGCTAAAATCATATAATCGTAGTACTCTGGTTGCACATACGATAAAGGCCCTAGATAAAGGTGAATCGATAATAATCAAAGATTTTTATAATGATGGAATATCTCTTCTTCAAGATTTACATAAATATCTGAAGCTTAAATTACCTAATAAATCCTTTAAGGAGCAGCAAAAGTATCGATCAGAATATTATAAACTTTCAAATTTAATTTTATTAGAAATTGTCAATCAAAAACTAAGTGTAAAGAAATCACCTAGTATAGGTTGGTTAGAAAAATTTTATCCAGATAATGATCATTTTTGTCTAACTTTTCCTCAAGTACAAGGATTGAATAGTTCTTGGCAATGGTATCAAAAAGGAATTTCCATACCAGTACTTCGTAACAAAATGTATCCTTATTACGGAATATATTTTCCAACACGTTTTGAACATTTAGTGCTTTTTGATAATTGGTTGAAGCGTTATAAAGGATCAAAAAAAACAGCAATAGAAATAGGAATTGGCTGTGGAGTATTAACAATGCAATTAATACAACATAATTTCCAAAAGGTTTATGCCACTGATATTAATCCGAATGCAATTGTTGGATTGATAGAATTTATGGGATCAACTAAGCTATCTCGAAAAATTGAATTGGACTTTGGATATCTTTTTGGCAAGTGGGAAAAACAGACCGAATTGATTGTTTTTAATCCGCCTTGGTTACCAGAAAGTTATGATTTAAGTAATATTGATGAGGCTATTTATTATAATAAGACGTTGTTTTCAGATTTTTTTATTGAGGCAAAAAAAAGACTTTTACCAGATGGAAAACTTGTATTAATTTTCTCGAATTTAGCTCAAATAACTAATGTTACAACAGAGCATCCTATAGAAACAGAATTAGCCCAAGGCAATAGGTTTCAGTTGGAAAGATGTTTGAAAAAAACGGTAAAATCAGCTTCTAATAAAACCAAGCGAGATCAGCATTGGCGTTCTTCAGAAGAAGTAGAACTATGGGTTCTAGTGAATATTTGAGTTTTAATGTTACCTAAATAGTTGTTGAATTTTGGGTAACGTGTTCGTATATGGTTTAGCTTCGCCAGTTCTTTAGACTCGTGTGTTGCGTTGGTTGGAACTAAATTAGCAAAAGAAAACGAACCAGAGGAAAATCTGTAGGATTTTACGAGAACAAGCAGAACAAGTAATTAGTTATACATGTTGTTGGTTGTTGACTCTATTTCTTAAGTTGTTTTAATCTGTCAATTGCGTTTTGGTTTTCAGGATTTAATTCCAACGACTTTTTGTAATTCAAAATAGCGTTTTTGAAATCCTTATTGTATAAATACACTTCAGCTAAACTATCATATAGATTTGCAGATTTCGGATATAGATGCAAAGCCAATAAAAGCACATTAACTCCTTGTTCTATTTTTTTAGGATTAAATGATAATTGCAAACCTAATGTATTCAGCATACTTTCTTGAAGCTCAAGCTCTGAATGTTTGTCAATTGTTCTTTTATACAACGGAATTAAATCTTGGTAATCTTGACTGAATGCTAAGTCATTAAAATCTTTATAATCGAATTCCTTCCTATTTGCTTGTTTCATTTTTTTAGAAATCAAAGCTTCGGAAAAACCATTGTCATTAGGTTTATTTTCAATGAAATCACTTGCCTTTTTCTCATTTTTTAGTGTAGCATTCAAAAATTGCAAGGTGTGTTCACAAAGCAAATTATAAGAAGCCATTATTTTAGCATCACTTTTATCTTGTCTCTTATCTCTGTTGGCAAATAAAACACCGAATGAACTAAAATAGGAATGCGTTAGGTCGTGAAATCTATAACTGTAAGCATTACTATATTGCAAAGAATCATATAATTGGAATTTATAATTCAATTCGGCAGGAATTTTATCGCTGGTCAAGACGTCTTCTGGAATTTCTTTTTGAGCAAAATGGATATATGGAATAGTAACTTTATCTAAGTTAAAATAAGGTGATTTTTCCAATACTCCATAGTTGTATCTTTCCGTTCCATCTAAACTCACGATAGCGCTTATGTTTTTATTTTTCATAGCCGTTATTGCGTTGGATAGTCCGCCAAAACTAAATCCCATAAGTGCGACCCTATCAAGGTCTATATTTTCGTATTTATGAATTTCTTTCAAAAGAAATTCTACATCTCTAGATTGTGTTTCCATATCTTTTGTAGTTCCTCCTTCCAACCACCTTGTGTCTGTTCCTCTTGAGGGACTTGAAATTACTACAAAACCATTGCTAGCTAAATACTCGAATAATGCAAAATTTTCAATTGAAGATGCTTGATAACTTGGTGCATAGACTATTACTGGGAAATTTCCATTTAAAAAAGTCGGATTAGAAAAGGCATTTACTTTTTCAGAAAGATGAGCCTTATTTTGAGGCGTGTTCCACAAGTAAGGGAACCAATCCAATAAAAAATAATTTGGTAAGTTTTTCCATTCTTCTTCTTCTTTTAAAATCTCTAAATAATTTAAAACTGTTAACTGTTTAGAATTATTGTTTTTAAGTGTTGCAGGATACCAAATACTAATAGGAATTGGTCTATTTATGAATTGATTGTCGAAATTATTTTTAATTTGATAGGTTCTTGTGCTATCAATAATTGTATAGTGTTTGAAACCTACTTTATGTTTTCCGCTATTTAGGCTTATTTCTTTTAATGAAGTCTGTCCATAAGATATTGTGGATAGAATGATACCTGCTATTAATATGGTTAATCGCATTGTCTTTGAATTAGTGTTCATATTAAAGATGCAATAGTTTGATGATTGTTACAGGTCTTTTTTAGCTTGCAGGTAACGTGTTCGTGTATGAAGGGTAGTCTACCGATAGGCGGCTATAATTTCATATACATTGTTGGCATTTCGTTAGTTTTGTTTTTTACGTTCTCTTTCAAACACTTCTGTTCGCTTAATTTGCTCTTCAAGATTCCATTCGAAATCAAATCTATTCTTTAGAAATATAGCGATTGAATCAAGTCCGATTTCAGTTCTTCGTTTATCTATATTTTCTGGTTCAAAAACAGGCCAAAGGTTAAAACTCTTGGTTTCTGGATAGTATTTCATTTGTCCACCATAGATTTGTAATTCTCCTCTTTCAGTTGCTATTCTGTCTTCTGCTCTTACTAAAAATCGAGGCTCTAACTTTTTCTCTTTTACAGCTTGTCTCATCATTGGAAGATATTGTATTCGAACTGAATTATCTGAATGTTGTATAACATTGCATATAGTCCAATTTCCTTGTTCACCTGCCATTTCTTTAGAAGGCCATCCATATTTATCTAGAATATCCTTTACTTTTCTTTCATTTATGATATGGTTCTTCTCATAGATAGCTTGTTGTGTCTTAACTAATTCTGATTCAGCACCATATATTTTCATAAGTGAATCTCTTAATGTAATTGGTCGCTGTTCAGTTTTCCAGATAGTGTCTAGAATTGCAATTAAATTTCCTTGATTCTCCGATGATGTCGAGATTCCTTCTGACTTGGTTTTACTAGAGCAACTCATTGCTAATAGCAGACTGATCAATAAAATATATTTCATTCGTTATTTATATTCTTTCATATTGTTGCTTTAATGAATGTCAACGTATTCGTATATGGTTTGTGCGGCCGAGAATCCGAAGGATTTTCAGGTGATGCAAATTAGTTGTTTAAATATAAGATTTTAAATTGAAGTAGGAGGTTAGTATTGATTATACACATTGTTGTACACTGTGTATATTGAACTAATCTTCGGGAAATCTGACGTATTTGGTTTCAATATCCGTATCTCTCCATTTTATTTTTAATGAATCCTGAGTTACAGAAGTTATTTTTCCCCATTGCATAGAACCATCATAAAATATCTTTAACTCTTTTCCTTCTAGAGTGTAATTTATAGAACCATCGCCATCATAATCAACTAGATAATACTCATCCTTATTAATCATGAAAACTGCATGAGGATCAGATTTGTTAAACGCCCAAACTCCATAAAGCAGCGAAGTGTCAATTTCTAAGTTTTCATTATCACTTTTATCTGATTTGCAAGAAAAGAGAATGAAAAAAATGATCAGAACTGTTATTAAGTTTTTTTTCATTGTGTACAACGTTGTTGTGTGGCGTTTTTATAAACTTATTTTTATTTCAAGTTGTTGTTCCATCGCATTTAGAATAAACTTTTCCAAAAAGTCAAGTTCCACTTGGAATTCAGATTCTTTCATTTCGTTTCCTTTCCAGTATTCCAAGAACTTTTTGTTATCGAGTCCAGAAATGAATTCCTCCATTTTTGACAATCTTCTTATTCTGATAAGTTCAGAGTATAATTGAGATATCTCATCATTTTTAAAATACTGAACTTCGTCTATCCATTTTTCAGAATGCAAGTCAAGTCCAGTTATTATTGGAAAATCATACCGTATTTTTTTCGGCAAATGTCTTGAACAATGAATTATGGAATGAGGTGCAATTTCATCAATTACATTTCCATTATCATTAATTGATTCCATCCATCTTCCCATAATTTTGGTTTAAATGACACACAACGTGTTCGTGTATGATTATGTTACGTTGGCTAGAACTAAGTTAGCAAAAGAAAACGAACCTGAGGAAAATCCGTAGGGTTTTCTGAGTGTAGGATGAACGAGTAATTGGCTATACACGTTGTTGTGGTTAGTTTTTATTCCGATTCAATTTGTTCTTTCATAAAGTTCAAAACTTCTTTAAAATAACTTTCCAAGTTTTTATGTTCTTCTTCTCCTGGATGCCAATTTGCGAATTTCCAGTATTTCCATTTTTCATTTGTTGAGTTCGGTGGAATTAGAAGAAATTGTTGTTCTTGATTTATTCCGCCAACAATAATGCTTTGTTCAAGTTGTTTTCCAATATTTTCAATTCCGTCAACACTGTATGCTTCTATAATATAACTGTCAATATTTTTCAGGAAGTCAATTTTATTAATCGATTCTAGAGTAGGTTCAATATCGTTTGGTGCGGAAAATCCATTTGTTATTGATAAAAACTGTCTAAAATCGGTTGGGAATTCAATTCCGAGTCTTTTTTCGGTCAGTTTTATTTCAGCTTCCGAAGCTGGTTTGGTTCCTAGCCATTTGTTTTCAGTCTGTTCTTGAGTAAACTCAAAATCACCTAATGCAATTGCTTTCTCTGATATTTGTTTTAGTAGACTGTTCATTTAAAAACAATTATACATTTTTATATGCTTGTCTTTTAAGCACTTTGGGAGGATTCAATAGTTCTAAAACACTATTTTTTAATTAATTAAACCAAAGTATAAGATAAGCATACTAATTGTATCTACAAACCCATGGGTAAGAATATTTAACCATAAATTTCTTTTACTAACTACATAAATAACAGCAAGGATTAGACCAACAATTCCTACTAATATTTGCCCAGAAATGCCTTGATAAGAATGTAAATATCCAAACAAACAAGAAGATAATATAACACCAATAATTGCTCCAAAATTCGGATTAATATGTTTCATGAATTTAGAAATCATAAATCCACGAAAAATGGTTTCTTCAATAATTCCACCTACAACCCAACTAATGATAATACTTGTGAAAAATAATGTTGAATTGTTTTTTAATTGTTGAAACACTCCTAGTTTCAATGGAGTTTCAGTTAATTTTTCTATAAAAGGAAGAAGTAAAAAGGTGCTTAAGATAGAAATAAATATAGCCAATCCAAACGCTGTTCCTACTAATTTTAATAGGTTTCTAGGTTTTGAAAAACCAAGGGAAATTTTAAGATCTTGTGTTTTGTATGAGTATGTAAGAATTAAAGCAAATGGTAATAGAACTTTTACATAAGGAACTTTTACTAAAAGTAATAATGCAATAACTATTGCAAATATTAGAGCATCGTAAATAATTTCTTGTTTCATAAAAATTAGTTTTATCAATTATAAATGAGGCTATAAAATGTAAGAATTATAGCCTCGAGATTTCAAAGTGTTTTAATTTGATGATTTTCTTTTATCAACTGAAGTATCTACAACAGCATTTTCTGGTTTTATCATTTTTTGCTCATCAAACGTTCCGTTTATTTTATAGTCATAAATTGCATGATCACCATATTGTTGTTTTAAATCTAGACTTTTTGTAGTCATTAACATTGGAAATTTCAAACCGTTAATATCTCCAGTATACGTGTTTATTCTTAGCATTGGCCCAAAAGACTCTTGTGTTTCAGGTACATTTAATACATCTAATAAAGGACCATAGCTTACAGTATATTCATAACCACTAAGAATATAAGTTTCTTTGTCTATATAGAGGGTGAAGGTGTCTTTAGCAGATTTTCCTAAAGTTGGAGATTTTGTAAAGCTCATTTTAATTTTAAAAACCTCATTTTTAAAAGCAGGATGCTTTAATTTGGAAACTTCACCTAAGACTACATTTTTATCTTGTGTTAGCCAGGGCAAGTTAACATAATAGTAGTAAACTGAGTGTTGGTGATTTGGGGGATTTCCTGATTGCCAATTTTTTGTCCATACTTCATTACCATCATAGGTCATTTCTGAACCAAATAGAGGCCAGTATTGATAAGAGCGTCTCGTTTGCATATCAACTGTTTGATCCGAAACCCAAAATCTAACAAATCCTAAAGATTCGCTGTACATAGAGTTAGTAAAACTTAAGGTTTTAAGACTTTTCCATTGATCATAACCACCATGGGCTTTGATCATTTTTTCAATTACTTCTTTTGTTTCACTTGAAGCATACTTTTCTTGGCTAAAGCTATTTCCAATAACTAAAAAACCAAATACTAGCGATAAAATTAATGTTTTCATTTCTTTTATTATTTTTGATTATGAACCAAATTTATAGCTCAATTTTGTCGAATAAAAGGCTTTTGTTGTGAGTGACATTTAAAGATTTTAATGACAATTTAGAATTAGGTTAACCACATTTTATTTGGCTACTTTTATCTTATGAAAATTTTGAGAAGAAATAAAACAGATATTCCTAAAAAATATATCTACATAATTGCGTTACTTTTTATGGTAACTGTTATAATGCAAATAAATAGTACCGAACAAATTACTAATACAGGTTTTTTTATACGTCGCATAGTTTTATTTAGTTCTATTTATTTTTTATGGGCGTTATTGCTTGACTACATAAATGCATTAGTAAAGTCTTTTGAAAAAGAAAGGTCTGTATTAATACAAGTTATTGAGCGTTTAGTATCACTAGTTTTACTTGTTCTATTTAATTTAGTAATCACTAATGTTATTTATTACGTCGTTCCTTTAATTTTTAAGAGCATGACTGTAACTGATGTTTATCTTGACTTTCAGCCTTATATCTTAAAATCAATAATTATACGTTGCATTGATGTTATTATTATTGGTTTTATCCTTAAGGTTGTATATGGATATCAGTCGTTACAAAAACAAAAATTACAAGTTGTTTCACTTGAAAATCAATTACATATTTCTCAATTAGAAACTTTGAGAAATCAGTTAGATCCTCACTTTTTATTTAACACCCTACATACGCTTAATACGCTCATTGGTTACGATGATAAAAAGGCAAGATCTATGGTTATTAAGATTACTAATTTATTGCGTAAAATTTTAGACAAAAGAGATAGACAACTTATCACATTTGATGAAGAAATAGATTATTTTAAAAATTATTTAGAAATTGAAGAAGAACGCTTTCATGATAGATTAGAAATTCAAATAAATGTTGAAGATGTAACAAGAGAAATAATGGTGCCCACCCTAATTCTTCAGCCTTTAATAGAAAATGCGTTTAAGCATGGCATTGGACAGTTAGAAGGTAAAGGAACCATTAAGCTAAAAGCTTTTAGAAAAGATAATAACTTTATTATTAGCTTATCTAATACTATTAATAATAATAAGTCAAACGTTTCAATATCTACAAAATTTGGACTTAAAAATTTAGATATGCGATTGCAGCAGGTTTATGGAGATAATTATATTTTAGATACTAAAGAAGGAATTGAGGATTATATAGCTATCATAACTATTAAAAATATAAATTAATTATGCGTTTATCTATTTTGGTTGTAGATGATGAACCACATGCAAGAAGACATATAAAAAGCTTAGTTGCAAGAGATCCAGATGTGGAGGTGATTTATGAATGCAAAAATGGAAAGGAAGTTCTTGAATTTTTAAAGCATCAAACACCAAGTGTCATTTTTTTAGATATTAATATGCCTGGAATTAGTGGCGTAGAGTTAGCTGCTCAATTAAAAACAGCAAATTCGCTTATCATATTTTCTACAGCGTATGATGAGTATGCACTCAAGGCATTTGAGTTAGAAGCTTTTGATTATTTATTAAAACCTTATGAAGACGATCGTTTTTTAGAAGTTTTAAAGCGGGCTAAAGGCGAAGTTGAAATAAGGCAGCAAGCAGAATTTAGTCAAAAATTTACGTCATTATATCACGAATATAATAACAACATATCACCACATTTAACAGAATTCAATATAAAAGAAAAAGGATTTGTGCATAAAATACATGTGGAAGATGTTCTTTATATTGAATCGAGTACAATCTATGCGGTATTGCACATAAAGGATAAGAAACTACTTTATAGAGTTGCGTTAAATTTATTAGCAGAACAATTACCAAATAATTTCATTAGAGTGCATAGGTCATTTATAATTAACACTAACTTTATAAAGGATTATAAGTATTTAAATAACAATACCTTTATGATTACAATGGCTAATGACGATGTAATTATTTCTAGTAGAAAATATAAAGGAATAATATCTAAAAGTCTGAATTAACAAAAAACCGTTAAAATGAAATTACTTAGCTTCTATTCAGGGTGGATCATAATGAAGCATTACGGTCTTGTGTATGATTTCGTTGCGTTAGCACTAAGTTAGCAAATTAACAGAAACTTATTGTTCAGCAGCGTAGGAAATTCCGAGTAGGAATTTAGCCGCAATGAGCTATACACGTTGTTGAGGTGTTGTTTTTTTATTTCGGTTCAAGTTCATAATTCTCTAAAATTCCAGTATATAATTCCCAGTCAATGTCCTTATCGTTTGATATTTCAATTGGCAGTTTTTTAAATTCCTTTAACGCTTTATTAATTCGCTTTAGAAATTCAGGAACAGATTTGGTATAAAAAATCGAAGAACGAATTCCGTCGTGAGTATAAACAATTGTTAGAACGGATTGCAAGTCAGGTTCCAAATTTTTAACGAGAGCGTCTTCCACTTTCTGCATAAAGATATTCTCTTCTGGTGTTGGAATTCCATTTTCAGTTTGGGTTTCAAAAGTCCATACGAATTCAATATGTTCAGAATATTGTTTTGAGTCAATAAAGTTCTTTAAATGCTGTCTTCCACGAATAATTACTGGTTTTCCGTTATTTTCAGATTCTCCACCAAACCAAGTGTCATTCAATTCCAATTTATTTTCGTTTGACTGGGAAAATAAAGAGCCAAAGTTTAAAACTAATATTAATGGTGAAATTCTTTTCATTGATTTGGTCAAATTACGTACAACGTGTTCGTGTATGGTTTACCTTCGGTGATTATTTTCCCTAGTTCGTTTTTACTGGCGTCATTTTTTTCAAAATGCCGAGTAAAAATCTACTAGCTTTAATAGTTGATTGCGTTGGTTAGAACTAAGTTAGTAAAAGAAAACGAACCAGAGGAAAATCCGTAGGATTTTGCTTGCGCCAGTTCGCTTCGCTCGTGTCCGAGTACGTACAGAACTAGCAATTGGTTATACGTGTTGTTACCATACATTTTTATTCAGTTTTTAATTAATTCAGATTTTCATTCTGAACTACAATATAGTGAATTGTAAGAAAAGATCCTTCGCTTAGCCAGCAGTAGCAATTAATTATACACGTTGTTAGCTGCTGCTTTTTCTATCTTTTATAAATTTAGTAACCCACTTAGTAAGTCTGCCGCTCTTGTTTTCTCCTGCAATTGTTCTACCATCTGGTAAGAACACACATTGACAATTGTCGGTTAATAATTTCAATTGATTATTTTCTGTAAAAACTAAACCTGTCTCTTTCAATCTTTTAATAAAATCATTTAGAGAATTATAATTACCGTCTTTAATTACAAATTTTTCTAAATCTTTATCTTCTTTTAAATTTATAGATGAATTTTTGCATAGTTCTTGAATAATAACATACTGTTCTTTGTCTAAGAATGTTGGAGTCCATTCAACAGGATTAGAAATCTCTTTTAAAGATTCTTCGTTAAAACCTCTATAATTGTACTCCCAACCCAATAAGTCTCGGTTAAACTCATTCACGCGACAATCAATGTATAATTTTACAGGTTCTATTGATAAATCGTCTCCGAATATATCAATAGGAAGAAATTTATATTTATAAGATAATCTAGTCCATATAGTTTCAAGCAGAAAGTACACTGGATTATATGAAGAACTTGCGTAAAAACTCCACCAATTATCCTTGTCCACAGGGTATCCAAAAGGATTTCCATTTACTTTATTCAACGAGAATTGCCCACAAATTATTAAATTTGGAAAGTTTTGAGGCCCAAAACCGTGCTTTATATTTTTTATATCATGAGTTACGTTTTGACCTAAATAGTCTACAAATGATTCTCTCAAATTATACTCACTTTTAAACCCGTTATAACCCCAAACAATTCTAACTGGTAGAACGACTTCTGATATTAATGAATAATAAATACCTTCTTCTTGAATTGTATAGTTTTTATTTTTAATTATGGATAAATCTTTTCTAGTAATAGATCTGAAACCGTCTCTTAGTAGTCTAAATTTATAATCTTCAAGTTTTTCTGTGTCATAATAATCCACTAGGTATTTTAAATTAGAGTAAGCATCTTTAATATCTTTAGAAAACAGATTTTTTTTAACTTGAATTATTGCAATTACTTTTTCTGCCGGAAATTTATAGCGATCTGTATAAGGAATTTTTTCACCTTCACCATCCACTAATAAAACATCAAATTCAGTGTCACAACCTTTGATAAAACTATTCTTAACAATTCTTAATTTTAAATCTTTAAATATCGCTTTAGTTAAAATGGATTCTGTCAATCCTTCGAACATTGTTCCAATGGTAGTAGGATGCTTAATTTGTTGTTTATTCAGAATATCCGTTTCAGCTATAAGAAATTCATTTAATAAATCGGAAATTGTATTTATCATTTCAATTAATACGGATGTCAGTTTAAGTTGCAGCTAACGTGTTTGTGTATGATTTCGTTGCGTGTTTTAGCAACTAAATTAGCAAATACAAACCGAATAGAAAATCCGCGAGGATTTTCGTAAGTAGGCGAGTACTAGCAATGAATTATACACGGTGTTACCTGCTGGTCTTATTTTATTAATTCGACAAATTCAGTCGCAAATTTTTCAGCCAATTCTCGGCTATTATCAATAGAAACAGTTTCCTTATTCCATCTGGCTTTATTAGTCCAATTATAAGAACCGTGAATAATCGTTTTTAAGTCAATTATACAGAATTTATGATGCATAATGTTTTTATAAATTCCAGTTGGTTTAAATCGTTTTGTTTCAAAAAACTTTTCATAATCAATTCCGTATTTTTTATTGATTTCGTCATCTAAAACGACAATCCTTATACTCAAACCTTCTTTTTTCTTTCTATACAGTTCTCTTAACAAGTCTTTATCTGTTAACCAAGCTACTGCTAACCAAATCGAATATTTTGCATTCTGTATCTGTTCTATTATTTGGGCTTGAATTTCCTCAAAATGAATTTCCACTTCAATTTCATCAGGTAAGTCCGAACCAATTATTTTATATCGTCCGTCAATTTCGTCTAACCGATATCCATCCTGCTGTAAAAGAGGATTTATTTTTCCGACAGCAACTTTGATATCCTTGTTTTGGTCATTTGCAAAATGTCTTGGGTCAAAAACAATTTCCAGCAATTTAATCAATTGTTTCGTTCCGTTTATTTCATATAACTTTTCTATTACATAACCATTTCTGCTCAAAGAGTTCGGCATTCCACCATCTCCCCATTTATAAACATCTTTAAAGCCAACTTTATTAAAAAGTTTTAAAATATTAGGTCCAGAAAGTCCAGGTGTCAGTTGATTGTCACCCGAAATAAATTCTTTGATGCTTTCTATTGTTAAGTCAGATAGTTTCATTTGAGTTCAACTTGCAGGTAACTTGTTTGTGTATGGTTTCGTTGCGTAGAGACTAAGATAACAAATAAAGAGAGACCTATTGTTCATTGCGCTGATTTTCCGTGAGGAAAATCAGCGCAATGAACAATACACGTTGTTATGTACTGTTGCAACAGAACAGAGTAAGAACGTGTTACCACAACCAATCTAAGGTAAAGTGAGCAAGAGTAAGCACATAAAGTAGTAAACGAGCTAACGCAAGGAATTTTGAGTAATCAGTTTTCGCCGAAATGAGCTAACGTAAAGAGAGTATGAGTAATTTACAAGAGTGAGAAGTTGCAATTGTACCTAACGTGTTCGTGTATGGTTAGTTGCGTTAGCTAGGTCTAAAATTAGTAAAAGAAAACGAACCTGAGGAAAATCCGTAGGATTTTCCGAGCACACACAGACCGAGCAATTGATTATACACGTTGTTGTACACTTTTATTAGCTAGTTACCAAGCTCTTTTTGATAACTTAACTTAAAAGTTTTTCTGTTTTTAGTTAGACTTTCAATTTCATTCAATAAAGAGTTGTATTCCTTAAACTTACCTTTATTTTTCATCCAATTTTTAGGTGTATTCATTCCATTAAAATTGATTGTATTAGGATAAAACCATACTAAAGTTATTTTTTCATATGCACCAATTGATCCTCTGCTAGTTTCAAGAGGGAAAGGATAATTAGATTCTAATAACAACTTTGAAAATTTTCTTAGTACCACATCAATTTTGTCTATTGATTGTGTACTAAATTCATATTCGATCATTTCTGCGTATGGAAATGCAGACACCGACATTTCGGAAACGGTACTCCATGGAAGAATCATTTCTTTAACATAGTTGAATTTGACATTGACATTAAGCATTGAAATTTTTTTCACAGCATCGTTAAATACTTGATCAGAATTGGCCATTGTAAACACTTTTCGATAATCATTTAATGTTAGAATGCTTTTTAGGTTATCACTGAAATTAACAATCAAATACTCTCCTTTTTCTGTTTTATAAGTTAACCAATCATATTCATAATCAATTTTGAACTCTTTGGCTTTATCTGCAATTGTTTTTAAATGTTTTTGAAAATTTGTATCATCCTCTTCGTCGACGTTTAATAAAGTCAATTGAGTGCAAATCTCAATATCCTTTTGAGTGATTGAAGATTGACTAAATCCTAAGTTTGAAATTAATAATATTAGTAGAAGATTTTTCATTCCTAATAATTGTGTACAACGTGTTCGTGTATGGTTCAGTTGCGTTGGCTAGGACTAAGTTAACAAACAAAAACGAACCAGAGGAAATTCCGTAGGAATTTCCGAGTACACACAAAACGAGCAATTGATTATACACGTTGTTAGCTAACGTTTTTTTATTAGAGTTATACCTCTTTTTATATCTTGAGAATAAGATGGATATGATTGTTGAATTTTTTTATTTATAATCATTATAGAATCAGATAAAAACATTACATGCCATAACTCATCAACTAATCCAATATTTATGGGGTTTTCCAGTTCGAGAGATATGAATTCTGAAGTATCGTTTATTTGAATTTCAGATTCTGTTTTATTATAAAAATCGTACTTAATTTTATTTTTAGCAATTGTATAACTTGGAGGCCAATTTGATTTTATCCTTTCAATCGGAGGAGGAGGGAAGTCCGAAGAATCAGTGCCTAAATATCTTTCTTCAATCCAAACGCCAAATAATTTTTCTTTTTTCCAACGAGGCTTTCTTTCCTCCATTTTGACAATAGTTTCAACGCGATGAATATGCGTACATTCAAAATTCCCTTTATTAATTTCTTTAATTCCAAAAACATCGTCATCTAGTATCAAGAAACTGGCTTGGTCATAATTAGAAATTCGCCAAGGAATATTTTTTTGATAATATTCAATCGCATGATAAGTAGAGTCTTGAAAATCAATGACTAAAGTGTCAGTAGAGCGTTCGAATGTTAAATTAAATGTTTTGTTTTGAATTTGATTTTTTAAAACTGAGTTTTTGTTACAACTAGTCAATGTTAAAAACAAAAGTAAAAATATTGTCAGTCTGTTCATATTCAAATGTTTGCTAACGTGTTCGTGTATGATTTGTGCGGCTGAGAATCCGCAGGATTTTCAGTTGTTGCAAATCAGTTCTTTAAATATATACATTTTAATTGAAGTAGGAGGTTAGCATTAATTATACACGTTGTTGTACCTAGTACTTTTTAGTTACTTTCTCAGCCAACCTAAAATTCGGTCATTATTAATTCGCCAATTCCCATCTTCGTATATTAGTTCATATTTTTCTCTTGAGTCTCCAAATGGACCTGGATTTTGCTGTATGATTTCAACTTCTTTTCCGTCCACTTTTGAAACGATTGAAACGTGTCCATATTTATTAAGAGTCGTTCCTGAATAAATGATTAAATCGTTTGCTTTCGGTTTAGATTTACTTGGATTAGTATATTGAGTTAAATTTCGCTGTTTATTTGTTTTTCCATCTTTTACATTAGGATCAAAAAAGTCTTTTGCGTGTCCATAACTATCTGGCATTTTGTGATTCAGTTCTTCGAAGTAGTATCGTTTTACAAATTCTACACATTGATATTTCAATCCGAGATTATATCCATCTTTGGTCAACTCTCGTCCATCAACATTTCCAACTCCACCATTGAAATAAACCACAACTCCGTTTAAACTATCAATTTTTTGTCCAACGTCGTAATTCGGATTTAGATTTATTTTTTTGGACGCAAAAAATCCGATTGCAAGTAAAATCAGTATTCCAAATATGATAAAAATCCGTTTTTTCAATTTAATAGCGAAGGTTTTCTTGTATTAGGTACAACGTGTTCGTGTATGGTTAGTTGCGTTGGCAAGAACTAAGTTAGCAAAAGAAAACGAACCAGAGGAAAATCCGCAGGATTTTCCGAGTACACACAGAACAAGCAATTTACTATACACGTTGTTGTAATGCGTTATTCATTCAACACGCTTTATATTTAATCTAGCAAGTGATCCACCAAGATAAATACCAATTGGAATACATACAGCAAAAATGCTATAGAATTCCTTCGTAGCAATTGCATTAAAAATTAAAGTCAATAAGAATATTACTGCAATTATTTTAATAAAAATGGTGAAGAGCATAATCATCTTTCTCTGTAACTTGAAAATTGATGATTTTGAGTTTTTTTTCACCCATTTGAACTGCATAGTTAATCCACGTGATAAAAAGAAATAGAACATAAAGTATCCAATATTGATTACTGATGCAGCAGAAATCCGTTCGCTCAATTCTAATTTTTTGGATAAGAATAAGAGTAAAATACTCATTAGCAGATTAATTACTGCAAACCTTCGAAAAAGGAGTTTAACTTTGATTTCCGTCATTTCCTCAAATGCATTACAACGTGTTCGTGTATGGTTCAGTTGCGTTGGCTAGAACTAAGTTAGCAAAAGAAAACGAACCAGAGGAAAATCCGTAGGATTTTCCGAGTAATCATTGCACAAGCAATGAACTATACGCGTTGTTGTACAACGTATTTAATATTTAAAAATCAATTTCATTAAGATTTTCAATTCCGTTTTCTTCGATTGATATGACAAGTTTTAGTTGACTTAGCATTATATGCTTTTCTGCAATCTCTGACAAAAATTCCCAGCTTTTAGAGTCAGGCACAAAAAACGGTTCAGGTAGATTAAATTCAGCTTTTGATTTGGAATAATATATAATTGTTTCGAATCCGTTTATATTCAGTTTTTCCGTCTTAAATTCAGCTGATTTAGATTTCAAAGGATTTAACGTAACATATGTCTTATAATTTTCTTCGTTTAGTTTCTCTGATTTAACATGCAATGAAACTTCTCTAGAATATGTTCGAAATTTAAGAGAGTCATTTTCAATTACGTGTTTTACAATTTTTTCCGCAATTCTTTTTTCAATAACATGAGAATCCGCTTTTTTGCATCCAGAAATTCCAAATAGTAATATTATGAGGATTTTCACTTTATTCATTTTAAACGTTTTTCAGAGTTCGTTTGGATATGTTGTACAACTTGTTTGTGTATGGTTTCGTTGCGTAGAGACTAAGATAACAAATAAAGAGAGACCTATTGTTCAGCAGCAAGGATTTTCCGTGAGGAAAATCAGCGCAATGAACTATACACGTTGTTATGTACTGTTGCAACACAACAGAGTAAGAACGTGCTGCCGCAATCAAGCTAAGGTAAAGCGAGCAAGAGTAAGCACATAAAGCCGCAAACGAGCTAATGCAAAGAATTTTGAGTAAGCAGTTCTCGCCGAAATAAGCAAACGTAAAGAGAGTATGAGTAAGTTACAAGAGTGAGAAGTTGCAATTGTACCTAACGTGTTTGTGTATGGTTAGTTGCGTGTTTGAGCAACTAATTTAGTAAACAAATACGAACCAGAGGAAAATCCGTAGGATTTTCCGAGTACACACACAACCAGCAATGAACTATACACGTTGTTGGCAACTGTTATTTTAATTGTTTCAATAATTTCCATATTTCACCACTTCCTTTTTCAATAAAAACAATTCCTTTCCCTTCTTGATAAATAATTTTATTTACACAATAACTGTTTGTCTTACAAGTTTCAAGATTTTTACTTGCATTATTTTCAAAAATATATTGTTTGCCATTTTTTCCTGTAAGAGAAAATTCTTCATTAAAAGGATAAATTGTCAATTTTAACTCATTGTCAAATTCAGTTTTCATATACAAAATATCAACTGATAAATTGATATTTTGATTTTTGAGTTTATTCATTTCGTAATTTGGATAAGTTGAAAACCTTTTTCCAAAGTCTCTTCTTGTTGAAATGGTATCAGACTTTACAACCTTTTTTCTAAACCAAAAATCAAAGTTTGGTTCATATCCATTAGGGTAATTTTTAAATATTATAAGAGTATCAATGTTACCAATATTACTTTCATAAAGGTAAAGCTGTTTGTTTTTATAAATTATGTTATTTCTTTCTTCCTTCGTAATTATAACTTTCTTGTATAAACAAGACTGCAAAAACAAAATCGAAAAAAATATTAATAATCTGTGAGTATTCATAATTGTTGCCAACGTGTTCGTGTATGGTTAGTTGCATTGGCAAGAACTAAGTTAGTAAAAGAAAACGAACCAGAGGAAAATCCGTAGGATTTTCCGAGTACACACAGACCAAGCAATTGACTATACACGTTGTTGGCAATAGTATTTAATGTTCAAATTTTGGATATTTTTTATATTCCTTAAGTATTTTTTCTTTATCAGTTTCCGATAATCCAAAGTCTGAAGTTGAATCTGGAGGAAATGGAGGCACGTCATCAGCAATATTCAGCACGTAATTGCTTACATATTTATTTAGTGTCATAGCTGTTCCGATACAACCTGATTGGTAATAAACCAAATCAGTAGTGTCTCTAATAGCTTTCAATATATATTCCGTTTTTTTATCAAAATTCTTTCTTCGTATAAGTCCTTCGTGAGCAACTGCTTTAATAGTTCCACTTGGAAAATCAGTTAATTTAATTAATTCAGATTCAGTCGCATTATTAATAATCCAAACTCTACTTATAATTGATAAGTCTTTTCCATTTCCTTCGATTCTGCTTGAGATAGATTGATGTTTATAGACACTAATAGAATCTTTTATTTCTGTTCTTATTCCATCCCAATTGAAAGACCAACTTTTTTCATAACCAGATGTGGAAATTAAAATAAGCGATATGCCAATTACTGATAAAATTGGAAAAATTATCGAAAATCGATTACGATTATTAATATTCCTACGGTTTCTCATAATATTATTGCCAACGTGTTCGTGTATGGTTTCGTTGCGTCTGCACTAAGATAGCAAATAGGAGCGAACCCATTGTTCAGAAGCGACAGAAATTCCGATAGGAATTTCCGAGCAATGAACTATACACGTTGTTATATGCTGTTGCGAAACAGAAGAGTAAACACATATTGCCTCAAGGACGCTAGGAATAGGCGAGCAAGAGTAATCACATTTAGTTGTAAGTAGCTCACGTTTTGCTATTTGAGTAAGTACGTATTGCCACAAACAAGCTAACGTACAGAGAGTATAAGTAAGTAGATAAATTGAGTTTGAGTGAGAATGAGCAATTGCTTGTAACGTGTTCGTGTATGGTTAGTTGCGTGTTTGAGCAACTAATTTAGTAAACAAATACGAACCAGAGGAAAATCCGTAGGATTTTCCGAGTACACACACAACCAGCAATGAACTATACACGTTGTTATGTACTGTTGCAACACAATAGAGTAAGAACGTGTTACCACAACCATTCTAAGGTAAAGTGAGCAAGAGTAAGCACATAAAGCAGTAAACGAGCTAACGCAAGGAATTTTGAGTAATCAGTTTTCGCCGAAATAAGCTAACGTAAAGAGAGTATGAGTAAGTTACAAGAGTGAGAAGTTGCAATTGTACCTAACGGTCTCGGCTATGAGTAGTTGCGTGGTTTAGCGGTTAACTTAGCAAGTAAATACCAAACTGAAAATCCGCAAGGATTTTCAGAAATAGGCGAGAACAAGCAATTACTTATAGCCATTGTTGTAGCACGTTTTTATTCGAAGGTTGAGTTTTTCCACGCATTCATTAATTCATTCTTTTCTTTATCATTGAAATAATTTAAGTTCACTCCAAAATCAAGTCCATTCATATATCTGCAATATAAATCTTGATAAAGAATAATTTCGCCTTTTTGATTATAAACAGTTATTTTGTATAAATCAAATTCCAAATTGTCGATTATTTCTTTAGAAGAAGCTGTGTCTACTTTAATTCCGTTTTGTGCGTAAGTATTGTAAAGTATTTCCTTAACAATTTTCTTTTGGTCTTCATATTCTCCATCATATTCAAGTTCAAATTTTTCAGAGGTTGCTGAAAAAACGTGTCGTCTATCTTTTTGAAAACTTATAAGTTGTTTTAGACCGCTCACATCGTAGTCAATTCCGTTCGCTTCGTTTATCGCTTTTAGTCCTTTATCTTCTCTTTTTTGTGATTCTCCTCGTTGAGTAACATTCCAACCTTTTGGTATTTCGATTGTCCAACCAATTTCGTTGCTGTGATATTTATTCTCATTGACCGTTCCTTCATCGACTTGTTTATTTGGGTCAGTTTTACAAGAAGCAAATAGGATTAATGTCAAAATTATTAAAAGGTTTATTCTCATATTCTCGGTTTTCTTAAATGTGCTACAACGTGTTTGTGTATGATTTGTGCGGCTGAGAATCGGCAGGATTTTCAGTTGTTGCAAATCAGTTCTTTAAATATATACATTTTAATTGAAGTAGGGGGTTAGCATTAATTATACACGTTGTTATGTGCTGTTGCGAAACAGTAGAGTAAACACGTGTTGCCTCAAGGACGCTAGGAATAGGTGAGTATGAGTAATCACAGTTAGCCGTAAGTAGCTCACGTTTTACTATTTGAGTAAGTGCGTATTGCCAGACACTAGCTAACGTACAGAGAGTATGAGTAAACAGATAAATTGAGTTTGAGTGAGAATGAGCAATTGCACCTAACGTGTTTGTGTATGGTTAGTTGCGTTGGCTAGCAACTAAATTAGTAAAAGAAAACGAACCAGAGGAAAATCCGCAGGATTTTCCGAGTACACATAGAACAAGCAATTGACTATACACGTTGTTATGTACTGTTGCAACAGAACAGAGTAAGAACGTGTTACCACAACCAATCTAAGGTAAAGTGAGCAAGAGTAAGCACATAAAGTAGTAAACGAGCTAACGCAAGGAATTTTGAGTAATCAGTTTTCGCCGAAATAAGCAAACGTAAAGAGAGTATGAGTAAGTTACAAGAGTGAGAAGTTGCAATTGTACCTAACGTGTTCGTGTATGGTTTCGTTGCGTTTGCACTAAGATAGCAAATAGGAGCGAACCCATTGTTCAGAAGGGACAGAAATTCCGATAGGAATTTCCGAGCAATGAACTATACGCGTTGTTATATGCTGTTGCGAAACAGAAGAGTAAACACGTATTGCCTCAAGGACGCTAGGAATAAGCGAGCAAGAGTAATCACATTTAGTTGTAAGTAGCTCACGTTTTGCTATTTGAGTAAGTACGTATTGCCACAAACAAGCTAACGTACAGAGAGTATGAGTAAGTAGATAAATTGAGTTTGAGTGAGAATGAGCAATTGCTTGTAACGGTCTTGGCTATGGTTTCGTTGCGGAATGGTTCGGTAGAACTATTCCGTCGTAAATCAAAGTTAGCAAATACGCAGGAATTTCCGAGAGGAAATTCCGCCGCAATGAACTATAGCCGTTGTTGTGTACAGTATTTTTATTTTTTGTATTTATAATATTCAATTTCTTTTTTGTCCGTTATCAAAATCAGTTTGTTAGAATTCAAGTATTTCAATTCCGAAACCCAATTTTCGTAAGGATAAGTGAATTTGATTTTAAATCCACCGTCATATTTAATTATTTCCACAAATGGTTGGACTTCAAGTTCAATTAATTCGTCACCATTTTCGGCAATTTCTATTTCCGATAAATGACCTTTTCCATTTTCAAACCAATATTCATAAATAGTATTAGATTCGTCATTTTTTTCTTTCCACTTTCCGCTCAAATACGATTCAACTTCTTTTTCCGATTCACAACATTTCAAATGCTGTCCGAGTAAAGTTAGAGGTAAAAAAGTCAATATTAGAATCAGTGTTTTTTTCATTTTAGAGTTTCGTGGATATTGTACACAACGTGTTTGTGTATGATTTGTGCGGCTGAGAATCGGCAGGATTTTCAGTTGTTGCAAATCAGTTCTTTAAATATATACATTTTAATTGAAGTAGGGGGTTAGCATTAATTATACACGTTGTTATGTGCTGTTGCGAAACAGTAGAGTAAACACGTGTTGCCTCAAGGACGCTAGGAATAGGTGAGTATGAGTAATCACAGTTAGCCGTAAGTAGCTCACGTTTTACTATTTGAGTAAGTGCGTATTGCCAGACACTAGCTAACGTACAGAGAGTATGAGTAAACAGATAAATTGAGTTTGAGTGAGAATGAGCAATTGCACCTAACGGTTTTGTGTATGGTTAGTTGCGTGTTTAAGCAACTAATTTAGTAAACAAAAACGAACGCGAGAAAATTCCGAAGGAATTTTCCAAATAAGCACTTGCCATAGCAATTAATTATACACGTTGTTGTAACACGTTTTTATTCCGATTATGACTTATGATTCCGTACATTTTAGTTTGTACAAATCTAACTGCTTTTTGTAATAATTGAACTGTCTAGCTGAGAAACCTAAGCAGAAAAGAAATGGTGTTAATAGACTTAATTTCGGAAATTCTAAAGTACCAAATTCGATATTTGTGAAATCCCAATTGTTGACTTTTAAATAAAAAAGATAAAAAACAATAATTCCCAAAAAAATTAAAATTAAAGAAATAAGAATTCTGAATTCCCATTTTTCCATTTCCTTTTTATAGAATTTGATGTTCTTTTTTATTTCACTTTTTTTAGCCATTCAGTTATATTATCTCCATACAAAGATAAATTTCAACTGTTTGATATTCAAGTGTTTTGGTTAAGAGTTATAAACACGGTTTTAGAATATAATTTTATATTTTAGTTCGTATATTAGCAAAGCATTATAAAATATGAATTTTTATATTTTATTTTATGAATATGTGTTTTATATTCTAATTATTGTTGATAACTTCTATTATTATGAAATTATATATCGTTAAAGGAATTGAGATTGACAGGAAAAAATCAGTCAGTACAAGTGAAAAAATAAATAGCTTTATAGGTTATTATTCAAACCTTAAAGAAGTTTATAGTCAGTTCGAGCGTAAAACTGTGAAATCATATTCTTCTATTGCGAATAAAATTAATGAGACCAACCACTATATTACTTATGATTCAAAATTTTCAATTGATGAGAAAATGATGAAGTTCCAACAAATCATAATTGAAAGAGTTCAAGTTAATAGAGTTTATAGTAAATCTAAATATATAAATTTAAATCCGTTGATTGCTCAAGAGTTGAGTGACTTCAGGTTTTAAGAACGGATTTTGAGTTTTTGCTCAAATGTGTTACAACGTGTTCGTGTATGGTTTCGTTGCGTTGCCTAGGAACTAAATTAGTAAAAGAAAACGAACCA
>NZ_CANLUG010000009.1:0-182021 GCF_947494225.1 uncultured Psychroserpens sp.
GATGTGACTGGATCACAACCAGCAGAACCTGCAACGGAATGTTATGAGACTGCAACATTTAATAATACGACTTGTTCATGGGATATAACTGGATCACAACCAGCAGAACCTGCAACAGAATGTTATGAAACTGCAACATTTAATAACACGACTTGCTCGTGGGATGTAACTGGTAGTCAGCCAGCGGAACCAGCAACGGAATGTTATGAGACTGCAACATTTAATAACACAACGTGTTCATGGGATGTCACTGGTAGTCAGCCAGCGGAACCAGCAACAGAATGTTATGAAACGGCAACCTTTAATAATACAACGTGTTCATGGGATATAACTGGTAGTCAGCCTGCAGAACCTGCAACGGAATGTTATGAGACTGCAACATTTAATAATACGACTTGTTCATGGGATGTCACTGGATCACAACCAGCAGAACCTGCAACAGAATGTTATGAGACTGCAACCTTTAATAACACAACTTGTTCATGGGATGTAACTGGTACGCAACCAGCAGAACCTGCAACAGAATGTTATGAGACTGCAACGTTTAATAACACGACTTGTTCGTGGGATGTAACTGGTACGCAACCAGCAGAACCTGCAACAGAATGTTATGAAACGGCAACCTTTAATAACACGACGTGTTCGTGGGATGTCACTGGATCACAACCAGCGGAACCTGCAACAGAATGTTATGAAACAGCAATCTTTAATAACACAACGTGTTCATGGGATGTAACTGGTACGCAACCTGCAGAACCTGCAACGGAATGTTATGAGACTGCAACATTTAATAACACAACGTGTTCATGGGATGTCACTGGTAGTCAGCCAGCGGAACCAGCAACAGAATGTTATGAAACAGCAACCTTTAATAATACGACGTGTTCGTGGGATGTAACTGGTAGTCAGCCTGCAGAACCTGCAACTGAATGTTATGAAACGGCAACCTTTAATAATACAACTTGTTCATGGGATGTCACTGGATCACAACCTGCAGAACCTGCAACAGAATGTTATGAGACTGCAACCTTTAATAATACAACGTGTTCATGGGATGTAACTGGTAGTCAACCAGCAGAACCAGCAACTGAATGTTATGAAACTGCAACCTTTAATAACACAACGTGTTCATGGGATGTTACTGGTAGTCAGCCTGCAGAACCTGCAACAGAATGTTATGAAACAGCAACCTTTAACAATACGACTTGTTCATGGGATGTAACTGGTAGTCAACCAGCAGAACCTGCAACTGAATGTTATGAAACGGCAACATTTAACAATACAACGTGTTCATGGGATGTAACTGG
Source organism: uncultured Psychroserpens sp. (assembly GCF_947494225.1). Taxonomy (NCBI): domain Bacteria; kingdom Pseudomonadati; phylum Bacteroidota; class Flavobacteriia; order Flavobacteriales; family Flavobacteriaceae; genus Psychroserpens; species uncultured Psychroserpens sp. The sequence continues at coordinate 1,308 of NZ_CANLUG010000009.1, forward strand.
TACGCAACCAGCAGAACCAGCAACGGAATGTTATGAAACAGCAACCTTTAATAACACGACTTGTTCATGGGATGTAACTGGTAGTCAACCAGCAGAACCAGCAACGGAATGTTATGAGACTGCAACCTTTAATAATACGACTTGTTCGTGGGATGTAACTGGTAGTCAGCCTGCGGAACCTGCAACGGAATGTTATGAGACTGCAACATTTAATAATACGACTTGTTCTTGGGATGTAACTGGATCACAACCAGCAGAACCTGCAACAGAATGTTATGAGACGGCAACATTTAATAATACGACTTGCTCGTGGGATGTAACTGGTAGTCAACCAGCAGAACCTGCAACTGAATGTTATGAGACTGCAACATTTAATAACACGACGTGTTCATGGGATGTTACTGGTAGTCAGCCTGCAGAACCTGCAACTGAATGTTATGAGACTGCAACCTTTAATAATACGACTTGTTCGTGGGATGTAACTGGTAGTCAGCCTGCAGAACCTGTAACTGAATGTTATGAGACTGCAACATTTAATAATACGACTTGTTCATGGGATGTCACTGGATCACAACCTGCAGAACCTGCAACTGAATGTTATGAAACTGCAACGTTTAACAATACGACGTGTTCATGGGATGTCACTGGATCACAACCAGCAGAACCTGCAACAGAATGTTATGAAACGGCAACCTTTAATAACACGACTTGTTCATGGGATGTAACTGGTACGCAACCAGCAGAACCTGCAACTGAATGTTATGAAACTGCAACGTTTAACAATACGACGTGTTCATGGGATGTCACTGGATCACAACCAGCAGAACCTGCAACAGAATGTTATGAAACGGCAACCTTTAATAACACGACTTGTTCATGGGATGTAACTGGTACGCAACCAGCAGAACCTGCAACTGAATGTTACGAGACTGCAACCTTTAATAACACGACTTGTTCTTGGGATGTCACTGGTAGTCAGCCTGCAGAACCTGCAACTGAATGTTATGAGACTGCAACCTTTAATAATACAACGTGTTCATGGGATGTCACTGGATCACAACCAGCAGAACCTACAACTGAATGTTATGAGACTGCAACATTTAATAACACGACCTGTTCGTGGGATGTAACTGGTAGTCAGCCTGCAGAACCTGCAACGGAATGTTATGAAACTGCAACATTTAATAACACGACTTGTTCATGGGATGTCACTGGATCACAACCAGCAGAACCTGCAACAGAATGTTATGAGACTGCAACGTTTAACAATACGACGTGTTCATGGGATGTGACTGGATCACAACCAGCAGAACCAGCAACGGAATGTTATGAGACTGCAACGTTTAATAACACGACTTGTTCGTGGGATGTCACTGGATCACAACCAGCAGAACCTGCAACAGAATGTTATGAGACTGCAACCTTTAATAACACGACGTGTTCGTGGGATGTAACTGGATCACAACCAGCGGAACCTGCAACAGAATGTTATGAGACTGCAACCTTTAATAATACAACGTGTTCTTGGGATGTCACTGGATCACAACCAGCAGAACCTGCAACTGAATGTTATGAAACAGCAACCTTTAACAATACAACGTGTTCTTGGGATGTAACTGGTAGTCAACCAGCAGAACCAGCAACAGAATGTTATGAGACTGCAACATTTAATAATACAACGTGTTCATGGGATGTGACTGGTAGTCAACCAGCAGAACCTACAACAGAATGTTATGAAACGGCAACATTTAATAACACGACCTGTTCGTGGGATGTAACTGGATCACAGCCAGCAGAACCTGCAACTGAATGTTATGAAACAGCAACGTTTAACAATACGACGTGCTCGTGGGATGTAACTGGTAGCCAGCCAGCAGAACCTGCAACAGAGTGTTATGAAACTGCAACCTTTAACAATACGACCTGTTCATGGGATGTAACTGGATCACAACCAGCAGAACCTGCAACAGAATGTTATGAGACTGCAACCTTTAACAATACAACGTGTTCATGGGATGTCACTGGATCACAACCAGCAGAACCTGCAACGGAATGTTATGAGACTGCAACATTTAACAATACAACTTGCTCGTGGGATGTAACTGGATCACAACCAGCAGAACCTGCAACTGAATGTTATGAGACTGCAACCTTTAATAATACGACTTGTTCATGGGATGTAACTGGTAGTCAGCCTGCAGAACCAGCAACGGAATGTTATGAGACTGCAACCTTTAATAATACAACGTGTTCATGGGATGTGACTGGTAGTCAACCAGCAGAACCTACAACAGAATGTTATGAAACGGCAACATTTAATAACACGACCTGTTCGTGGGATGTAACTGGATCACAGCCAGCAGAACCTGCAACTGAATGTTATGAAACAGCAACGTTTAACAATACGACGTGTTCATGGGATGTAACTGGATCACAACCAGCAGAACCTGCAACGGAATGTTATGAAACGGCAACATTTAATAACACGACCTGTTCGTGGGATGTCACTGGATCACAGCCAGCAGAACCAGCAACAGAATGTTATGAGACTGCAACGTTTAATAATACGACTTGTTCGTGGGATGTAACTGATAACGGAACAGGCATTATATACTATGCTGATACTGACAATGATGGTTTCGGTGATGCAGACAACTCAGTTATTGATTGTACACAACCTGTAGGATATGTTTTAGACAATACAGACTGTGATGACACTAATGATCAAATCTATCCTGGAGCTATAGAAATACCAGATAATGGAATAGATGAAGATTGTGATGGTATGGATGATAACACATTAGATACTGAAGATTTAAATAGTAGAGATGTTACAATTAAACCTAACCCGTTTAATACGACGATTACTATTAGCTTGCCTTTAAGTTTAAATGGGAATGCGTTTGAAATTAACATCTACGATTTAAATGGTAGAGTTGTTTACAAGAAAACAAAATCAAGTATTGATGGCTCTATAACTATTAATGACCTTGATAGACTTGAAGAAGCTCCTTACTTCATTAAAATATCGAGTAGAGATAATGGTATCATTGTAACTAAAAAGCTAATTAAATATTAAAACAATAGCTTAATTAAAAAAAGGTCGAATTAAATAATTCGGCCTTTTTTTTGTAACCAACTAAACTACAGGCAGTAACAAAACCTTCAATTTTAAATAAAAACAAAAAAAGAGATATTTACAACTAACTGATAATCAGTAATTAAAAAATTATTGATGCATTTCATCGATTAAATTTGCATTTCATAGAGTTTAACAATAGATTTGTATCATAAATTTATTAGTCCCAAACTAAAATTTAACCGCTTATGAAAATTTCTACTACGCTTAGAAGGTATGCAATGGTATGTTGTATGCTTTTGTTTTCGAATTTTACTTTTTCACAAACTTCATATGTTGAAGTATCCGTTAATTGGCCAGCCTACTCTTCCGAAAATAGGGTTGAGATATACAATCCTAGTGGTGTATTAATAAGCACAATAGACAACGGGTTTACTGGAGGAGTTAATAATAGCTATTCAACAACGGTATCATTAGGATGTTTAGCAGATTTGAATAACTACTATATGATAATGTATGATACTTCCAATGATGGTTGGGATGGAGCAGATAATATTACTATAACTTCAGGTGGTTCAGTAGTTATTAATCAAAATGGAGATGCCGCTACATCTGGTGGTGCAGCTCCTGTCTTTTTCAACGTTTCAGGAGGATGTTCAGGTACTTGTTCCTCAACGGTATCTGGTTTTCCTTATAATGAAGGGTTTGAATCTGGATTAGGCTTATGGACTCAGGATACGGGTGATACCAATGACTGGGATTATAGGTCTGGTGGAACACCATCAAATAGTACAGGACCAAGTGGCGCTAATGGCGGAACTTACTACTACTTTACAGAAGGAAGTAACCCTAATTATAATGACACACATAACTTAGAAAGTCCTTGCTTTGATCTAACTACGGCTGGTACAGCACAATTCTCATTTTATTATCACATGTATGGTTCTGGAATGGGAAGTTTATACGTTGAACTAAGTACCAACAGTGGTCTTAGTTATCCAACAACATTATGGTCTCAAACGGGACAAGTTCAAACAAGTCATGGTCAAGCATGGAATTTAGTTAATTTGGATTTAACGAGTTATGTAGGACAGACAGTTATGATTCGTTTTAGGGGTCTAACTACGAATGATTACAGAAGTGATATGGCGATTGATGACATATCATTAACAACTACAGTAATATCTGGTCCAGAAATAGATGTACTAGGTAATGCAGTAAGTATAGTTGATGGAGATGTTACTCCCGATGTTTCTGACGATACCGATTTCGGTTCTGTTAACACAGCAGCAGGTACAAACGTAAATACATTTACAATTCAAAATATAGGTACCACTTCCCTATCAGTTGGAAGTGTTACGATAAGTGGAACAAATGCAGCAGATTTTTCAATAAGCTCTGCTCCTGCTTCATCTGTAGCTGCTTCAGGCAGTACAACTCTAGATATTACATTCAATCCAAGTGCAGATGGTCTAAGAACTGCTAACGTAAGTATCGTTAATGGTGATTCGAACGAAAACCCATATAATTTTAATATTCAGGGAACAGGTTTCACACCTGCACCAGAAATCGACATTCAAGGAAATTCAAACTCCATTACTGATGGCGATGCCTCTCCTTCAAGTTTAGATGATACTGACTTCGGAACTGTTGATATCGCTGGTGGAACAAACGTCAATACCTTTACAATAGAAAATACAGGAACTGCTAACTTAACCTTATCTGGGGCTTCCCCATATGTTACTATTGGCGGAACGAATGCTGCAGATTTTACGGTGACTACAATTCCTTCAAATTCAATTGCAGCAAGCGGAACTACAACTTTTGCCATTACTTTTGATCCAAGTGCTGTTGGAACGAGAACAGCTACAGTATCTATTGGTAACAACGATAGCGATGAAAACCCATATAACTTTAGTATACAAGGTACTGGTTTCATACCACCTCCTTGTGGAACCTATGCCATACACAGTGCAGATTTTGAAAGCGGATATGATGGATGGACGTCTGGAGGTGTAGATGCTACAAGATTCAATAGTACAACTTGGGCCTACGGAGGAGCATACTGTTTACAAATTAGAGATGACGATGCTACAGGTTCTGCCTCTTCAGTTATTTCTCCATTATTTGATTTTTCAAATTACAATAAAGTAGATTTTAAATTCTTCTTTAAACCCAACAGTATGGAAACCGGAGAAGATTTCTTCGTAGAATACAGTAGCGATGGTGGAACAAACTGGACGATAGTAGCCACATTTGTAAGTGGTATCGTAGCCAATAAAGATGCAGATTTTGAATCTTCGGGCAATATAGGATACAGTAAAACAGTAACTCTAATGAGTACAGATTACACATTCCCTGTTGGTAACAATTCTCAATTTAGAGTGCGTTGTGATGCCAGTGCAGATAATGACCATGTCAATTTAGATGACATTGAAATTACAGGAGTATCCTATTGCACACCAACCGTAGCTCCAGGAGGTATAACTTCTAACCTAGATCTATGGTTAAAAGCAGATCAGGTTGATGGTACAACATATGCTTCAGATGGTTCATTAGTTAGCCTTTGGGCAGATAATGGAAAAGGAAACAATGCAGAAACTGTGGTTACAGGACAAGAACCTGTTTATAGAAATAGTGTTGCAAGAAATTTCAACTTTAACCCTGTAATTGATTTCGAAAACGATAATACGACAGCCAATAGAGATATGACCTATGTCATTAATGATGGAAGTCGAGACGAACTAAAAGGTACGGGTGGTTTTAATACCAACGATTTCTTTGTGGTAATAATGCCTGACCCTACCATTACTACAACCATGATTCCTTTAGATACGTTTACCAGTTCTGATCCAGCTGGTAACACCTTTACTGAAGATGTTACAGGATTTGGATATGGTGGCTATACGGCAAGATTTGAAAACGAAAGACTTTCTTACTGTATATCAACAACCAGCGAAACACCATCTAATCCAACAGAACAGGGTTATGGTAGAGCAGATACAAACTCAGGTACAGACTATAATCAAATTCATATTATCAACGTAAGACAAAATGCAGGAGATACTGACATGGAATTATATTTCAACGCCAATCAAGTTGGTAACGAAACTAATGATTTACCTCTATACAAAATGATTAATAATGGTCGTTACTGGTTAGGTAGAAGTCAGTACTGGAATGGTAGCTTTGATGGTAGAATTGCGGAAGTTATCACTTATGACTCAAGAAGAGCTGATGGAGATTTAACTCAAGAACGCAACAGAATACAATCCTACTTAGCCGTTAAATATGGTATCACATTAGGTGTTAATGGTACATCTCAAGATTATGTAAATAGTGATGGTAGTGTTATTTGGGATCAGTCTGCAAATGCTGGTTTCAACTATGATATTGCTGGTATTGGTAGAGATGATATTTCAGAATTAAATCAGAAACAATCTAGAAGTGTTAATGATGCCGCGGATGGAACTGGAAGAATTGAAGGTGTTCTCACAATGGGATTAACCGAAATTTACGACACCAATAGAGATAATATTGTGTCTAATGCCACAACATTTGATGATAAAGAATACCTCGTATGGGGAAATAATGGAGCCGACCTCAACTTAGCTGCATCAATGATTACTGTAAATATGAGTGCAGGTATTTCTCCTGCCCTAACTACTGATGTTTCATTTACAGCAATGCAACGTGTTTGGAAAGTTGTTGAAACGGGAGGTGATATCCCAACTGTAAAAGTAAGACTGCCTCAAGATGCTATTAGAAATATTACACCTCCAGGAAGTTACTATATGTTCATCTCAAATACAGGAGTTTTTGACCCTACGGCAGATTATAGAATTATGACTCCTGATGGTAATGGTAATCTTGAAACAGAATACGATTTTGACAATACGAAATTCATCACCTTTGGATATGCACCTCAAGTTATTGTTGAGCGTTCAGTATATTTTGATGGTTTGGTTGACTATGTAGATATGGAAGATGCGCTAGACCTTAACACTACTGAATTTACAATTTCAGCTTGGATAAAAAGAGATGCAGGTGATAGTGGAACAAAATCAATTATATCTAAAAGGGATGCAGCATTCTCAACAGGTTATGACTTTAGAATATTAAACGATAACAGAATACAAATGTTCTGGAAAAACGGTTCTAATCAAACCCTAACAACAGGAGCCGCTATTCCTGACGATGAATGGCATCATGTTGCAGCCATCTATAATGGCACCAGACTATTTTTATATATTGACGGTGTGCTTGATAATCAAGCAAATAGAACAGCTCCAATAGATACAGATGAGTCGTTCTATATTGCAGCCGCTGGTAAAAACACACCAACACAACACTTTAGAGGAAATATTGACGAAGTACGTGTTTGGGATACAGAACTTACTGTAGATCAATTACGTTTCATCATGAATCAAGAAATTGAAGATAATGCAGCATTTGTAGCTGGTAAAGAATTACCAACTACGATTACGAAAAACGATGTAGCAACCATTCCTTGGTCTGATTTAGCTGGTTACTATCCAATGTCTGTATATACCTATACAAATACTGAGGATGCTTCAGGTAATGGAAATCAAGGTGCATTACGAAACTTAGATACCGTAGACAGACAAACAGCTCCATTACCATATGAATCTCAAGGAAATGGTGATTGGACTACAGAAGCCACTTGGTTAAATAATACGGTTCAATCATTACCTAACGAATTATCAGTAGTGGATGGAACAACACCAATTGACTGGAATATTGTAAGAATAGGTCACAACGTAACTATTGACACTGAAATCGTTCTTGGAAGAGATCGTCAAGTATTAGGTTTATATGTAGATGCTGGTGAATTAACAGTTGATGGTGATAACGCAGATTCTGCTGCAGGAAATGGTTTAACTGTATCTCACTATTTAAAACTTGATGGGAAAATTGATTTAGAAGGTCAGTCTCAACTTGTTCAAACCGTTGGTAGTGATTTAGATCCAACCTCAACAGGTTCTCTAGAAAAAGATCAACAAGGTACAGCCGATTTATATACTTATAACTACTGGTCTACTCCTGTTGGAGAAATCAATGGTACTACAAACAACAACGCTTATACCGTTACAGATGTTATGTTTGATGGTGTTAACCCAATTAACTTTGTTAACTCTGGATATGATGGATCTGATGGTGCTATCATAAGCATTGCAGATTACTGGATTTGGAAATTTGCCAATCAGTTAGATGATGATTACTCAGCATGGCAGCATGTAAGACGTAACGGTACGCTTTTAGCTGGTGAAGGTTTCACAATGAAAGGACCTGGATCTGGTACTATAGTGGATCAACAAAACTATGTGTTCCTTGGAAAACCAAATAATGGTGACGTGAATTTAACCTTAAATGCGGGTAACGATTATTTAGTTGGAAATCCTTATGCTTCTGCAATTGACGCGAATCAGTTTATAACAGATAATGGACCAAACATTACTGGTGCTGGTGCAGATCCATTAATAAGTGGTACACTATATTTCTGGGAACATTGGGGAGGAGGATCTCATATACTTTCTGAATATCAGGGTGGATATGCAACCTATAATTTCTCTGGTGGTGTTGGAGCCCCTTCTTTAGGAACTAACGATCCAGATGTTGCTACAGGTGGAACTCCTACCAAACTTCCTGCACGTTATATCCCAGTAAGTCAAGGATTCTTTGTAGTTGGAGAAAGTACGGGTACAATTAACTTTAATAACGGTCAACGTGTCTATAGAAAAGAATCTACTGGAACGTCTGTATTTGTTAGAAATTCAAATTCTAATAATAGTGTTGCAGGAGCTGGTACGGAAGATATTGATGATCGTATGAAATTTAGAATTGGATTCAACTCTGTAAATACTATTCATAGACAGTTACTATTAACTATTGATGGTGCAACTACAATGGGATTTGATTGGGCATTTGATGCCAAAATCTATGACAATCAAATGGATGATTTATTCTGGATGATTGATGATGAAAAATACATCATTCAAGGTAGTAACTTGGCCGAAGAAAACACGATATATCCTTTAGGTATAAAAGTGAGTGACGATGGTCTAAATACGATTACAATTGATGATCTTGAAAATGTACCAGACGATATTGATATTTTTATTCATGACACTGAAGATGGTACATACCATAACCTACGTGAAGGTGATTTCCAATTCTTCCTTCCTGCAGGTGAATATTTAAATAGGTTTAAATTAACCTTTAGCGAAGGTGATTCGTTAAGTGTTGATGATGACGAATTGAAAACATTAGATGTTTTCTATAGCAATGACACAGAAAGCATTGTACTATTGAATCCTAATTTTATTGATGTGAAGTCCATTCAATTATTTAACATCATAGGACAAAATATTACGACAATTGAAAATATTTCAGAACTGGACTATTCTGAATACGAAGTTAAGAACCTGAGCACTGGAACTTACATCATTAAGATAAATACTTTAAGCGGTTTGTTATCGAAGAAAGTTTTGGTGAAATAAAATAGACCCAAATCTACCGTGATCTTAACTTAAAAACGGCCTCTCTCCTTTCGGATTGAGGCTTTTTTTTTTATCTAATTAACTTATTTATTTTAATGCAAAAATGAGTGCGTCTAGTGTTATGGTTTCCTGTGCGCTAGAAGCCATATTCTTTAAAGTATAAGTATTATCTGCTAGTTCAGATTCTCCTACTAATACCACAAAAGGAATGTTGCGTTTGTTGGCATAATTAAATTGCTTAACTGTTTTCTTTTTATCTGGAAACAACTCGGCACTTATGTCGTTTTCGCGTAGCACTTTAATCGCCTTCATACTCGCCATAGCTTCTGCTTCTCCAAAATTTATAAACATCACTTTCACTGTATTGGTAATGGTTTCAGGAAATAAATTAAGCTGTTCTAAAACCAGGGCAATGCGGTCTAAACCAAAACTAATACCAACACCACTCATATCTTTAAGTCCGAATATACCAGTTAAGTCATCATAACGACCTCCTCCACCTATCGATCCCATCTTCACACCTTCTGGAGCAGCAACTTCAAAAATAGCACCTGTATAATAATTAAGACCACGAGCTAAGGTGACATCTAACTGAAGTGTTGCTGTTTTTAGACCTAGAGCTTCGATACCCTTATTGATAAATTCTAATTCTTCGATACCTTGTCTTCCCTCTTCGGAAGTTTCCAAAATAGATTTTAGTTCTGTTACTTGAGCACCAAAATCTCCAGATAAAGAAAACAATGGTTGGAGCTTATCAATTCCTGATTGTGGAATGCCTTTGCCCAACATTTCTTCTTTAACCTTCTCCTCTCCTATTTTATCGAGTTTATCTAGAGCTACGGTAAAATCGATGAGCTTATCCTGAGCACCAATAACTTCGGCAATACCAGATAAGATTTTACGGTTATTGATTTTAATTGTCACACCATGTAAACCTAATGCTGTAAACACCGCATCATATAACTGCACAAACTCTACCTCTTGCCATAAAGAATTACTTCCTACAACATCGGCATCACATTGAAAAAATTCTCTAAAACGACCTTTTTGTGGTCGGTCTGCTCTCCAAACCGGTTGAATTTGATAACGCTTAAACGGAAAGTCAATCTCATTTTGGTGTTGTACCACATATCTTGCAAACGGAACCGTTAAATCATAACGCAAGGCTTTTTCTGAGATTTTTTTTGTTGCTCTTGGTAAATAAAAAATCTCTTCCTTATTTAAATATCTATTATAAATATCTATAATTAAATTACGCTTTCTCACGATTACCTGAGAAAAAACTCCGGCATCATTAATCTCTGTTGTAAATAAACTAAAAATATCTTCTTTGTTTTCTTTAAAATATAACAATAGAAGTTCTTTTTCAACTGGAGTTATGTTCTTATATAACTCTAAAGCCCCATTAATATGTTCTTCATAACTAAAAAGGTCTTTATCAATTCTAATTAAACGTTCTATTGAATCTATGATTTCTGTAAAAATTAGACTAAAAACATAGGATTCTTTAATATCGCTTCTCAAATCTTTCAAATAATCCCCAGAATTCAAAATCTTAAAAATCAAGCGATCACCTTCCTCTCCATATTTCCCCATTAAGGTACTGGAGTTTTCGAAACTTGGCGTTTCAATAGGTTGAAATCCAAAAGTTTCAAACGCGCTACGAATGGTACTAAAGATATAGTTACGTTTGGCCACGTCTTGTGGATTAAAATCTCTTGTGCCTTTTGGGATGCTCGGTTTTTGTGCCATATTACTTTCCGAAGTATCGGATCATTTAAAATTCTTATTCGTCACAAAAATATTATAAATTTTAGATGGATTAGAAAGTTATTTCAATTTTATAGTAACTTTATGGGTGTTTAGTAGTCTTACTATAAAACGTAACCAACTTTTTTAACGTAATCCTATGTTTTCATTAGTTAGAGAAAATATCCGAATTGCATTTGATTCTATACGAAGTCAATTGCTACGAACTATTCTTACCATTTTAATCATAGCCATTGGTATTACTGCCCTAGTTGGTATTTTAAGTGCTGTTTCGGCATTAGAAAACACCATCTCAAGTGATTTTTCTTCAATGGGAGCCAATACCTTTAATATTCAGCGTTATGAGTTTAACACGCAACGACGTGGCAATGAGGCTCGAAAAATAAACCCTGTGATTAATTACAGACAAGTTAAAGAGTTTGAAGAAGATTATGTGTTTCCGTATACTAAAACGTCTATCGCCTTTTTAGGGACGCGAACAGCAGAAATAAAATACGAAAATGAAAAAACCGATCCTGAGGTTCAAGTTTATGGTGTGAATGAACACTTTATTCAAAACTCTGGTTTGGAAGTTGAAACAGGTCGTGCACTAAATTATTTTGATGTTGAGAACAGTAATAGTGTTTGTGTTATAGGTAGTGATCTTCAAAAAGCATTATTAGCAGATGTTAATCCCATAAATAAAACCATAAGCGTTAGAGGCGCGAAATTTAAAGTCATTGGTGTTTTAAAAGAGAAAGGCTCTACATTTGGAAACAATCAGGATTTACGTGTGCTCATGCCACTTCAAAAAGCACGTACCATTTTTACCAATCCAAATATTAATTATAGTCTGAGTATCAAGGCTGAAAAAAAGGATATGCTTGAGGGCGCTCAAGATGAAGCTATTTTATTATTCAGAAACATTAGAGGACTCAATCCTGTGGAGGAGAACAATTTTGGAATAGAAAAAAGCGACGACTTAATTAATCGCGTTGGTGAAATGACATCTGTATTGAGCAAAATTGCTTGGGTGATTAGTGTGATTACTATTTTTGGATCTACAATAGCCCTTCTTAATATGATGTTAGTTTCTGTTACGGAACGTACTCGTGAAATTGGTGTGCGCAAATCATTAGGTGCTAAACGTCGTACCATTGCTTTTCAATTTTTTATTGAGACTATCATTATTGGGCAATTGGGTGGGCTTTTAGGTATTCTTTTAGGTATTCTTATTGGTTATATTTTTGCTGCTGCGGTCGACTTTAAATTCGTAATCCCTTGGGGAGCTATGATTTGGGCGAGCATTATTACTTTTGTAGTTGCAGTGATTTCTGGCTCTTATCCTGCAAATAAAGCAGCTAAACTCGATCCTGTTGAGTCATTGCGTTATGAGTAACGCTTAAGATAATCGAATGCTTTTTACGAAAATGAGAGTTGATAATTTTTAATCATCTTTGAATATATATAGGTTCGGTTATTCTATATCTATTAGTCTATGGAATTTAATATTAGAACAATGTTCGGGCTAGTTTAATAATTACTATTTATATTTATTACCCAGATATTATTAACATAGAACAACATTAAATGACGCTAACGCGAGATCATATAAAAAGTATAAATAGAGCGTTACATTATATCGAAAATCATCTTGAAAGTGACTTATCGTTAGATCAGATTTCGCAAATCGCCCATTATTCGCCATATCATTTTCATAGGATCTTTAAAGTATTTACTGGTGAAACTCTTAATAGTTACATTGCTAGAAAACGTGTAGAAAAGGCCTCTGCCGATTTATTACATCGTGAACATTTGACCATTTCAGAATTATCAACCCACTATGGATTTACAAGTCATTCGTCTTTTACAAGAGCATTTAAAAAATTCTATGGTGTGAGTCCTTCCAATTTCCGAAGCAGTAGTAAAGGAAAATATAGCAAGATTAGTCAAATGAAAAGCAAGAATGGGCAACCTATTACAACATTTGAAGATTATGTTTGTCATAACAATCAAAACAACGACTCGGTTATGACCTCAAACATTGAAGTAAAAACAATTAAAAACATCCATACGGCTGGAATTACTTGTATCGGAAAAACGCAAATAGCCCCCAGTTTTAATCGCTTGTTAGAATGGGCTGGACAGCAAGGTTTATTGCGTACACCAGATTTTAAGATGGCTACTATTTTTTATGACAGCTTCAAAATTACAGCACCAGACAAGGTTAGAATGTGTACCTGCTTATTAGTTGAGGCTCCAATAAAGCCTAGTAGTGAGATTATTTCGACAACATTGAATGGTGGATTATATATTAAAGCCCATTATATCATTGGTATTGATGCTTTTCCAACAACCTGGATGTATTTATTTAAATGGATGAATGACAATGGTTATAAAAAACGAAATGAACCACCTTTTGAAATCTATCATAACGATTTTAACGAGCATCCAGAAAAGAAATGTATTGTGGATATGTACATTCCTGTAGCTTAGACTTACTTGCTCACTAAATTTTCAAAATACTGATACAACTGTCCTTTGGTGATATTTGCTCCCTCTTGTATTAATTTAAATTTGTCTTGTCCTTTATCATCAGAATACTCTTTTTTCGCTGTAAAGAACTCAACCTCATCAGACATGAGATTATCCCTAAACCAAGTATAACCTTCATTTGTTGTAATGTCTATAGCTTCTTTTTTTACTTTAAGTGCAATGAGACGCATATGTTTATCAGTACAATGAAATAAGTGCATTTGCTGTGGTGAGATATGCTCTAAATACACCACTTTTGAAAGTACACCTTCCCAGATAAGATCACTAAAAACATCAAGTTCCTGCTCTGCCACTTCTGGCTTGTTAGCTTTGATATCTGTCCATTCAGCGGCTGTTATAGATTGGGTCGCTAGAAAATTGATGAACTCTTGATGTAACTCTTCAAATTGTTCTTTTGTAAGTCTTGAATACTTCATAGGATATTAAAAAAAATGCGCTCTTAAAATTAAGAGCGCAAATTTAATGAATTTATCTAGTATTTAGAAGATATATCGTACTCCAAATTGAGCTTGCCATCTTGAAGCTAAACTCGTATCGTAGCTAAATGTTTCTTGTAAATCTGAATTAAATGTATATGTTGGTACATTTGTACCTGGATCAACAACAACACCTAATGGTTGTACACTTATAGGCTGTTGAATAACACCCCAATCACTATTAATTAAGTTCCCAACGTTTAATACATCAATACTTAGTTGAATCGTATTCACTTTGTCTCCTGACACTTTAAAGTTAAAATCCTGAAGTAATTTAAGATCCCAACGACCTCTCCAAGGTGCTAATGCGCCATAACGTTCTGCATACTGACCTCTTCGATCACTTAAGTAATCATCTTGTTGAATATAAGCCTCAAAAGCCTCGGCTTGACCGGCACCAGAAAATTGCATTTGAGATATTTCACTTGCAGTTGGTATATACAAAAGGTCATTTAAGTTAGATCCATCTCCATTAAGGTCACCTCCATAGGTGTAGTTAAAACGACCACCACGAGCATATTCAAAAAATGTTGAAATCGTTGTTGACCATTTATCTTTACCATAAGTCCATTTCTTACTAGCAACACCAATAAATCTATGTGTATCGCCATATCTAGAGTAACTTAGCACATCGTCATTTACGTTTCCTAAAGCAGGATTAAATGCAAATGCATCTCCAGTAATTTCGGCCTCAATTGAATTGACATCCTTAGCATTTAAATAGCTATAAGCTAACATAGTGTACAAACCATTATCGAAAGATTTCTGAGCCTTTAGAGAGGCGTTCCAAATTCTACCCTTATCCGAATTTGTAAAAACGTAAGCATTGTTAATAATATCGTTAGATGTATAGATGGCTCTATTATCAACACCTGCCAAAGTTCCTGAAGGAGGTAATAATCCCCAGTTTTGTACATGAGCACCATTAATATCTTTGGTATAAGACACGTCTCCTGTTAATATTAAACCATTTTCGAATCTATAATCTGTACCAAGATTAGTTCTCCATACTTGTGGGAATTTATAATCTGGATCAACAGCTTGGTAAAAGAAAACGTTTGGATTTCCAATTTGGTTACCTAACCATACAAATGGGAAACGTCCTGTGAATAACCCAGAACCACCTCTAAGTTGTAATGATCGATCGCCTTTGACATCATAGTTAAATCCAACTCTTGGAGAAATTAACCAATCGCTATTTGGCATTTGTGTATTATCTAAAAATACTGTTTCGCCAGTATTAGGGTTGACATATGGAATATCTGGTGCATAACAACAAGCTACATCAATCACATCTTGAGCTTTTTCTGCACTATCAAAAAACAAAGGTTTATCAAAACGCACACCATAAGTTAATTTAAACTTTTCAGTAAGATTCCACTCATCCTGCATATAAAATGACATTTGCCCCACATTAGTTTCTGCCAATGCGAAACCTCCAACACCTCCAACAGGATTTGAAGATAAAGAAGCATGCGCAGCAATAGCTTGGTTGTACAGATCTTGTAACTGTCCAGAGTCTACTAAGTCTTGGAAGCCATCCATTGTTGTCGTTGGAAAGAACACCCCTTGCGCTCCATAAACGCCTAAATTAAACGAGTTGTCAAACTGAAATTTCTCAAAAGCAAAACCTATCGTATATGTATGATCTCCTTTAAAATAGTTCATATTGTTTGAAAACTGAAGCACCTTTTGGTCTAGTCTATTATTAATAGAAAACGGTTCATGTCCAGCAATAATATAATTAGAACCATCTTGTGTAATAGTAATGGTAGGTGCTGGAGTAGATAATGGATCTCTAAAATCATCAAAATGTGTAAATCCAAACTGAAACTTGTTTGAAACTTCATCAGAAAATGTAGAGTTTAACTCTAACTGAACAGATCTTATATTATTGTTAATTTCATAACCTGCATTTTCAAATTGTAATGTATTTGCACTCGGACCTCTAAATCCTAAGGCCGTTGGGTGTGCAGGCTTTTCTTTTGATGCATTTAGGAAATTATAAATTACAGCTAATCTGTTATTATCATTTATATTCCAATCTAATTTAATAATCCCTTTATTAGACTCGGCTGCGTAAGTAAAACCTTGATAAGCTCCAGGATTATATCCTATATCTAATAGTGCATTTTGAACTGCAATAAGATCAGATTCCAATACACGCGACTCATTAATAGCGCCACTACCTGTGTTTGGTGTCCAACCGTTACTTCCTAAATCGGTACGCTCATCCTTTTCAAAATTAGCAAAGAAGAACAGTTTATTTTTTACAATTGGTCCACCAATACTAAACCCGTATTGATTTTGTTCTAATTTCGGTTTTACTACATCCTCTCCTCTAACGGTTCCACCTGTAAGGTCTTCATTTCTAAAGAAGCCATAAACGGTACCATGAAATTCGTTGGTTCCACTCTTTGTTACCGCATTTACAGAAGCACCTGTAAAACCAGCTTGTGTAACATCATAAGGTGCTGTGCTCACCGTAATTTGGTCTATAGCGTCTATAGATATTGGTGTAGATTCTGTTTGACCACCTGGTTGAGCAGCATCAAGACCAAAAGGGTTATTAAAAATAGCACCATCTAAAGAGAAATTATTGAATTGGTCATTACGCCCACCGAATGAACCAGCACTGGCCGTTGGCTCCAACCTTGTAAAATCGTTTGTAGATCTTGTAATTGTGGGTAACCTTGTTAATTCACGCCTACCAACAGAAGTTTCAGCACCAGTTCTATCTGTGCTAAAGGTTCCAGTAGTAGAGCCCGTTATGACAACAGCGTCAAGTTGTTCGCTATCTGGTGTCATTTGCAAATCAATATTTTCGGTTTTACCTAATGTTAAGAACACATCATTAAACACCTGTTCTTTATATCCTACATAAGATATCGTAATGGTATAAGGCCCACCAACCCTCATATTAATAATGTTGTAACGACCATCGAAGTTTGTGGCTGCCCCATACTTTGTACCTGTTGGAGTATGAACGGCAACGACGTTAGCTCCAGGTAAGGGTTGGGCGCTTTCGTCTAAAATGACTCCTTTTAAATTAGATGTTGTAACCTGAGCAAAGCCCATAGTTATGAACATCAACATAAAAGTTGTAATGAGATGTTTTTTCATTTGATTTAGTTTTTGGTTAATATAGATTAGCATAAAGTTAAATAAAAAAAGGCTGTTCAAATGAACAGCCTTCTGTATTTATTAACCTTTGTTGTTAACTACCTAAGATTCAGCAACTACTTCAAACGGTAAATTTACTGATACTTCTCTGTGTAATCTTACAACAGCTTCGTATTTTCCTAAACGTTTTACAGTTCCACCAGCAACCGAGATAAACTTCTTATCTATCTCATGTCCAGCCTTTTGTAATTCGTTTGCTAAGTCAATATTATTTACAGATCCAAATAATTTATCTCCAGTACCTACTTTAGAAGAAATTTTAATTTCTAAATCTTTAATAGCTTCTGCAGTTTTATTTGCTGCATCAATAATTGATTTTTCTTTGTAAGCTCTTTGCTTCAAAGTTTCTTCTAGGACTTTCCTTGCAGATGACGTTGCCATTACTGCTTGTCCTTGAGGAATTAAAAAGTTTCTACCATAACCGTTCTTAACTGTTACAATATCGTCTTTAAATCCTAAATTTTCAACGTCTTGTTTTAATATAAGTTCCATAGTTATTGGTATTTTATTTTAATAAATCTGCTACGTATGGCATTAACGCTAAGTGACGCGCTCTTTTCACAGCTACAGATACTTTTCTTTGGTATTTTAAAGATGTTCCTGTTAAACGTCTTGGTAAAATTTTACCTTGCTCGTTTACAAAACCTAATAGCCAATCTGCATCTTTGTAATCTACATACTTGATTCCAGATTTCTTAAAACGACAATATTTCTTCGTTTTGCTTGTGTCAATGTTCAACGGAGTTAAATATCTAATTTCTCCGTCTTTCTTTCCTTTTGCTTGTTGTTCTATTGAAGACATAATTACGCTTTTTGTTTATCTCTTTTTCTTCTCTTTTCTGCCCAAGCAATCGCATGCTTGTCTAATTTTACTGTTAAGTAACGCATAAAACGCTCATCACGTCTAAACTCTACTTCTAATGGATTAACTACTTCTCCATCTACAGTGTACTCAAATAAGTGATAAAAACCACTTTTTTTGTTTTGGATTGGGTAAGCTAATTTTTTTAAGCCCCAATCTTCTTTGGCTACCATCTTCGCTCCTCTAGAAACAAGAAAATCTTCATATTTCTTTACTGTTTCCTTTATCTGGTCATCAGATAAAACGGGATTTAAGATGAAAACAGTTTCATAATGATTCATAAAAATCTATTTATTGTGTTAAAAATGAGTGCAAAAATAACTATAATTTATATTTCTGGCAACGTTTTTGTATATAAAATTTCGGGTATCACGATAATGTTAAAATAATGTTAAAATTCACACTTTACCGATGTTTTTTGGTTTTTATCCGAATTTTTCGTACTATTGTCGATATCTTAACCTAAAATATAAATAATGTTATGACTTTAAACTGTGTAGTAGTTGATGATTCTGCGATTCAACGTTTATCGATTGTAAAGTTAATAGAGAATCATTCCTCTCTTAACCTTATTGCAGAATATAGTAGCGCATTAGAGACCAAGAATGGACTTAATACTCATAAAGTAGATTTAATCTTCTTAGATATTGAGATGCCTGTTCTTAATGGTTTCGAGCTACTCGATGTACTCAACAACAAACCCCAAATTATTTTCGTTACAGGTAAAACTGAATACGCATTTAAAGCTTTTAATTATGATGCCACCGATTATCTTCAAAAACCTATTACTAGGGAACGATTTAATCAATCTGTGGAAAAAGCACTAGAGCAACATAAATTAAAGCTTGATTTCAATGAAACTGACGGCGAACACATCTTTGTCAAAAGTAATCTAAAAAAGAGAAAAGTTTACATTAAAGATATCAAATGGATTGAAGCTCTTGGTGACTATGTTAAACTAGTTACTGAAGAAAATAGCTTAGTCGTTTTATCTACTATGAAAGCTTTCGAGCACGAATTACCAGAAGGTAAATTCTTAAGAATCCATAAATCATATATTGTAAACCTAGACAAGGTTGATCGATTTAACAGTAAAAATGTTGAAGTTGGTGCTTATGAGATTCCTTTAAGTAGAAACAAGAAAACCCAACTTGTTGACGCTCTTAACAATATTTAAAGGCGCTAAGACTAATAGTTTGAAGATATAACTTATAACTAACCTAACTAATTAGCTTTTTAATAATTATCGACATTTAAAATTACTCTTATTGCCCTAAAATCTTTTACACTCAGGAAGCTGTTATTAATTTTAATAATAGCTTCTTTTGTTTTTCCCAAAGATTGTTTCTGTGGAATCTTTACCAATATGTGCTTTAAATATTGATTTCTAATTCTAGCCACAGGAGGAAACTCGGGGCCAAGTACATTTTGGTTAAATACGGTTCGTAGTGATTTCGCATACCAATCTGCTCCAACATTAACACGATTATAATCTTTGTGTTTTAGCGTAATTTTTATCATTCTATAAATTGGCGGATATTTATAGATATGTCGCTCATCTAATTGCTCTTCAAACATCTGCAAGTAATTATTGGTAGACACTTGTTGCAATATATTATGATACGGGTTATATGTTTGTATCAATACTTTCCCGCGTTCTTCTGTGCGCCCAGCTCTACCGGATACCTGCGTCATTAATTGGTAGCTACGTTCGTGGGCTCTAAAGTCTGGATAATTGAGCATATTGTCGGCATTCATAATACCTACAAGTTTTACATTTCTAAAATCCAATCCTTTAGTAAGCATCTGGGTTCCAACCAAAATATCTATTTGCCCTTGCTCTAAAGCCGTTATAATTTTCTCATAACCATATTTACCGCGTGTTGTATCCAAATCCATACGCGCCACTTGATAATCTGGAAATAGTTGCTTTACCTCCTGCTCTACTTGTTCGGTTCCAAACCCTTTACTATCTAATTCGTGGCTACTACAAGCATCACATGTTTTTGGCATTACTGTATTATAGCCACAATAATGACAACGTAGTTGGTTTTTATATTGATGAAACGTCAAACTTACATCACAATTTGGACACTGAGGAGAATGACCGCAGGTATGACATTCTACAATTGGAGAAAATCCACGCCTATTTTGAAACAAGATAATTTGATGGCCATTTTTTAAGGTCTCTGTCATTTCTTCAATGAGTCGATCGCTAAAATGACCTTGCATGCGCTTACGTTTGTGCTTGTCCTTAATATCCACCAATTCAATATCTGGCATAAGCACATCGTTATAACGATGGTTCAATGTCACCAACCCATACTTCTCCTGTTTTGCATTGAAATAACTCTCTAAGCTAGGTGTAGCCGAACCTAATAAAGTTTTGCACTTAAAGATACTAGCCAACACAATAGCAGTATCACGAGCGTGGTATCTTGGCGCTGGATCAAATTGTTTGTATGATGATTCGTGTTCTTCATCAACAATAATTAATCCCAAATTATTAAATGGTAATAATACTGAAGAACGTGCTCCTAAAATAACTTGTGCTGTTGGAGCATTTCTCAATACATTATTCCAAACCTCAACACGTTCATGTGATGAATACTTACTATGAAATACAGCTACTTTTTCCCCAAAATAATACTGAAGGCGCTCAACTAATTGCGTTGTTAAAGCTATTTCTGGCAATAAATACAAGACTTGCTTTTTAGCTTCTAGTTGGGTTTCAATGAGCTTTACATAGATCTCTGTTTTTCCCGATGATGTCACGCCATGAAGAAGCGTAATGTTTTGATTTTCAAAAGATTCAATAATTTCATTTAAAGCATTTTCTTGATGTGCGTTTAAATGTTTTGAATCTTCGTTTGTGCCACCTTCATATTGAACACGATCTGTTTGAATATGATATTCTTCCAGAATCTCTTTATCTATTAGTGCTTTAACTATGGTAGATGATGCGCCGCTTTCAGAAATCAAATCAGATACCTTAACAGGTTTTTTCGTTTGCGCCGAAATAGAAAACAAAGTCATGATGACATCTCTCTGTTTTGGTGCTCTACTCAAATCGGACAGCAATTCTTGCAATCCTATTTCCGTAGAAAAGGAAGCATTTAATTTTGCATAACGTACTAATTTGGGTTTGTACTTCTCATATATTTCTTCTTGCACTGAAATGGCATCTTTATCGAGCAATCGCTTAATAACTGGCAAGACATTCTTTTTATCTAGAATGGACATCAAATCCTGAATCTTTAATGACGACTGATGGTGTAAGGCTTCATATACAACGAATTCATCATCTTTTAAATCTTCGTCATTAATAATCGTCTTATCATTCTTGGAAATAACTGTTTCGCTTTCCAAAATAAAAGCGCTTGGTAAAGCGGCTCTCATGACATCTCCCAATGTGCACATATAGTACTCTGAAATCCACCTCCAATGTTGTAATTGCACTTGTGTTACAATAGGAGTATCGTCTAAAATTTGATGAATCTCTTTTGCTTCATAAGTCAAAGGAGCATCATTATGTACCTCGATGACCAGTGCTGTATAAATTTTTGTTTTTCCGAAAGGAACAGACACGCGAATACCAGGCTGCAAAAAGTTAGCTTCTGCCTGAGTAATGGCATAGGTAAAACTCTTAGCAAGGGGAATTGGCAATATGACGTTGATAAAATAATTCAGCTCAGTGGAACGGTTTGATGTCTCTATACAAGATTGATAAAATCTTTTCAAAGGTAATGACATCTTCTTTGTTTATCAACCGATCTGTTTTAATAAATAGATTATTGTCCATAATTTCTATCTCTAAGTGATTAATACCACTTAGCTTACTCATAAGGTCTTTAACGCGTGTTATTTGATTAGACCGCTTAAAGGTATAGCACTCGTAATTGATTAGACTTATATCATCATCATTTCTAATTTTATCAAAAAAGGCTTCGGTTTTTGTTTTCTCTCTGAAATAGTAATGCCCGTTTATGGCATCAATCCTCAGCCACATTACCAATTTGCACTCTCCTTTTAAATGTGGCGCAAACACATAACCAGAATCAAAATAAAATATATCACTGTAAATCCAATTTTCGGTTTGGTTGAGTATTTTGGTTTGATATAAGGTCTCTATGCTCTCATCATTTAGAGGCTCGGCTTTTAAAAACCATTTACTTGACCTAAGATAATTTAACGCTCGCTCCATAATCTTTTGATCTTCAAAAGCAAATTTTCTAATGTCCTCTTCAGATCGCTCCCAAAATTCGTTGCCGTTAACATCCCATTCGCCAGATTCGGCTTGTTCTAAACTTATCTTAGCATTTGTTTCGGGATGGAAAATATACTCCTCTTCTAAACTTCTACGCATTTGTTCTTGATCTTTGTCTCCTGACTTCTTTTCGAAACCTAAAAGAAAATAAAGCAATAAGGCAAGACCGACGACGAAAGAAAGAACAATTACAATACCTAATGCCATATTATACTTATTGTACCCTTAACCAATACTGCGTTCTATAGAAAAAAGCGATATAACCTCTAACTTGAAGTCGATCGTTATTGTCTCCATCAAGTTTTAATCGGCACTCATATGTCTTTCCATCTTCGGGGTTCGTAATGGTTCCTTTTTTATAAGCGTTACCAGATTTCACCATATCCTTAATGATTTTTAAACCCAGAACAGGTTTATTATAATCATCTCCTTTGCAAAACTTGCATGGCAAATCTCGTTTCTCGGGGTCAAAAATTTCGATAATCTTTCCGTAGATTTTCCCATTTTCCTTATAAATTTCAACGATAGATTTCTCCTCTCCTGTTTCGTCATCAACGGTTTTCCATTTTCCGAGTACACTTTGAGCAGATACCGTTAAAGTCATCAAAAGTATCAATACAACTAGGTAATATTTATTATTCTTCATCATATCTTTTCTTTTTTAAACGTCTAATCGTTGCATTTAGTTCATAACCCAACAACAATATATTAGCATTAAGCCATAAATACAATAGTAAAATTAACAAAGCTCCAATAGAACCATAGAGCTTATTGTACTGTGAGAAGTTTTCAATATAAATACCAAACAAATAGGATGTTAATATGATTAATAGCGTTGTAAATAAAGCACCAATTGAGAAAAACTTTGAAGTACGTCCTTCTTTCGTTCCGAAGTAATACAAGGTAGCAGTGGCTATATACACCATAAAAACAAAGAACAAATACTTTGCAAACACCACCCAAAACACATTGGCATC
Organism: uncultured Psychroserpens sp.; assembly: GCF_947494225.1. Classification (NCBI taxonomy): domain Bacteria; kingdom Pseudomonadati; phylum Bacteroidota; class Flavobacteriia; order Flavobacteriales; family Flavobacteriaceae; genus Psychroserpens; species uncultured Psychroserpens sp. Next base: position 24,978 of record NZ_CANLUG010000009.1, read on the forward strand.
ATTGGTTGGATACTGAAGACTATCGAACTGCTCGTATAACGGTTGAATGACATAAATTTGGAAATATCCAAAAAAAGCAACAGTTAGAATGACCAGTAAGGCCAATATCAATGCCACACCAAGAGCATAGAGGTATTGTTTAAATATATTTCTGGTGAGTTCTTGATGATACGAATTCTCAAATCCAGAAAACACGGCATTAACGCCATTTGCCATTAGTAAAATAGACACAATAAAAACAGATGACAATAAACCACCACGCTCTGTATTTTCAATATTTTCGAAGATATTAGAAAAGAAAAAATCTGATGTTTGTGGTGGCAAAAACGAGGTTAAAAATTGTTGAAACTCATTTTGAAAGCCCTCAATGGGTATATAAGGCATTAAGATAAGTACAAACAATAAAAAGGGAAAAATAGCTGTAAAAAAACTAAACGCAATTGCACTTGCTCTTGCTGTAAGTGCTCCCTTAAAAATCCCTATCGCATAGAGTTCTAGTAAATCATATAATGTTAGTCCTTGAAGCGCGGGCAGCTTTATTTTTCTTAGTATATCTACAATGTGATTTACTATGGGAATATTGCTCAATATCTCTTTTAAAGGCTTTGACATTAAACAGCTTTCAGGCTTAAATCCATGTTATAAACCGAATGTGTCAATGCGCCCGAAGAAATATAATCTACGCCACACTCGGCATAATTTCTAACGGTTTTTTCGTTAATGCCTCCTGAAGATTCTGTTAAACATTGATCTCCAATTAATTTCACAGCTGTTCGTGTGTCTTCATAATTGAAATTATCAATGAGAATACGATAGACGCCTTCTGTTTCTAAAATTTCTTTAATTTCATTTAAATCTCTTGCTTCAACAATAATTTTTAGATCACGATTAGTTTCTTTTAAATAATGCTTCGTTTTATTAATGGCTTTTGTTATACCACCTGCAAAGTCAATGTGATTATCTTTTAGCATTATCATATCATATAGTGCAAATCGATGATTTTCTCCTCCCCCAATTTTTACGGCCCATTTTTCGAGGGCTCTTATTCCCGGAGTTGTTTTTCTTGTATCTAAAATTTTAGTGCCAGTTCCTTCCAAAAGGTCTACAAACTTTTTTGTCTTTGTAGCAATTGCACTCATACGTTGCATGGCGTTAAGTACTAGTCGTTCTGCTTTTAATATAGACTGTGACGCACCTTCAACATAAAACACAATATCTCCATAACGCACCTGACTCCCGTCTTGTATTAGCATTTCTACTTTCATGTTTGCATCTACATAAGCAAATACTTGTTTAGCAAACTCAACACCTGCTATAATGCCATCATCTTTAACCAAAAGCTTAGCTTTTCCTTGTGCCGAAGCTGGAATACAGGCCAAAGAACTATGGTCACCGTCACCTACATCTTCTCTAATCGCATTTGCTATGATGCCTTCTATTTCTTTATCAAATTGTTCTTGTGAAATCATGTTTTAGATATTTCATGTAAAAATAGCAATTGCAACTTAAAAAATTTCAAAAAAGTCTAACTTTGAAACATGACAATTAAACTTCTTGCTATAGGCAAAACAGACCATAAGGATTTACAATCGTTAATTGATGATTATCAAAAACGTTTAGGGTTTTATGTAAAGTTTGAATTTGAAATCATACCAGATCTCAAAAAGACAAAGCATTTAAGCGAAGATCAGCAAAAACAAAAAGAAGGCGAACTTATATTGAATAAAATCAATACATCTGACGTACTTATTTTACTTGATGAAAATGGGAAACAGTTTGATTCTGTTGCCTTTTCCCAGTATTTACAAAAACATATGAATTCTGGTATTAAGCAATTGGTTTTCGTTATTGGTGGACCTTACGGTTTTTCGTCTGAAGTGTATCAAAAAGCACGTGGAAAAGTAGCATTGTCTAAAATGACATTCTCTCACCAAATGATTCGATTATTTGTTATCGAGCAGTTGTACAGAGGTTTTACTATTTTGAAAAACGAACCCTATCATCATAGATAAGTTTTATTAAATATAAAGCTGTTATAAGCAGAAAAGGTGCCGTTAGAACACCAGGCGTATAGGAGCCTTGCATGATGCTCCAAAGCGGATGTCCAACACCGTTCATTAACTCTATTAAGATCCAAACTATAATGGGAAATTTTGCTAATTTGTGATTTGGCTTCACCAGAACGTACCAACTTATTAGCCCTACAACAAATAACCCAATATTGATGATTAAAAACCCTAAATGATGATCATCTGATACCACACCAGTTAACCAAGTTGCAGGAGGGAAATTTTCCCAAAGTTTACCTATATATTCTTCTATAGAATGCAAAGCCTGAAAACAAACCAGAAGCAAGAACACTTTTGAAATTCTACTATCTGCAATGTTTTCAGGCATGAGATTATTTTAATTTTTTAGTGAATTAATACACCTTATAAATTTCTTTACGTTTCTTAAGTTGGCGTTCTAAATCACTAATCGTTTGGCGCACGGCCACTTCATGTTTCTTTTCATTGGATGTTGCAAATAGTCGAGGACCAGGCAAACTCAACCTTATACTACAAATCGCATTATTTATTGGTTCATTAAGATCTTTTTTAAAGAACACATCTGCACCAACGATAAATTCATATCTATTAAAAAGTTTTGCTAGTTTCTCTCTTGTAAAAGCGCTTAGGGTATCACTTTTATCTACATCTACATATTGAAAGTTTACATTCATAATCATTCTCGTTTTTAGGTTAATTTCGTTATTCTAATTTACGAAAAATTAGCCAATTTATAATGATAAATCTCTTAAAGAATTTGTGTTTTTTTTATAATAAAAAAAGAACAAAACTTCCGAATTGAATTTCAAAACACGTAAAGAGCGCAATGCTTAGGTATTTTAACCTAATCCTTAAAACAAGACAATACCATCTACTATAAACTCATTGATTGTCAGATATTTGAACTAGAGATTAAATAGAAATATTAACCAGTAGCTACGTGTCAATTTCTATGTGAAAGGTGTTATCTGAAAAACCTTAGACTATATACAGTCAAAAAAAAAGAGTAAGAAAAACGTAAAAACAATAATCATGTCAAAAACCTCAAACCTCGTTGGTGCATATTCACCCTATTCATGTGCAATTAGTAAAGAAGCAACATCTGCTTTTAATGAAGCCTTAGATGGACTTTTAGGTGTAACCTATACACCTGTAGCGGTATCAGAACAACTTGTAGCTGGAACCAACTATAAGTTCTTTTGTAATACAGAAGCTGCAGTTAGATATCCTATTAATGGATCTGCAATAGTAAGTATCTATCAACCTCTTGATGGTAAGGCTCATATCACAAGTATTCAAAACATAAATTAATTATTAACCTTAAAAACATATTATTATGCAACCTTTACCAGTAAAAGTTAAAAATGTAAGCGTCTTTGCTTACTTCAACCCAAATGAACCTTTATCTGAGGTTATCTTAACAGGTGCTTCAGGAGTATATTCAGTAGGTACATTAATGACTAGTATTTTTTACAACCTTGATTTAACAGATGAAGGCCGAAAAGAGAACCCATTAAATGTTCATTCTCAATATTATGCCACTGGCGAAACAGAATCTGGAGACAAATTCACCACGCCATGGATGTATTGTTTAGATAATTCTAATCAACCTAAATTTGGTCGCACCAAAACCCTTGTTGCGTCAAGTGCAGATAGTCATGTCGATGAAGCTACAGTTAACGAATCTGATTATATTAAACTAGGTGCCTTAACAGATATCACTGTAAGTCAGTTATTTCCACCTCCAGCCATTGGTCAACGTTTACTCATAGAAAATGGCAGTGGTAACATTATAGCAACAAGAGTTGGTACACCACATGAAATGGGTGTACAAGTTGATAGTGGTCGTCGTATAGGTGAAATTTCGAGCGGAATGAAACGTATCATTATATCTGGAAAAACCAAAGATGGTGATAGATTTTCTCAAACTGGCTATACAGCCGTTTCTGGTGGAGATCCAGCCATTTTTATTAAACAATTCCCAAACTAGATTATCTGAAATAAGATAATAACCTAACTTAAAAGCTCTATAGAGATTCGTTTAAATCTCTATAGGGTTTTTATAATGGTATATATAAGACCATTAGCACTTGAATAATGAAAAAGATTAGAAACGGCAAAACCAAATACCCCATGATATCTCTAGCTTGTAATTTTACTCCAGCTCCCATAACAGGCAATACCAATAATATAAAAAAGGGTTGTAACATATTGCTTAGACTCTCCCCAAAAGCCACAGACATCGATGCTCTCGAAACCATTTCAGTAATTTGATCTGGAGGAAGCCCAGCTCCTAAATCCTTTACAGCCTCAATCATACTAGGACCAACAACTGCAAACTCCCCTCCTGCTGATGGAATTGCAAAATTAACAACACCACCAGTGAGATAGGCATAAAACGGATAAGTATCTATTGTCATTACAGACAGTAGTACTTCTGTTAGTTCTTCTCCAATCCCAGTATATATCATTATTCCCATAATACCAGCATAAAACGGATACTGAAATAATACGCCAGAAATATTGCCGCTAGCCCGTTTCATTGCCACGCTATAACGCATTGGAGTTTTATGCATCAAAAGCCCTAACATTAAGAAGATAAATATCATAATATTTAAATTCACATCAAATCCATTTGTAGCAAAGTGATACAAGATATAAGCTAAACCCATGGCAAAAATGAGTAACGATAATAGCGGGGTATTATTTAAGGTATCTGAAATAGCTTTCATAGGAAGTTTAAAACTTTCAGCTTCTTCTTTTATCGATTCTTCTTGAGATTCGTAACCTGGTTTTAATAAATCTTTGAGTTCTTTTCCCTTGGTGTTTTTAGGGATTAAAATTAAAAACAACAATGGTGGCACTAATAAAAACACTGCTATCATAGCAATATTAAGTGTTGAACCCAAAGTATAACTTGTTGGAATGACTGTTGACAGTACATTCTTTTTTATGAGAAAATTATCATCTGTATTAAGGAGTAACGGAATTGAACTAGACAGTCCGCTCACCCAACCTCCAAAGGTAAAGTAAGTACATGCAATTAAGAATGGATAATTAACACCCTTAACTTTTAGAGCTAATTCGCGAGCTAATAAACATGTAATTACAATCCATCCAAAACTTACAAAAGACAATAAGGTCCCCATCACCAAAACAAACAAATATACCTGTTTGGGTGTATGGATATACACAGCAAGTTTTTCAATAGCGCGTTTAATTTTTGGAGAGAGTGCGATACTAAACCCTGTAATGATAATGAGCACTATTTGCATTCCAAAACTGAGCAATTCGAAAAAACCTTTATACCATGATTTCACAACATCTATTGGACTAGTGTTTGTCCAAAGCAAGGCACATAAAGCCGTTAACAAAGTCAAAACAATAGCAAACACAAAAGCACTTGGCATGTATTTTTGAAACAGGTCTGTAAATTTTTCTCCGAGTTTAGTGAGCATAGTTCAATAATTAGAGCTTTATTTTTTTACCATCTTTAGTTCCTCTTGAATAGGATTCGGCATCAATCCACAATACTTCACCATACTTGCCTTTTTTTATGCTTGAATCTACGGCTAATATTTTTTTATCATACAACTGAAGCACCTCTTTTTGAGAGCAATGTCCAACAATCACATGATTAGCGCTAATTTGGTTTAAAATTTTACTGATATCATCGTCTTTTAGTCCATCATAAAAATAACCTCTATACCAAATAGGTCCATTCTGCCCATAAAACCTATCGTAAAAGTCAGTAGATCTCATTTCTGTTTTATCGCGATCTATAGAGTTTCTCATCAATTTATTGGTGACTTCTATATCGAAATCTTCCAGCAAGAAATCGGGTGAAATTCCGCCATGAACAAACACATTATCGTTAATTTTAACCATGGTATTTTTTGATCTCAGCCATTTACCCAAAACTGTATTGGCATCAAACAACTGACTGTATCTTAGTTTTAAAATTTTTGAGGCCTCTTGATATTTTTTGTGAATGTACCTGAGGTCATCATGTAGCACCATAAATTCATGATTTCCTAATAAAAAATGAACCTTTCCACCATGGGCTTTCGCTTGTTTTTCAAGTTTATAAACAAACCATAAGGTCTCTGTCACTTTTGGACCGCGATCAAAAATATCTCCAACAATTACTAAATGTCCTTTTCCAAACACCCAGTTGAGATCATCATCAATAACTTTATTGTTCTTTAAAATTTCAACCGCAAGATCAAATTGTCCATGGATATCACTCAAGGCTACTATTTGTTCAACATCTTTATATACCGAAACCTCAGGCTTAAATGTTGTTTCATAAGCATCAATCTTCAAATCTTTTGTTTTGAGTACGCCATTTACAACGTTTTTTTCCACTAATCGATCGTCTTCTATAAATACATATGGACCATCGTTAACCATACTCAAATTATCATCAGATTTTGATTGTGCGCTTAAAAACGTGAGGTTCAAAAACACAAAACATAAAATTATTTTTTTTAACATCTTCAAAATTTTGAGTCTAAGATAGGAAACATTTTCATTGAAAAATAAATCTGCTTTATCTAAGCACTATCTCTTTTACAATTCATACTTTAGTCACTACTTTTGAGACTCAATTTCAACATACTATGCAACTCGTTTTCGCTACTAATAATTTAAACAAACTTAAAGAAGTCCAGGCTCTAGTCCCACAACACATTAAACTTCTAAGTTTAAAAGACATTGGCTGTTTTGAAGACATCCCTGAAACGCAACTTACCATAGAGGGTAATGCCATTCAAAAAGCGGAATACGTAAAAGAACATTACGGATTTGATTGTTTTGCAGATGATACAGGTTTAGAAGTTAAAGCACTTAATAATGAACCTGGTGTGTTTAGTGCACGTTATGCTGGAGCGCAGCGTAACAGTAATGATAACATGAATTTACTGCTTAAAAACCTTGAAGGAAAACCGAATAGAGATGCGCAATTCAAAACGGTTATTGCATTACATCTTAATGGCAAACTAGAAACATTTACAGGGCTCTGTAAAGGCGCTATTACCACCACAAAGCAAGGAGAAAAAGGCTTTGGCTATGATCCTATTTTTAAACCTGAAGACTATAACAAAACTTTCGCAGAAATGGTAATGGAAGAAAAAAACCGGATTGGACATCGTGGAAAAGCAGTACGTTTATTGGTTGCTTTTTTAAATTCTATTTAGGCAAGATATTTGATGCTATATCAAAAATTAGTATCATATGAAACATAAAATACTTGCTTTTGGTTTTATTCTATTTTGTTCAATAAGCTTTTCTCAGAACATTGATTCACTAAAAATATTACATAATAATGTATGGCGTACAAAAAATTGGGTAGAACGTGATACCGTTGTATTGTTTAGTATACCCAATATAGAACGCACTTATAATGCACTTACTCCAAGAGAGAAAAGTCGTCAACGTAAAAAATACAGGAGATTCATTTACGGAGAACATATAAGTTTTAAATCTGGAAAACTTCACTATCGTTATGCAGTTCCTTGCATTACAGGGGCTTCGCACGGAAGAGCCATTTTGGATATTAGGCTTCTAAAAAATAAGGTAGTCATAGATTACAAAGACCTTGATAGAACAACAAAACAATGGAATTCTAAAACCAAAACATTTGATATTTTAAAATGGTCTAACGATTATATTGTTCTTAAATATTGAATTAAAACCTCCAAAACCCGCGTTAACGATGGAGCAATTGTTGGAGCTCTTTTGCAAAAAAGCGACTTGCGAGAGCGTGTTAAAACGCCCACATATTGATTATCCAAATAATAGTCTATCTTTGCACCTTGAAATCCCCGAAGGATCGGGACGTTAAATTCCTCAGAGTGAGGATGTGTTACCTAGAAGTTTAAGTGTTTAGTATGTCGATTCGCTTCTTTTGTAACACCAAAGAACATAATCGAATACAAACAAAAGAATGAGCACATTCCAAGAACTCGGTCTTAATGAAGACCTGCTGGCTGCTATTAACGATTTAGGATTTGAAACCCCTAGTGATGTACAAGCCAAAGCAATCCCAATTTTATTAGAAGAAGATTCAGATCTTGTGGCCTTAGCGCAAACAGGAACTGGTAAAACTGCTGCATTTGGTTTTCCAATGCTTCAAAAAATCGACATTGATAGTCGAACAACTCAAGGTTTAATTTTATCACCTACACGAGAACTCTGCCTACAAATTACCAATGAATTAAAACTCTACGGAAAGCATTGTAAAGGTTTAAATGTTGTAGCTATTTATGGTGGAGCGAGTATTACAGATCAAGCACGCCAAGTAAAACGTGGTGCACAAATTATTGTGGCTACTCCTGGTCGTATGAAAGATATGATTAGCCGAAATATGGTTGATATTTCTAAAATTGAATATTCGGTTTTAGATGAAGCCGATGAGATGCTAAACATGGGATTCTATGAAGATATTACTGATATCTTATCACATACACCTGATGATAAAAATACGTGGTTATTCTCGGCTACAATGCCAAAAGAAGTTGCACGAATTGCTAGAGACTTTATGCATGATCCTACTGAGATTACAGTAGGAAACAGAAATGAAAGTACGAGTCAGGTTTCTCACGAATATTATTTAGTTAATGCTAGAGATCGTTATCAGGCTTTAAAACGTTTGGCAGATGCCAATCCTGATATTTTTTCTGTAATCTTCTGTCGTACCAAACGTGATACTCAAAAAGTGGCTGAAAACCTTATTGAAGATGGTTACAGTGCAGGAGCTTTACATGGTGATTTAAGTCAGAATCAACGTGACCTTGTCATGAAATCGTTTAGAAATAAGCAAATTCAAATGTTAGTAGCAACAGATGTTGCTGCTCGTGGAATTGATGTAGACGATATTACCCATGTAATCAATTACCAATTACCAGATGAAATAGAAACCTATACACACCGTTCTGGTCGTACTGGTCGTGCCGGTAAAACAGGTGTTTCTATGGTTATTGTATCTAAAAGTGAAGTACGAAAAATCAAAAGTATTGAACGTATTATAAAAAAGGAATTTGAGAAAAAGGAAATTCCTGATGGTATGGAAATCTGTCAAGTACAATTAATGTCGCTTGCGAATAAAGTTAACAATACAGAAGTTAATCACGAGATTGACAAATATCTGTCTGCTATAAATGAGCTATTTGAAGACACCGATAAGGATGAGTTAATTAAAAAATTCTTCTCTGTAGAATTCTCTCGTTTCTTTAATTATTATCAAAAATCTAAAGACCTTAATGTAGCGAGTTCATCTAGAGATTCTGAAGGTGAAGGTCGTGGTTACGGTGGAAGCGGTAACGAAACTCGTTATTTTATTAACGTGGGTCGTAAAGACGGTTACGATTGGATGAAATTAAAAGATTTCTTAAAAGAAGTTTTAGAACTTGGTCGAGATGATGTTTTTAAAGTAGATGTAAAGGATAGTTTTTCTTTCTTTAATACTGAAAAAGGCATTCAAGAAAAAGTACTAGCATTTTTCACAGATTTTAAGCATAATGGACGTTTTGTAAATGTAGAGGTGAGCGAAGATCGAGGAGGCGGAAGAAATCGAGGTGGAAGACGACGTGATGATGGTGGAAGACGTAGACGTGACGACAAGCCAAGAGGAGAAAGACGATCTAGACGTAGTGATTCAGGTTCTGGCAACAGAAGCGATAGACGATCATCAGAAAACTCAGGAAGACGTAACGATTCAGGTTCTAGTAACAGAAACGATAGACGTTCTAGTGAAAATATGGGAAGACGTAGTGATTCAAGAAATAGAAGCGACAGACGTTCAAGTGAAAATTCAGGTAATAGAAGTGATAGACGACAATCTAGTGGAGAATCAAGATCACCTCGACGTTCAGAAAGCTCATCAGGTTCTGACAGACCAAGACGCTCTAGACGTTAAGATAAAATAAAAAACCTTGTAACTTAGTTGCGAGGTTTTTTTAAACCATCTTGTTAATATTAAGTCAAATTTACGTCTATTGCTATAGTGGTATGCAATTTGTTTACTACTTTTAACACATAATAGTGTATATGAAATATTTATTTACCTTCTTATTATTTGTTTTTGTGACGAGTATTGGATTCTCCCAAGACACTACAAATGAGAACACTAAACCTAAAGACTCCACACGTCAAGATTCTACTAGTGTGAAAGTTGCGACTAGTGTGAAAGGTACGATCATTGATTTAAGTACAGATAAACCCATAAGTCGTGTAAACATCGTAAACCTTAATCAGGTTATAGGTACCTCAACTGACGATAGTGGTAATTTTGAAATCAAAGCTCAGTTAAATGATACACTTCACTTGTCTTATCTAGGATACAAATCGATCAAAGTGAGAGTAACCAACGATTGGTTAAAATTTGGAGAGACTAAAATAGGTATGACAGAATTAGCACTTGCTTTAGAGGAAGTTGTGGTTAATCAACTTAAGCTCACAGGATATTTAGAGATAGATGTTAAGCAAGTACCTATCAAATCTAATTACAGATACAGTATTTCAGGATTATCAAATAAAGGCTATGAAGCTGGAAATAACAGGCCTAATGCAGTTAGTAAAGTTTTAGGAGCTATTTTTAATCCTGCCGATTTTTTGCACAACATGTTCGGAAAAAAGCCTCGTGAATTACGAAGGCTAAAAAAAATGAAAAAAGACGATGAAATAAGAAACCTTCTTGCTTCTCGTTTTGATAGAGAAATGCTCATGGTTTTATTACAGGTAGATCGTTTTGATCTCGATGAAATTGTTAACCAGTGTAACTACTCAAAAGACTTCATTCAATCTGCCAATGACCTTCAAATTCTAGATGCCATTAGCGAATGTTATGAAGAATATAAGATACTAAACAGAAATAAGTCGGGACGATTTTAAAGACTACTTTTGAGAGTGCAACGCCACTCTATTACCTTCTGTGTCAATAAAAACAGCCATATATCCATGTTCGGGAGAAATTTCAGTTTTAGGCTGATATATAATACCACCTGCAGCTTCTATTCTATCTAATTCTTGCTGCACATCCTTACTCATAAAATATACCAAAGTACCTTCCTGACTAGGGACATAGCTCTCCTGCTTTATTAATGTTCCTGTTGCTCCAGGCTTTTTCTCATCAAAAGGAAACCAACCCATAAGCATACCTCCAAAATCGTGAATGGCGATATCTACTTTAAAAACCGATTCATAAAACAACTTGGCTCTATCCATGTCATGCACAGGAATTTCAAACCATCCTACCATATTATTTTCCATAATTACTACGCTTCTAATATATCTTTTAAACTAGCTAAACCTTCTTCAAAATCTTTACCTACATGTTTATCAACATTATACATCATCATAAAGATATTTGCAGGTACTTTATTAACACCCGAAAAACCCCAAGTTACTTTTGTCTTTCCATCGCCCAGATCTTCAACTTTAGTAACAGCATCAGATTCAGATTTCCATGGTTTAAAAAAGCGAAGTCTTGCTTCTACTCTATCATTTTCTACAATATTCATGATCTCCTGTTCTCCAAGTCCAACTTCTTTATTACCATCCCATTTAGCAATAAAACCAACTTGTCCGTCGGTACCAACAAACTCTTGTTTCATATTTGGATCTTTCTTTTTCCATGGTGACCAATGGTCTTGATTTTTAATATGTTTTAAATAATTAAACACCTCTGGCAATGGTTTATCAATAACCGTACTTCTATTCACTGTATAGCGCTTTGGGGCGATTAATGCCAATAATATAAAGAGAAGTAATATTCCTCCTAAAATGTAAAGAACTATCATAATATTAAAATTTATTGTTAATGTGGTTCACTTACCATCAACGTACACCAAATTTATCGGTTAACATTCCAAATTTGCACCCCAAAACACCTCTTCAAAAGGCTTTTTACATTAACCATTAAAGGTTAAATAGGGATTTAACTTCATCTTGAATTAATAAGTTTGTTTCCTTAAAGTTAATAAATTATTGGGTTTGATAAAAACGCTCAATAATTTGCTTATAGCTTTTAATGGTTTTTTTACACCAATCTAAGCGTTTTTCTAATTGTTCTGTCTCAGAAAGCTGCCATGCTACCTCTGTTCGTTTTAATCTTGTAGTCACATCTTGAAGAATAATAGCAGCAGATACAGATATATTTAAACTCTCTGTAAACCCAACCATTGGTATTTTTAAAAAACAATCGGCCGCATCAATAACCTCTTGCGAAAGCCCACTCATTTCTCTTCCAAAGAAAAAACATGATTTCTTACGGACATCAAAATCTTCAAGTAAACTATCATTCTCATGTGGTGTTGTTGCCACAATCTGATAGCCTTTTGCCTTTAAATCCTGAATGGCTTCTTTTACAGAATGATAACGATTTAAATCTACCCATTTTTGAGCGCCCATAGCAATTTCTCTATCAATTCGTTTTGTGTTTTGTTCCTCTATAATATTCACTTCCTGCACTCCAAAAACGTCACAACTCCTAATTACAGCACTAGTATTATGCAATTGATAAACATCTTCTGTAGCTACAGTAAAATGCTTCGTACGTTGAGACAGCACTCTAAGAAACGTTGATTTTCGTTGCTCTGTTAAGTAAGTTTCAAGATGTTGCAAAAGTTTTACGTCTATCATCAAAAATGATTTATATTTATGAAAATATAAAAACTCAATGGGATTAAAAAAACGATTACTATTTATTTCAGTTACATTATTTAGTTATTTAAATTCTAATGCACAAAATGAAGCCAAAGAAGTACGCACTGATACGGTTGCATATAGTGCCGAAAACACGCAAAAAGTTTTAGAATTTGGAGAGTACATTTCATCTACAATTCATAATAATGATCCAGATGCCTTTATTCTAAAACTTAATGATGATACTTTTTTTGAGCGCATTTTGAGGTCCAGTCCGTCGCTAGATCGAAATGATAGTTTTGTAAAAGGTCTTGTACTAGGTATGAAGCAGGCTATGACCTCGTTTCCAAATGAAATTATCTCCGAAGTAGAAAATGGGTCATATTATGATTTTATTAGTTATCGTTACGATTTATCATCACAGACGTATTACGCCTTGTTTAGAATGTATTCTGCTGAAACTGGCATGAATTATCACGATTATAGAATCTATAAAGAAGGTGACGAAATACAATTTTCTGACATGTACGTCTATTTGTCTGGAGAGCATTTTACTGAAACACTAGGTAGAATGATGACAATTACAATGCCCGAAAAAAAATTATTTGGGCTTTTAGAATCTTCTGAAAATAAAGAATCTAAAGAATTGTTTAGAGCCTTATTATTTAACAATAAAGGTAATTATGTTAAGGCATATGAGATTATGGACGGACTAAAATCTGATATGGCTAAAGAGAAATTCCTTCTTATTTTCAAGGCTTTAATCGCCAGCCATATTGATGAGGAGAAATATTTAAAGTCTTTAGAAGAATTAATTAACGTGCATCGTGACGACCCAACAATTGCTTTAAACAAGATTGACTATCACATTTACAAAGAAGAATATTTTGAAGCCATTCAAGTTATTAATCAGTTGCAAAATGAAACAGAGGATGATTTTTTAAACTATATTAAAGCCTGTGTTGCTTTTGAAGATCAAAACTATGATTTAGCGCTCAATTTTTTTAAATATACATCTGAAAATTATCCAGATTTTTTTGAAGGACAAGCTGGTTATCTCAATACGCTAGTCCTGATGAACAACTATCCAGAAGCCGTTGAATATTTAGATTTCTTAGTAGATGAGGGTTATGAAAAATCATCACTCATAGAATACATTGTAGAAGATGACGAATACGGGGAAAATATTCTTGAAGCATTTTCTAAATCCAAAGATTTTAAAACCTGGAAGAAGAAAAAAGAAAAAAAATAATTCGAAATGAAACATTTAGTCGTTTTAACAGGCGCAGGAATAAGTGCCGAAAGCGGTATTAAAACCTTTAGAGATGCCGATGGATTATGGGAAGGTCATGATGTTATGGAGGTGGCTACACCTGAAGGTTTTGCAAAAAACCCGAAACTTGTTTTAGAATTTTATAACCAACGTCGTAGGCAATTACATGATGTAAAGCCTAATAGTGCTCATTATGATTTGGCAGGACTAGAAGGAAAGTATAAGGTAAGTGTTATTACTCAAAATGTTGATGATTTACACGAACGCGCAGGAAGCAATAATGTTATTCATCTTCATGGCGAATTATTGAAAGTTCGTAGTTCAAAACACAACAACAGTATAAAATCATGGAACACAGATTTAATATTGGGCGATCTCTGTGAAAACGGTCATCAACTAAGACCACATATTGTTTGGTTTGGTGAAGATGTACCAATGATTGAAAATGCGGCAGAGATATGTGGAACAGCAGATATCTTATTAATTATTGGCACGTCAATGCAAGTTTACCCTGCAGCAGGTTTAATGCATTATGCTCCACCTAAAACACCTATATACTTTATAGATCCTAAACCATCTATTGACAGCCAATCGCGACTTACTGTTATTGCCGAAACAGCCACTAAAGGCATGAAAACGTTTATAACACTATTAGAACAACAATAACAATAACCTGGACAAGAAATAAACTTATTCTAATCATTATCAGAGAGTTTAAAAAATGTGTTAACAGGCTTCCCAAAAACATCAGATAATTTTAATGCTAAAACTGTTGATGGCACATATCTATTGGCTTCTATAGAGTTAATAGTTTGACGCGACACTCCTATCTTCTTGGCCAAATCATCTTGCGTTAAACTCAAAATAGCACGTTCTACTTTAATTGTATTTTCCATTATCTATAACGTTTTAAGTTATGATAAAATAAGAGCTGTATCATAAGCATAAACAGCAAAACCTGAAAATCTCCTAAATCCTTAAATGCTTGTCCATTAGAATCCATTACATTAGACACGCCAAATTCTACGTAAGGCATAACCAATGCATAAATAACACCAATAACGAAAGCAATCGCATAAGATTGAGCTCTTAGCACTATAGTCATTTCATCTTCCTCTTTATCTTTAGACAAAGACATTATTAACATACCTACTAGCATTGTTTTTTGCAAGAGATGTTTTAACCACAGAAAATCACCTTCCAAAACAAAAGCTCTAACAAACATAATTGTTATAGATAACAATACTATAACAATTCCTACGGTCATAAAAACATGTGGTAGTCTAAAATTAATCAACTTTTGAAATTGATTACGTTCACAATTTATCATTCTTTCTTTACCCATAATTGACAAATATATTTTATATTAAGTAAAAATATTTTTACGATATGACAAATATACTTTACATTTTTGAATTACACAAATTTTTTGATCTCTTCCCTATTTCAAAATAGTCTAGACCATCACGCAACCTTTTAAAGCCATTGAGACTATAGTATAGAACTTGTAAATAGAATAACCAAAAAAAATAAAGTGTCATGTCAAAATCTTACAAATTAATTATTATACTCTTCCTATTCATTTTTTCCTGCTCCAAAGATGCAATCATCGAAAACCTAAATGATGACAACACCTATTATAGAGATGGCGAGGTTGAAATCGTTTTTGAAAACGATGCCACTCATGGTATCAATATCATATTTATGGGAGATGGTTATGTTAAAAATGAACTAAAAAAAGATCAAGGCAGGTATCGAGAACATGCCTTAGAAAATATAGAATTTTTATTTCAACATGAACCTTTCAAATTTTATAAAAATCATTTTAATGCGTATATCATATATGCCGAATCCGAAATCACTCCTCATGGAAATACTTTTATAGTAGATACACCTTTTGATAGTCATTTGACAACAATAACTCCATATTCAAATGCTTTACATCCAATTATACAAGACCTGCAATCTGTAAACGACTATGTCTTTAAAGTAAAAAACCGAAATAGAACAGATAAAGACCTCATATTAATGTCTGTAAACAATGTTAATGGCGGCACAGCTGGTCGCTATAGTAACCTCGCCGTGTTTGGAAATGGTGAACGCGGCACAATGTTACATGAAGTAGGACATGCTTTTGGTGGTTTAGGGGATGAATATTATTTCCTCAATGTCACTGGCACTCCGCACACCGACTATCCCAATATGGATAACACCGATAATTTAGAGATCATTAAATGGAAACATTTTATTGGACATTCAGGTTACGAAAACGTAGGTGCTTTTGAAGGTGGAGCATATCATCAATTTAATACATGGAGGCCTGAAGAAGGTAGTATTATGCGTGGAAACACTGGACTCTTCAATGCTCCAAGCAGAGAATCTATAGTAAAGAGAATACTGCAAATTAGAGGATTAACATATAATTTTGAAGATTTTTTAATAAACGACAATCCTTCACAAAATCGAAAACCAATCAATCTTAATAAAGACATAAAACTTAATAATTGTTTGGTTGAGTAAGTCTATAAATAATAAAATCCTGTCTGACTAACAGACAGGATTTTACCCCTAACTAAACTAAATTTTAAATCTTAACGCGTCCGCTTAACTACAACATTAAGATTACCTACTTATGATTAAGAAACTATTAAAAGTTCCTATCTGATTTATATACGAGTATTCGTACCGTTTTGGATTACGACAATTAAAAAAAATTATATTTTTTTTGCCTCTTCCCAAAAAACATCCATCTGTGCTAGTGTCATCTCAGATAATGGTTGATTTAAATCTTTAGATTTTTGTTCTAAATATTGAAAACGCTTTATAAATTTTTTGTTTGTTCTTTCTAAAGCACTTTCTGGATCTATCTTTAAAAAGCGTGCATAATTTATCATTGAAAAAAGTACATCCCCAAACTCACTTTCAATCTTATCTTGATGACCAGCATGAACTTCATCTTGTAATTCTT
Source organism: uncultured Psychroserpens sp. (assembly GCF_947494225.1). Classification (NCBI taxonomy): domain Bacteria; kingdom Pseudomonadati; phylum Bacteroidota; class Flavobacteriia; order Flavobacteriales; family Flavobacteriaceae; genus Psychroserpens; species uncultured Psychroserpens sp. The sequence continues at coordinate 41,911 of NZ_CANLUG010000009.1, forward strand.
CTAATTCTTCTTTCACCTTTTCAAAAACTTGATGTGGCTCTTCCCAGTCAAAACCAACTCCTGCAACCTTATCCTGAATACGATTCGCTTTGACCATCGCTGGCAAACTTTTAGGAACACCTTCTAGAACACTTTTCTTGCCTTCTTTGAGCTTCAACTGTTCCCAATTGCGCTTAACGTCTTCTTCGTCATTAACAGTTACATTTCCGTAGATATGAGGATGCCTATCTATAAGTTTATCACAAATGCTATTGCAAACATCTGCTATATCAAAAGCATTTGATTCACTACCTATTTTCGAATAGAAGACAATATGTAACAACACATCTCCAAGTTCTTTTTTAACTTCCTCGAGATCATTATCTAAAATAGCATCACCTAATTCGTAAACTTCCTCGATTGTTAAGTGACGTAGTGTTTGTATTGTTTGTTTCTTATCCCAAGGGCATTGTTCACGCAACTCATCCATGATAACGAGAAGGCGCTCAAAGGCATCTAACTGCGACGTTTTATCAGTCATATTATTTGAAATTAAACTTCAAAAATACAACCCTTTCTATCGGATAGAAATTCTAAATGAATATTAATATGAACAATCTATTAACGACGACTATTCCTCTTCGTCTGCAGTAACTTCATCACCTTCTTCTAAGGCGTCTAGCATATCATGTTTCTGAAGTAAATTATACCATTGTACAATTTTTTTGATATCGCTAGCATAAACACGATCCTCATCATAATCTGGTAGCACACCAAAGAAATATTCTTCTAAAGTGTCTTTAGAATCTTTATGACTAATAGACGTTGTTTGGGCATTTTCTTTATCTCTAATTTTTTTAAAAACCTCTTTTAAAGGTAATTCCTCTGTTAATGTATACACAGCTATTTCACTTAACACACTAATGTTGTTATGAATATTCACTGCCATTTTTTTCTTATCAATTAAAGATTCTGCCACAAAACCATTACGTGTTTGCGCTACTATTTTATATAATCCTGGTTTTCCTGAAATGGAAAGTATTTTATCTAAACTCATATTAATTTTTTCAGTCTTAGCGTTTCTTTTTCATTAGCGGAAAACGCATTCTGTAATCTACTTTTATTTTTCCTTTGGAAATATTTGTCAATTTCCCTTTAATCAAACGTTTTTTTAGAGATGATAGTTTATCTGTAAATAAAATACCTTCAATATGGTCATATTCGTGTTGTACTACTCTAGCAATCAACCCATCAAAAACTTCAACATGTTCTTTGAAATCTTCGTCCTGATATCTAATTGTTACTTTAGGTTTTCTAAAGACATCCTCTCTCACATCAGGAATACTCAAACAGCCTTCATTAAATGCCCATTCATCTCCTTCTTCTTCAAGAATTTCTGCATTGATAAATGTGCGTTGAAAATTTTTAAGCTGTAATTGCTCTTCTTCCGAATACGCATCGTCTTCAGAAAAAGGCTCGGTATCTACCAAAAAAATGCGTACAGGTAAACCAATTTGAGGTGCTGCCAATCCAACCCCATAAGCACCATACATTGTCTCTTTCATATTCTCAATGAGGGCATCGAGATTGGGATAGTCTTTTGTAATAGCTTTCGCTTTTTTTCTTAAAACTGGATCGCCATATGCTACAACTGGTAATATCATTATATAGTAATTTTCGGGTGCAAAAATACAATTCTTATTATTATTTCAGAACTTTTAAGATGGTTTTAAGAAGGATTGTATAAATAACTTTGCAGAATAATTGTTGCGCTAATTTCGTCTATTAGCGTTTTATCTTGACGTTGCTTTTTTTTAAGACCACTATCAATCATTGTTTGAAAAGCCATCTTTGAAGTAAAGCGTTCATCTACGCGCTTAACAGGAATATGCGGTATTTCTTTTTTTAATGCATTTAGAAACTTTGAAATTGATACCTCGCTTTCAGATGCTTCATAATTCATTTGCTTAGGCTCTCCTACTAATAGTAGTTCTACATTCTCCTCAGAAACATATGTCTTCAAAAAAGGCATTAATTCCTTAGTAGGAACAGTAGTAAGACCAGATGCAATAATTTGCAACTCATCTGTAACTGCTACTCCAGTTCGCTTGGTCCCATAATCTAAAGCTAATATTCTCGCCATGTTGCAAAGTTAATCTTATAATCCTGTTTATCCATTCTAATACCATAAAAAAACTCTTCTTTGTAGGTCAAAGAAGAGTTCTAAAATAATCAACTATTAATAAATCCATGAAACTATTCACCCTCTACCTTAAACAGTTCATGTTATAGTATTAAGACACACCTATTTTTAAAAAGTCACATTAAATTATAAAAAAAGCAAAAAACCTTTCTTGGGACTTAGAAAGGTTTAATAATGCTATTATAAAAAAAGGGTATATAGGGCTGTCGTAATTATTAACTCAAAACCAATTATTTAGACACATCTTTTTCTAAAAGGTCACATGATTCTAAAAAAAATAGAAAACTCTCCTAAGGGAGAAGGAGAGTTTTCACAAAAATTAGCTATTAATTATTAAAGTGTCAAAGCATATTTTTTTAGGGAAAATGCCCGACTATTAATAATTCACATTAATTAAGACACAGCACTTTTTAAAAGGTCACATATATTTTATTTTTTTATTTATCAAGTGGTTATTCTAAGAGATTATACTATTATCTTTGTGCAAATAGCAGATAAAAATTGATATGAAACAACTACAACAAACTATAGAAAACGCTTGGGATGATCGTTCATTACTATCAGATGAAAACACTATCAAAGGTATTAGACATGTGATTGACCTATTAGACAAAGGTACGTTGAGAGTGGCACAACCCACTGCAGACGGTTGGCAAGTTAATGAATGGGTAAAAAAAGCAGTAGTTCTTTATTTCCCGATTCAGAAAATGGAAACCTTAGAAGCAGGTATTTTCGAATATCACGATAAAATACCGCTTAAACGCGATTATGAAAAACGCGGAATAAGGGTTGTACCTAATGCTGTTGCTAGACATGGCGCTTATATATCACCAGGCACAATTTTAATGCCTAGTTACGTAAATATTGGTGCTTATGTTGATGAAGGTACTATGGTAGATACTTGGGCTACAGTTGGTAGCTGCGCTCAAATAGGCAAAAATGTTCATTTGTCTGGTGGCGTTGGAATTGGTGGTGTTTTAGAGCCACTGCAAGCTGCTCCTGTTATTATAGAAGATGGTGCCTTTATTGGCTCTCGCTGTATTGTTGTGGAAGGCGTAAGAATTGAAAAAGAAGCTGTTTTAGGAGCTAATGTCGTCTTGACAATGAGCACAAAAATTATTGATGTTACAGGTGAAGAACCAATTGAAATGAAAGGTATTGTTCCAGAGCGCTCAGTTGTGATTCCTGGCAGTTATACCAAAACATTTCCTGCTGGAAACTACAACGTCCCTTGTGCTTTAATTATTGGAAAACGAAAAGAAAGTACGAATAAAAAAACGTCATTAAATGATGCCCTTCGTGAGTATGATGTGGCCGTTTAATTCGCACATAAATGAATAATAAAGTTATCCTTTTTATAATATGTATTGTAACCGTTTCTTGCGGTAAAAATCAAGAATTGCACTTTATTGATTTTGTAGATATCGACGCCATTGAAAACGTCGAAATGTCTAATAACTCTGGAGTGTTTACTTTAAACAAGAAACAACTTATACAATTCAAAAAAGAAATAGCTTCTTTGACTTACGAGCCTAGTTACACGGTAAAAGTTGGCGCCATTAATATGAGTCTCACCATAAATGGAAAATCATATCTAATGGCAACAGCGACTCATGGTGACTATGTTGAAATAGATATTGGTTTAGTGACTAAGAATGCCTTTAAATTTGAGAACCCATTTTTTAAAACCAACGGCATAAATTTTGACAATTATAAAAAGGAGTAAAAAGAAAACGATTTGAAGATTTTAGTCATACAACAAAAAATGATTGGTGATGTACTCACAACAAGCATCTTATTTGAAGCTATAAAAGCCGAACATCCAGATGCAGAGCTTCACTATGTGATTAATTCTCATACATTTCCTGTAGTTGAAAACAATCCGTTTATTGACAAGTTTTTATTCTATACACCAGAGATGGAAGAAAGCAAATCGGCGTTTCTTTCATTTTTAAAGTCCTTAAAAAAGGAGCGCTATGACGCCGTTGTGGATGTTTACTCTAAGCTATCGAGTAATTTAATGACCAAGTTTTCGGGGGCAAAAATCAAAGTTTCGAAGCAAAAATGGTACACGAGTCACTTTTACACGCACACGTTTAAAGAACCTAAAACACCAAAAACAAAGGCAAGTGTTGCCATAGAACACCGATTGCAACTTCTAAAACCACTGTGCCAAAATATTCCAGAATACATTAAACCAAAAGTGTATTTAACACCCAAAGAAATTGAAACCTCAAAACAGTTTTTATTAAATGCTAATATCGACCTAACGAAATCAATATTCATGATTAGTGTGTTAGGGAGCGGAGAAAATAAAACCTATCCTCTTCCTCATATGGCAGACCTCATTGATACGATAGTGGAAGACACTGGTGGGCAGATTTTATTTAATTATATTCCAAAACAAATTGACGAAGCCAAAACCATCTATAACTTTTGTAATGCTAACACTAAGACACATATCTTTTTTGATGTCTTCGGAAAGAGCTTACGCGAATTTTTAGCCATTACACATCACTGTACTGCACTCATTGGTAATGAAGGAGGTGCCATTAATATGGCAAAAGCCTTAAATATTCCGACGTTTACAGTGTTTTCACCATGGATTTCTAAGGAGTCTTGGAATATGTTTGAAAATGACACATCAAATATATCAGTGCATTTAAAAGACTTTAAACCAGAACTGTACGAAGGAAAAACATTAAAAGAAGCTAAGAATAACGTTTTTTCTTTATATAAAAGCTTTCCTCCAGAATATATCATTCCGAAGCTAAAACAATACCTTAAACAGTTTTAACTGATTCTATCCCAAACGGTGTTTTAATCACCTTGTTTTGTTTGGTTGTTTTACGAATAGCATCATTTTTTTTAATCATGTCAGAGGTAACATATGCTCTTTCATGAAACAAATGCAAACAAATAGCGCTGTAACGAATTTGCTTAAACTTGATACCATAATTCATCAAACGCTCTCCTAATTCTCTATCTTCCCCTCCATATTGCATGCGTTCATCAAAACCATTTACAGTCAAAATATCAACTTTCCATGCAGATGCATTCATCCCATCAAAGGTGGCTTTAGTAGGTGTTATAAAATTTAAAAGCGCTGCTTTAAATTTAGACCTTGTGAGTTTGTTCATCTTAAAGGAGTTTGGCTGGCCATGAGACAGCAACCACGACTTATCAAAACATTGCTGTGAATTTATTTCTTCTAGACCAATAAGGTTTGAAACCTTATTGGTGAGTTTAAAATAACCTGAAGACAGCGCACAGCCTTTAGATCTATGTGCTAAATGTGTTTCAATAAAGTCAGCTCGCGCAAGACAATCGCCATCTGTATATATCAAATAATCACCTCTACTCGCTACAGTGGCTTTATTTAAAATTTTAGTTTTCTGAAACCCATTATCTTCTTGCCAAACATGTATGATTGGATAACTCATCTTTGTCTTCATGTCATTAATTAAAGCTCTGGTTTCTTCTGTAGAACCATCATCAGCAATAACAACTTCAAAATCATTTATAGTTTGTTGATTATAACTCCACAGCACTTTTTGCAACCAATTTGGTTTATTATAAGTACTTATGATAATAGAGACATCAAAGGTTTTCATTGTTTCAAAAATAGTTATTTTTACCAAATACTTTAGGTACTTATGATTAAGATTTCGGCAGTTATTATAACTTACAACGAAGAGAGGAATATAGAAAACTGTATGCGCTCGCTGATTGATGTTGTTGACGAAATTTTAGTAGTCGATTCTTATTCAACAGATCAAACAAAATCGATTTGTGAACGCTATAACGCTAGAGTCATTGAACAGAAGTTCTTAGGCTATATCGAACAGAAAAATTTCGCCCTAGAACAAGCAACTTATAACCATGTTGTTTCCTTAGATGGCGATGAATCTCTTTCAGAACAACTTCAAGAATCTATTCGTCATTTAAAAACCAATTGGCAATTTGATGGATATTACTGCAATCGTTTTAATAACTTTTGCGGACAATGGATTAAGCATTCAGATTGGTATCCAAACAAAAAATTACGTGTATTTGACCGAAGAAAAGGAATGTGGAAAGGTATAAATCCTCACGATGAAATTAAGTTGCACACATCGACCTCATCAACAGGAAAGCTAAAAGGGGATATTTTACATCTCACTTACCAGAGTTATTCAGAATTTAACCAAAAAATAGAGCGCTTTTCAACGATATCAGCCCAATCTTATTATGATTTAGGTAAAAAAGCACCTATTTGGAAAATTATCATAAATCCGTGTTGGGCATTTTTCAAATCGTATATCTTAAGGCTAGGTTTTTTAGATGGATTTAATGGTTATGTCATTTGCAAGCAAACGGCAAATATTACATTCTTAAAGTATTCTAAGTTGAGAGAACTTTATAAGAAAAAAGCCTAAGACTTCTTCTTTCGCCAGAATAAAATTTTATTCTTGAGCCGTCTTTTACGATGGTATTTATTCTGAAATTCTTGAGTGAAGTTCCACATCAAATTAAAAATGGTATCGTAAGATTCCCCAGAACATTTCGCATACTCATCGCTCATAGTCTCAATCATAGATTTATGAATCGTAAGTTTAGCGAAATTTTTAATTCGGGTTTCAAAGCTCATAGGTTGGAATTCCATCCTATTTAAATCAACCAAATAAAAATCGTAGCTACCATCTCTCCTATTAATGAGCGTGTTGCCAGGTGAATGATCTAAAAAATTTATATCCTTTTGATGCAAGTAAAACGTAAATCTCGTAAACGCTCTTAGAATGTCTTCATGATCAGGAATTTCAAAATCTGTGGTTAATTCTCGATATGTCAAATCGTAGGCTACAAACGAACTTATATAATAGCTTGTTCGTAATCCTAACCAATTAAAATTCTCAATATACTCAATAGGTTCTGGTGTACCAACACCAAGTGCCTTTAGTTTAGAGGCGTATTCGAAGGAGCGCTTTGCCTTGCTTTTTCTAAAATAGCGATAAGCAATTTTATTGATTAAATTTGGGATTTTAAACGCCTTAATAACAACTTCCCTGCCATCACCCAAAGTATGTTTGGTCACTAAATTTCTATCAGACTGTAAGGTCTTTGCTGAATTCTCATTGGCTTGATTGGCTATGATTTTAGCTATTTCTTCTCGATATTTATGCAACTCCAACCTGATATTTATTCATTGGGTAAAATTATAAAATTATCCACTACATTTGCAACAAGCTTATCATAAATTATAATGCCAAAACAAACGGTCTATATCTTACATAAAAATGGTGCCGACAGTCACTATACTGCCTTACAGTTTTTGCTTCAACAAGAACATATACATCTTGAGTACCGCGAGTTTTCTGTGTTGAGTAAGTTAGTAAAATCATTGACCAAATTTAATTTTAAACTCTTTAGAAAGCAACTTACTAATGCCGCTTTCATGATTGGTTTATTATTTTCTAAAGACAAAAAAATCGTTTTAGGTATTGCTCCTTTTGATTCTAAATTGGTTAGTTTATTAGGCTATCTGGATAAGCATCAAGTGTATTATCACACGTCTTGGACGTTTTGGGATAAGAACTTTCATCCTAAAACCAAGAACAATTCGCCTAAGGTATTTGCAACTTGGAAATCTTTTCTGGAAGATAAGGTAACGCACATATTTGCAGTAACCCAACAAAGTAAATCTCAGCTGTTAGAAAACTATACTATAAAAGATAATAATATAAGTGTTGTTTGTCATGCTATAGATAAGGCTTTTACACAAGATATTGAACCTAATAGGACACGCCATAGTTTTATTTACCTTGGACGATTAGTGCCTCAAAAGGGTATTGATGAGATACTTCAATTTTTCTCTAATCATCCTAAATGTTCAATTACGATAGTTGGAAAAGGACCTCAGCAACAACTGGTTGAAGAACATGCAAAAGAACATGATAATATCAATTACATAAAGCATACATCTAACAAAACCGCTTTAGCCAAGTTATTGAGCACTCATGAGTATGTGTTGCTAAATTCTAAAAGAAATAGAAAGTGGGAAGAATTATTTGGCTTGATTATTATTGAAAGTATGGCTCAGGGTTTAATTCCAATTGCTCCTAATCATTCAGGTCCAAATGAAATTATCACCAAAGATATCGGCTATATTTTTAATGAAGGACACATAATACCAATGCTCGAACAGGTTGCCGGACTTGATCGTTTTAATGAGGAAATGTCGCAACAAGCTAAGAAAAAATCTGTATTTTATTTACCTGAAAACATTGCTAAATATTGGCAAGCAATATTAGATTAACCATGATTGATGTAAGCTGTATTCTAATAAATTATAACACGTCTCAATATACCATAGATTGTATTAAATCTATAATTGAAAATACGCGAGATACCATTAGCTATGAAATCATAGTTATTGATAATGCCTCAAAACTTGATGATTACAAGACATTAAAAACTGGCGTTGATCAATTAAATGCTGCACAAGCAAAACTTGTTAGAAGTAAAATAAATGTAGGATTTGGAGCAGGAAACATGTTAGGTGTTCAATATGCCTCGACCTGTAAGTATTATGCGTTTATTAATAATGACACCTTGCAAGTGAGTGAGAATTGTTTACTGCGATTAAAAGAATTCATGGAGCGTACTCCTGATGCGGCTGTATGTTCTCCTCAAATGTTAGATGAGCATAAGAAGTTTAGAGTAACCATAGATCACTTTTCATCTATTCAACGCGAAATTTTAAGACGACCATTACTTGAAACTTTATTTCCATCTACCTATCTCAACAGAAAAAAAACATACGATAAGCCTACAAAAGTGCATTATGTACAAGGATCTTTTATGTTCATTGATGCTAGTGATTTTGATCATATAGGTGGTTTTGACACTAATTTGTTTCTATATTATGAAGAATCCGATGTGAGTAGAAGGCTTTTAAAGCAACTAAAAAAGTATACTTATCTGTTGCCAGATTTAGAGTATATACATTATAAAAGTGCCAGTATAAAGAAGAACATAGCTATTAAAATAGAACAGAAAATAGCGCTTTTGTATTATATAAAAAAACACTTTGGTTGGCTCCATCATAAAATTCTTCTAATCTATTACAGTATTCGTTATTTTTTCACTTCTATCATCAAACCTCAATATTGGCAGTTGTTTTATATCTTTTTAATTGGCGCACCTTTGTCAAAATCTTTAAAACAAAAACAAAAAATAAATCAAGAATAACCTATAACCATCAACAAAGTATATAATGGACTATAATAACAAATCAAATACATATTATAAAAACACAAGAGAGGAAATGCTCGAGTTTTTTCCTACTAATGCCAAAACTGTTTTAGATGTAGGTTGTGGTGAAGGTGCATTTGCGGCACTTATAAAGGAAAAATATAAAACGGAAACTTGGGGCATTGAATATATGGAAGATCACGGCAAACAAGCCGAAAAAGTCTTAGACAAAGTTTTTATTGGACCATGTGAGAACTTCATCGAGAGTTTACCCGATAATCATTTTGATGTCATTTATTGTAATGATGTTTTAGAGCACCTTGTTGATCCGGAATGGGTATTAGAAAATATACAATCTAAGTTAACAGAAAATGGTATTATCATAAGTTCAATACCAAACATGAGGTATCACAGTGCCCTAAAAAAGTTAGTCATTAATAAGAGTTGGGAATACGAACGAAGTGGTGTTATGGATAAAACGCATTTACGCTGGTTTACTAAAAAAAGTATTAGGAACATGTATGAGCGTTTAGGCTATGAAGTCGTAACCCACAAAGGCATTAATAAAACAAGATCAATAAAACCTTATCTTTACAACATCCCTTTATTATTTACAGCGACAGATATGTTTTTTGTGCAATATGCAACTGTGGCGAGAAAAGCGAAATAGCAGACCTATATCATGAGGAAATTCAAGAATGTTTTTGCAAAATTATTTAGATTATTATTTGGTAAATCGCCAAGTGATTTCAAAAAAATTCCTGTTTTCATAAACAACTATAACAGATTAACAACAACCTTAAAACTTATTGAGGCTTTAGAAAAGCGCGGGTACACAAACATCCATATTTTAGATAACAAGTCAACCTATCCGCCGCTCCTCGAATACTATAAAAGCACACCTTACGAAGTACATTACCTTGAAAAAAATTTTGGTTCAAAAGCGTTTTGGAAAAGTGGTTTGTGGTTAAAATTTGTGACATCGTATTATGTATACACAGATCCCGATGTTGTTCCAATTGAGGAATGCCCAGACAATTTTTTAGAGCATTTCTACGGGTTGCTAAAAAAATATCCTAAGGCTCACAAAGTAGGTTTTTCATTGAAAATCAACGATTTACCTGACAACTACGATAATAAAGAAAAAGTTATTGAATGGGAAAGTAAATTTTTCGAAAACGCCATTGAAGAGAACGTCTATATGGCAGCAATCGATACTACTTTTGCCCTATATCGTCCGTTTTCTAAACTCGGGCAAAGAGATCACAGAACCTTAACACTTAGAACTGAAAAACCCTTTCAAGCAAGACATTTGCCTTGGTACATTGACTCTAATAACTTAGATGAAGAGGAATTGTATTATATCAATTCATTAGAAACAAGAACAGGTTGGTCTCGACAAAACAAATAAACTAAGAAAAATTCTCGACATTTGCTTTTCTGAAATATCATATGGCGACCATAAATACTATTGAAATAGAAAACGCCTTGTCTGCTCTTAAGCAAGGAAAACTTATTCTTTACCCAACAGATACTGTTTGGGGTATTGGTTGTGATGCTACTAATTTTGAAGCCGTAAAAAAAGTATACCAACTAAAGCAACGTGCAGATTCGAAAGCATTAATTTGTCTGGTCAACAACTATTCAATGCTAGAAAAACATATAGACAATGTGCCTTCTTTGGCATACAATATTTTAGATTTGGCAGTAAGACCAACTACCATTATTTATGATAATCCTGCGGGAGTTGCCGAAAATTTAATAGCACCAGATAATACAATAGCTATTAGAGTTGTAAAGCATTCGTTTTGTGAACAACTCATCAAATTATTAAAAAAACCACTCGTATCAACTTCGGCTAATATTAGCGGTCAACCAACACCAGCATCATTTAAAGAAATAAGTGAAGAGATTTTAAAAGGTGTTGACTATGTCGTAAATTTGCAAGACGAAAAAAGTGACACAGTGCCATCCTCGATAATTAAATTGGATAGTGATGGTTGTATAAAAATCATACGAGAGTAAGTACGTTTCGTGCAATTGTAACAATGAATTATAAGCAAGCATTACAACATCCCATTTTTGAGGTTATCACAACATCTGCAAAAGAATTAGGCCTAGACACTTATGTTATAGGTGGTTTCGTTCGTGACTACATGTTAAATCGGGGTAAGCATAAAGATATTGATGTTGTTGCTATAGGAAGTGGTATTGCCCTTGCTAAGCAAGTTTCAAAAAATTTACCAAACCAACCAAAAGTTCAGGTATTTAAAACCTATGGCACAGCAATGCTTGTCTATGAAGGTATGGATATCGAATTTGTTGGTGCTCGTAAAGAATCTTACACCGAAAATAGTAGAAACCCAATTGTTGAGAACGGAACCCTTCAAGACGATCAAAACAGACGCGACTTTACAATTAATGCTATGGCTTTAAATTTATCTGAAGCACATTTTGGGGAGTTACTTGATCCTTTTAATGGTGTTCAAGATCTTAAAGGTAAAATCATTCGCACACCTTTAGATCCAGCAATTACGTATAGTGATGATCCACTAAGAATGATGCGAGCTATTAGATTTGCTACGCAACTTAATTTTACAATAGAAGCGAAATCTTTAGAAGCCATTTCTGAACATAATCATCGTATTAACATCATTACTAAAGAACGTATCGTTGTTGAACTCAATAAAATTCTTGAAAGTGATAAACCTTCAATTGGCTTTTTGCATTTAGAAAAAACAGGACTCTTAAAAAGCATAATGCCCGAGCTAACTGCATTAAAAGGTATTGATGAAGTTGAAGGACAAACACATAAAGATAATTTTTATCACACATTAGAAGTGGTTGATAATATTGCCAAAACAACAGACAATCTCTGGTTACGTTGGGCGGCTCTTCTTCACGATATTGGCAAAGCACCTACAAAAAAATTTAGTAAAAAAATAGGTTGGACGTTTCATGCGCACGAATTTGAAGGCGCCAAGATGGTATATCATTTGTTTAAACGACTTAAAATGCCATTGAATGATAAAATGAAATTCGTTCAAAAAATGGTGTTTATGAGCTCACGTCCTATTGTACTTGCACAAGATATTGTTACAGATTCTGCAGTGAGGCGTTTAGTTTTTGATGCTGGAGATTATGTTGAAGACTTAATGACATTATGCGAAGCAGACATTACTACAAAGAATCCTAAAAAGTTTAATAAGTATCATAATAACTTCAAAATTGTACGCCAAAAAATTGAAGAGGTAGAAGCACGGGATCATGTGCGTAATTTTCAACCTCCAATTTCAGGAGAAGAAATTATGAAGACTTTTAATCTTAAACCATCTCGAGAAATTGGTCAAATTAAGGAAGTTATTAAAGAGGCCATTCTAGAGGGTGAGATTCCTAATGACTATAATGCGGCATTTGAATTAATGCTCAAAGCAGGAGAAAAACTTGGCTTAAAAGCGAATATATGAGTGTAGCTCAAAACATAAGAAATGTTCTAATAACGGTTATCCTCTTAACTGTTATGTCCTGCAAAAGCTCAAGATTTTCCTATAAAAAAGGTGATCAAAGTATAGAACTTTTGATTCCTAATAATGAACTCCTTATTAATACAGACGACATATCTACCAATTATGCCACATTAAAACTTACAAATATTAACCCGTCAAAATTGGCAATAACTGGTGTTGGAGTGAGCATTGACAAGAGTAGTCATAATGGTAATATGTATTTAAAAATCCTTTCGCGCAAGGACTATTATAAAGGTCAAAACACGTATGATCTTAATGTATCATATAGAACAAATGGGGAGCTATTTCAGCATAAATTTCAAATACCAATTAGATTAATAAAGAACAAGTCTTAATAATAGAACACTCCTGACGATATCTAATGACCTAAGTACATCTTTGGAGTGACAATATAAATGCACCATTATGATTAAAATCATAAGAACAGATTCAAAAAATAGTGATTTTAGCGGTCTGGTTAAAGAATTAGATGCTTATCTAAAAATAACAGATGGCGATGAGCACGAGTTTTATAACCAGTTTAATGGCATTACTGTTTTAGAGTACGTTGTTGTTGCCTATTTAAATGACGAGCCTGTAGGTTGTGGTGCTTTTAAACGTTTTGGTGATTCTAGTGTTGAAATTAAACGCATGTATACCATGCCAAAAACAAGAGGCCAAGGCATTGCAACAAAAATTTTAAACCACCTTGAAAATTGGGCTAAAGAACTCAATTATTCATCTTGTGTTTTAGAAACGGGTATTCGCCAAAAAGAGGCCGTTCAATTTTATAAAAAAAACAAATACACAATTATCCCAAAGTATGGTCAATATGTAAATATGGATAACAGTTTGTGTTTTGAAAAATTAATTTAATTATGCAAAAATCATTTAGAAGATTTGCCAAAATAGCATTAGTTCTTGTTTATCTCGTTATCATTGCAGGTGCTGTTGTTCGTATGACAGGCTCTGGCATGGGCTGCCCTGATTGGCCAAAATGTTTTGGATATTACATACCTCCTACCGATGTATCTCAATTGCAATTTAAACCTAATCAAACCTATAAAAAGGGCATCGTTATTATCAAAGACGAAGCATTACTTGTTGCTACCAAAGATTTTAAATCTTCCGAAACCATTAACCTCAATAATTGGGAAACGTATACAAAGCATGATTATGCAACTTTTAATCCAACACACACTTGGGTAGAGTATATAAACAGATTGTGTGGTGCGCTGTCTGGCATTCCAATTCTCATATTTACATTTTTATCTTTTTGGTTATGGCGAAAAAATAAATGGTTAACTATTATTTCTGTTGCCACTGTTTTTGGAATGGGCTTTCAAGCCTGGCTGGGTAAAACGGTTGTAGATTCTAATTTAGCACCATACAAAATCACCATTCATATGGTCATGGCAATGGTCATTGTTGCTTTTATATTGTATTTAATTTATGCTTCAAAACTAACATTCAAAGATCAAAAATTCGATGTAACATTTAGAAATGTAATCCTAGCCGCTATCCTATTATCATTAGTTCAGATTATTCTTGGAACTCAAGTAAGACAACTTATTGATGAACAGGTTAAAGCAATTGGTTACGTAAAATCAGAATGGCTTAGTAATCCCACTTTGAAATTTTATGTGCATCGTAGCTTTTCTGTCCTTGTTTTACTTTTAAACGGCTGGCTGTATCTTCGTCATAGAAAATATAATTTAGGCTATGGAAAAACAAGATTATTAATGCTATGTATCATTGCCGAAATTGTTACTGGTATGGTCATGTACTACTTCGATTTCCCTTTCTTATCGCAACCACTACATCTTGTAATTGCTCTTGTAATGTTTGGTATTCAGTTTTATATTTTTCTTGAAAGTCGCCATAAAAAAGCACTGTTAACTTAAAACTTTATTTGTACATTAGTAGTATCTTTGCGGCATAATTGATGACAATGATTTACAGATTTAGGGTTATACTTGATAACGATACCGAAGACGATATTTTTAGAGATATCGAAATTCGAGAAACAGACTCGCTTGAAGACTTACACAATACGATAACACAGTCTTTTGGTTTTGACGGACTAGAAATGGCGTCGTTTTATCTTAGTAATGACACCTGGGAACAGGGTGAAGAAATTTCTATGTTTGATGTCAGTGAAGGACCAAACGCAGTGCGTGTTATGGCCGAAACAACATTAAATGAAGTTGTTCATGAGGCGCAAACTAAACTCATTTATGTATATGATTTTTTAAGCATGTGGACTTTCTATGTGGAACTAGCTGAAATTGTAGATGAAGCCGATGGTACCGACTACCCTAACCTTATGTTTGTGCATGGTCAAATTCCAGATGCCGCTCCAGAAAAATCATTCGAAGCCGATGACTTAAATGATGATTTTGACGGACTTGATGATGATATTGATGTTGGTGATTATGACAACTTAGATTTTGACGAAAACTGGAATTAATCTGTAGTAATAATGAGTGATTTTTGGTTTTATTTAAAGGAAGGTATTAACCATATTTTAGATCCCGAAGGCTTAGATCATTTTTATTTTATTCTCTCATTTTGCTTACTCTATACGTTTAAAGATTGGAAAAAAATCTTAGGACTTGTAACTGCATTCACTATTGGTCATTGCATTACACTATTTTTATCTGGCCTCGATATGGTTTCTATAAATCCAGATCATATTGAAGCCCTTATTCCTATTACTATTTTACTAAGTTGCATCCATAATTTTTGGGTCATTTTAAAAGACAAAAACACCAAACCACAGCTTACAATAACCTATCTTATTTTGCTGGCTTTCGGACTCATTCATGGTCTTGGTTTTTCCAATTACATTAAAAGATTAATTTTTGACGATGAGTCTATTGTTTTACCGCTCTTAGGTTTTAATGTTGGTATTGAACTTGCTCAATTACTTATTGTCGCTGGATTCTTATCCCTAATTTCTATTGTTGCTATCGTTGCAAAAAAGCATACAAAATGGGTAAGACTTGGTGTAAACTTAATAATTACGATATTCGTATTGAAACTATTATTTCTAGATTAAGTTCATCACAAAATGTGGTCAATACCTTTTTTGTAACAAATCTAATTTCTAGTCGTCTTACTTAAATAATCAACCACTGTAGGCAAAAACCCTACAGAAAAATCAATCAAATTTTGGAATCAATTTTAACCATTAAAAATCTTACCAAGAAATTTGGGTACCTCACTGCTGTTAAAGATTTGTCGTTTACTATTAATAAGGGCAATGTATATGGCATTTTAGGACCAAACGGAAGTGGTAAATCAACAACACTTGGAATCGTTTTAAATGTGGTCAACGAAACATCTGGTGACTTTCACTGGTTTGATGGCAACGTTACAACGCATGATGCGCTTAAAAAAGTAGGTGCTATTATAGAACGACCAAATTTTTATCCTTACATGACAGCCGAACAAAATTTAAAGCTCGTCTGTAGAATAAAAGGTGTAGATCAAAGTAAAATTCACGAAAAACTAGAAGTCGTAGGGCTTTTAGACCGAAAAGATCATAAGTTCAAAACCTATTCATTAGGTATGAAACAGCGTTTAGCAATTGCTTCGGCTTTACTTAATGATCCTGAAATTTTAATACTTGACGAACCTACAAACGGTCTAGATCCTCAAGGAATTCATCAAATACGTCAAATTATAAAAGATATTGCCAACTCAGGAACCACTATACTTTTAGCATCTCACCTTCTGGATGAAGTTGAAAAGGTATGTTCTCATGTTGTTGTACTTAGAAAAGGAGAAAAGCTGTATTCTGGTCGTGTTGATGAGATGATTTCTAGTCATGGCTTTTTTGAGCTTAAATCCGAAAAACACGATGATTTAATAGGCTTACTTGAAAATCACAAATCATTTGGAAATATAAAGGTTGAAGACGGCTTAATCACGGCGTTTTTAAATGAACCTATGGATGCACAAACATTCAATATCTTAATGTTTGAAAAGAACATTGTCCTATCTCATCTTGTTAAACGTAAAGAAAGTTTGGAAGAACAATTCTTACAATTAACAGACAACAATTAATCATCAATCAAAACCGGTCTGAAATCATTTCAGATCTTATAAAAAACCAACCACCATGTTTAGATTATTACAGTTAGAACTTCAAAAATTACTCCTCAATAGAGCGAGTAAGGTTCTTATTTTTATATCATTCATTCTACCCTTTTTTGTAATTATTCTGTCATCTCTTAAAATTAACTTCTTTGGGTTTTTCGTCTTAGAACTAGGAGATTATGGGCTTTTCAACTTTCCTATAGTATGGCATATCACGACGTTTTTTGCCTCGCAATTTAAGTTCTTTTTTGCCATCGTCGTCGTAAGTATGATTGGTAACGAATATAGCAATAAAACGCTCAAACAGAACCTCATCGACGGCTTGAGTAAAAAGGAATTTATACTGTCTAAATTCTATACGATTGTATTTTTCTCGGCAGTTGCTACTATTTTAATATTCATAATTTGCCTTTGTATAGGTCTCTATTATTCGAGCATTAATGAGGCGCATCTTATTTTTAGAGAAACCGAATTTCTATTCGCCTATTTCTTGAAACTTGTAGGATTCTTTAGTTTATGTCTATTCTTAGGAATGCTCGTAAAACGCTCGGCATTTGCCTTAGCATTTTTATTCGTACTCTATATTTTGGAGTGGATTATTTTCGGACTCATAACGTGGAGAGCAGATGTTGATCTTGCTGAAAAAATTCAAAACTTTTTCCCATTAAAATCAATGTACAAGCTCATCGATCAACCGTTTCAAAGAATTGCTATTTCAAAAGCACCTAACGGTCAAGAGTTCTTGTATGACTTTGGCGTACATTGGCATGAGATCGCAATTGTAATGGCTTGGACTGCCTTATTTATCTTTTTATCGTATAGATTATTAAAAAAGCGAGATTTGTAATATCTTTATTGGCTTAGGTGTCTATTGTTTGCATGTTTTAATGTTGTTAATTTTCCGAAGAAAAAAGTAGGACTTCCAACGCTGAAACTGTTTAATAACTGACACTTCTAGGCTAATTGCAAATATTACATGAAAAAGAGATCCGTTTTAATCCTTATAACGCTACTTTCTGTTGCCCTCACATTTGCTCAACAAGAAGCATCGTTTTGGTATTTTGGCAGAAACGCCGGCCTCCAATTTGATGCAGGAACTGGTTCAGTTAGTGCCATTACTGACGGTCAAATTAATACACTTGAAGGGTGTACTTCGATTTCTGACCCTAACGGAAACTTATTATTTTATACTGATGGCCAAACGGTTTGGAATCAAAATCATGAAATAATGCCAAATGGTGATTACTTTGGAGGCACTGGTCTTTTAGGAGACCCGTCTAGCACCTCGTCTGGCCTAATCGTTCCTAAACCTCAAGATCCAACTCAATATTACATTTTCACAGTTGATGAACCTCATCATGATAATGCAAGTGTGAGCCCTAATCAGTTTACTGGTAATTACGACAGTGGTGGTTCGGTCCCTAATGCCGATGACGGATTTAATAATGGATTCAATTATTCACTAGTTGACATCACACTAAATGGAGGTCTAGGCGATGTGGTAGATACCGAAAAAAATGTACCTCTAATAACTTATGATGTTACTAACCCTCAAGAAGTTGCCTATAAATGTTCAGAAAAAATCACTGCCGTAAAAGCAGATGACTGCTCTTCATTTTGGGTAATTACTCATTTTACAGATAAATTTTATGCCTTTAAAGTAGACATAAATGGCGTAGATACCACGCCAGTTATTTCAACTGTTGGCCCTTCAGTTCCCATATCTGGTTATCGCAGAAATTCACTGGGTTATATTAAGGCATCTCCTGACGGCACGAAACTGGCCGTTGCTCATTTTGGCTTTGCTACCATAACAGCAGGTAATGCTCCTGGAGGTGTTTATTTATTTGATTTTGATAATGATACAGGTATCGTTTCAAACTCTATTGAATTATATGGTCCAGAAAATGGTGACAGCCCTTATGGCGTTGAATTCTCTTCAGAAAACAGAAAAGTATATGCTACAGTTGGTGCAGGCGAACAAGGTAATGGAGCAAGTAGTATTTATCAATGGGATTTAGAAAGTGCTGATATCCCCAATTCAATTAATTTAATTCACAATTCGTTTTCATTAAGTGCTGGTGCTTTACAATTAGGACTGGACAAACGTATATATCGAGCACAGATTAGCTTTGCAAATTTTAATTCTTCTGGCGATTATATCGGTATTATCAACAATCCTGAAGCCACTGGAGCTGCAACGAACTATGATGAAACGGGCATTTTATTAGATGTTAATGGTGGGTTTCAAAACGCAAGCCGCATTGGCCTTCCTCCTTTTATCCAATCCTTATTTAATTCGCAAATTGATATCATACAAAATGGTATTAGCACTACTGAGTTAAAATTATGTACAGGAGATAGCTACACATTAATTGCAGAAAATGTGCCTGGTGCGACATATACTTGGATGAAAGATGATGTCATTGTACCAGAGAGTACTTTTGAGCTTTTAATTGATAGCCCAGGTTTTTATGAAGTTTTTATCGAACCAAATAACGGAGAATGTCCTATTGAAGGCGAAGCCGTTGTTGGCGTTTTTGATATTCCTACTGCCACGCAACCTCAAGATATTGTTGTTTGTGATGCGTCTGAAACATCCACTTTTAACCTTACTGTTCAAGACACTGATATTTTAGGCATGCAAGATCCTAATCAATATACCGTACATTATTATACCTCACAGGAAGATGCAGATACTAACGAAAATGAAATTATTGGCGCCTTTGAAAATACCGAAACCCCTCAAATCATCTATGCACGTGTAGACAACAACGATAATCAAAATTGTTTTGCCACGACTTCATTTAGCTTAAGCGTATTTATAAGCCCTGTGATTCTCACATTAGATGATATCACAGTTTGTGACAACGACTTTAATGGGAACAATATGGACGGATTTACCAATACCGATTTACAAGATTTAAATGCTGGTATTTTAGGTCCGCAAGATGAGGCACTTTATACCATTTCGTATCATCCAACGCAGGAAGATGCCGACAACAATACCAGCGCGTTTCCAAATGTTTATACCAATACAACGCCTAATCTAGAAGAGGTTTTTGTGCGTATCGAAAATAATGCTAATCCAGATTGTTATAGCACAGATTCGTTTATTCTTACCGTGAACAATTCGCCTGATGCTATTGACACAACACTTATTCAGTGTGATGAAGATGGGATTCCCGAAGGCTTTACCATTTTTGACCTCAACGAAGCCTTTGACGATATAACTGGTGGTGCAACAAATAGAGCCATCAATTTCTATGTATCGCTTGCCGATTTAGAAAACAACGAAGATGAACTTAATGCCGATGCTTTTGAAAATTATTTCAATCCGCAAACCATTTATGCTCTGGTTACAGATACAACAACAGGCTGTATTAATATTGCAGAGCTCACTTTAGAGACGAGTTCTACGTCTTCTAACAATGCCATTTTAGAAGTTTGTGATGATGATGGTACTGAAGATGGCTTTTATAACTTCAATTTGTCTAATGCCTTAGACGATATTCTGTTTGGATTACCTGCCGATTTAGATGTGACCTTTTATGAAACCTATGAAGAGGCATTAATTGAAGACAATCCTCTAGGTAATAACTTTGTCAATACAATACCAGGTAGCCAAATCATTTATGCGCGTGTTGAGAATATGAATGCTTGTTTTGGTATTAGTGACATTCAACTCACGGTTTTCGAATTGCCAAACATTGTTATTCAAGAAGAAGTCTTTTACTGTCTCAATAATTTCCCTGAGACCATTACCTTAACAGGAGGTCTTATTGACGATACTCCAAATAATTATTACTACGACTGGTCTACTGGAGAAGATGAATTTGAAATTGAAGTAAATGAACCAGGAACGTATACCGTAAGAGTTACCTCTACAGATGGCTGTTTTAAAGATAGAACCATTACAGTATCGCCTTCAGACGTTGCAACGTTTACTAATATTGAAGTGACAGATGCAACCAATAACAACTCCATTTCTGTTTTTGTTTCTGGTGACGGCATTTATGAATATGCACTTGATGATATTAATGGGCCATACCAAGAAAGTAATATCTTCGAGAATGTGAGTTTTGGATTCCATACTGTTTATGTTCGCGATATTGAAAACGATTGTGGAATTGTTGAAGAGATTGTCTCTGTTATTGGATTCCCTAAGTTTTTTACACCTAATGGTGACACCTATAATCAGCATTGGCAGGTTAAAGGCATTTCGGCAGATTTTCAACCCAATTCACAAATACTCATCTTTGATCGCTTTGGAAAGTTACTTAAAGAATTAGATCCGCTTGGTCCTGGATGGGACGGAACTTTTAATGGTTTTAATATGCCGTCTAGCGATTATTGGTTTGTAGTAACCCTAGAAGATGGTCGTATATTTAAAAGTCATTTCGCCTTAAAACGGTAACATTTAAAAAAATATGAAATATAAAATCCAATATATTATCCTCTTAATTGGCTTTGTTAGTTTTAGCCAAAGTGAAGGGTCGTATTGGTTTTTTAATCAAAATGCTGGTGTTAATTTCAATTTTTGCGACAATAATGTAGTAACAGATACCAACGGAATGGTCATAAGTGATGAAACTGGCTTTGAACATT
This sequence comes from uncultured Psychroserpens sp., assembly GCF_947494225.1. Taxonomy (NCBI): domain Bacteria; kingdom Pseudomonadati; phylum Bacteroidota; class Flavobacteriia; order Flavobacteriales; family Flavobacteriaceae; genus Psychroserpens; species uncultured Psychroserpens sp. Next base: position 63,544 of record NZ_CANLUG010000009.1, read on the forward strand.
TTCCATCGGCGATTTCAGATAAATATGGCAATCTATTATTTTATTCAGATAGTAGAACCATATGGAATAAAAATCACACACAATTTCCTAATGCCAGCTTACTTAATGGCACCGATTTAAAAGGATTTAAAAACTCTATAATCTTACCAAAACCTAATAATCCTGGTAGATACTTTATTTTTACAATAGATTTTAAAGGCCCAAACAATCTTTTTGATGATGGTGAAAATAGCGGTTTAAATTATTCTGAAATCGACATGTCATTAGACAATGGCTTGGGAGATGTTATTCCGTCGCAAAAAAATATAGAGTTGATTACCTATAACCCATTGTCAACTAATGAAGCCATTGTAAAAACAAGTTGGATGTTAACGGCTGTTAGAGGCTCCGACTGCAACTCGTATTGGATTATTACACATTTCTTATCAAATTTCTACGCTTTTAAAATGGATGAGAATGGTGTTAATCCAAATCCGATAATTTCTACGGTTGCGCCTTTACAAGAAATAGGGGTTTTTAATTCAACTGGAGAGCCTTATTATCATGGACATGGGCAACTTAAGTCATCTCCCGATGGAACAAAAATAGCCATTGCGCATGGTGCGTTTATTTCTGATACGCAATTTGCAGATCCAGGAAGTATCCATCTCTATGATTTTGATAATAATACAGGGATCATTGACAATCGCAAGGATGTCTTTTTTGGTCAAAATGGTAATGATTATCCGGTCACTCTAGAGTTTTCTGCTTTGAGCGACTGGCTTTATGCAATTACTTCAGAAGGAAATTCGATAGATTTTGATGTTCCGAAGCGGTTTTTAAGATGGGATTTAAATGCAGATAGCATTGCTGATTCTATGGAAATACTGGAAGAACAAGGTATAGCCACAGCAGATGCCTTACAGCTTGGTAACGACAATAAAATTTACAGAACCAATCTAACCTTTGATAGTGATAATGAAGATTACTTGCGTTACATGAGTGTCGTTAGTAATCCGGATGTTAATAATTTAGACAACATAAACTATATTGAATTTAGTTTTTTAATTGACATCAACGAGGATCTTCAAAATACAGTACGAACCACTTTACCTCAAATTAATAGACAATGGTTTAATAGACGAATCGATATTGTAAACAACGGATTAAGTAAATGTGAAGTCTTTTTATGTGGCGGACAGAGCAAAAACTTAACCGCCAATAATATTGATGGTGCAACTTATACTTGGCTTAAAGATAGTGTTGTATTAAATGATGAAACCGGTTTTATTTTAGAGGTTAATAGTCCAGGCTTTTATGAAGTGTTTATTGAACCAAATGATGGTGGTTGCCCAATTGAAGGGAGTGCAACAGTTTTACTATCTACAGAGGATATTCCCGTTGCCAATGATGCGACTATATTTCAATGTGACGATGACACTGATAATATCACTACATTTAATTTAAGTGAAATTATTCAGGACGTCTCTAATGATGCTCAAGGCGTTCAAGTTCGATTTTATGAAACGTTCGCTAATGCAGAAAACGAAGTCGCTCCAATTCCCGTAAACTATACGAATACTTCAAATCCGCAAATTATCTATGCGGTTGTAAAAAATACCGAAAATGGTTGTATTAATATTTCCGAAGTCACCTTAGAAGTGAGTAGCACGAATGCTAATAACGCCACCTTGGAAGATTGCGACATGGGAGACAATGATGGATTAACAACGTTTAATCTCACCGATGCAAACGACAGTATCTTGGCTGGTTTGCCTGATGGATTAACCGTTACCTATTATTCAACCTATGAGAATGCTTTAGTAGAGAGCTTTCCTCTAGACACTAGTTTTTCTAATACGACTCCTTATTCACAAACAGTATATGCAAGAGTTGAAAACGAAAATGCTTGTTATGGCATTAGCGAATTACAGTTAAGCGTTTACGAACTTCCAAATGTTGAGACAAACGAAACATTGTATTATTGTCTTAATACATCTCCCGAAACTATTGTGCTTACTGGAGGTGTTATTGACGACTTACCAAACAACTATTATTATGAATGGTCTACTAGTGCGACTACATCTGAAATTGAAGTAAATGAACCTGGAACCTACACTGTAAGAGTTAGTAATACAAATGGTTGTTTTGTTGATAGAACAGTTAATGTTCTTCCTTCTAACATTGCAACGATTACAGATATACTCGTTACAGACGCTACATCCAACAACTCTATTCTTGTCGAAGTCACAGGAGAAGGCACTTATGAATATGCATTAGATAACCCTATTGGACCTTATCAAGACAGTAGTCTGTTTGAAAATGTAGCTTTCGGATTTCATACTGTTTATGTTAGAGATACAAAAAACGACTGCGGAACAGTAGAAGAATTAGTATCCGTTATTGGGATTCCTAAATTCTTTACACCAAATGGAGATACACATAATATATTTTGGAATGTCAAAGGCATTTCAACAGATTTTCAACCCAATACCCAAATTTTAATTTTTGACCGTTACGGTAAACTTCTCATCGAACTAGATCCTTTAAGTTCAGGTTGGGACGGTACTTTTAATGGTTTCGATATGCCAACAAATGATTATTGGTATGTCATTACATTAGAAGATGGTCGAGTATTAAAAGGACATTTCACTTTAAAGCGCTAAAACCTATATGAACAGAACCCCCAAATTATTAGTATTAATCATTGTCTCTTTACTTGTTAATCAATTCTATGCACAAACCCCAAATGATTGTGTAGATGCTATTCAAATCTGCGGAAATTCTAATGTAGATTTAGATGTGAGCGGTACTGGAAATGTTGATACATTCTCCAATGCCTGTGGTATGGTAGAAAACAACACTATCTGGTTTAGACTTACTTTTGAACAAGGTGGAACTTTAGGTTTTGTATTAACACCAAATAGCACCAGCATCAATGAAGATTACGATTTTTCTGTTTTTGGCCCTACAAATTCTTGTGCAAACCTTGGTCAAGCCATTAGGTGTTCTACCACAAATCCGGCTGCTGCGAATCAAGGTAATAATTTAACTGGGATGAGTGATCCAGAGACGGACGTTTCAGAAGGTCCTGGAGCAGATGGAAATAGTTTTGTAAGTTGGATTACCGTCCAAGCTGGAGAGACCTATTATATAGTAATCGATAGACCTGTTGGTAATAGTCCTTTTAGTTTAGAATGGACTGGAACTGCTCAATTCCCTGTATCACCAGAGCCACAAGTCCCAACTAATGATGCCTCACTTTCTTTTGATATGTGTGATAATGAAGCGCCTTTTGATGATGGTATCGCTTCATTTAATTTAGACGAAAACACTCCTGCTATTGTTGGAGCACAAACCAATACTGTAGTGACGTATCATACCACAGAAGGTGATGCCATTCTCGGTAACAACCCTATTGCAAGTCCATATACCAATACAAATAGTGCTGAGATTATTTACGCCAGAATCGAAAATACAATTTCACAATGTTTTGTCACAACTCAATTTGATCTTAATGTAAGAAGCATAAATGCCAATCCGCCAAATGATTTAAGCATTTGCGATAATGATAGTGATGGAGACATTGCTAATGGGATAGCCGAGTTTGATTTGGAAGCTACCGTTCCTGAAATTTTAAATGGTCAAAACCCTGATAATTTTACGGTCACATTTCACGCAACAGAGAACGATGCCGAAAATGACACCAATCCGATTGCGGCAATGTTCGAAAATACTATGGCTGATAATCAGGAGGTTTTTGTTAGAATAGAAGAAATTGCGAATGATTGTATTGGTGTTTTTCCTCTAAATTTAACGGTTAACCCTATTCCTGAAGCTAATGACTCTACGCTTATTCAATGTGATGAAGATGGGATTCCTGAGGGCTTTACCATTTTTGACCTTAACGAAGCCTTTGACGATATAACTGGTGGTGCAACCGATAGAACCATCAATTTCTATGTATCGCTTGCCGATTTAGAAAACAACGAAGATGAACTTAATGCCGATGCTTTTGAAAATTATTTCAATCCGCAAACCATTTATGCTCTGGTTACAGACACAGTTGCGGGCTGCACCAATATTGCCGAGCTCACTTTAGAGACGAGTTCTACGTCTTCTAACAATGCCATTTTAGAAGTTTGTGATGATGATGGTACTGAAGATGGCTTTTATAACTTCAATTTGTCTAATGCCTTAGACGATATTCTGTTTGGATTACCTGCCGATTTAGATGTGATCTTTTATGAAACCTATGAAGAGGCATTAATTGAAGACAATCCTCTAGGTAATAACTTTGTCAATACAATACCAGGTAGCCAAATCATTTATGCGCGTGTTGAGAATATGAATGCTTGTTTTGGTATTAGTGACATTCAACTCACGGTTTTCGAGTTGCCAAACATTGTTATTCAAGAAGAAGTCTTTTACTGTCTCAATAATTTCCCTGAGACCATTACCTTAACAGGAGGTCTTATTGACGATATTCCTAACAACTATTATTACGACTGGTCTACTGGAGAAGATGAATTTGAAATTGAAGTAAATGAACCAGGAACGTACACCGTAAGAGTTACCTCTACAGATGGCTGTTTTAAAGATAGAACCATTACAGTATTACCTTCAGACACTGCTACATTTACAAGTATTGAAGTGACAGATGCAACTAACAACAACTCCATTTCTGTTTTTGTTTCTGGTGATGGCATTTATGAATATGCACTTGATGATATTAATGGGCCATACCAAGAAAGTAATATCTTCGAGAATGTGAGTTTTGGATTCCATACTGTTTATGTTCGCGATATTGAAAATGATTGTGGAATTGTTGAAGAGATTGTCTCTGTTATTGGGTTTCCTAAGTTTTTTACACCTAATGGTGACACCTATAATCAGCATTGGCAGGTTAAAGGCATTTCGGCAGACTTTCAACCCAATTCACAAATACTCATCTTTGATCGCTTTGGAAAGTTACTTAAAGAATTAGACCCTTTAAGTGTTGGTTGGGATGGGACCTTTGAAGGTTTTAATATGCCTGCAAGCGATTATTGGTTTGTGATTAATTTGCAAGATGGAAGAACGTTAAAAGGCCATTTTGCTCTAAAACGCTAACTAAATTTTGTGTAAATTGGTTTTTATAATATATGTCAAATGAGGTTTAGAACATACATAACAGTAATCATAGCCTTTGTTTTTACAATTCCCTCATTTGCGCAAGACATTGAATTATTCCAACAATTTAATGGCAGATATGATTATACAGCTATTGGTAACACACTCAATCCGTTTGAAAATAATTTAGACGACAGCTTTTGTTTTCCTTTAGAGTCTTCTAGTGCTACATTAAATTTAACTTCTTCTGGAACTGTTGTTGCAGCGTATTTATACTGGGCTGGATCTGGAACTGGTGATACCAACGTCATGCTTAACGGAATTTCGATAGATGCTGAAGACACTTACACAGTAGACTATTCCGAACCTTTTACAGATACGCTTACTTATTTTTCTTGTTATGCGGAAATTACTGATATTATACTTTCCGAAGGAAATACTATTTACGAATTGTCTGACCTAGATTTAACAGATACCTTGACCAACACACCTGGCTTTTGCAATAATAGAACCAATTTTGCAGGCTGGAGTATTTATATCATCTATGAAGATAGCACACTTCCACTAAATCAACTTAACTTATATCAAGGTTTAGAAATTATTAATAGAAACAATCAAGAAAAAACAATTACCATAGACAACCTTAACGTTATTGATAATGAAGGCGCTAAAATTGGTTTTTTGGCTTGGGAAGGAGATAATAACTTAAATTTCGGTGAGACCTTATCAATTAATGATAATGTATTATCAAATCCGCCTCTTAATTTAAGTGATAATGCTTTTAATGGCACCAATAGCTTTACTAACTCTAATACATTTTATAATGCCGACCTCGATGTTTACAGCATTCAGGACAATATTAATATTGGAGATACAAGTGCTACCATAAAAATGACAACAGGAGCTTTTGATGAATTTGGTGTTTTTCGAGCAGACCTAATCATTATAAATAACATAGTAACCGTATTAAATAGCCAATTACCCGATGCTACAATTGCGATAGACGATTATATAATCAATTGTGGTGATCGAAGTTTAATGGTAGATTATACTGTATTTAATACCAATAGCACAGATCCTTTGCCTGTTAACACGCCAATTGCCTTTTATGCAGATGGTATTCTTATAGGGCAGGCTCAAACCCAAAATGATATTGCAATAGACGGTTCAGAAACAGGCACAATCACCCTTGTCCTACCCGATAATATAGGAGATGTATTTTTATTAACACTAGTTGTAGACGATGATGGTACTGGCAATGGAATAATTATAGAAATAAACGAAAATAACAATATTGATGATGAACTTATTGAACTGTTGGTTGTTCCTCCAATTCAAACATTACCAAATGAGATTGCTTGTAATGAAGGCTTCAGCAGTGCTACGTTTAATTTAGTCGCACTTTTCCAAGCGTCAGTCACTTCGGCTATTGAACCAGAGTTTTATGAAACAATTGATGATTTAGAGTCTAATCAAAATCAAATTATAAATCCGCAAGCCTATTCAAACATAAGCAACCCCATGACAGTATTCATTAAGGTTGACAATCCTCCTTGTTATGATGCCTACCAGATGGATTTGTCTGTAGAAAACTGTCCGCCATATGTCCCTCAAGGATTTTCTCCAAATGATGATGGCAAAAATGACTGGTTTAACATCCAAGGTTTGTATGACATTTTTGAAAATCATGAACTAAAAATTTTCAATCGTTATGGTACTTTAATTTTTGAAGGTGACAATAATAAAAAATGGTATGGTTTAATAAATAGAGGTTTAAACAATCATGGTAAACTTGTTCCTGTAGGTACTTATTTTTATGTACTAAACCTCAATGATGCAAATTATCGTCCACTTGTAGGCTGGGTGTACGTAAATTACTAGAAATGTTAAAATTTAAAGTCATTCATCTTATTTTTTTGTGTTTTAACATATTATAACTTAATTTCCTTTAAGAATTGAACGCGATGTTCGCCGTCTTTCCCTCTATAATTTTCAAATTGCATGTGCATCGATCAACCGAATATATATGAAATGGTTCAACCAATCTATTATAAATTAGTAAGTCATATCACCGACTTATAACAAGCTAGCAGGAACCTACCTTGGTACTACAACGACGTATTTTTCTCGGGAGTAACAGCTCCAAATCTTAACGTTAGTCAATTGAGAATATGATACCGTTGTAGTCCAAATTCCTGTGTAAAACACAAAAATTGGCTATTAATTTAAACGACGGAACATAAGCCCCAAATGTTTCGTCGTTTTGCGTTTTTTATTAATTTACCATAAATATGTTAAACGTTTAGAATTTCACTATATGAGAGAACTCTGTTTTAAGCTAGAATTATTAGAAACGATTACAAATCAACTTAATGAAAACTATATCAATGAGTTTATAGATTTTGCTATTGACAATAACGTCTCTTTAGGTGGAAGTGCTTTTTCTGGCTTTTGCTTTTGCGTCGATGAAGATTTTAAGATTCCATCCCATTTGAAAACGAAATTCGTGACATTCTTGAAAGTAAATTATTCTAAAAAAATTAAAGCCGTTCATTTTCAAAAGTATGATGAAAATGCCGACGAATTTATAAACTTAGAAATGATTCAAATTAATAATTAAATAAAAATAGCGTTCAATTTTAAAAAAATCATAGGTCAGAATGCTATTAATGTTAAAGTTTAACGCATTTCGTCGTCTTTTTTTGTATTTCGTCTAAATTACAATTACTTTTCGAGCGAACAGCATATGTATAATCATTCAAGTCCCAAACTAAAAGATTATAATATCATAACTTAACCGCTTACAAATGACATTTTTGAAACAATCCCTCAACATTATCGCATGTCTTTTATGCTTCACAATTGGTGCACAGCAGATTAGTATAGATAATTCAATTTCAGAACAAAATCTTATTGAAAACAACCTTATTCAAGGTTGTGTAGAAACATCAAATATTCAATCTCAGTTTAATGGTCAAATTAATGGCTTCAATAGTTTTGCATATTTTGAGCGCGCTGGTTCTAACTTTCCTTTTGAAAACGGTATTATGCTATCAACTGGAAATGCAGCATCTGGAGGGAATACTGTTAATACTGCTGTATTAAATGAAGGGCAACCCAATTGGACTACAGATCCAGATTTAGAGGCCACTTTAGGTATTACGGGAACTTTAAATGCTACGTCTATAGAATTCGATTTTATTTCGGTAGCGAACCAAATTCAGTTTAATTACATCTTAGCCTCGGAAGAGTACTTCAGTAATTTTCCTTGTGAGTACTCAGACGGTTTTGCTTTTCTTATTAAACAAGCTGGAACTAACGATCCATATGTAAATATCGCTGTTATACCTGGAACTTCAACACCAGTAAATACAAATACAATCCACGACGAAATTGTTGGCTTTTGTGATGCTTCAAACGACCAATTTTTTGAAGGTTACAACCTTGGCGACACCAATTATAATGGTCGTACAACTGTAATGACTGCTACTGCAAGCATACAACCAAATGTTCAGTATCATATCAAACTAATTATAGCCGATCAAACAGATAAAAATTATGATTCGGCAGTATTCATAGAAGGGAACAGTTTCAACTCTACTGTTGACCTAGGTGCAGATATCCAGACATGTGCTGATCAAGTTACTCTAAATAGTGATATCGAAAACACACAAGCAACCTATGCTTGGTTTCAAGATAATGTTCTTATGTCAGGAGAATCGCAACCAACGCTTAATGTCTCACAAACTGGTAATTACCGTGTAGAGATTTCTATACCATTAGCAGGTTCAACCTGTCTTATTGAAGATGACGTTAATGTTACATTAAGTTCAACGCAATCTGCTGAACCTATATCAGACTATGAATTGTGTGATGATCCTAGTGCAGATGAAATGGAACTTTTTGATTTATCTTCAAAAGATACAGAGGTCATTGCGGCAGTTCCTGCTTCAAGTTACGCTGTAACCTACCATCTCTCATCTAATGATGCTCAAAATGCCACAAATGCCATATCTGGCACATTTCAAAATACATCTAACCCTCAAACCATCTTCATAAGAATTGAAGACACAACAAATGGTTGTTTGGCTTTTCAAAATTTTGACTTGGTTGTTAATCCTTTGCCTGTTGTTTCACAACCTACAATTTTAACGACTTGTGATGATAGCACTGCCGATGGGTTTACCACAATTGACCTATCTCAAAAAGACGATGAAATTACTAATGGCAACTTTGATCTCTCTGTGACGTACCATTTGACGCAAGATGATGCAAATAATGGCGTTAACGCTATTCCAATGCCTTATGTTAACACCAACCCTAATGAAACACTTTTTGTAAATGTTACGAATGTAAATACAGGCTGTTCAACAACAACAACTTTAGATATTGAAGTATTAAACAACCCTGTCATAAATACAGATAATCATTATATAGAAGCTTGTGACATAGACCATGATGGTTTTGCAAATTTCGACTTAACATCAATAATTAATAATGTCTTAGAAGGTTTGACTGGTGTAACAGTTACCTTTCATGAAACTCAAGAGGATGCAGATCTAGGTATAAACCCTATTGCAGACGATTCTAATTATGCCAACATAAACAGTGATGAACAGACTGTATTTATTAGAGTTGAAGACTCTAATACAGGTTGCGCCTCTACAACACCTATTGAGATTCATACCAATTTATTATTGACAGCAACAGATATAAGAGATTTTAATCACTGTGATGAAAACAATGATGGCATTCAAGAATTCGATTTAAATAATATTACCGAAATTATCATCTTTGATGTTGAAGACGTGATGGAATATGATGTTGATATTGCATATTATCTTACTGAAGAAGACAGAGACAACCAAGTTAACCCAATTGATACTTCGGTTCCGTTTATACCTACTACGAATCCACAAATTTTATACATTACGCTTACCAGTCCTGTATGTCAAGAAATATCTCAAATTGAATTACTCATAAACCCTATAGTAGAGTTTGCTCCTATTGAAAATCAAACAGAGTGTGACACAGATCAGGATGGCTTTACTCCAATAGACTTAAGTGCTTATGATCTTTTAGTAACCAATGGTTTGCCTAATTTTACAGTAACTTACTTTGCCTCTCAAAATGATGCAGATAACAATACTAACCCCTTACCTACTATTTATACTAACATATCTAATCCGCAAACTTTTTTCACAAGAATTACGTCTAACGATACATTTTGTACAGATATAAATTCTTTTGAAATTGAAGTACTGCCTGCACCTTTATCAAATCAACCTATGGATATTGTTATCTGTGATGATGATCAAGATGGTATGTCTATAATTGATTTGAATTCTAAAATTTCAGAATTAGTAGCAGATACTGCCGACAGGGATATTACTTTTTATAATACGCAAATTGATGCAGACTTAAATACAAACGTTATTGGTTCAGCATCATCCTACTCTGCCAGTACAGAAACAATTTTTGCAAGGATCGAAAACACAATCACGGGTTGTTATTCTACAGAAAACTTTCAAGTTATTGTGAACACGCTTCCTGTTTTTGAGGCTATTTCAAATTACAAAGTTTGCGAAGATGAAAGTGACGGGATTGGAGATTTTATATTTTCAACAAAGGATGCCGAAATTTTAAACGGTCAAGCAGGAAAAGAAACACGTTACTTTTTAAATCAGTCGGATGCAGATAACAACACAAATGCTATTGATAAAACGGTAGCCTATCAAAACGTATCTAACCCTCAAACTATTTTTGTTCGTGTTCAAAACATAACAGATATTGATTGCTACGGAACCTCATCTTTTATAATAGAAGTTGGAACAAATCCTGTATACAATGAACCAACAGACTGGTTCGTCTGTGATGATATATCTAATGATGGGATTGAAACTTTTGACCTAAGCACGCGAGTTCAAGAGATTTCAGAAGGTATTAACGATACGCTAGATGTTACATTCTACACATCATTATCTAATGCCGAAAATGGTATTGATGCCTTACCGCTACAGTTTACAAATACTGTAAATCCACAACGTATTTTTGTGGTTATAGATAATGGTACGATTTGTAATTCAATTACAAGTTTTGAATTAAACATTATTCAATCGCCAGAAGTAAATCCTGCAGGACAAATTACAATGTGCGATGAAGATTATGATGGTATTGTAACCTTTGATATCACACAAGCCGAATTTGACATTCTGGATGTGAGACAAGATGATATTACAGTAACCTATTTTGAAACTATAGATGATTTAGAAGCAAATACCAATGCCATTCAAAATCCTAGTAGTTATACAAATCTCACCAATCCTCAAACGGTTTTTATTAGAGTTACTAACACAATATCTGATTGTTTTGTAGCCGTACCTTTAGAGTTAGACGTTAACTTACCTCCTGCTATTAACGACTTTGGTGTGTATCAAATTTGTGACAATGAAAATAACCAATTCGATTTATCTGAAATAGACGCCACACTACTCGATCAAACTGCCAATGTATTGGTAAGTTATTATGCCTCGGAAATGGACGCGCGTAATCAAGAAAATGCTTTAGACAGCAATTATAACTATCAAACGAATAACGATGCTTTATTTGCAAGAGTAGAGTTTTCTACGACACATTGTTTTACTATTTATGAGTTCAACTTACAAGTGAATCCTTTGCCTGTTGCAAATCAACCTGACAGTTTAGAGGCCTGTGATGATGACTTTGATGGTTTCTTTGCCTTTGATTTAACACAACAAAATGCTCAAATACTAGGAGGACAAAATCCAAACACGTTTACAGTCACATATCATAACGATGCTATATCTGCCAACAATGGCACTGCCGATTTAGGAACAACTTACGAAGCGATTAATGGTGAAACAATATTCGTTCGTGTTGAACATAATATAACTGGATGCCATAGCACCACTCAATTTATGACTGTTGTTTTTGATAAACCAGTTGTAGATATTGATGACCAGGTCATCTGTTTAGAAAATTTACCACTAATAGTAAGCGCAAACACTAATAATGCAGGAGACACCTATTTATGGTCTACAAATGAAACGACACCAGAAATAGAAATTACTCAAATTGGAACATATTCTGTAACCGTAACAACTCCTAATGGTTGTGAAACAACACGTATATTCTCTGTATCAGAATCTGAAGCAGCAACTATCGAAATTACAGAGACTGTTGATTTTTCGGATCCAAATAACATCACTGTAACCATTAGTGGTATAGGTAACTATCTCTATCAACTGGACAACGATCCTCCTCAAGAAACTGGCTTTTTTGAAAATGTGAGCCTAGGATATCACACAATAACAATTATCGATTTAAATGGTTGTTCTGAAGTGACTAAAGAAATTGTTGTCATCGATGCTCCAAAATTCTTTACACCAAATAACGATGGTTACTTTGACACTTGGCACATCACTGGCGTAGAAACTTTAACTGGAACAATTGTATACATCTATGATCGTTACGGAAAATTACTCAAGACCCTAGACTCAAATTCAAGAGGTTGGGATGGTCAATACAACGGACATTTAATGCCTGCAAATGACTATTGGTTTGTAGCCAATGTTAAAAAAGACAATATATCTTTTCAGGTTAAAGGTCACTTTTCTTTACGTTTATAATCTATTAATCTTAACATTTTTTAAAGCATAACTAGGCATTCAATGTGTATCTTTGCAATCGGAAAAATTGCAAATGAAATCCATTTTTAAAGTTATATTATGCCTGTTTTCGCTCTCTGTTTTTGGGCAAAACATTACCGTAGATGCGCAATCATTTACACCACAACAACTCATAGAAGATATACTCATTGACAGTGAATGTATTGATAACGTGATTGTAACTAATGTTGTAGGTGGAAATTTTGACAACTCAGATCAAAGTTATGGCTTTTTTGATGCTACTGGAACATCATTTCCATTCGAAACCGGAATCGTAATGAGCACTGGGAGACTTTCTAATGTTCCTGGACCAAATACGAGTTTGAGTGATGATACCGCTGCAAATTGGAATGGTGACAACGATTTGGAAACTATTCTTAATGAAACAGGCACTACGAATGCCACAATCTTAGAGTTCGACTTTACTTCTGTGGCTACTCAAATTAGTTTTAGATATATTTTTGCTTCGGAAGAATATCAAGACGGCAATCCAAATACCTGTGAATTTTCCGATCTCTTCGGTTTTTTGATACGACCTGCAGGAGATCAACAATACACTAACATAGCTTTAGTACCTGGAACACAAACACCTGTTAAGGTCACCACTGTACACCCAGATCTTCCAGGCTGTGATGCAGAAAACGAAGCCTATTTTGAAGGTTTTAATGGTGCTGTATCTCCTATAAATTTTAATGGACAAACGACCATACTAACGGCAACAGCCGATGTTATACCTAATCAAACCTATCATGTGAAGTTGGTTATTGCTGATGAACAAAATTTTCGGTTTGACTCTGCTGTATTTCTTGAAGCTGGTAGTTTTAGACTTTCAACAGATTTAGGTCCAGATCGCTTAATTGCCAACGGAACGGCAATATGCGGTGACGATACCTTTGTAGTTCAAACTAACGAACCTGGTGCAACAAATACCTACAGATGGTTTAAAGATGATGTTGAAATTATTGGAGAAACCAATGCATCCTTAGAGGTTGATGATGCAGGTTTGTATAGTGTAGAGGTTACCAAAGGTACTTGCCTTTTATTTGGTGAAGTCATTATTGAATACGCCGAAAACCCAATAGTCTTTGATTCGGTATTAATAGAATGTGATCAAAATCAGGATGGTTTAACGCAGTATAATCTATTTGATATCGAAGGAGCCGTAACCAATAATGATTCTTCTGTTTTTATTAGTGATTTTTTCTTAAACGAAAATGATGCCGAGCAAAATATCAATGCCATAGTAGGTGCCAATATTTTTCAAAATACAATACCATTCCAAACGGTATATGCAAGAGTTGTCAACCAAGCCAATTGTTATAGTGTTGCCGAAGTAGAGCTCCAAATTTCAAACAACATCATCAATATTGCGCCTCTAGAAGTCTGCGACGATGATATGATTGATGGATTTACAACGTTTAACTTGAACGATATAAGAACAGCAATAGCGCCTCAAATTCCAGTGGATGCAACCGTAAGTTTTTATGAAGCTGAAGAAGACGCCTTTTTAAACACCAATGCCCTAGCAAATACATTCCAAAATACAACACAGGACATACAAACAATATTTGTAAAAGTTGAGAGTAATAATCAATGCTATGCTATCTCCACTGCAGACCTTATTGTACTTTACACACCAATATTAATGGAAGATGAAACAGTCATCTATTGCCTCAATACCTTTCCTGAAACCATTACACTAATTGGTGGCGTATTAAATGATTTGCCCAATAATTATTATTACGAATGGTTATTTAACGGAGGGACCACGTCTGTAAATACTACATTTAATGATATTAACGAACCTGGAACCTATACGGTTATAGTGACTGATCCTAATGGCTGTTCATCAAGCAGAACTATAACTGTTTTACCTTCTAATGTAGCGACTATAGACAATATTGTGGTAACCGAAGGCTCAAACAATAATACGGTGAGTATTGAGGTCTCAGGTGAGGGTGACTATGAATTTGCTTTAGACAATCCGGATGGAACATATCAAGAGTCATCGATATTTACTAATGTTGCACCAGGTTTTCATACCGTGTTTATTCGTGATATTAACGGTTGTGGGATTACCGAAAAAGTAATTTCTGTGCTCGGGTTTCCAAAATTCTTTACACCAAACGGCGATCCTTATAATGAACGCTGGCAAGTATATGGAGTTAATTCGGAGTTTAATCAAGGGACAGATATCAAGATTTTTAATCGCTACGGAAAGCTACTCACACAGTTTGATAACGAAAGTGTGGGATGGGATGGCACCCTAAATGGCCAAGCCTTACCAAGTGATGACTACTGGTTTACTGTAACCTTAATTGATGGCAGAACTTTTACCGGCCACTTTGCATTGAGACGCTAATACGTTAAAAAGCATCACTCAAAAAACTCATATTTATTATTATTACTTAACTTTAAGTACAAAATATGAGTTCTTAATGAATCGAATCCTTTACGTTGTTCTTCTTTTTTTGGTAGGCCTTAGTTGCTTTTCCCAGGATTCAAAACAAAAATCTTTTCGTGAATTAACAGTAGCTCAAGGTTTATCTCAAAATAGTGTGGTTTCTATTGCTCAAGATTCTACAGGCTATATGTGGTTTGCAACTCAGGATGGACTCAACAAATACGATGGCAGGCAATTCACTTTTTTTAATAAACAATTTGAAGACGTTACAAGGCCAACTTATAGTAAACTTGGTAAAATATATGTTGATAGAGATAGTAATTTATGGATTATAAGCAACTCTGGTATCTTAGAAAAATTTAATACCAAAAGTCAAGAATTTAAAACAATTAACGGCATAACCAATACCAGTGTTATTTTTCAAAATACAAAAGATGATTATTATATTGGCACCTTTGGTAATGGTTTGCACAAAATAGATGCTAAATCAAAAGATACTGTAAGTGTATTTAAAAACGAGATTAACAGTTTAAATACTTACGATATTATTGAGTTGAACTCAGATAACTATATCGCGACGTCTTCAAATGTGTTTTTAATAAAAGAAAATACTATTGAGAAAATTAACGTTGAAGGCAATCTTACTAATTTCAGTGCACTTTCAGTTTGCAAAAATAATACGGTATGGTTGGGTAGTTTTAGTCATGGACTGTTTTACAAACCTATAGATTCTGAAGGTTTCAAACAATTTAAACACCCAAACTTACCTCCTACTTTAAACATCCAAGATTTATTAATAGACAATAACAATAACCTATGGATCGCAACATATGGTGATGGCTTATATATTTTAAATCAGAAAACAAATCAGATTGAACATTTTACAGAAAACAAAGACAACGCTTATGCTCTGCATTATAATGACGTTCTTTGCTTGTATCAAGATTACACTGGCACAGTATGGCTAGGAACAGATGGTGCTGGCTTGAGCTATTATGACGAACACCTTACTAAGTTTAATGTGATTACTAATAGCCAAACACCGAAAAACGTAGTAGTTGATGTTATAAGAGCTATTACATATGACGCAAACAAGACAATGTGGCTTGGTACTTCCGGAAAAGGTTTAACCTCAATTAATTTAGACCAAAATATTTATAAAACCTATACCACACAAAACTCAAATCTGGCAAGTGGTAGGATAATGAGTTTGTTGTCTGATGGTAACAATCTTTGGATTGGTCATCAAGGTGAAGGTCTACAATACTTAGATTCTTCTGGTAAGTTTGAAACAATATCAGCATTAAAAGGAGAAACGATTTGGAAAATTTTAAAACACAATTCCAATCAATTTTGGATGTGCACACGAGATAGCGGTATTATATTATTTGATAAGGATAAAGGGGTTTTGGAACAATTTACCTCCGATAATTCTGGCTTAACTTCTAATAATATAAGAACCTTAGAAAAGGGAACAGATAACATCATTTGGATTGGTAGTGAAAATAATGGGCTTTTCATTTTTGATACTAAATCAAAAACGATTAATCCTATAACCTCGATTCCTGATAAAATAAAATCCTTATACTACGATAACAGATACTTGTATGTAGGAACAAATGGAAACGGTTTGATAAGATATCATCCGATAAACAAAAGCATCAAATCGTACACCATGGAATTTGGTCTATCCAACAATGTAATTTATGCTATTTTACCTGATGAAAAGGGCAATTTATGGTTAAGCTCAAATAAAGGTATTACCAGATTTAATCCTTTAGACAAACAAAAGTTTTATGTAGAAAACTATACAGAACATAGCGGTTTACAATCGTTTGAATTCAATACTGGTGCCTATTTCAAAAGTAACGATGGTACACTTTTCTTTGGAGGATTAGAAGGCATTAATTGGTTTTCTCCTAGCAGTCTCTCGACCAATACGGTACAACCTAAGACCGTAATCTCTAAATTCGAAATTTTCAATGAAGAGCAAGAAATGGTGCCAATGACTACATTTCGTCATGACCAAAATACAATAACCTTTACTTTCGCTAGTTTGCATTTTTCAGAGCCATCAAGAAACTGGTTTCGTTACAAACTACTTAATCATGATGACAATTGGTCAAAACCCGATTATAATAATGCTGCTCATTATACCAATTTACCTGCCGATAAATATACTTTTTTAGTGACTTCAAGTAACTATGAAGGTATTTGGAATAAAGAGCCAGCGAGATACTCTTTTGTCATATTGAAACCATGGTATAAAACCAATTTGGCCTATACCATTTACGGACTCTTACTGGCCTTAGTCATATTTGCAATATTTAGCTATTTTAAATTCAAGTGGAAGCTAGAAACACAAGTACGTTTAGAGCACGCAGAAACGGAGCGGCTAAAACAAATAGATGAATTCAAAACAAAGTTATATACTAACATTTCTCACGAATTTAGAACGCCATTAACACTCATTTCTGGACCTATTGATCATCAACTTTCTAGAGAAACGCTTGAACCTTCAGATCGTGAAGAACTCAACCTAGTAAAACAAAATGCTAACAGATTACTTAATCTGGTGAATCAAATGCTGGATTTATCACTCATCGATTCAGGACAATTGCGTTTACAAGTAGAGGAAGGAAATCTTAATATTCTTCTTAAACAAATCGTAGCAGCATTTCAGTATAAAGCCAATGAAAAACATATTAAAATCGATAGCAATATTGAAAACCTAAAGAATGTGTGGTACGACACCGATCTTATAGAAAAAATTGCCTCCAACCTTCTATCAAATGCTATTAAATATGCCCCAGAGCAAAGTACAATTATTATAGATGCTAATGCGTTGGAAAACAATCTCGTTTTATCCGTAATTAACATAAATAAGACCATTTCTAAAAAAGACTTTGAAAAACTATTCCAACGGTTTTATCAAGATGATGAAGCGTCCGATGGCGTTGGTGTTGGACTCGCATTGGTAAAAGAACTGGTAAATTTATCTAAAGGAAGCATAACAGCTAATACTGTAGATCAAAACAAAGTACAATTTACGGTTACCTTACCAATTCATAAAAATGCATTTGAGGTTTCGGAAATGAAAAATGAATCGAAAATCATAACAACCTTAGAGACTTTGGATCTTGAAGTGAATAAAAATGCTGATGCTCCACTCTTACTCGTTGTTGAAGATGATAAAGACATTAGAACCTTTGTGTCGTCAATATTTAATAATACCTACAACATTATTGAAGCCGAAAATGGCCAAGTTGGTATTGATATGGCCATACAATATATTCCTGATGTTATTATTAGTGATGTGATGATGCCAATTCAAGACGGTATTGAACTATGTAATCATCTAAAATATAACGAATTAACAAGTCACATTCCAATTATCCTCTTAACAGCTAAGGTTGGTGATGACAACGAGATCGAAGGTTTAAAAACTGGAGCCGATGCTTATGTTACGAAGCCTTTTAATAGTGATAAACTCAAATTAAGAGTTAAAAAACTTATTGAAAACAGACAACAACTTCAAAAACATTTCAGTAAAGATTTTACAATTAATCCAGAGTTGTCTATTACGTCTACTGAAGCTGAGTTTTTAAAACGATTAAAAACGGTTCTAGACGAAAAAATCACAAACGTTGATTTTACCAGTGAAGCGTTTTCTGAGGCGATGTTTATGAGCAGAACACAACTCCATAGAAAACTAAAAGCTATTGTTAACATGAGTGCTTCTGAATTTATACGAGCACAACGTTTGAAATTAGCTATTGGCTTGCTTAAAAAATCTGATGCTACAGTTTCTGAAATAGCTTATCAGGTTGGATTTAATACTCCTTCTTATTTTATTAAATGCTTCAAGGACGCATACAACTGTACACCTAGCGAATACATATCAAAAATCTAACATACTGATTTACAGATTTTTAAAATTAATTTTCAATACATGTAACATATGTTCTATGCTTTGAAACATATCTTCTATCCATAACTATACCTTCTCTATAATTTTACATCAATCAAGAATTCAATAGCACATTTTTAGGATGGACAATAAGGATCCAAAAGAGACAGATGAAAAGATATACCTGAGTATTGACCATCTTAAAACGGGTAAATACAAACTCAATATTCTATTGAAAAATGAAATTATTAAGACGATAAAATTTATCAAACGATAGTAAAGAAGCTATTAATCAGTTGAGTAAAGGGAGTAACAAAAAACGTGGAGTTAGCGTTGCTTCCTTTTCTTTTAAAATTCACATTATGAAAACGAAACTCACACTATTTTTCTTATTATGTATCCTCATAGGATATGCTCAAAACGGTATTAATTACAAAGCCGTTATTAAAGACGACAACGGCAATGTAATAGCCAATCAGTCTGTGACACTTCAACTCACCATAAGTGAGAACGCTACAAATGTATATCAAGAAACGCATGTTGAAAGTACCGACGACAATGGAATTCTAATAGTTGGCATCGGTGAAGGTGCCTCTTCATTGGGCGATTTCGCAACTATAGATTGGGGAAGCAATCCACACTTTCTAAAAGTTGAAATCGATACTGGTGATGGTCTTGTAGATGCCGGAACATCACAATTTAAAACAGTGCCCTATGCCCTGAGTTCGGCCGATGCATCTTGGAGTAAATCTGGAGCTGATATTTATAGAGTTTCAGGAAACATTTCTATTGGTAGTAATACACCAACAAATGCCAAAACAAGAATTCTTCATAACAGTACTATTTTCTCTCCTCAATTATTCCTTTATGAAGATCAATTAGACTTTGCCCGATTAAATTTTGGAGGTAGTAATAGTGCTTCTATTTGGGCTGTAGCTGCATCTGTTTATGACGATCCTGTAGCTAGCAGGTTCAATATTTATAACTCCAACTATGGAGACATCATGTCTATAAGAGGTAATGGTCGTATTGGAATTGTTAATGCCGAACCTGAACAAAAACTAGATGTTAACGGTAAAATAAAAATCGCAGACGATAACACCACTCCAACAGAGGGCACAATGCGCTACAACAGCGTTACTAAAAATTTTGAGGGTTATGATGGTAATAATTGGGTTATACTTAATAACAACCCTTCATTTAATGTAACCACAATTACTGCACCAGATAATGATACTCAAAACTATACTGATTTCACATTTATCTCTGGTAGTCGCATCTCATTTTCTATTGACTTTAGTGCTCCTATGAATATATCTTCTGCAGTAATTGGTAGTTCAATACTTATTGGAGATGATGGTACTGGCACTGGAACTATGAATTGGTCTAATGGAGATACACGATTAACCATTACTACAGATCAAAGCTATTTTGATCTTTCTGCAGATTGTTTTAGTGGTGTACCAATAATTCTAAAAGGGGATGGCATCAATCAACTTCTTGATGCAAATAATCTCACCATTGATGGCGATGATGATGGTGTTGCTGGCGGTGATTTCGTTGTCATTTTTGTTACTATTTGCTAGATCGATATTTACTAATAAAAATAATCAAACTCATGATACATAACATATACAACATAGGTCTACTCTTTCTTTTAACCTCAGTGAATTTAAATGCTCAAACTATAGAAAAGTTTAGTATTGATTCAGGAGGACGTTCTACAACAACAGGAAACATTCAAATCACCTATACCTTAGGCGAAGTTAATGTTCAAGAAATAAATACACCCAGTGTTTCTATTTCAGAAGGTTTCATCAACGCGGCATTTAGAATTTTAATTAATCCAACTGTGTTTTTGCAGGGGCCATCACTTATACCAACAACAAACGGTTTAATGAATGACGCCCTGCGTGAAAACGGCAGTATACCCACTACGAGTCCATACGAAGATAATGCCTCATGCAACGCTTCTATATTTAACGTAACAGGAAACAACGCTATAGTAGACTGGGTTTGGTTAGAGTTGCGATCAGAAAATAACAATCAACGTCTCATTAACGGTCGTTCTGCCCTAGTACAGCGTGATGGTGATATTGTGGATGTAGATGGCGTATCCTCTGTTATTATGCAAGCCGCACCGACCAATTATTTTGTTGTTGTAAAACACAGAAATCATCTTGGCGTTATGAGTTCGGCAGCCATTAATTTATCAGATCTCAGTACGACTACTGTTGATTTTACAGACAATAGTTTTTCAACTTTTGGAAACAATGCTCAGGTCATTTTGAATTCTGGAGATACAGCACTTTGGTCTGGAGATACTAATGGTGATGACAGCATTATATTTTCTGGAGGAAATAATGACGTTAACCCAATTAAGGATTTCATATTGGCCGACCCCAATAACATCTTAAGCTTTATTACATATGCCTCTGTAGGATATCTTTTTCAGGATATTGACTTAGATGGTTTAGCCAAGTTTTCAGGCGCTTTAAACGACAGTAATGTTATTAAAGACAATATACTCAATCATCCCGGCAACTTCTTAAACCTACCAACATTTACAATAAATACAACAGTTCCACCAAAACAATAAACATCATGAAAAATCTTTACACATTTCTTTTTGCTTTTGTAATAACCATTTCTGGTACGTCTCAGAGCTACCAATTTGGTATTGTAAACAATGATAATTACAGTTTCTCAATAGTTGCAATTCCTGATTTTGATGGAACCGACACCGATATCTCAGATGTTGGTTTTGCAATCATGCTTCCAGCTGGAAATGCAGACATTATCAATAGCTCTCAATTTAATGGACGAAATTGGACACTCAATGAAGTAACAGCAACTCAATTAAGCGGTTTTGGATTAGGTGACGGCACGCGAGACGCATTTGTGCTAAACTTACCACCTGGACAATCAATAGTCTCACATACCACTAATAACCCAATTGTGTTAGTGTCTTTTGATGTAAGCAATTCACCTACATCAGGTGCTATAGAAATCCTAACCAATGCCGATCCCATTGCTATCGGACTTGGAGGTGTTGTTGATAGTTTTTACAACGCCAATATTGACGAGACCACCACTCAAAATTATTATGGCGGCATAGCATCTGGTCAAGAAAATTTTATGTTTGAAACTTTAAGCACAGAAGATATTGAACTAGAAAATTATACCATTTCGGTGTATCCAAATCCAGTCACAGATCTACTGCATGTATCATCAGAGTTAGCTATAGAAAAACTCACACTCTATGATATTCTTGGTAAAGAAATACTTGCACTAAAAAACACGAATAATCTAAGCGTAGCCCATTTAGAATCGGGCAGCTATATCCTTAAAATTCAAACTCCAATCGGTGATTCAACAAAACAAATCATTATTAAATAATTTAAAACATATAATCATGAAAACACACAATTTATTTGGTCTCCTTTTAATCCTACTCTTAACTTTTAATTGTAGTAGTGATGACGACTCATCATCTGGAGACACACAAACAACAGCTCAATTATTAAGGTCTGGAACATGGTACTTAGAATCTAAAACACCAGGCGATTTCACTGACTGTGAAAAAAACTCCTCATTTAAGTTTAACACTAATAATACAGTGGATGTTGATTCTTATGATGATGCTTCTGGTCCTTGCGAATCTGAAGGTGTTGTTAGCGCAACCTATTCATTAAGTGGAAATACTTTAAATATTGTCATAGGTGGCGAAACAATAACTGCTACTATAAATAGTATTTCTGAAACAACATTAAACGTTACAGATGATGTTGGAGATACGATAGTATTTGATAAAACTCAAGGATAAACCCATTTAGTATGAAAACAAAACTCACAATTATAGCTTTTTTTGTTGCGTTAGCTTCTATAGCACAAAACGGTATCAATTACAAAGCGCTTATTAAAGATACTAACGGAAATATTCTAAATACCCAAGGTATAGATATGGTGTTTAGCATACAGTATGAAGGTAACACCTTATATAGCGAATTACAACAAATAGTTACCGACAATAATGGCATTGCCATAGCTACTATTGGTGAGGGTTCTTCAATAACAGGTGTTTTTGATACAATAACATGGGACATTGGAAATTTGGATCTCAATGTCCAAATAGATTTTGGAGATGGTTTGGTAGACTTTGGTAATAGCGGGTTTAATCTGGTGCCATATGCCATAGAAGTCTTAAACAAAGAAGGCTTAATCTCTATAAACGAAGGAGCTGGAACAGGTTGGCGTCTTGAAGGTGTTGTTACAGATGGTGATGAAGGTTATGGTAGCATCGGAAATAATGCAACCGATTTAAGTGTCTCTAATGCCAATGGATTGAATTTAATATATCCTTATGGAGCAACAGGAACAGGCTCGTTTGCAACTGGCAGAAATACTGTCGCTTTTGGAGACTATTCAACGGCTTTGGGGCATGGCACAATAGCTTCAGAAAATTATACGACAACAATGGGGTTTCTTACCCAAGCTTCAGGACTATATGCAACCGCAATGGGACGAAGTACAAATGCAAATGCCATATATTCTACGGCAATTGGACGTTATAATTTAGGCGGTGGAAATGCTACAGTTTGGAATGATAATGATCCTTTATTTGAAATAGGTAATGGATCATCAGCATCAAACAGAAGTAACGCATTAACAGTATTTAAAAGTGGGGCTCAAGCTCTAAGGAGTAACAATTACGGACTTAATATAAGAACGGGAGATGATTCAAATGACTACGGAATTGAGATTGTAGGTTCAGGTGGAGATGGGCTTATAATAACTTCGGCTGGTAATGATGGTATTGTAGTAAATGGTGCAATTGATGATGGGCTAGTCATATTTGCAAATGATCAAGGAGCTCGTATTTCCGGAGATAATGCTGGAATATATGCTAGTGGAGGATCAGTAGCGACTCAAGGTGACATTCCAGATATCATATTAGGCAGTATCGGTCCAGACATTTTAAACGATGACGGAATCATTTCTACAAATCCAATTAGAACCAGTAGTGATATGATTCTTCAAAGTTACGATGATGTTGTTGTGCAACTGGATTTCGATAGTAGTGAATCGGGAACTTTTAGAATACAAAACGACGCAGGCACTAATGTTGTTAGCATTAATGAATTTGGTGATCTGGATATTGATGGACGATTACAAATTGGTAACGAAACCATAGAAGATACAGGGTCCAATCAATTGTCCGTCGATGCAAGTTTAATTCCCAATACGAATAATGCTTTCCGATTAGGTAATAGTGACAACAGATGGATTGGCGTTTGGGCAACAGATGGAACAATAAACACGTCAGATAGACGTGAAAAGAAAAATATTAAAGTTTTAAACTATGGGTTGAACGAAATATTACAAATGAACCCTGTAAGTTTCAAATGGAAAAATAGAAGAGACCAAGACACCAAACTCGGTTTAATTGCGCAAGATTTACTAGAACTCGTTCCTGAGGTTGTGAAAAGTTATACTTGGGAAAAAGATGAACTATCTGGTGAATTAACTAAAAAAGAATTGAAACGCTTAGGTGTGTACTATTCCGATTTGGTCCCTATACTTATTAAAGCCATTCAAGAACAACAAAAGATAATCACAACTCAAAGAGACGAAAACTTAAAGCAAACTGCAGAACTCAGTGGCATTAATGACACTTTAAAAACGCTCTTATCACGTATTGAAAAATTAGAAAACAACCAATCAAATTAGTTCATTATGAAAACAACATACACGCTTATTTCCTTTTTACTATGTACCGTTTTAGGGTTTGCACAAAATGGAATAAATTATAAAGCCCTTATTAAAGACAATAACGGTAACGTCATTGCATCTCAACCTGTAACTGTGCAATTTATTATTTATGAAGGTGATGCACTTTCTAATAATGTATATCAAGAAAACCATACCGTTAATACAGATATCAATGGATTCATTATTACAAATATAGGTGAAGGTACAACTAGTGATGATTTTAGTACTGTTAGATGGAGCAATGACGAACATTACTTAAATGTACAAGTAGATATTGGTAGTGGTCTTATAGATTTAGGAACCACACAATTTATGGCAGTTCCTTATGCTCTAAGTAGTGGAGATCATCCATGGACTAAAAATGAAAATGGCGTTCATACGTTAAATGATGATATAGGAATCAAAACTGATAATCCAGAACATACCTTAGATGTAAGATCTACATCCCAAACTGAAGCATCTGGATTTAACCTTTCCAACAATGACAAATCACGTTATGTTAGGTTCTTTAGTGGAAGCGAACAATTTCCAGATCCATCCATGTCTTGGGCTCCAGAGCACAATTTTCTATTCGCTACTTTTGATGATAATACTTTAGATTTTACTGAACAAATGCGAATAAGCATGTCTGGTGATGTTGGGATTGGTATTTCTGATCCAGAGGCAAGATTAGATGTTAAGGGAGGAGATTGGAATCTCGATGCTGGAAATCCAGGCGACCTGAGAATAGGAAATAGCACTCATAATGTGCGTTTTGGCGTCGCTACTGGTGGTGGTGGAGCTGGTATAACAAGACTCTATTCGACCAACCATTTACATTTGGGTGTTGCTGATGAGTCACACATGACAATAGAATCTGGTGGAGATACTGGTTTTGGAACAACAAACCCAAGTCAAAAAGTTCATATTAACGGAAAACTAAAAATTGGAGATGACGAAAAAGCACCTAGCGAAGGCACCATAAGATATAATTCTACTGATAAGAGTTTTGAAGGTTATGATGGTACTAAATGGATCAATCTTGGAGGCGCGTCGAGTCCTTATGGCGTTCAAGGCACATTTAATTTTCCAAATTCAAGCTTTTATCTGAGTATCCCGGGATCCGCATCTGCCATGTATGCTTCTCAAAATTTTATAGCTATTAAAAGTAGAGAAACAATTACTACTATTGATCCAACTTTTATCCCTCCACTAACAATTATCACCGATGTTATACATGTGAATGTCTATAAAGAAGGTACAGACTCTAATTGGTCAAATGTATTATCATTATCTCATAGTACATTAGGGTCAACACGCAATTCATATGCGCAGAGTATAGCACTTTCAGAAAATAGACTTTTAATTGGTGATCCCGATGATAATCGTGTAGAAGAGTATAATTATCAATCTGGATTTTGGTCGAATGGGCATGTTTTTCAATCGCCTGATTCTAGTATAGACGATAGCTTTGGCCATTCTGTTGCCATGTTTGGAAATGAAACGATAATTGGAGCACCTGCATATTCAGTAAATGTCTTTACGCCAGTAACAACTGGACCAGGAAAAGCCTATATATATGATGGAAATGATATTTTGAATGCGACATTAAGTGGTCCAGGTGCAACTTTAGGAGATAGATTTGGAACCTCTGTAGATATTTCTTTAAATAGAGCAATTGTCGGAGCACCAGGAGATAGTTTTGGCAGTATTTCTAATGCTGGTTCTGCAACAATATTTAATAAATTTAGTGGAAATTGGTCAACTAATAATACGTTTTTTAATGAAACTCCAATAGAAAATGGATTTTATGGAGGAGTTAGATTAGAGGGCCCAAATTACCTTTATATTGGTGGAGTTGGCGGTATTGATGCATACCTAATTGAAGACGGTTTTTGGGTGTTAAAAGAAACATTATCAGGAAATGTAAGTGGTTATTATTCTAACGGTTATTCATATAGTGGTCATGACAAACTGGTTTATAAAAATATAGCAATAGATGAAGATAAATTGGATTTCTTAACCACTGCCGAAAGAGATGAAACCAATTTTTTTAGAAATACATCTTCAATAATTAATGGCACAGCTGAAATAACAAGTTATGATATTGTTGACAACACGATTTATACTTTAGGTTCTGATGACAGAATATATGTTTTTGAGTATTAATCTTCATGTAAGATTTGCATTTAATATGCTCCTAAAACTAAAGACTATGAAAATAATCACTTCAATTTTCTTCATTTTATGTAGCTCAATAAGTTTAGCTCAAGTTAATTCTGCTGAAATAGATCGTATTATAAACAATGTCGTAAAAACAAATGGCCCCGGAGCAATTGTTTATGTAAAGCAAAAAGGCAAAGTGCTTTATGAAAAAGCGTTTGGTAAATCTAATATCGAACTCAATGTTGATATGAAAACCAAAAACACATTTAATATTGCGAGTATAAGTAAAGAATTTACAGCCATGAGTATTTTACAACTCATGGAGAAAGGAAAGCTATCTCTTGAAGATAATCTCAACAAGTACCTTCCTAACTATTCCAAAAATGGAGATAAGATAAAGATTAAACACTTGTTGTCTCATACCTCTGGTCTTAAAAGTCATACAGATACTATTTGGGCAAATACAGATGGCAGACGTTATTTTGAATCTATGGAGAATGTTCTCAATTATTTTAAAAAAGACGTTATAAAATTTGAACCGGGAGAGAGACATGATTACTGTAATCTTAACTTTAATGTATTAGCCTACATCATTGAACAAACATCTGGAATGTCATATTCAGAGTACGTTGAAGAGCATATATTTAAACCACTAGACATGACTGATTCATACATTCCAAATGAAGGTCAAGTGATTCCAAACTTATCTACAGGCTATGAATTAAAGGATAACAAAATTGTCTACGCAAGGTACCATTCATTGAATCAAACTAGAGGTTCAAGTTCTATCCACACCACAGTTCAAGATTTAGCAAAATGGTACGAGGGTTTAATGAATTCAAAAGTCGTTTCAAGAACAACTTTACGAAAAGCATGGTCTCCATTTGTTCTAAACAATGGCATGAGCGAAGTGTATGGCTATGGTTTTTATAGTGGAGAAAAATTCAATAAAACAGCCATTTTTCATAACGGTTTTATATTTGGCTACTCCACATCAGATATGTATTTCCCAGAAGATGATTTGCTCATATTAGTGGCATCAAACATTAGTGATATAAATGTGATTAATACCAATAACATCATCTTTGATATTGCGGCTAATATCTATAAAAAGAACACACCAAAACTAACCGCTGGAACTTTAGACTCTTACGTTGGTAATTACAGAATGAAAGAGGGATTTGGAGCTAAAGTGTTCAGAGAAGGCTTGCAGTTATTCATTATTGTTAGTGATGGAAAACCAGACAAATTATTTCCAGAATCACAAACCGTATTTATGGTGAAAGATTTCCCAGCTAAAGCAGAGTTTTTGCCTTCTGAAAATGACAGTGGTGAAATGGGTATCATATTATCGCGAGGAGCAGACCGTTTCGAAGGCATAAAAGAAGATTAAACGCTATAAGTTAAAACATCAAAATTTCTATAATGAAAACACTAAAAACCATTATTACGCTAAGCCTCATTTTCAACTTTGTTAACTCTCTAAATGCTCAAAACTTAAACCTAAAAATTATCAAAACTGAAATAGAACTTTCAGAATTCAAAGAGCAAGAGGCCTTTAAAAAAGGACAATGCGATCGCGTGTTAGAAGCTATGGAAGACGATATTTCGTTCCTAGCTAATGGTAAAAAGATTCCTTCTAAAACCATTATTGAGAAGTTTTGCAAGTCAATCCCAAGGCCTTTTAAGACACCAACGGTATCTACACTTGATATTTACCCACTAACCAATGAATCGGGTTACACCATAAAAACACTCGAATATCCGCTCGACGAGGGTACCAAAATACAAGAGTATGTTACAAAAATATGGAGGAAAACTAAAGGCAAATGGAAAATTAGTCATCTTCATTCTACAGTCAAAGAAGTGCCCATAATAAAGGAAGCTTCACAAAAAGAAATTGATGATTTCTTAAAAAACCAACCAATAATAGATGTACATATCCACATTACCAAAGGCTATGCGGACAATGAAGATTATAATAAAATGAATCCAGATATAGATTTAGCAAAATTGGAATGGATGAGTCAACGATTTGATAAAAACAATATTGTTTTGGCTTTAGGTGGCGGTCCAATAAAATATGCAAAACTATGGCAAGAAAAAGACAAACGTCATTGGAGTGGCACACGATTACCCTGCAATCCATTAGCAGAACAAGACGAACCATGTGACAATGAATTACCAGATATTATAAAATTAGAAGACATGTTTAAAAACGGCACCTTTAAATACTTAGGAGAAACGGCATTCCATAGTATGGGCATCCATCCTGCCGACTCACGCTTTGATCCCTATTGGGCTCTAGCAGAAAAATATCAAATACCAATCGGTTTTCATGCAGACAAAGGACCGTTTAAAAGAAATATGAAAGAGACTCCAAATTGGAATGAAGCCTATGGAAATCCGCTTTTATTACTCCCCATCCTTGAAAAATACCCAAATCTCAAAATTTATTTAATGCATTATCCTGGAAGCTATTTTAAAGAATGTTTAGAAGTTATGAAAAAGCACCCGCGCGTCTATTGCGAAATAACAGCAGTGAGTATGTTTGCACCAAAGTCCATATGGGAACCTCGTGTCAAACAACTTTTTGATGAAGGTCTAGGAAATCGTTTAATGTTTGGTTCTGATTATGTAGGCACAATTCGTAAAAATATTGAAATCGTTTATAATTTAGATTGGCTTACTGAGAAACAAAAAAGAGACATTTATTACAACAATGCCGCAACGTTTTTAGGGCTATCTGAGTCTGAAATAGAACTACATTATAACATGGCTAAATCAAAATAATAATATTATGAAAATTCTCATGGTAATAGATTTCACGCAATGGTCACATACAATAATAGGAAGCATTGCCTTTCTAGGTGGTATCATAGCGCTTGTCACAAAAAAAGGTTCTAGGTTTCACATCATTGGAGGGCGTGTTTTCTTTTTTGGAATGCTCTATGCTTCATTGTCTATTGTTAAATTTATGATTGAAGAATTTAGACCTTTAGCTATTTTGCTAAGTGTGGCAACAATTTATTGTATGCTGACTTCAATTTCAGCATTACGTCATAAAAGTAAATACTCCAAATTAATAGATACTATTCTTATTATTTTTCCAATTATATTATTTGCCTTTGCTACATTTCAATTGATATTGATTTTACCTAAAATTAGTTTAGGGACATTAGCTAGACTTCTATTTTCATTTACCTTTGCTTTGATGGTTTTTAGAGATTTTAAACGTTTAAAATCTAACGATAAAAACCATCTATTTTTTATAAAACGCCATGCGTTTAGAATGATACTTGCATTTGGTTTTGCAGTAATGGCTGTACTAAGAATTGCTGTTAAATTTGATTTTATAGATTTAGAGTTTTCGGTAGCAATTCCAATGCTAATTGCGCTTATTAGTGCTTTTTATGTAGAAAAAAAGATTGAAAAATTACTTTAGTTTCTTATGAAATAAAATAGTTCTTTTTTAGAATTCAATGACCATTGATTTCCGTTAATCTTTATCGTAACTTTGTAGGATGCGTTTTAAAGTACAATCCGAATTCAAACCCACAGGAGATCAGCCTCAAGCCATTAAACAATTAGTAGAGGGTATTGAGACCAATGAAACCTATCAAACCTTATTAGGTGTAACTGGTTCTGGTAAAACGTTTACCGTCGCCAATGTGATTCAAGAAGTACAGCGACCAACTTTGGTTTTAGCCCATAATAAAACACTTGCAGCCCAGCTGTATTCTGAGTTTAAGCAATTTTTCCCAGATAATGCCGTCGAGTATTTTGTGTCCTATTATGATTATTACCAACCTGAAGCCTATATTCCTGTTTCGGGTGTTTATATAGAAAAAGATTTATCCATCAATGAGGAAATTGAGAAGATGCGTTTAAGTACAACCTCTTCCCTATTATCTGGACGTCGCGATGTCATTGTTGTCGCTTCAGTGTCATGTTTATATGGTATTGGAAATCCTGTAGAATTTCAGAAGAATGTAATTTCACTGGAAATTGATCAAGAAATTTCGAGAACCGACTTACTCCACAAGCTTGTACAGAGTTTATACTCTAGAACAGAAGCCGATTTCAACCATGGAAATTTCAGAATAAAAGGAGATACTGTAGATGTATTTCCAAGCTATGCCGACGATGCCTTTCGTATCCATTTCTTTGGCGATGAAATTGAAGACATTGAACAGTTTAATATTCAAACCAATGAGGTTATTGAACATTATGATCGTTTAAATATTTATCCTGCAAATATGTTTGTAACATCACCAGATATCTTACAAAATGCGATTAAAGACATTCAGGATGATTTGGTAAAACAGCATGATTATTTCAAAGACATTGGAAAACACCTCGAAGCAAAACGCCTAAAAGAGCGTACCGAATTTGATTTGGAAATGATTCGCGAATTAGGGTATTGCTCTGGAATTGAAAACTACTCTAGATATTTGGATGGACGTCAACCTGGTACAAGACCATTTTGCTTACTAGATTATTTTCCAGATGATTATTTGATGGTTGTTGATGAAAGTCATGTTACAATTTCTCAAGTTCACGCCATGTATGGCGGCGACCGAAGTAGAAAAGAAAACTTGGTAGAATACGGATTTCGCTTACCCGCTGCCATGGATAATAGACCCTTAAAGTTTGAAGAATTTGAAGCCTTGCAAAATCAGGTGATTTATGTAAGTGCTACGCCTGCAGATTATGAACTTCAGAAGACAGACGGTATTTATGTAGAGCAAGTGATTAGACCTACAGGATTACTAGATCCTGTCATTGAGGTTCGCCCAAGTTTAAATCAGATCGATGATCTTATAGAAGAGATACAACAACGTGTTGAGAAAGACGAACGCACCTTGGTGACCACATTAACCAAACGTATGGCTGAAGAGTTAACGAAATATCTTGATCGTATCCAAATTAGATGCCGCTATATTCATAGTGATGTTGATACCCTTGAGCGTGTTGAAATAATGCAAGATTTGCGAAAAGGACTATTTGATGTATTGGTTGGTGTTAACTTACTTCGTGAAGGCTTAGATTTACCAGAAGTGTCTCTTGTAGCGATTTTAGATGCCGATAAGGAAGGTTTTTTACGTTCTACGCGTTCATTAACGCAAACTGTAGGTAGAGCCGCAAGAAACCTTAACGGAAAGGCTATTATGTATGCTGATAAAATTACGAAAAGCATGCAAAAAACAATAGACGAAACTGAATACAGACGCGAAAAACAAATTGCTTACAATACTAAACATAATATTACACCTAAAGCCCTAAATAAGAGTTTAGATAATGCGTTGTCTAAAAACTCGGTAAGTACGTATAGTTATGAATTGGAAGCAGCGAGAGCAGCAGAACCAGAAAGTGAATACTTAACAAAAAGTCAGTTAGAAAAAAAAATCCGTGAGAAACGAAAGTTAATGGAACAAGCAGCTAAGGCACTGGATTTTATTATTGCTGCACAATTGCGTGATGAAATTAAAACCTATCAAACAAAGTTAGAGAAGCTAAAAGTTTCTTAGTTATACTGAACTTTAAAGATATCAATTAAAAAGTCTGGTGGTACAATTTTATTCGGAAAGCTCTCCATTAAATCTAAAACACGATTAATAGATTCATGGCTTAGTCCCATTCGTAATCCGAAATTATGGAGTTTCACCAATTCTTTATTAGAGATTTGATGATCTAGGTTCATTAACAAAACTAATCTATGGAATTGGACAATACGTTCGCTATGTGATTTTAAATGTACATAGGTAACTGGATGTTCAAATAAGTAATCGAAATCTTCTTTAGATATTTCTAGTTGCCTAGCAATACTCGAAAGAAATTTATATTCAATAGATTTTATATTTTCGTCTGTCTGCGCAAAGGCTATCATTTCAGATAGAAGGCTAAGCTTTTCAACACGATTTATCATATTAGAGGGATTCATGATTTTTAGTTTTATAAATTTAAGAGGTTTGTTTAGGTTATAATCCTCTATAATTTGTAAGTCATCGAAAAATAAAGTGCAATTCGTCGTTATTTTCTTACTTTCATACATATTTTAATTTTAAACACCTGATTATCAGTTATTTAAAAAAATTGTGCCGTTCATCGATTTTTTGACTTTCAAAATTTATTATCGATAAACGGCATAGTATCTATTTCTTAAATTTTGTGTACATTCGTTTTAATTGATTTTTGCATGAAAAACGCCGCACTATTTTTATTGTGCTTACTAAGTATAACAACCTTATGTAATGCTCAAAGCACAGCATCTAAAAATGTATCGACATTTAAAATTGAAGCACCACAATTAGATACACTTAAAACGATTTGGGTCTATACACCAAAGTCTTATGCGACCTCACAACTTTCGTATCCTGTAATTTATATGTTTGATGCTCAAAATTTATTCGATGATCAAACCTCCTATGTTGGCGAATGGAAAATTGATGAATACTTAGATAGGCTTACCAATAAAGAGGTTATCGTTGTAGGCATTGAACATGGTAATAGTAAACGTTTAGAAGAGTTAACACCGTATCCTCATGAGACTTATGGTGGCGGTAAAGGTGACAGCTTCATGCAGTTCATCATAAATACCTTAAAACCTCATATAGATCTAAGCTACAGAACTAAATCAGAAGCCAGAAACACCACAATTTTTGGAGCATCCTTAGGGGGTTTAATGGCATTCTATGCAACTGTTAAATATCCTAAAACCTTTGGTAATGCAGGCGTGTTTTCTCCTTCCTTTTGGGTAAGTGATAAAATTTATGAATTGGCATCTACTACCAAAATCCCTAAAACATCAAGATTTTTCTTTTTAGTTGGAGATAAGGAAGGTGATACTATGGTACCCGATCAAGAAAAAATGGTAACACTGCTTTTAAAGAAAGGGGTTAAACAAGATTGTATTGTAAACAAAATAATTAAAGATGGTGAGCACAATGAAGCGCTTTGGAGTTCTAATTTTCCTGAGGCATTTCAATGGTTAACTAAAGATAAATAGAAATAACATGACTAATAACGACATATTTAAAAAACTAAGAGTAGCCCACAAATTACGCGATGATGATATTATTAAAATTTTGGAGCTGGTCGATTTTAGAGTTTCTAAAAGCGAGTTAAACGCCTTTTTTAGAAGAGAAGATCATCCCAATTATATGGAATGTGGCGATCAAATTTTAAGAAATTTTTTAAATGGATTAATTATTCATTTGCGTGGTCCAATGCCAAAACCGCAAAAAAAGAAGTCATAAATTATCATTCTCATAAAAATGTATAGTGTTTGTCAATTCTTCAGAATTGTATACTACCTTGCATGGTATTAAAGTTCGCTTATGTTTGAAATTTCCTCTCTAAAAAAAGTAGTCCCTAACATTTCAGAAGCTGAAATAAAGGCACTCAACACAAAGTATAAACCATTATCTGCTACAGAACGCATAGAACAATTATATAAGGATTTTGATATTTCCGAAGTTATGTTAACTAGCTCATTTGCAGCAACATCAGCTTTTTTACTTAAACTTTTTTCTGAGGTCAACAAAAAGCAAGAGGTCTTTTTTATTGATACGGGATATCATTTTGATGACACCTTAAAGTATAAAGAAGAATTGACAAAACGCTATGGACTAAATGTCTCTTCAATTAGTGCCTTAAAAGAGGAACATGAATTCACAACAAAAGATAAAACTTGGACAAAGAATCCAGATTTTTGTTGCTCTATTAACAAGGTTAAGCCCCTAGATATTATCAAAAGCAAATATAAAGTTTGGGTCTCTGGTTTAATGGAATGGCAAAGTGACCATCGCTCTAGTTTAGATATTTTTGAATTGCGTGGAGAGATTTTAAAATTTTATCCTTTACTCGATATCTCTAAAGAGAAACGAGATGCCTATATTAAAACACATGATTTACCATTTCACCCATTAGTTGCCAAAGGTTATCATTCTATTGGTTGCAAACATTGTACAGTACCAGGTGAAGATCGTGATGGTCGATGGAATAACAACCCTAAAACAGAATGTGGATTACATTTGTAAAAAATGAATTTTAAGTCGATTTATATTTTAATATGTATACTGACGCCAATTTTATTAAGTGCTCAAGAGCATACTATAAATTGCGACAAGTTGAAACTATCCTTTGACGAAGCTCATATTAAATTATTAAATACTTTAATGAAAAAGGCAGAAATTTCAGAAGGTGATGCCAAGAAAAATTATG
Source organism: uncultured Psychroserpens sp. (assembly GCF_947494225.1). Lineage (NCBI taxonomy): Bacteria > Pseudomonadati > Bacteroidota > Flavobacteriia > Flavobacteriales > Flavobacteriaceae > Psychroserpens > uncultured Psychroserpens sp. The sequence continues at coordinate 98,780 of NZ_CANLUG010000009.1, forward strand.
AGCGTGAATTCTTTTGTGCAATGCCTAACTCTTTTGATAAGATGTTAGATCTCTTATATCTCGATGCTACACTTAGCCATGATAAAGCCAAAGCGAATAACGAACCACCACCTATGTTATATATAGCTCATCCTTGGGTGAGTTTTTTTAGCAAAATTAACTCTGTCCCACCTCAACAGTATTATAACAAGTACATTGATATGTGTATAGATGGCTTCTATGGTGCCGATTATATACAAAATGGATTTCAAATCTACAAACGTTTTGAGACAGATACTGAGGCCATTTGCGAAGTCCTTGCCAAAAAAAAAAGTCAAAGACATTGAAGACGTTTTCTACTTTATTTTTGACGCCTCACATCCCGAAAATGAATTAAACCAAGAGATTTATAAAAAAATACATCCTTTAATTTCTAAAGAGAATAAGACATTAGCTTTAATAATGACTAAGACTTTAGAAACATTAATAAAAACTAAAAGGCATTAAAAAAAGCGTCCAAATAATGAACGCTTTTTTAAACAAAAATCCCTTAGTTACTTTTTCTTAGTAAGTATTACCGGAAACTTAAATCTTCTTTGATAAGTTATGGCGTCCTTTGATATTTTTTTGTAATTCAGACGCGTTTTAATAAAGTTTTCAAATGCTTTGTTTTGAGTATCTACAGATAAGACCACCATTTCATTTTTTTCGTTAATCGTAATTTCTACATCGGCACTCATACCTTCGTAAAATTTAAATGTTGGATTTTTCAATAAATCTCCTATTGTCGCCTCAACAGAGTTTGGCACAACAGATTTTCTTTTTTTCTTTTTCTTGATTGTTTTAACTGGGTCAGTTTTAATTGGATCTGTGCTTGCTTGAAGCGCACTACTAAACGTAACTGCTACGACTAGTATTAACATTTTTAAAGTTTTCATGATGAATTGTTTTATGATTGATACTTAAATGACGACCAATATTTTGGAATGTTACACAATAGACACATGAATTAACAGTGTTTAACATTGATTAATAGTTCTTTAACATAAATAAAAAAGCTCCCATATTGGGAGCTCTTTTAGATTGATAGTCTAGGTTTAACTAAAACGTATGGAGTGCAACTGCCGTTCTATCATAGGTGTTTGTTTCTAAGCTTGAAATATATGTAGCTAGAACTTTTAAGTTGTTTCTTGTGTTTTTTCTAATCTTATGTTCTTTAATAAATGTCAATATCAATTTAGCATCTTCAGGAAAATCTCGTTTTATAGATTTTCTATTTGTACTTAACGCCACCAATTTATTATCATTTATAATATAATAGTGATCCTCCATTTTGAATTTAATAGGCTTATGGGTTCTAGCATTTCGATTACGTTTGTATGTTTTGGTACTAACATAGCTATAGACCCTTTTTTTGAGCAATCCAGATGCCTTACTATCCTCATCGATTAAGAAGTAACTTGCAACCTCCTGACCTAGGTTGTTTTTGTATGGCTTCACGATATAGGTTTCATTGCTATCTAAAAAAGTAATTTGAACATTATTCCTTTTAATAAGTTGGAATATTTTATCGTTATCCTTAATTTCGATATCATCAGAAATAGGGTTATAACGAGCAGAGAAATGATTAAACTGACCATTAATAAATATTTTCGCTCTTCTCCATCGCATGTTTAACGAGCGATCTAAGTTGTAAATAACTGGGTTAAGATCTGACCCTCCATAACCACGATTACCATAACAGTTGTAAATCGTATTCCACCCAAATAACCTACCAAGGTTTTTATAACTAGGCGAAATACCTTGTCCTGTTAAATAAGCTCCTGCTAACGGATTATCATTATTCACGCTAAAAGACGTTGATCCTCCTCCACTTAGCTGAGCAGCACAAATGTTTACCATTAAAACACTAAGTGCCAAAATTGTAATTTTCTTCATAATCTTAAATTTATAATGTTAATAGTATAATAACATCACAATTTTTATGCCAGAACATCCTTACAATGACAGCAAATAAAACATAAAAAAAGCGCTCAATATGAGCGCTTTTTTTTAGATGTTAAATATAACAGATTACTTAGCAGCCACTAAAGTGCCGTCATTTGTATTTGTATAGAGTGTCGTAATATAATTAGCTAACATTTTTAAACTATTTTCCTTATTCGCTTTTATTTTATTGTTTTTAATAAAAGCCAAAATTAATTCTGATTGCTTCGGAAAATCCCTTTTAATAGATTTTTTATTTGTAGATAAGTTAACCAGTTTTCTATTTTGATTCATCACATAAAAACGTTCTTGTTTTTTAAGTTTAGCTGGTTTGTCTGCACTATATGTATTTGACGCGACTCTAGGCTTTGTGTATTTATAATCAACTTTTTTAAGCAATTGGCTGTCAGCATTCTTACCATCAAAAACAAAGTAATCAATAACGCTATTCCCATTATCATCTACATACGAAATGGCCTGATACGTTTGATTAGTTGCTAAAAACGTTAGTTTTAGATTATCGGTCTTAACAATATTATAAACCTTATCGCTGCTCTTAATTTGCAAAGCATTAGTCATAGGGTTATAACGTGCCAATACTATTGTTGGATTTGCATTAATTGTAATTCTTGCATTCTGAAATGTTGCCTGAGGTATATGACTTAAGTTATTAAACGTTTGATTAGGTAAATAACCTCTAAAGTTTTGAATCTCTAACTTAATATCAGAAGGTGTAGAACTGGTTAAATCTCGGGGTGTAATACTACCTCCTGGCGCCAATCCACCTGGATTACATTCAACGGCGGTAGTGGCCTGTCCTGAACTTAAATTAACGGCTAACATACACATGAGGAGAAGACATAGATTTTTCATAATAATTGAATTTTGAATTAGTTTCCTATGAAGTTATTAAAAATTTATCAAAACGAAACGTCTTAGTCCTTGAAAATTAAACATTTAACATATATTGAGTTAGAGTAGCAATAGAAATAAGATAATAATTAGACAGTGCAAAACAGTTCTATACAAAAAAAGGTCTCACAAATAAATCGTATCTGTGAGACCTTTTATATATAAATTAAACTACTCTAGCCTAAAACTGTCTGCACTTTATCGGCTGCTTCTTGGAATTCAGTGGCACTCATTACATCTAATCCAGAATTATCAATCAATTCTTTGGCAATGTCTGCATTAGTTCCTTGTAAACGCACAATGATTGGAACATTGATTGTTCCCATATTTTTATAAGCATCGATAACACCTTGAGCTACACGATCACAGCGAACAATACCTCCAAAAATGTTAATCAAAATAGCTTTTACAGCTGGGTCTTTAAGAATAATTTGAAACGCTGCTTCTACACGAGCTGCATCTGCTGTTCCTCCAACATCTAAAAAGTTAGCTGGCTCTCCTCCTGCTTGCTTAATTAAATCCATGGTAGCCATTGCTAATCCTGCGCCATTAACCATACATCCTACGTTTCCATCTAAATCAACATAGTTCAAGCCTTTCTCTCCCGCTTCAACCTCAATTGGGTTTTCTTCACGTAAATCACGCAATGCTGCTAAATCTTTATGTCTAAATAAGGCATTATCGTCTAAAGATACTTTAGCATCAACTGCCATTATTTTATCGTCACTGGTTTTTAAAACCGGATTAATTTCAAATAAAGACGAATCAGACTTTACATAAGCTGTATATAAAGCTGTAACAAATTTTGTCATGTCTTTAAACGCTGCTCCAGATAATCCTAAGTTAAAGGCAACCTTGCGCGCTTGAAATGGTAAAATACCCGTTGCTGGATCTATTTCCTCAGTAAAAATTAAGTGTGGTGTTTCTTCTGCAACCGTCTCAATATCCATTCCTCCTTCTGTAGAATACATAATCATGTTACGTCCATTACTACGATTTAGTAATACAGACATGTAATATTCTTCTGGTTCAGAATCTCCAGGATAGTATACGTCTTCGGCAACTAATACCTGATGTACACGTTTTCCTTCTGCTGAAGTTTGAGGTGTTACTAAGTCCATTCCTATAATTTGACCAGCAATTGTCTTAACGTCGTCTAAACTTTTAGCCAACTTAACTCCTCCACCTTTTCCACGACCACCTGCGTGAACTTGTGCTTTAATTACGTGCCAACCTGTACCAGTGTCTTCAGTTAACTTCTTAGCTGCTTCAACCGCTTCATCAGCATTTTGTGCTACAATACCACGCTGAATACGTACGCCAAAACTGCTTAATAATTCTTTTCCTTGATATTCGTGTAAATTCATTTGGTTTTGAAATTTATGGTTTGTCTTCGATTAGTTTCCGAAGTCATTTTTTACGACCACAAAAGTAATCATACTAAAAGTTTTTACCAATAGTTTTTAATATTGATTTATGGCGTTCTAATTTGAGTATTCGGAATGCTTAGGTCTTTAAACGCTTAATAACTGAAAATGCTTTATCAACTAAGTAATCTTCAACAACAATTGTAAATTCATTGGTTGTAGAAACAACCTCATACAACGTAATATTTTCCCAAGCCAAACGCTTAAATATTTGGTAATATAATCCTGCGATTTTCGAATTGCCTTTGGGCAAATAAATACTAATAGCAGATAATTTATCCTGCAATCCAATTTGTATTTCATTTTTAAATGCCTTTGAAATACTTTCTTGCTCAGACGTTGAAATAATAATATTGCTTTCAAACACGCCACGAGTGAACGCATAAAAGATTTGATGATTCACACCTATTTTTGACAATACCTTAGAATGACTATGGATGAGTGTATTTGAATTTTGAAATGTAAAGTCACTAAGGTTTGACCGTACAGTAATATCTCCTAAGTTTTTAAACACTCTATTTAGACGTTCTGATTTTTCTAAATGAAGTGGCTGTTGATAACGACGTAAAGCCATCATAATTGCTCCATTTTTCACAGGTTTTCTGAGCATCTCAGAAATAGGTTTGTTTAAGTCCTCTGCCAAAGCAGAAAAATTAATAATCTGTCTTGACAAGCCTTCTTCTAAGAATGGGCTTGACACAATAATCTCCTGTACGCAAGATGCAATTGTCTTCAATTTGTTAACTATTTAACATTTTGTGTAAATTTAGCAATATTTTTTCATTTTTATGTTTTCAAGCGGTATTACATTTAATTTTGACAACTTAACTACATTTAATTTAAGTAATACCACAAATGAAACCAAATACTTTATTACAAGTTGCTAAGGACTTTGGGAGTCCTGTTTATGTTTATGATGCCGAAAAAATTAAGTTTCAGTATAAACGTTTAACCTCTGCATTTAGTAAGGTCAAACACTTAAAATTGAATTATGCTGTAAAGGCATTGTCTAACATCTCTGTTTTAAAGTTGTTCAATCAGTTGGGTTCTGGACTAGATACTGTTTCTATTCAGGAAGTTCAATTAGGCCTAAAAGCTGGTTTTAAACCAGAACAAATAATTTTCACACCAAATGGTGTGTCACTTGCGGAAATTGAAAGGGCAGCCGAATTAGGTGTTCAAATTAACATTGACAATCTATCGGTTCTAGAACAGTTTGGAACAAAACATCCAAAAACACCTGTATGTATTCGTATTAATCCACATGTAATGGCAGGTGGGAACACAAATATATCTGTTGGACATATTGATAGTAAATTTGGAATCTCGATACATCAAATTCCGCACTTACTTAGAATTGTTGAAAACACACAAATGAATATTAACGGTATTCACATGCATACTGGCAGTGATATTCTTGATATTGACGTGTTTTTATATGCCAGTGAAATCTTATTTGACACTGCCAAACATTTCAAAAATTTAGATTTTATAGATTTCGGATCTGGTTTTAAAGTGCCATATAAAACTGGAGATATAGAGACTAATGTAGAAGAACTAGGAACCAAATTATCTGAGCGTTTCAATGCGTTTTGTAAAAGCTACGGCAAGGAACTTACATTAGCCTTTGAACCAGGGAAATTTCTGGTAAGCGAAGCTGGTTATTTTTTAACACGCGTTAATGTTGTAAAGCAGACAACTTCAACAGTTTTCGCACAAGTAGATTCTGGCTTTAACCATCTTATTAGACCTATGTTATATGGAGCGCAACATGAGATTATAAATATTTCAAACCCCAAAGGTCGTGAGCGTTTCTATTCGGTTGTGGGCTATATCTGCGAAACTGACACTTTTGCCAACAATAGGCGTATCAATGAAATTAACGAAGATGATATATTAGCCTTTAAAAATGCTGGAGCCTATTGCTATTCTATGGCATCCAATTACAACTCTAGATATCGTCCTGCCGAAGTATTATGGCATAACAAAAAGGCACATTTGATTAGAAAAAGAGAAACTTTTGAAGATATCATACATAACCAAGTCGCTATTAATTTATAACCAACCAAAAAAGCGCAAGATATAGTCTTGCGCTTTTTAAATTCTAGTTGTCTAATTCTATACGTTGAGAAATTAATTCTTGACCATTAACAAGGCCTTCAACAAATAATTTAATAGGAGTTTTAGTATTTAAAATTTTTATTGAGAGATTACCATTGTCATCAAATCTCGCATTAGGAGTCCAATCGATTACTCCATATTCTGCAAAAAACTTAGAATTATACGAACCATACCTAGGTATATAAAATCGTTTAGGAGTTGAATATGTTAGAGGTATATCATAGCTCGTAAAGGTTATTTTTGGCTCAAATTTGAATTTTTTATTTGGATCCGTAAAAATCTTGATTACTCCAGATCCTCCTCTAATACCTTCACCGATTCCTCCCTTATTAATTTCGACATAATCAACATGTTCCATACTAAACTTATTAAGTATATCTAGATTAGTTAAAAGTACATTGTCTAGATAAATTATTGGAATAGTTAACGGTGTTTTACCGTCGGGTCCACGCCTCAATGAAGAAGGGGTAAAGCCTGATATTCTAAATATTGTATAACTTCCAGTTACTGGATCTTTCCCGGGAGTTTCTTGCACACTATAACCTCTTTCACTTATAAATTGCGCGAACGTTTTATAAAAATCTCTTTCCTTTTCCCCAAATTCTACGATTCTACCAATTGATTTATTTTGTAGCTTTTCAATTCTAGTATATTTCTTTTTGGCATAGAGTTTAACTTCATCAAGAGACTCTACATCTTTAAACTCAAAAGTTTCTGGGTTTGATGCGGCGTACTGGTTACCTTTAAGTGTTGTCATAGGAAGATAAGTGGTAGAAAATCTTGCAATTTGAGAAGGTGAAAATTGCAGTACCACATTAGAAACCCCCACACTTCCATTACGTTTTACCTCACCTATTCTTATTTGCTCATCATCAAGCGGAAAAAATCCTCGCTTTTGGAATGTTTTCTCACGCTCTGACAATACTAATATTTCAGATTTAGTATTAATATTAGGATAGATTAATAGGCTTTTACCTTTACTGTTATTCGCATTTATGGTATAGTTAATCCCTACCTCAAAATCATAAATGGGCTCTGGTGCAGCATTAAAAATAGTCGTCCAATCATAACTACTCCAGCCTTGAGTAAGTAGTAGATTATCTAATTCATATTTTTTCTTATTGCTAATATTAGTAAAATAATAAGAGGCATGTTCTACTGCATTCTTTAGATAAGGTTGCAGATATACTGCAGAAATGATATTTTGATGATGTGCATAGCTTTTTGTTTTTGAAGGCAATACAGACACACTTAAATTTTGCAATAATTTAGGGTCTACATGAGGTAATGCTAATTTAATTTCTAAACTGTCATTTGGTTTTCGACTCAGGGATGACTTTGAAATAGTGTTCACTGGTAAGCCTTCAAAATTAAAATACAGTCGCTCTGCTATTGGTCTATTTTGTTCATCAAATAAGGTAAATATGTTTATCCCACTATAAAGATCACTTAAGGGGATTGACGTCACAGATTCTTTAGTTCCATTAAAACCTAGTATAGCTTCCGTTGCACTTGATCCATTATGAATAATAAGTTTAAAATTTTTGTTTCCAAAGCGCTTAAAACCATCATCATTAGTTTTTACCACTAAACCAATACTATTATCTGATGATAGTTCTTTAATGGATAATAAAACACCACTATGCTCAGCTTTTTCCAATGTTTGAACGACCTTTTTGTCGTTATAAAAATATTCTAAACTATAGTCTTGTTCTTTGATTGGATGTAATAAAAATTTACCTATCCCAAAATCATCTAAGGTTATAGAGCTTAATACCTCTCCCTCTTTGTTAATTACATCAACCTTTAAATTAGGAACACCCAAACCCAATTTATCTTTGGCTATTACACCAACTACATTGGATGTTTCTAACAATAAGTGACCACTTTCTGGCAGCACTTGTACATCTATAGACTTATCAATATCGGTTGGTTTGTCATTAATTTTATCATCTGGATTAATCACATCAAACGTCTCAAGAAAATAAGTTTGTTCATTGCTAAAATTTCTAGACCAATTGGTATATGCCTTAAATTTGTATTCTCCACTCGTATATGTACTGTCAATCATGAAGTCGCCACGAGACACCCCTTGATTCATCATGAGCAGTTTTTCTGTAATTATCTTATTCTCTTTATCTAATATTTGGCAATACAAATTTGCCGTATTCGTAGAAAGTTGCTTGATATCTCTAAGAAATACATAAGCATTAAAACCAAGCATTTCTCCAGAGATATAAGTGCTTTTATTAAGATGCACATAAACCTGTTCTCTAGATAAGTCTGTAAAATCGTCGTAAGCATCTATAATGTCACTAGTGTCCTGGGAAAAACCAATAACAGGCCACATTCCAAGCAATATTAGAATAATTAAGTTCTTCATCTTATTAGTTGTTAGCTTTCTTTAAAGGTGTATTCATCCAATAATCACTATTTGACTCTAACGGATTTATAGCGGCTTCAGACAATGGTTTATATTTCAAAATAAACTTCAAATCATTGGGCTTAACTTTATTTTCAAAAACATCTTGAGCAAAAAATTCTCTAAATTGATAGGCTTCAATTTTTGGCGCACTTAAAATTTTTCTATTAGTAACATCATAGATATTTTTCACTCTATAATCAAATGCGCTCATATTGGTATTTTCATCAATGGTCTCTGGCAAACTCCAATCGGCAATGGTTACTTTAACCGTTTGTTGATCAATAATTTCGGCTTTCTTCACCATTAGTTTTCGCTTTTGATATTTAAATCTAAAGTCCTTCCTATCTACAGTTGTAGTATCAAGTTTATTATTAAACTTCAGATAAAAGGCTTGTTCATAAACATTAAAATCAACACTTTCAACATCAAAAACAAATTTATTACTCACTACAAATCTGTTATTAAAAGTGATATAATTAAGGTACATAAAATCACCTTTAGGTTTGTATTCTATTAGGACTTCAAATAGTGGGTTTATATTATTCGTTTCAAGTACAACATATTCCAATTTGTGAATAGCAAAATCATCCTTGGCTATAAAAATTTTACCATGAGCCTTGTGACTACTGCCCACTAAACCAGATTTAGCTTTGAATGAAATTTCATAAATAACATCATCATTAAGATATACTTTACGAGAAAGATCGAACTCATGGTTTTCCAAAAATTTGCGTTTAAAAACGTATACAAATGAAAAACTCATATGTTCAAAATTCCGAATAGGGTTATGAACATTCAAAATACCTAACTCATTACCTCCCTGCCCAGACAAGGTTGTGTTCTTAATATATTTTGAATCCCCATCATAGGCTATTAATAAGGTAGAATCTCTTGAGAATTCGTTGTTTTCTTTATAACTTAATATGGCGCTTTCATTATAGGCATCGGTCATAATATCTGTATCAAAGCCTGCATCAAATGATTCAATTATGGCTTCATTTAGATTGTAATAATTTCCTCGTACAACCTGATAATCTCTATAATAACCGATAGAAGAATATGGTGTTTTGGGGTAATTTAATGAAATACTAGCCACAGCTTTTTTAACTATGGTATAGGCATCGAGATCATTAATTGACGTTTTCTTACCTTTAATAAGTACTTGGTTAAGCGCTTCTATTTTTGGACTAAGATGTATTGTATTTACCTTCTTATCCTGAAGTGAGGTAACCGCAATTTTCTCTGTTTTATAGCCCAAACATGAGATGATTAAAGTATCTCTTGATGTTTTGTAGCGATAAGGAATTCTAAAATCACCATCTACATTAGCTACAATACCGTTACCATCATTTTTAAATTGGATGGTTGCATAAGGTACCGGATAATTTGTTCCCTGTTCAATGAGCTTACAGAAAATCTCTTCAACACCTTGTGAAAAGACTTGAACAGAGCCTAAAATAAAACTACCAAATATGATTATCTTTTTTAAATTACTCATAATGATTTTAAATCTCTATAAAACACCAAACCGTTACCATTTTTATCATAAATCCCAAACTCACGTGTTCCCCATGAGGTATCTTTAAGTTCTGTGTTTTCATGAAATACTGCCTTAGTGCTATATTCTTGAAATAGGGCATCTACATTCTCAACATAAATTCTCAACAACACACTATCCATACCATCTACCCAGTCATTTTCATCATGCCATTGTAAATGAATTTCAACACCATCTCTTATAATTCCTGCATACCCAGGATCATCGCCAGCATCTTTAAACGCAAGTTTAAAACCAAGTTCATCCACATAATAATGAACAGCATTCATGACATGCCTTACAGGCAGAACTGGATGAATTTGTTTTAAAAATGCTTTTTCCATTAATCTTTAGCTTCTTTGACTTTACCTGTAAAATGATTTACATTAGGGTTGATTGGATTCCCGGTGATTCTTCTAAATGAAGCCAACTGCCCGCAATGCCATATAGCATCAGCAATTGGTCCATTAACTTGATTCCAAAACGGGATTTCATTCTCACCGAAAATGATTTTATATTGAGATATATCGTCGCTTCCTCTTAAAATATCTGCTGCTGTTTTCAAATTCATTAATGCTTGCTTACGCTTTTCTTCATAAGTCATCTTCGATTTATCAACTCGACTATTTGGTTGTTTTAATGTAGAATTCACAATAATATATGATAAATCTAAAATATGATCTATAGTGTCTTCTGAAGAACGCACGTCTTTACTTGGTCTATAATTTAAATCCTTTTCGGTAAGACCTTCACTTGCCCAATAAAACCTAAACCCCAATCCATCTACCATCCTTGCTGCCATGGTACCAGCTGTAAACTCTTTTGAATATTCTGGAACTTCATAATATGGTAGTTTTTCTTCTGAAGTATCTTGTGCGTAACACATTGCACTAATAACAAGTGCGATAATGACAATCGTGTTTTTCATTTTAAATGGGTTTAGTTGAAATATAAATTGGTATACGAGATGTTAGTCTCTTAGTTTTTCTTCGTTAGAAATCGTTTGAGTACCATATTTATCTATAAGATAAACTAAAGCAGTCATTGATGCAGCACCAAGCTCTAATTCACGTTTATTCACATGTTCAAACGTATCATTACTGGCATGGTGATGATCAAAATAGCGCTGAGAATCAGGGCGTAAACCAGCTAAAACGATACCATCGTTCTTTAGCGGTCCAATATCTGCACCACTATAGCCTTCTTCGAAAAAATGAATTAAATACGGTTTAAATAAAGGTCTCCAGCTTTGTACTTTTGCCAACATAGCCTCACTACATTGAAAACTAAATCCTCTTGGTGTAAACCCTCCAGAGTCGCTTTCTAATGCAAACACATGATTTTCATTCTTTTGTTTGGCTACCTCGGCGTATTTTTTTCCACCGCGTAATCCGTTTTCTTCGTTCATAAACAACACAGCCCGAATGGTACGCTTTGGTTTAATTCCGCTTTCTTTCAAAAGACGTAAAACATCCATAGATTGTACAACACCAGCACCATCATCGTGCGATCCATCTCCCAAATCCCATGAATCTAAATGACCACCAACTACAATGATTTCATTTGGAAATTCGCTTCCTGTTATTTCTCCAATAACATTGTAAGATTGTACATCAGACAATTGTTTACAATTCTGACTAAAAAAGAAATTGATATCCTTATTAAGTGCTAACATACCACTTAATAATTCGGCATCGTTTGTACTTATTGCGGCCGATGGGATTCTTTGTCCAACAGGCAAATCGCCATAACTCATACTACCTGTGTGAGGGTAATCGTCTAATCTTAAATTAAGTGAGCGTACTATAGTACCAACAGCACCATATTTTGCCGCTTCTGCAGCTCCTGCATAACGTTCAACAGAACATCCACCATAAGCCTCAAAGGTATTAATGAGATCTGCCTGCATTGGTCTATTGATAAATACAATTTTTCCTTTAATATTTTTTTCTCCTAAAGCCGCTAAGTCTTTATAGGTATTAACTTCAATTACTTTAGCTTTAAGCCCTCCTGTAGGCGTTGCTACTGAGCCTCCAAGAGCACAAATATTAACGCTGGTAGTTACACCAGGAGACGTTTCAATATAAGCAAATTCGGGTGCGCCTCTTACCCAACGTGGTACCATTACTGGTTGCAACCATACTTTATCTAATCCTAGTTTCTCAAGTTCTTCTTTCGTGTATTGAACTGCTTTCTCTGCATTTAAAGACCCTGAAAGGCGTCCACCAATTTGATTAGACAAATGATCTAGCCATTGATAGCTCATGCCATTGGTTAAGGAATTAGAGTACACTTTTTTTAGATTTTCGGCATCGGTTTGTGCCGAAATTTGAAATGTAATAGCAAGTAAAAGGATAGTACAAAATCGCTTCATATGATGGTAATTTACTTTGAAGCCTAAATATACTATTTTAAACAATGACGATTAAAAAAGAAATCATAAAAAACTATTCATTCTCAAGCTCTTTAATGTATAAACCTAGATTAGTTTTAAACTCGTCTTCCAGTTCTGGCTCTACGATATCCTTGTATTGAATAAGTGTATCATACATAATTTTAGCTACAATATAACGTGCTGTTGGCTTGTCGTCAGAAGGTATTACATACCAAGGTGCATGAGGTTTAGACGTTCTATTAATAGCATCTTGATAACAATCTTGATAGTCATCCCAAAGTTTTCGTTCCTTTAAATCGCCAGGCGAGAATTTCCAGTTTTTTTCTTTTTTATGCAAACGTCTCAACAACCTGTTTTTTTGCTCCTCTTTTGAAATATGAAGGAAAAACTTAAAAATAATGGTTCCGTTGTCTGCAATGTGTTTTTCAAAGTCATTAATTTGCTTAAATCGCTTGTCCCAAAACGCATCATTTACATCTTCAATTGAATTTACATCTGGTAAAAATTCTCCTAGAATATAATTTGGATGCACTCTTGTAACCAGAACGTTTTCGTAATGTGTTCTATTAAAAACACCAAACTTCCCACGAGCAGGTAAAGCGATATAATGTCTCCATAAATAATCATGTTTACGCTCTATTTCGGTAGGAACTTTAAAACTATGTACAACAATACCACGTGTATTAAAATCTTTAAACACCTCTCTAATCATGCTATCCTTTCCTGCTGTATCCATGCCTTGAATACAAACTAAAACAGCATATTTACCATGAGCATAAATTGTATTTTGAAAATCACCAAGATTTTCTCTAACGTCTTCTAATTCCTTTTCAATTTCATTTTTATTGGCTTCTAAATCAAAATTTGTCGATATTTGACTTAAAGTCAATGACTTAGACACTTTAAAATCATTTATCACTATTTTTTTCATTTTAATCAAATTTAGTTTTAAATATAAAAATAAACTTTAACAGTACTTAAATTATTTTGAATAATCGTCTCATTGTCATATTGCTTATTTTTTTCTCGACTTTAACTGTATTTAGTCAAGGTCATGACTCTTTATACCATAAAACTGCGAATATATTCAAGCCTAGTGTTGTTTCTACACATCCAAGTGGTATTTTCCTTTCTAGAATTCAAGGAAATTTCAACTTTGCACCAACTGAGTCGACAAAAATCAACTTATCAGTTGAAAGCGGAAATGTTTGGTCTCCTCCTGTAGTAGCCTATATACCAAATCAAACTTCAGATAGAGATTTTATCAGTCAATTCCCTTGGCATGTAAGAGAATTTGCAGTCGATGTAGATACGTTAGACGCCAAATCGTTAAAGGTTGCTAGTGATGGTGTTATTAAAGGTTTTAGGCCTAATATCAGATTCAAATTAAATACTACCAGCGAACTAAAAATTGGTATGCGTCTTTTTTTATTGTCAGGTGGAAAAGCACCTTTTTCCTTAGTTACAAACGATAATTTTATTGAATATTTTCACGATAATATTGCTGGAGGAGACGATCCATTTGACAGAGGTTTATATCCAAAAAATAAAGCATCATTACTATTTAAAGACAGAAACGATAATCAGGTCAATATTAAACGTGGAGATGTTTTTCTAAACGGGTTTGAGTTTACGCATTTATTTTATCCTGAATTCCTTAAAAATGAAGAGCGCCATTTATATTTTAATATCGCAACTCACGTTGGCTTAAATACGTCTCAATATAATAGTTCTATTGATTTTGGTATTGGCATCAACGCTATGAAGCAATATGCTTACAAACAAGTAGGTCTTTTTAATATTGGTTTCAATCTTGGTATTAACAGACTTAATTTATTTGATTTAAAGTCTAGCAATGTAGAGTTTGCATCAAATGATTATCTAGCCAACATTGAAACTATTATTGAGTATAACTTTTTTTCAAAAGGAAAAACAAGACATGCATTTGGTCTTGATTTTTACATTCAAACTAGTTTATATAAGACCGATGAATTTGATTATTTGATACCTACAAAAAACGGCACCTCATTTAAATCGTGGAATATGGGAACAGAAAACCTTTATAAAAACAACAACTATTGGACGTTAATGTATACATTTCAAAAGAAAGGATCTATGACGTTTTATTTACAACAAGACCTTACTGTGAATAATAATCCCGACATTCAAGCCGGTATTAATATAATATTCGAGCTATAACTATTATTTACTAGCAAATAATTTCACGTCGTTTTCGCTTACTTCTTTCTCTCCTAGAATAATTAAGCGTTCTACAACATTTCGCAATTCACGAATATTACCTGTCCAGTCGTACTCTTGAAGACGTTTTATAGCCTTATCTGAAAACTCCTTTTTTGCTGTTCCTTGTTCTTCGGAAATTTTAGAAGAAAAATGATTAACGAGCAACGGAATATCCTCCCGTCTATCATTTAGCGCTGGCACTTTAATTAAAATAACGGCTAACCTGTGGTATAAATCTTCTCTAAATCTACCTTCGGAAATTTCAGTTTTCAGGTCTTTATTGGTAGCAGCAACAACTCGAACATCTACTTTAATATCTTTATCGTTACCTACACGTTGAATTTTATTTTCTTGAAGTGCTCTTAAGACCTTAGCTTGAGCCGACAAACTCATATCTCCAATTTCATCTAAGAAAATAGTACCTCCATTAGCTGCTTCAAACTTTCCTGCCCTATCTTTTACTGCACTTGTAAAAGCGCCTTTAACATGACCAAAAAGTTCGCTTTCTATTAATTCTGATGGAATCGCAGCGCAGTTAACTTCAATTAACGGCCCTTTAGATCTTTCGCTTTTTTGGTGTAACCAATGCGCTACAAGTTCTTTACCTGTTCCGTTAGGTCCTGTAATTAGCACTCTTGCATCTGTAGCAGATACTTTTTCTATCATTTCTTTGATATGTGAAATGGCATCACTGTCACCTATCATTTCATATTTTTTGCTCACTTTCTTTTTGAGCATTTTATTTTCAACAACAAGTTCCTTTCTATCTAAAGCAATGCGCACGGTATTTAGTAATCTATTTAAATCTGGTGGCTTCGAAATATAATCAAATGCACCTAAACGCATAGTATTTACCGCTGTATCAAGATCTCCATGACCAGAAATCATAACCATTGGAGTTTCTGGCTTTATTTTCTTAACGGCCTCCAGCACTTCTACCCCATCCATTTTCGGCATTTTAATATCACAAAGTACAAGATCGTAGTCATCTTTCTTTATTTTCTCTATACCTACTAAGCCATCTTCTGCCTCATCTACTTCGTAGGTATCGTTTTCTTCCGAGAGTATTTTTACTAGTACTCTTCTAATTGCTGCTTCATCTTCTATTACTAAAATCTTTGCCATTTTTTATATCTTAAATTTTATTCCGGTTCTTAAATAAAACGCGTTTACGTCATCTAATTTAAAAACTTCATTTCTATTTGTATCACGTAATACATTATTTAATCTAAAAGTATACCCAGTATAAGCATAAGCAACAAGATGTTTCGTGAAAAAATACTCATAGCCAATACCTCCAACTGCGATAGACAAAGAGATATTATCAATTTGCCTGCCATTTATTGTAAGTGGGCGCTGTAAATGGGCAAAATAACCATCTAAACTCACAAATGTTTGAAGCATACTTTTTTCATTAAAAAAGTACTTAATATTTGATTTTGGAACGCCCGCCGAGAACGACCAATTTTCATTAACTCTTCTATAGTAACTTACAAAAGGTAATGGAAATGGAACTCCAGTTGTTGTATTATAAGTTAGTCCTAACACTAAACGATAAGGTCGTTTAAGGCTTTCGTCGTCTGTTCTATCATTAATGGCAAAAACACCACCATTCAAGAAAACATCTTCAAAAGTGATTTTATCAATTAAAGTTGAAGCCACTCTGGGATTAACTCTCAATCCTAGTCTCCAGTTTTCACTTGTTTTAAAGGTATAGCCAATATTTAAATCGATAACATTAATTGTTTCTATAAGCGATCTATCAAATGGGTAGCTATCTTCTAGGTTAAGAATAATTCGATTGTATTCGGCACCTATAACTAAATAACAATCTTCATTAGTTTTAATGGGGTAATTGACCAATGCTCTTATTCTAGTGTATTGATCCTCAGAATTACTTTTCGGTATAAATGAATATTCTAATCTTGCAATATCTGTAAGCTGCCCCATTACTGATTGTGACAAGCAACAAACACACAAAATAAAAAGAAATTTACACGATTTAATACTCATACATATTTTTAAAGTTACATGGATAATGACTTAATACTATTCTGATTTTTGAATAATATGGACATCTCTTTGAGGAAATGGTATTGTTATATTATGGACTCTAAAGAGTTTATCAATTTCAAAACGTATATCACTCTTAGGAAATTGTGCTTTAAAACTATCTGCTAAGCTAAAAATTAATTTAAAATTTAAAGAACTGTCTCCAAAATCTTCAAATACTACAGTTGGTTCTGGTTTATCAATAACATCAGGATGTGTATTTGCAGCTTGAAGCAATAGTTTCTTTACCAGTTGAACATCACTGCCATAGGCAACACCAATAGACACACTTTCTCTAGTGAGTGTCCCATTTTGAGTCCAATTATATAAACTATTTGTAAGATATAAATGATTTGGAATAACCAAAACTTTGTTGTCTATTGTAACCGCACGAGTTGTTCTTAATTTAATTTCTTCGACACGTCCAACTTTGTTTTCAATTTCTATAATATCTCCAACATGAACAGATTGATCAATTAAAATAAACACACCAGAAATAATATCCTGAAATAAAGTTTGCAAGGCCAGACCAATTCCAATTAAAAGCGCTGCAGACGCAGCAAAAACTGCAGTAACATTAACGCCAACTGAGTGCAATGTTATAAGTAATATGACCACATATATGAGCCATCTAAAGTATCCATATACAACTTTAAATCTGCTTTTATCTTCAGCGGGAAGGCGTCTTGTAATAAGTTTAAGTACCACCCTAAGTATAATGGTTGTTACAAATATTGCCGTAATCACAACCAAAACATCTAAAATAGAAATGCTTATTTTATCACCAAAATCCACATGTTTATTAAGGAATTCTTGTGTAGACTCCCAGGTAGAACTTTGTGTAATTTTTTCTTCTATTTTAGACAACTCTTGTAGCATTACTAATACTTAATCCATTTATACAATTCTTTATAGCTTGGTTTTTTCCCATACATTAAAATACCCACTCTATATATTTTTGCTGCAAACCACACAGTGAATACAAAAGTACCAGCCAAAATAACAAACGATAATACTTGTTGCCAGATAGGAACTCCAAATGGAATTCTCATAAGCATAACAACTGGAGATGTAAAAGGAATGAATGAAAATACTGTTGACACCGTTCCATGTGGGTCATCAATAACCGTAAAAATACCCACATATACAGCTAAGATAAGCGGCATAATAATTGGCATCATAAATTGTTGTGTATCTGTTTCATTGTCAACTGCTGCGCCAACGGCTGCATAAAGTGAACTATAGAGTAAGTATCCTCCAATAAAGAAAAACATGAATGCTACAATTAAATTCCCTAGTGGCAAATTAAAGAACGATGCCATACCTAATTGCACTTCATTAGCAATATCTGGGTTTTGCATAGCTTGATTCATAATTTCTTGTTGTGGAGTTTGTAAATCGGCCATACTTATTCCTAGAATTGCTGTAAGTGCAAACACTAAAATACTACCAAGAATAACCCAAATTGCAAATTGTGTAATACCAGCCAATGACGTTCCAATAATTTTGCCCATCATTAATTGAATTGGCTTAACCGAAGATATAATCACTTCAATTATTCTGCTTGTTTTCTCTTCGATAACGCTACGCATAATCATATTACCATAGATAATAATAAACATAAATAGCAAATATCCTGCAGCACCTCCAAATGCCAACTTTAGATAGCTGTCAATTTTTGAAGTTTTTTCTCCTGTAAACGTTTCTTGAGCAATAGTTATATTGGCTTCGGACGCCTTTATTTGTTGAATATCTACACCTCCATTTTTCAAATTGGTGTCAGTTAGTTTTTTTTCTATTTTCCGTTCTAGTCCAGACATTATTGATAAGGATGGGGATTCATCAGAGAAAAACCTAACATTGGCTACGATACTTGCCGTATCTGGACTTTTTTCTATATAAAGTAACCCGAAATCCTCTTTGGCTTTCACCAATTCTTTAGCTGTTTCGAGATTGGTATCGCTTGTAAGTATGTTATATGTTGTATGCTCTGTATTCTCAAAAACGCTACTCAATTCTTCGGTTTCATCCAATATTGATATGACGCGCTCTTTATCGTTATTTATTTGCGATAAATAAGCTACCAAAGCCACAAGCGCGACCATAATTAGTGGGCTCACAAAGGTCATAATAATGAACGATTTGTTCTTGACCTTAGTTAGATACTCTCGTTTTATAATAAGGGGTAAATGGTTCATCTTAATTATTTTTTACAGTTTGAATGAAAATATCATTGGCACTAGGTATGACCTCAACAAAATGGTGCACCTCTGCTTTTGAAGTTAAAAACGATAATAAGTCATTAGAGTTATCTTGAGCATTTAATTTGACATTCAATTTTACATCGTCATTAAGGTTTTTAAATGTAGCTGGCAATACTTCAAATTTTTCTTTGATAGCGTTTGTTACATTTTCAATAGCATCAGTTTGCAAACCAACTTCAAACGTATTGGTTTTAAATTGACGCTTTATATCTGTTAATTTACCATCTAAAACTTTGTTCGATTTGTGTATTAATGCAATATGATCACATAACTCTTCAACAGATTCCATACGATGGGTAGAAAATATTACTGTAGCGCCTTCGTCTCTAAGTTGGAGAATTTCATCTTTAATCAAATTAGCGTTTATTGGATCAAAACCAGAAAATGGTTCATCAAAAATAAGCAGTTTAGGCTGATGCAAAACAGTAACAATAAATTGGATTTTCTGAGCTTGTCCTTTACTAAGTTCTTGAATTTTTTTATTCCACCAATCACCAATTTCTAATTTCTCAAACCAGTATTTTAATCGTTTTCTAGCTTCTTGTTTTGTAAGTCCTTTAAGTTGGGCAAGATATAAAGCTTGCTCTCCTACTTTCATGGATTTATACAAGCCACGCTCTTCGGGTAAATATCCAATGTTTTGAATGTGCTCTGGTCTTAGAGCCTCACCATCTAACAAAACATGACCAGAATCTGGCATGGTAATTTGATTAATAATTCTAATAAGCGTGGTTTTACCTGCGCCATTAGGCCCTAAAAGACCAAAGATGCTACCCTTAGGCACAGCAATTGAGACGTCATTTAGCGCTCTAAATTCACCAAAATTTTTGGATACCGAATCAGCGACTAAGAGGTTATTCATATACGTGGTTTAGATTGGTTTTAATTAATATCGGTAAAGATAAAAATGTTAACGATGTAATGAAGCTAATCCATTTAATTTTTTAACCTTTACCGTATTGACTGCCTTTTATTTATAAAAAACAAAACCCACCCTTAAAACTAATTAAGGATGGGAAAAAATTGCTATGAAAAAGAAAAATTACCACTAATAGAAATTAGTGATAATTCAAATATAGTGTTTTTTATTAAAAAATAGTATTGTTATGAAAACATATCTTTAACTTTTTCAAAAAATGATTTATCACTGCTCTCAGGCTTTGGATCGAAGTGCTCATCATTCCTCATATTTTCGAAAAATTCTTTCTGTTGTTTATTCAATGTTTTTGGTGTCCAAACATTAACATGAACGAGTAAATCGCCACTACCATAACCGTTTATACTAGGAATTCCTTTTCCGCGTAAGCGCAAAATTTTACCAGATTGCACTCCTGCTTCAACTTTAATTCTCACTTTTCCAGTAACGGTATCTATTTCTTTTGACGTTCCTAAAACGGCATCTGGCAAGCTCACATATAAATCATAATGTAAGTTATCTCCTTCTCTTTTTAGTGTGTCGTGCTCTTGTTCTTCTATAACAACAAGTAGGTCTCCAGAAATTCCATTACCTGGAGCTTCGTTTCCTTTTCCTGTCACCTTAAGTTGCATAGAATCTACAACTCCAGCTGGAATTTTCACAGATACAGTTTCCTCTTGAACCTTTAAACCTTGAGCATCGGCATCAGAAGGTTTTTTGTCAATACTTTGTCCTGCTCCTCCACAAGTAGGACATGAAGATGCCGTTTGCATACGACCCAATATTGTATTTGTCACTCGTGTCACCTGACCAGACCCATTACATGTTCCGCAGGTTTTATACGTTGTACCAGGTGCCTGAACTTTACGTTTTACTTTAATTTTCTTCTCTACACCATTGGCAACCTCTTCTAACGTTAATCCAACTCTAATTCTCAGGTTACTTCCCTTCACTCGTCTTTGGCCTCCTCCAAAGCCACCTCCAAAACCAGAGAAACCTCCTCCGCCTCCAAAAGCACCACCAAAGATATCACCAAATTGACTGAATATATCGTCCATATTCATGCCTCCTCCTCCAAAGCCACCAGCGCCTTCAAAGGCCTGATGACCAAATTGGTCATAGCGTGATTTCTTATTCTCATCACTCAATACCTCATATGCTTCGGCTGCTTCCTTGAATTTAGCTTCAGCATCTTTGTCATCTGGATTTTTATCGGGATGAAATTTTATAGCCATCTTGCGATAAGCCTTTTTTATTTCGGCAGCAGATGCGCCTTTGCTAATGCCTAATATTTCGTAATAATCTCTTTTTGCCATGTCTTTTATTATTGTCCTATTACAACTTTAGGAAAACGAATTACTTTATCTCCCAGTTTATATCCTTTTTCAATAACATCAATTATTTTTCCTTTTAAGTCTTTACTAGGCGCAGGGATTTGGGTTATTGCTTCATGATCATCTGCATTAAATGTATCACCTTGAGACACTTCAATTTTTGATAAACCTTTTTTCTCTAATGTAGACAGTAATTTGTTATAAATTAACAACACCCCTTTTCTTAACTCTTCGGCCTCTTTATCATCTTCAATATGTAGTAAAGCACGTTCAAAGTCATCTAAAACAGGTAACATTGACACCATAACATCTTCGCTTGCCGTCTTAAATAAATCAATACGTTCCTTGGCCGTACGTTTCTTATAGTTTTCAAACTCGGCAAACAAACGCATGAACTTATCTTTTTCTTTTGCCAAATCTTCTTGCAATTGTTCTTCCACACTTAAATTTTCAGCTTGCGCGTCTTTCGTATTCTCAATGGTATCGTCTTGCATTTGAGGTTCTTCTATAGTTTGATTTTTATCTTTCTTACTCATTTTCTGGATTATTTTATAAATCTTCGATTTAAAGATGGCAAAAGTACTGCCATTATTATTAAAATGTCAAAATGTCACCAAAATATTTTCTTTGGAATTGGAGAAGCCCACAGCAATCTGTATTTTTGTTAACATAAAACATCTAAATAAGACACAATATGAGAACGAAATTTTTAAAATTTTCAATGATTTTGGCAATTGCAATTGCATTTACGAGCTGTAAAGATAAAGCAGAAGAAGCAAATACAAGTGATGCAGAAGCTGCTGCTGTTAGCGAAAGTACATCAGAAAAATATACTGTAAATGTAGCAGAATCTACAATTCATTGGAAGGGTTTCAAGCCTACAGGAACACATTCTGGAACGATCAATTTGGAAAATGGCGTGTTTAAAACAGACGATGGCAAACTACAAAGTGGTACTTTTTTAATTGACATGAAATCTATTTCTGTTACAGATTTAGAATCGGGTGATGGTAAAGAAAATTTAGAGGCGCATTTAATGGGAACTGTTGAAGGTAAAGAAGGTGACTTTTTTGATGTGACTAAATTTCCTACAGCGGCATTTGAAATTACTGGAACTGAAGCAATGGCAGCTGGAAAAACGAGATTATCAGGTAATTTAGCTATTAAAGGTCAGAAGCATAACATTTCATTTCCTGTAACCATTACCAATGCAGATGGTATGATGACGATAGAAAGTGAAGCCTTTACGATTGATAGAACAACTTGGGGAGTTAACTATGGGTCTAAGTCTGTTTTTGATAACTTAGGAGACAAATTCATCAACGATGATATGGAATTAAAAATTGTTGTAAAAGCGAAGAAAGCATAATCTACAGCATGTAATAAGTAACAAATGAAAAGCATTCACGATTGTGAATGCTTTTTTTTTCACAAATACTTTTAAGTTGAAATAATTATTTATACTTGTCGTTGATATCAAAACCTTTCATGAGAGTATTCTTAAAATGTAGTTTAATCTTCATATTATTTTTAAGCCTAGCATGCTGTAACAGTTCTTCTGAAAAGAATAGTGATACTTTAAACATGCATTTTGAAGACATTGACAATTTCTGGAATGCCTACGATCAAGCAAAACATTTTAAAAATCATGCAGATCGTGCCAAAATAATTCAAAAAGAATATATTGATAAAGGAAGTAAAGGTTTACAACTACTTATTAAAAAAGACAATTTGACGGCTGCAGATTTCGCAACCTATATAAAAGACACTATCTTCTACAACTCCATTAGAGATGTAACTCTCCATGCAAAAAAAGACAAAAATGCCATAAGAACACACTTAAAATCTTTTGAAACAACCTATTCGAAGGCAAAATTTAATGATATTTATTTTGTAGTTGGCCAGTTTAAAAGAGCTGGAACTGTTATTGATAATAGTATGATTATTGAAATCGAAAAAAATGCAATGAGCCCAATTATTGATTCTGAATTTCTATTTAATGATGATCAATTAAAAAATCTAAATGATTATGCTTCTTTGATTCCTCTTATTGTGCATGAGCAAGTTCATGTGAGTCAGAAAAACATCAATACCCGAAATTTATTATCGAAGTCAATTTGTGAGGGCTCGGCAGATTTCCTTATGTATCTTCAAACTGGGAAATTTCCATTATCAGCTCAGGAAACCTATAATTACGGGGAAGCTCATGAAGGCGATTTATGGATTAAATTCCAAACCGATTTAGACATCAACTATAAGTATATTAAAACAGACTGGTTTTACAATTATGACCGAAAAGACATTCCTCCAGATTTAGGCTATTTTATGGGGTTTAAAATCTGTGAAAAATATTATAATGAAGCATCGAACAAAGAAAAAGCTATAGAATTTATGCTAGATATCGCTAATAGCGAAGAGCTTTTAGAACGTAGTGGTTATAATGGTGGCTTTAAGCCCAATAAATAAAAAGCACAAACAACTAGGTTTGCGCTTTTTATTTAGAGATTACCCTCAATTATAAATTATCCAACTGATTATCTGTACCATCCTCACTGATGGTCCAAAAGAAACCTACAAAGAAAAATTGATCTTGAGCAGGACGTAAAGCACGTCGGTTAAAAACACCATTCATATTTGGTGTATCAGCATATTGGTATCCATTAATATTTTTAAATCCGAACACATTATTAACAGAAAAATACAGGATTTTTTGTTGGCTCAACAAATAGGCCCAATTTAAGCTAACACTGTTAAAACTTTTTGTTTTCTCTCCTAAAAACTCATTAGTATTTGGATTGGTGTAAGGTCTACCAGATCCAAAGGTATAGCTAAAGCCAACCTGGCTTTTCCAATCTTCAATCCAGTATTTTGCCACGGCAGAAAAATTGTGTGTATTTGCGAAATTAGGTTGTGCCCGACTTGGATAATTACGATAATTACGTTCTGTATCTAAGTATGAATAACTCACCCAATAATCGGTGTTTTTAATGCTCTTATTATCTCTCCAAAAAACATCTAATCCTTGTGCAAAACCAGAACCAGAATTATTAAAATTAGAATCGAAGCCTTCAAATTCTGTATCGAACTTTACAAGGTTGTCATAATCTTTCCTATACACTTCGGCTCTGAATATTCGACCATCATTAACATATTGATAATTCATAATATAATGTTTTGTGTTTTGTGTTTCGACTTCTGAATTGAACTTTAAAATTTCGTTACTGGCATTTTGATAAAAATTCCCATAAGCTACAGATAATTGTCCGTTTTCTGAAGTCTTGTATGCAACTGAAACTCTGGGTGCAACATTAAACTCACTAGACAATCCATAACGATCTGCTCTCACTCCTAACTTCATTGCAAAATCTTTGCTAAAGATAATATCTGATTCTACGAAAGCCCCTGTATTATTATTGTTAAAGCCGTATGATGCGTTAATATCATTACCTATAAATGTTTCGTCAAAATCGGTTGTAAAATGTTCAACACCAAAATTTAACTTAAACCTACTATTAAAACGTTTTTTTAGCTTTAATTTAAAATGGGCAGAATTCTCGTCATCTTCAATATCGTTATCAATAACCGTCACATCTGTCTTGGCAATTGTATAACTCATACCTGAAAGCAGTGACCATCCATTACCTAGCACTCCTTGATAAGAAACATTTGTATAGAAATTCTTATTATTTAGTTTAAACCGTAGGCCATCGGTTAAGTTAATATCCTCCTGTGTTAAATCGAAATTTGACACATCAAAAGCAGCATAAAACTTCAGCATTCCACTATCAAATTTTTGACGAAATACGGCTTCACCCTGTGCGCCTTGATAAGGTTTTTCCCAATCATTTCGATCGTCAAATAAAGCTATATATGGCGCTAAGTTGATATATGATGCATTAACACTCAGCGATGTCTTTTCCCATTTTTTAGTATGGCCTAGACTTCCTCCCACACTCATTATACCAATGTCTGTTTTTTCTTGATCTGGTTCGTCAATGGTATTTAGTAATAATACACTTGACAAGGCGTTTCCATATTCGGCAGAATATCCTCCTGTTGAAAATGTAATTCCATCAAAGAGAAACGGTGAATATCGACCACGTGTTGGGGTATTATTAGCCGTTGGCGTATATGGAGTAAATACACGAATCCCGTCAATAAAAATTTGAGTTTCATTGGCATCACCTCCTCTCACAAATAAACGACCATCTTCAGCAACTGTTGATGTTCCAGGTAATGTCTGTAGGGCGCCTACAAAATCACCTAAAGCGCTAGCTGTTGTTACAACATCTAATGAATTTAATACAGAAACCTTACTGTTATCATTAGCTTCAAAAGTTCCGGCAGAAATAACAACAGCATCTAATGCCTCCATATCTTCCTTAAGTTTTATTATTTGAAGGTTTTTTAATATTGATACGTCTCCTACTATAGTTTTAGTTTCATACGATAGAAATGAAATAATCAAGGTTTGAGACCCTGTTTCTTGAGTTACAAAACTAAAATCACCTTTGTCATCTGTTGTGTCTCCATCATAAGTTCCTTCTAAATAAACATTAGCTCCTATAATTGGTAGATTCTTTGAATCGGTGACTTTACCACTTATTGTTGATTGTGCACATAACATTGATGAGATGAATAGTGCTAAAATTAGTATTAAATTCTTCATTGGTTGATGGTTTTAATTGTTCGTTTTGATTGATGGGTCAAAAGTCTAAAAGAAGTCTAGTATTAAAAATTCTATTTAACCGAATTGTTAAAAATCATTACTGAATTGCATATTTTTGATAAACAATCATTTTATACTATGCTTTCAAAGTCTGAAAAAATCTTTAGTCTTATTTTTTGCACTATTGTTATTATCGAATTAATAACAGGCGCCTCTCAAAACTACAGCTCATGGCATTACATTAGTAAGCCTGCTATTGTTATATCGCTATTAGTATTCTTTTGGATGAAGAGTAAACACATAGAGTCGAAACTTAGAAGCCTTGTAGGTTTGGCCTTAGTAGGTTCTCTGGCAGGTGATATTCTTCTCATGTTTGTAGACCAATCACCTAACTACTTTTTGTTTGGGTTAGTTGCTTTTTTAATAGCTCATATTATGTATGTTTTTGCCTTTTTAAAGCATCGAAATAAAACCATAAAACCTTTTGGTTTTATTATAATTTTATTGCTCTACGCAACTATGTTATTCTACTTTCTGAAAGATGGGTTGAACGATATGCTCATTCCTGTTATTATTTATATGTTGGTGATTTTAAGTATGTCGACAGCTGCTTTTTTAAGGCGTGGGCGTGTAAACAAACTAAGTTTTATTCTGGTATTTTTAGGGGCTTTATTTTTTATGCTATCTGATAGCATTCTTGCTCTAAACAAATTTTATTCGCCCTTAACACATGCTAATTTTAGTATTATGATTACCTATGCGATTGCTCAGTATTTAATTGTTCTGGGGGTTCTAAAATTAGCCAAAACCTCGCGTTAAGGATAGAAACGGCATCCTTTTTACGACAGCTTAAATCCTCTAAGCCAACGCAAAACATGAACACGTAAAAAGATATAGTGTATAGCCTGACCGACCTTTGCCATTACAAAGGTTGGTAACGCCCAAGGCATTACTTTTTAAAAGGGCGTATAATTAATCTTGCAGCTTTATCAAAATTAATGTAATTGTAAGTCCAATTAAAAAAAACGATAACACGATTTCTAAAACCTACCAAGGACATTAAATGTATAAACATCCATACAAACCATGCAAAAAAACCTCCAAATTTGAAATGTTTAAGATCTACCACAGCTTTATTTCTACCAATTGTTGCCATAGAACCTTTATCATTATAGACGAACGATTTTAAGGGTTTATTACGTATTAAATTAAGAAGGTTTTTCCCCAGAAGTTTCCCTTGTTGAATAGCTGGCTGTGCCACTTGAGGATGCCCGTTTGGATAATGTTCTGTAGCCATGGAAGCAATATCCCCTAAGGCAAAAATACGTTCATAACCTTCAACCTGATTAAAACGATTAACCTTATAGCGATTTGCTCTTTCTATCAGTGCCGATGCGTTTAATCCATTAATTGGAGCTCCCGTAACACCTGCAGCCCAAATTAAAGTTTCACTATGCAACACCAAACTAGAATTAGTTGTAACTATTTTTCCATCGTAATCTTTAACAAACGTGTTGGTATGCACATTAACCCCTAAACTTTTTAAAAAGGTTTCAGATTTTTTTGAAGCGTGCTCGCTCATTGGAGGCAACACTCTATTAGCACCTTCCAACAAATGAATTTGCATATCTTCGCTGTTTAAGTCTCTATAGTCTCTTGGAAGAATATGATTTTTAAGTTCAGCTATAGCACCTGCTAGTTCTACACCTGTTGGCCCTCCGCCAACAATAACAAAGTTTAAAAATGCATTCCTCTCGTCTTTTGTATTTGCGATAGCGGCCTTTTCTAAATTTTGCAAAATCAAACTTCTAATATTGAGCGCTTGCGGTACATTTTTCATTGGCATACTATTGGCTTCAATAGCACTATTTCCAAAGAAATTGGTTTTGGTGCCAGTTGCTATTACCAAATAATCATAACTAAGGTTTCCAATACTTGTTTGAATTTCATTTTTATCATTATGAATCTGCTGCACTTCTGCCAATCTAAAAAATGAATTTTTATGTCTTTTTATAATTTTCCTCAAAGGATAAGCAATCGAATCTGGTTCTAACCCAGAACTCGACACTTGATATAATAAAGGTTGAAACGTATGATAATTATGTTTATCTATTAGTACGACTTGAACGTCTTTGTTTGCAAGGGATTTTGCTAAATTTACTCCTGCAAAACCTCCGCCAATAATGACAATACGAGGTAGATCTGAGTGTGGAATATTCATATGAAATATGACTTAAAATAACACGTACAAAGATACGATATAAGTACGTGAAAAGTTTATTTTTGAATTAATGTTTAACACAGCTGTAACAAATTAAATTTTAAGACTACTTATAGACAACTAACTGATCAATAATTTGGATAAAGAACTAGAACATAGTTTTGTTGAATTGCTTGAAAAGCATCAAAACATTGTGCACAAAGTATGTCGATTATATACCAATAATCAAGATGCGCATAATGATTTGTTTCAAGAGATTACTATACAATTGTGGAAAGCATATCCCAAGTTTCGTGGTGATGCCAAGTTTAGTACATGGATGTATCGCGTAGGATTAAACACTGCAATTACGCTCTATAGGAAATCTAAACGTAGCATTACAACACAAGAATTTGAGTCGGTTTCTTTTAAAATCAAATCGGAAGATTATGATGATACCGAAGAACAACAACTCAAATTATTATATAAAGCAGTGCATCAATTAAATGACATTGAAAAGGCTTTAGTGTTTTTGTACTTGGAAGACAAAAATTATGGTGAAATAAGCGACACCCTAGGTATTAGTGAAGTTAATGCTCGTGTGAAAATGAATAGGGTAAAGAAAAAATTAAGAACAATATTAAATCCGTAACACTATGGATGAATTAGATTTACTAAAAAAGGATTGGCAGAAACAAGAATCTGCATACCCAAAATTAACTTATAATGAGATTTACAAGATGATTCTTCAAAAATCGTCTTCCATAGTAAAATGGATATTCATTATAAGTATACTAGAATTTGTATTTTGGTTATTTATGGCCATTGGATTAAAAGCCTCTGGCATGAATAAAGAATTCGAAGGTTTACAAAGTGCTACAGGCTTTATTATACTTAGCATAATTTCTTATGCCATTCTTGCCTATTTTTTCTACAGATTCTACATGAACTATAAAACAATCAACACCACAGATAATGCTAAAACTTTAATGGAAAACATTTTAAAAACCAGACGTACTGTAAAACAATATGTTGGTTTTAATCTTGCCGTCTTAGTTATTGGTGTTGCCTATATGATGCCATATGCTTTGAGTCATGATGAATCTACAAAAGCACTTATCGAAGCGGCAGAAGCCAATGGTGACATTTTAAAATATTACCTCGGAGTTGCGCTAGTAACACTTATAGCATTGGTGATTGCCGTAGGTATATTACTCCTTTTCTATTGGTTAATTTATGGACTTCTACTACGCAGTCTTAATAGAAACTATAGAGAACTCAAGAAACTTGAAGTCTAATGATAAATCATATTGACTTTAATGTTGGACATCATATTATTACATATCGTATAAATTGGTTAGGGATTGAAACTGTATTACTCGACAGACAGAGCATTTCAAAAAAACTATCCCTTAGAAAACGAGTACATAGCTTTAATTTAAATATTGATGGAACACTTCAAACATTTCATTTAGAATCTAAACAGCATTTGTTACATGGCAATATTACTGTAAACTTGTTTCAAAATGGAGCGTTAGTAGCGACTAAAATTATAACGCTTTACAACGAAATTAAAGGAAAATCATCTCCTACAGAGCAAACAGATAATTCAGATACAATGTTTTGTATAGGGGTTCTGTTTATTGTATTATCACTAAGTTTTGACTGGTCTAAGTTTTTCCTGTTTTTAGGTTTGATATTTTTATTTGATGCCGTAAGCAAAACTCATGCTAAAACGAAAGCAAGTGGAGAGCAACATAAAGAAGATGTCTCCCCAAAACATTAATTACCAATCTCTAAGTTTATTCAAGCGCTCTTTTTCTTCTAAAACTTCTTGCGGAATAACCTTTAAAAATGAAGGATGCTGTTCGATGGCGAATTCTATTTTTTCAACGATTTCAGCAATAGATTCGTTGTCATAATCAATATCTAAAGGTTCTTTAACCTCAAAAGATTGATATACATTTTTCTTCTTAACACGTAACCCTTTTTTATCAAAAGAACGTCTAAAACCGTCAATAACGATAGGTACAACAATAGGTTTATATTGCTTAATAATATGAGCTGTTCCTTTTCTAATAGGCTTAAATGGTGTTGTTGTTCCTTGCGGAAATGTAACCACCCAACCATCATCTAATGCCTTTTTTATACTTGTAATATCACTCATTTTCACTTGGCGATTAATATTTTGTCCTTTAGAACGCCAAGTACGCTCAATACTAATAGAACCTGTATAAGCAAATATTTTCGGGATTAACCCCGATTTCATGGTCTCCTTTGCCGCAACATAGTACATATTTAATTTAGGATTCCAGAGATAACCAACATTTTTAATATTATCTAATCGACCACTTAAACTTGCATTAAACACGTGAAACATAGCAATCACATCGGCAAAATAAGTTTGATGGTTAGATATAAAAAGCACATTAGTATCTGGCAGATTTTTTATAATATCAGAACCTTCTATTTGAAGTTCGTTAAAGCCTCTAAATCTTCGATGTGTAAGAAGACCTAGGATTCTGATAAGCCATTTCTTTACAAAAAGTATATGTCCAAAAGGGTTTCTTTTAAATAATCCCATTAATTGTTTTGTATTAAGCGGAAAGACAAACTTACAAAAATCTAATATTAAAGGGCTTTTTTTAACAAGTCTTTTAGTTCACTTAGCATCATGGCAGTTGCTCCCCAAACCACATGACCGTTAAGTATAAAAGCAGGAACTTCTAACTCTACATGATAAGAGGTCATTACTCTAACATCAGAAACATTTCTATCATCTAGTAAATCAATGAGTTTAACTTCAATCAAATCTTCAACCTCATCATCTTGTTTTATAAAACTTGGTGTTTCATTTGTTACCGCTAAAAAAGGAGCCACTATAAAATTACTTGGTGGAATATATAATGATGTCATTGGCTTTAAAACCTCAACAGTATCCATTTCAACACCAACTTCTTCGTATGTTTCCCGTAAAGCCGTGTTTTGAAGGTTGACATCTTCTTCTTCAAACCGACCACCTGGGAAACCTACCTGTGCCGAATGCACTCCTTTATAGGTTTTCCTTAAAATCAGAATTAAAAAAGTATCTTTATCTTTAGGGTAAAACAAAGCCATAACGCCAGCTTTCTTGGCATGCTTCATTTTTTCTCTATTCTCATTAACCAAATTTCCCCTAAATGGTGGCGACAATTTAAATTGCGAGTCTTCGCCTGGAAGATTTAGATTTTTTATTTTTGATACCGATTTTATAAACGTTTCAAAATTCATTTCCCTTATGAGGTTTTTTGTATTAAGCTTATGTTCTATACTAATTTTCAATTGTGAAGATAAACAATCTCAAAATAAATCGTCTGTAAAAACAATAGATTCTACAGAGCTCAAAATAGAACGTCATACAGAACAAACAGATACCATTTCCGAAGACACAACCGAAGAGTTCTTGTTAACCAAAGACAACACCATGGAGTTTTTTCTTCAGTATGAAAAGGAAAATAAAGAAAATAAAGTGCGTATCGTAACCGATTATGGAAACATTGATATCTTATTATTTAATGAAACGAAATTTCATCGCGCCAATTTTATCTACCTCACAAAAAAAGGCTATTTCGATAACACTCAATTTTATCGTGTCATTGAAAACTATATCATTCAAGGTGGCAGCACAGATGACAGAGATGTTATGCGTAAACGACGCTTTATTGGCAAATACCTGTTGCCTACAGATACCAAAAGAGGATTTCGCCATGATAGAGGTGTCATATCTATGCCAAGTAGTGACATTGATAACCCTTATAAACTGGCTTCTCCATATGAATTCTTTATTACATTAAGAGATGTATATCAATTGGATGGTGATTATACGATCTTTGGAAAAGTGATAAGCGGACTAGATGTTGCCGATAGAATTGCCAATGTAGATACTGATAATTCTGATTGGCCTCTTAAAAACGTATACATAAGGCGTGTCGAATTACTAAACTAAGCCTTCGGTTTTTTTAGATTCGATTTTAACACATTTACAACGATTTAGGTCGTCATTTTTGAGTAACTTCAAAGACTTAAAACCAATACAAATTTCTAATGATTTCAAAATCCCTAAAAACTACGATTATATGTAGTTTAATTCTCTTTGCTAGCTGTAAAGAAGACACCAAAACAGAAGACAAAAAACTTATGAGTGACAATCTATTATTACAAGAATGGACTGGACCATACGAAGGCGTGCCTGCTTTCGATAAAATGGATGTAAAAGACATCAAAGAAGCCATAGAAACAGGAATGGAAATTGGATTAAAAGATGTTGAAGCTATCGCTAATAACGAAGCATCTCCAACCTTTGAAAATACCATTGCCGCACTTGAAGCCTCTGCAGATGAACTTAATCATGTCTTTACTTATTATGGTATTTTAAGTAGCAATATGTCTTCGCCAGAATTTAGAGATATTCAAGGCGAATTAGCTCCTAAACTATCTGAGTACAGTTCAAAAATTTCACAAAACGAAAAGCTATTTCAACGTATCAAAGCAGTTTATGATGCTTCTCAAAAAACACCATTACCTGCTGATCAACAGCGTGTAGTCGATTTAACGTATAAGCGTTTTGAAATGAATGGCGCCAATTTAGATGAAGAAAAGAAAAAGCGTTATGCCGAAATTAATAAGGAATTATCTTCGTTGTACACTAAATTTTCGAATAACGTACTTCATGATGAAGAAAACTATATCACGTATCTCAATAAAAATCAATTAGGTGGATTGTCTGAATCTTTTATCAACTCGGCCGCAAAAATAGCTGCAGATAATGGTCAAGAAGGAAAATATGCCATTACCAATACTCGATCTTCAATGGATCCTTTTCTTACATATTCTACCGAACGTGATTTAAGAAAAATAGTTTGGACAAATTATTATGCTCGTGGTGATAATGGAGACGAATACGATAATAATAAAATTATTGCTGATATCTTAAAATTACGTAAAGAGCGCGTTGCCCTATTAGGTTATGATAATTATGCCGAATGGCGTTTACAGGATCGTATGGCCAAAAACCCTAAGAATGCAATGGATCTCATGATGGCAGTTTGGCCTGCTGCAATTGCACGTGTAGATGAAGAAGTTGCAGATATGCAAGCCGTTGCCAATGCTAATGGCGACAATATTACTATTGAACCATGGGATTACCGCTACTACGCAGAAAAGGTAAGACAAAAAAAATATGATTTAGACAGTGATGAAGTTAAGCAGTATCTACAACTTGATAAACTAACTGAAGCCTTATTTTATACAGCTGGACGCTTGTTTAACTACAAGTTCACACCTGTTGAAGAAGGTAAAGTTCCTGTCTTTCACGATGATGTTAAAGTTTGGGAAGTTACAGACAAGGCTACTGGAAAGCATATTGGTTTATGGTACTTGGATCCTTTTGCTCGACAAGGTAAACGTTCTGGTGCTTGGGCAACAACTTACAGAAGTTACACTTCATATCAAGGCGAAACCAATGTATTAGCTTCAAATAATTCTAACTTTGTTAAACCTGCTCCTGGTGAAGCTGTATTAGTTTCTTGGGATGATGCCGAAACCTTTTTCCATGAATTTGGTCACGCGCTTCATTTCTTTTCAAGTAATGTGAAATATCCAACATTAAATGGAGGTGTTAGAGATTATACGGAATTTCAATCTCAACTTTTAGAACGTTGGTTATCTACAGATGAAGTTATAAATCAGTTTTTAGTACACCATAAAACAGGAGAGCCTATTCCTGCTTCACTTGTTGAAAAAATCAAAAAAGCATCTACTTTTAATCAAGGTTTTGGTACCACAGAATATTTGGCTTCTGCGCTTATAGATATGAAGTTGCACCTTGCAGACCCAACCAATATAGATATCGATAAATTTGAGCGCGATGCGCTTGCCGAATTAGACATGCCAGACGAGTTACCAATGCGTCACAGAACTCCGCATTTTGGTCATGTTTTTTCTGGTGAAGGTTATGCCACAGCATATTATGGTTATATGTGGGCAGATGTCTTAACCAGTGATGCTTCGGAAGCATTTAGAGAAGCGCCAGGTGGATTCTATGATGAGGAAGTAGCCGATAAGTTGGTGAAATATCTATTTGCTCCTAGAAATTCAATGGATCCTGCCGAAGCCTATCGTCTCTTTAGAGGTCGTGATGCCAAAATTGAAGCATTAATGCGCGATCGTGGGTTTCCTGTACCAACAGAATAATTACATTCCGCACCTTTTATCACATCGTTTGTGATAAAAGGTGTGATTTAGAAGTAACAGAACCGTTTTAAAAACCAGATGACATGCGACTATACTATATTTTTATATGCTTACTGTTAATTCTTGGTTGTAAAAACTCAGAAGAAAAAAATAAGGTTCCAATTTCCGAAGAACAGTGTATCAAGACTATTTTAGAACAGGATAGTATTTTAGGGAATATTAGAAACCATGCTACCGAAACCCTTTCGCTTAATACAACAATAACGAACTATACTGACAGTTTAAAGGATTTAGACTTTAATTATTGCCCAGACGACTTTAGTAACGCCTTTCAAACCCATATAGACGCTTGGATTGCTATGAAAACGGTAACTGACAATTATTCTAATTTAAGAGGTGAAATGCACGATGTCTTTGATCAAATTGAACTAAGCAAGGATTCTGTAGCCTTTAAAACAAAATTAAAAGCTATTTGGGACACTTGGAAAACCATAGAAGAACGACAACAGTAATTGGGACCTATTCTTCCTTTTTATACAAACTTGGCAGGCTAATTTTAAGTTTTACAGCAAGAAGTCTAACGATAATCACAATAAGTCCGGCGATAACAAAAATAAAATTAGTATCAGCAACAAATTCACGAAGTAAGAAATATGCTAAACCGCCCAATATACAAGCTGTTGCATAAATTTCTTTTCTGAAAATCACAGGTATTTCGTTACATAAAATATCTCTTAAAACGCCTCCAAAACTTGCGGTCATTGTTCCTAAAGCAATACAAATAATAGGATGCAAGCCAGCTCCCAAGCCCGCCTCAATACCTACAACTGTGTATAATCCAATACCAATAGTATCAAATAAAAAAAGCGAACGTCTTAAATAGCCTATCTGTTTCTTAAGGACAACAGCAAAAACTGCAGATGCTATAATCACATAAACATAGGTCATATTAGTCATCCAGGATACTGGAGTAACACCAATCATAATATCGCGAAGTGTACCTCCTCCTACTGAAGTAACAAAGGCTATAATGAGCACACCAAAAGCATCCATGCGCTTATCTAATGCCACTAAAACTCCAGAAATAGCAAAGGCAATAGTTCCTAAGATATCAACGACTTGAAAAAACATAATACGTTCTTTTTCTTTCTACAAAAGTAAGTTGCAAATTTGGTATATCCTTGGTTAAGTTAATTTATTTAGGAGTGTCATAGAACAGTATCAGACAAGTCTTTCAAGCACATTTAATGAAAATCAGAACATAACGGTCTGTTTTTACATTCTTTGAGTGTAGTAGTTATAATCTTTAAGTATCGTGTCTATAAATTCAATATCACTAGAATTGAAATCTTTAATTTCGACAACTTCAATAATCTTTTTTCTCAATTTAATGAGTGTTTCATAATCTTTAGAAGCCCTAGCTTTTACAAAAGTTTCTTTAATGATTCTTGCATCATTATCTGAGAGTTTAATAACATTTGGATACTTAGGCGTATACGCCTCGTCAAGTTCTTCAAGTATAGTATGGCTAATATTAATTTTATTCTTTAATGTAATTACAGAGGTTCCTGCTGTCATATCTCCAAAGCGCTGACTTCGTTTACTTAAAACAACGGTAATTAACGCTACTACAGATCCAAAAATAGGTCCAATCAAGTTTAAATCAACAATCCTAAAAATCCAGCGCACAAAGAAATCACCAATTCCAGCTTGGTAACCATCTATTTTTACCACTTTAATTTTAATAATTCGCTTACCAATAGTTTGACCATCCAATAAAGATTCAAACAAAAGCGTGTAGCACATTACGGGTAATAAAAAACACATATAAATTGCCCTTTGCGACCAATAATCCATATCGGCAATTGCATCGTTCCATTCAAATACATTGAATACAATTTGAAATGCCACAACGATATAAGCAATTTTAATAACCCAATCTATGGTGTAAGCCAAAATGCGCTCACCAACACTTGCTGCGACGAAGGTTATATTGACGTTTTGTGTCGTATTTATTTGTAACTCTACCATTAATTGCTTTAATTTGAATGCGTATGAGAGAAGTTGCATTTATCAAACAAAATAAAGAAAAATGGCTCAATTTTGAAAAAGCTATTTTTGGAAAAAGTCTTAAAAATCCTGATGAATTAGCATCACTTTATGTTCAGTTGGTAAATGATTTGTCTTACGCTCAAACTTACTATCCCAAAAGTAAAACAATTCTTTATTTAAACAACCTAGCGGCCAAAGCTTTTCAAAAAATTTACAAGACAAAACGGGAAGACACTAATCGCTTTGTGCATTTCTGGAAAGTTGAAGTTCCACTTATTATTTACGAATATAGACGTTATGTTCTATATGCATTCATCATATTCTTGAGTTTTGTTGCTATTGGTGCTCTTTCTGCTGCCAACGATGATTCGTTTGTGCGCCTAGTTTTGGGGGACGGTTATGTGAACAGTACTTTAGAAAACATAGAATCTGGAGACCCTGTTGCGGTTTATAAAAGTGGCAGTAATTGGGGAAGTTTTATTGGAATCACTCTTAATAACCTTCGAGTAGGCATGCTAGCCTTTGTTCTGGGTATTACAGGTGGATTAGGTACGGCATTTGTTATGCTCGAAAATGGCATTATGTTGGGATCATTTCAATATTTCTTTTATCAAGAAGGGGTGCTTTGGGAAAGCGTTAGAGGGGTTTGGATTCATGGTGCTATGGAAATTTTCGCTATTGTTATAGAAGGTGCCGCCGGATTAATACTTGGCGCAAGTATTCTTTTTCCTAAAACATATTCTCGATTAATATCTTTTAAAACAGGAGTGAAAAATGGTATTAAAATTTTAATAAGTACATTTCCTTTTACTATCGCAGCAGGTTTTTTAGAAGGCTATGTTACTAGGTATTCTAATACAATGCCTAATTGGTTGTCTGTTGGAATCATTTTATTCACCTTAAGTCTCATATCATACTACTATTTAGTTTATCCTTTTATAGTGAACCGAAAAAGAAAACAAGCATATGCAATTATATAAATCAAGAGGGTTTGGTGAATTTTTCCAAGACACCTTTTCATTTTTAAAACAAAATGGAGGACATCTCTTTAAAAACTTCTTTATTATCAACGGGATCTTCCTGATTATTTTAATGGCAATGAGCTATTTTTCAGGTAAATTCTATACAGACATACTTTTTAGCGGCCTTAATGGTACATCCAATGTTATTGATGACTATTTAAATCAAAATGGGGCAATGTTCTTTTTGTTTGCCTTTCTATTTATTGTTATTGGTTTAATTGCAGGTATCATTTCATATTCATTTATGCCAATATATTTAAAGTTATATGCTGCGCATAATGGGAAACACTTTTCGGCATCAGATATTATAAATGTTTACAAAGATAATATTGGGAAAATGTTAATTTTCCTGGTGTGTGGTATACTTATTGCCATTCCCCTTGCCATATTTTTGGGCTTATTAGCTTTTGTACTGACCATAACATTAGTTGGTATTTTAGGATTGCCGCTTCTTGTTGGTGGTGTAGCCTTATATTATCAAGGCGCTTTAATGGAATACTTTGATAATAAAAGAGGCATTTGGGAAAGTTTTGGCTATTCATGGAAATTAATGAGTTCCAAATTTTGGGCAGTTGTTGGTTGTGCTGGATTATTTTATGTCATGAGTTATATTATTCAATATATAGTGGCACTTATACCCTACATTTTTGGGATGTTAAATCTATTTACTGATATTCAGCCTGGTGTTAATCCAGATCCCGAAGAAGTTAGTAGATCCTTAACTGTTATGATGCTTATGGTATCGATGCTTACCTTTATTGTGAGCACGTTTCTGGGTGTGATTATGCAACTCAATCAAGGTGTTATTTTTTATAGTCTTAAAGAAGATCATGAAAATATTAATACTAAAAGTGACATTGACTTAATTGGATCTGGTGAGTAGATATATGTACTTACATATGATCCTTCTTCTCTTTGGAATAACTTACAATTCCAATGCTGCCACTTTTGAGGATTTATCAGGTTTTAAAACAGTTCAGGATTCTGTATATATTGATGTTGATCCAATAGATAAACGCGAGTATACTGACCTCAAGGACAAATACGACAGTAGCGAGTTCATCTATGAACGTACAGCCAAAAACTCAGGTTGGTGGACCCGATTTAAACAATGGCTCTCTGACGTTTTTAGAGATCTTTTCAATATTAATTCTGATGCCAAAGCAGCCGATATTACAGATGTCATACTTAAGATATTTTATATTGTAATTGTTTTGCTTGTCGTCTTTTTTATTGTTAAAGCAGTACTAAATAGAGAAGGCAGCTGGGTATTTGGAAAATCATCAGACAAGAGTATAATTCCGGTCACAGATGTAGAAAACAACATCTTCGAAACCAATTTTGTAACGCTTATAAAAGACGCAGAGCATAACAACAATTATAGATTGGCGATTAGATATTATTACTTGTGGTTACTTAAGACACTTTCAGAAAGCGAAATCATAGATTATGATGTAGAAAAAACCAATAGTGATTACTATAACGAAATAAAAAATGAAAGCACTAAAAAAGAGTTTTCATACACATCATACTTATACAACTATATATGGTATGGTGAATTTGATATTGACAATACACGGTTCAATAAGGCAAAAACTGCATTTACTCACTTTTTAAATTCGATTAAGAAATGAGTAAAACATTAAAAATATATCTAGGGATTTTAGCACTACTATTAGTGGGATTAGCGGCTGTTGAATTTTCTCGACCAAGACCTATAAATTGGAAAAAAACCTATAACGAAAAACATAAAATCCCTTATGGAACTTTTATATTTTATGAAGAGTTAAGTACTCTATTTCCTGATAGCGAAATAGAAAACATTAGAGCAACACCATACGAGTTTTTCGATAATCTTTATAGTTGGAAAGACAGCGTGTATTTGACATCAGGAACATATATGATCATTGACGAATACCCAAATATTGATGGAACCTCTGCTCAAGAATTATTAGACTTTGCATCCTATGGCAATGACATATTCATGTCTAGCAATTACTTTCCAAATAAGTTACTAGATTCTTTAGGTTTCAAAATCAAAAACGATTTCGACTTTGAAGGGCAATCTCAATTCTCATTTAGTAACCCTGCGCTCAAAAATGATTCAATTACTATTGAAAAAGGTTTAAGTAATATTTATTTTTCTGAAATAGACACCTCATATACTACTGTATTAGGTTATCAAAAATTTGATGATTCAGAGCATGTAAATTTTATAAAAACATCTTGGGGAGATGGTTATTTTTACTTGCACTTGCAACCAACGGCATTCACTAATTATAACCTTCTTAAAAAATCAAATCGTAAGTATGCATCAGCAGTTATGTCTTATTTAAAAGACGACACGATTTATTTTGACTCAAGAAATAAAACCAGACAAAGTTTAAATGACTCTAAATTGCGCTTTATATTTAGCCAACCTGCCTTACGTTGGGCCTGGTATACCGTACTTATAGCAACGCTACTATTTATGATATTCAATGCTAAAAGAAGGCAGCGTATTGTAAACATAAAGGTACCTCTTAAAAACACAACGGTAGCCTTTATAAAAACAATTGGTAATCTTTATTATGAAACCAAAGACCACAATAATTTAATTGAGAAAAAAATTACGTATTTCTTAGAGTATATACGCAGAGTCTATTACCTAGAGACTCAAATTTTAGATGATAAATTTGTGAAAAACTTATCTTTAAAATCTGGTAAAGAAGAAAGCGACGTTAAAAAATTAATTAATCAAATTGTACATTTAAAAGCCAAGACAACTTGCAATGAAGGTGATTTGTTAAGACTAAATAAAGCTATAGAAGATTTTTATACCAAATAATTATGGAAGATATAAACGACAACAAAAACGAAGATTTAACTCCTAAGCACGAGCATTCTGAAACATCATCGGAAAATTCTAATACATCACCAATAGATGACCAATCTTTGCCAGCTGAAACGGATATTAGTTTTAAAAATCGTATTGATTTAAGTGAACTACAAGAAGGCATTGCTCTTATTAAAAATGAAATAGGCAAAGTCATTGTTGGTCAAAAAGGGATGATAGACATGCTCATTGCTTCCATTTTAGCCAATGGACATTCACTCATCGAAGGTGTTCCTGGTGTAGCCAAAACCATTTCTGCTAAGTTATTGGCAAAATCTTTAGCTATCGATTTTAGTAGAATTCAATTTACGCCAGATTTAATGCCTAGTGATATTTTAGGGACTTCCGTTTTCAACATGAAAAACTCGGAATTCGAATTTAAAAAAGGCCCTATTTTCTCCAATATGATTCTTATTGATGAGATTAACAGAGCACCTGCCAAAACACAAGCTGCTTTATTTGAGGTTATGGAAGAGCGCCAAATTACTATCGATGGTCATACATTTAAAATGGAATTACCTTTTATCGTTTTAGCCACGCAAAACCCCGTTGAGCAAGAAGGCACCTATCGTCTACCAGAGGCTCAGTTAGACCGTTTTCTATTTAAAATAGACATCGATTATCCTAACGCAGATGAAGAAGTTGAAATCTTAAATAGAGAACAAAACTTGAAAGGCACCCTTAAAACAGATCAGGTAAAAGCGCATTTAAGTCGTGCTCAAATTAGTACATTTCAAGGTTTGGTAGAACAAATCATTATTGAATCGCATCTTATTAAATATATTGCCGATATTATTGTGAATACACGTAGTAATCCATTTTTATATCTAGGTGCTTCACCAAGAGCTTCAATCGCTATTTTAAAGGCAAGTAAGGCTTTTGCTGCTATGGATGGTAGAGACTTTGTGACTCCAGAAGATATCAAGCGTGCAGCAATCCCTGTGCTACAGCATCGTGTTATTGTAACACCAGAACGAGAAATGGAAGGCGTTACTACCAAACAAATTATAAAACAAATCATAGAAGCTGTAGAAATACCACGATAAGACTAATGGAACAAACACAACATTGTAAACTTTGTGATCATAAAATCGTTGATTATATGACAGGTACACTCTGTGGTTTAACTGGTAAAAAACCTGATTTTCAGGATAAGTGTGGTGTTATAAAATTAGAGTCCGAATTCAAAGAACAAATAGAAAAAGTAAATATTGAATATGAAAGCGTTCTAAAAACAAAAACTGATACGATTGGACATATTATCATGTACTCTGTTATAGCTCTTGCCCTGTTTATTGGAGGTTTTCTTATCGGGAAATATGTTTTCGATAGAGGTGTAATTTCAACAGTTCCTTTAATTATTATGGGCATCGGATTAGGACCTTTGGCCATTGCATTTGCACCATTGAACAAATACTTAACCGATTTAAAAATCGCTAAGAAGAAAAAAGACACTTTAGATACTTTATGTGGTAAGTATGGTTATCATTACGACATTAATATTGTACACCATACAGATAGCCTAGGAAACAAGTCATATGACACCAAACTAAATATTAGAAAAACAAGTAACACGTACTAAAAAAACTATTAATCAATTTGAAACGCACCAAACCTTTTTACTTACAAAATCGATTCTTTTATGCTTGCATCGCTATTATAGTGTTGTTTGTACTGAGTTTCATATTCCCTAGAGGTTTTGCGATTGTAAAATTATTGGTACTTCTTCTTGTGGCCCTTACCCTTTTAGACACTATTGTCCTATTTGCGGCTAAAAATGGTGTTATAGGTAGGCGTGTGCTCCCAGAAAAGTTTTCAAATGGGGATGAGAATCCAATACATATCATTATCAACAACTATTACACGTTTAATGTTAACATCACGATTATTGATGAAATTCCAGAGCAATTTCAGGTTAGAGATTTTAATATCAAACGACAACTAGAAGCCTCTAGTACGTCAGAAATAGAATATAGATTACGACCTGTTGAACGTGGTGAATATCACTTCGGAAAATTAAATATCTATGTTACTTCGGTCTTTGGTTTAATTGCACGTCGCTTTACTTATAATGACAAAGCTATGGTACCAACCTACCCTAGTTTTATGCAATTACGCAAATACGACCTTCTTGCTATTAGTAATAATTTACACCAATATGGTATAAAAAAAATACGTAAGATTGGGCATACCATGGAATTTGAACAAATCAAAGACTATGTTTTAGGTGATGATTTACGTACCATAAATTGGAAGGCAACAGCTAAACGAAATCAACTCATGGTAAATCAGTTTCAAGATGAAAAATCTCAACCGATATACTCTATAATTGATAAAGGTCGTGTTATGAAGATGCCATTTGACAGACTCACACTTTTAGATTATGCCATTAATGCTTCGCTAGTCATTTCTAACGTCGCCTTAAAAAAACAAGATAAAGCTGGAATTCTTGCCTTTTCAAAAAAGGTTGAAAATATTGTTGTCGCCGAAAAGCGTACATCTCAAATGAATCTCATTTTAGAAACCTTATACAACGTTAATACCGATTTCTTTGAAAGTGACTACAGTAGACTCTATGCTGATGTTAAACGAAATATCACACACCGAAGTTTAATGCTATTGTATACTAATTTCGAAACTTTAGATGGTTTACACAGACAACTACCCTATTTAAAAGGCATTGCTAAAAGTCATCTATTGGTGGTCATTTTCTTTAAAAACACCGAGCTCAACCACATAATTACAGAAAAAGCAGAAACAGTGCAACAAGCCTATGACAAGGTTATTGCCGAAAAATTTGCCTTTGAAAAACGACTCATTGTGAATGAGCTTCAAAAATATGGTATTCAATCTATTTTAACATCTCCTCAAAATCTAACGATTGATACCATTAATAAATATCTGGAAATTAAAGCAAGAGGTTTACTTTAATGCTCATAAACCTTTACCATCCAAATAACCAATAACGGCAAAATATTTTACCTTTATAACAATAGTCAAAACAGGTTAGAATGGTAAATGATATTTCAGAATTACATTGCAACAACGCTGGGTTAATTCTTTGCCATCCATTTCTTATTGAATTGTTTAAAGCAAATGATTATTTAGATGCGCGTCATTGTTTTAAAAATACTGACAACCAAATACGCGCTGTTCTATTATTAAATTTCATGGCTAATGGAAAAGACTATAATCTAAATTCATTAGATTTAATCATCCAAAAGTTGCTCTGTGGTATGCCTATCAACCATACATTACCAGACCACATAACATTATCAACTACCGAAAAAAAGTCGGCATTAGAGTTACTCGAAGCCCTAATAGGACATTGGAAGAGCCTAAAGCAATCAAACGTCAATGTATTAAGAGATCAATTTTTGCGTCGTCCAGGTTTGCTAAGGTTTAACAATACCTGCGAATTAGCTATTCAAAATAATACGATTGATATTTTACTAGATAATGTACCATGGGATATCAATAGGATTACATTGCCTTGGCTACCCAAAATGATTCTAGTAACTTGGAGGTGACATTTGTTTTAATAATTACTTTAGACAACCTAATATACATATATCAATGAAAAAAAAGCAAACTAAAATTTCCAAGGTACAAGAGCAAGGAACTCTCGGTATTGCTTATTTAAAAACCATATGGTCATCTACTATACTTAAAAAACAAGGTATACAGAATAAAAATATAGAACTAAAACACAATTATGTAACAGCAGTGTTCGATGCGCTTGGTATTGGTATAGAACCTACGTTCAAATACATTTACGAACAGTCACCTTCATTCGAGTCCTTTGAAAATTGGGTTAGAGACCATGGAAATTTATCATCAGAAATGATTGCTATGGTTAACGTTGCAATCCTAGGTTCAGAATCAGAGGTTAAGAAAACACCATATGAAGACGCTATACTAGACGATAAAGCCATAGCACATTGGGAAAAAGAAGGTTATGTTATTATTCCAAACGCTATTTCTAAAACAGATTGTAAAGCAAGTTTGGATCTTATATATGGGGTATTAGAAATTGACCCAAACAATCCAGAAACCTGGTATAACGATCATCCTTTAAAGCAAGGTATAATGGTGCAATTATTTCGTGATCCTCAATTGGATAAAAATAGGTTTTCAAAGAAAATTCATTCGGCCTATAAACAACTTTGGAATCGCAATACGTTAATTGTGAGTAATGATCGCGTGAGTTTTAATCCTCCTGAAAATGAAGACTACCAATTCCCAGGTCCTAATTTGCATTGGGACGTAAGTTTAAAACGCCCTATCCCTTTTGGACTTCAAGGCTTACTCTATTTAACAGATACACCAGCAAACCAAGGTGCTTTTACCTTAG
This sequence comes from uncultured Psychroserpens sp., assembly GCF_947494225.1. NCBI lineage: Bacteria > Pseudomonadati > Bacteroidota > Flavobacteriia > Flavobacteriales > Flavobacteriaceae > Psychroserpens > uncultured Psychroserpens sp. Next base: position 143,772 of record NZ_CANLUG010000009.1, read on the forward strand.
TACCTGGCTTTCATAAGAAAATAGACCAATGGTTAGAGCATTTGCCAAGCACAGTAAACCCTAGAACATCTAACTTACAAGAACTAGATTCGAAACCCATTGCTGCAAATGCTGGTGACTTCATCATTTGGAACCAGATGTTACCACATGGCAGTTCTCCAAATACTGGGACAAAACCAAGAGTAGTTCAGTATATTAATTACCAACCTATAGATAGAGAGATAGCAAACGAGTGGATATAAAAAAAACAGACAAGTCTGTCTGTTTTTAAAAAATTTGTATATCTTTGTCCTATGAAACATGCTTTAGTTAAAGATCATATCATACAAACCGCTTCTCATTTATTCTATCAAAATGGATATAACCTAACTGGAATTAATGAAATCATTAAAGAAGCTGGTATCGCTAAAGCAACACTTTATAATCATTTTAAGTCTAAGGAAGCTATTTGTGTGGCCTATCTTCAACACAAAAACAGCTTATTTATTGAGGAGATAAAAGTCTTTGTTGATGCTAGACCTTCTGGAAAGAATCGCATATTGGCACTGTTCGATTATTTAGAGGCGTTTTTTAACTCAAAAGAGTTTAACGGTTGCTGGTGTATTAATACAATTTCTGAAATCCCAAAAGAAAACGTCCATATCAGAGATGAAATATTAAAGCAAAAACAAGTCTTGATGCGTTATATTTCAGAATTAATTAATAACAACCTAGATACGAGTTCGGAAGAACAAAGTAACGGCATGGCAAAACAAGTGTACCTATTATATGAAGGTGCTGTATCTGAAAGTTATCTACAAAATAATATATGGCCTATCGAGTCGGCCAAAACCATATGCAATCAACTATTATAAAGTTAAAAAAAATTAAACTAAAAAAGACAGACTTGTCTGTCTGCAATTAAACACAAATCTCAATTATGAAAACATTTCAAAACAAAACAGCACTTGTCATTGGAGGAACCAGTGGTATCGGTTACGAAACAGCACAACACTTATTAAATGAAGGTGCAACAGTACATATTGTAGGTAGGTCTACAGGAAAAGTACCAGACCAGGCCCAACTCATAAAACACACTATCGACATCACAGAGACCTCAGAAGTAGAAGCACTCATCTCAAAAATAGAAGACTTAGACAATCTCGATTACCTTGTAAATGCCTCTGGTATATTTGGTCCAAAGTCATTTCTAGATCATACAAAACAAGATTATGATTCTTATTTGGATCTTAACAGAGGTTTTTTCTTCATCACTCAGTCTGCCGCACGAAAAATGAAGGAAACCTCAGGAGGTTCTATAGTTAATGTAGGTTCAATGTGGGCAAAGCAAGCTGTAAAAGCAACGCCATCATCAGCATATTCTATGCAAAAAGCTGGCTTACATTCATTAACACAGCACTTAGCCATGGAATTGGCCGATTATAACATTAGAGTTAATGCTGTATCTCCTGCTGTAGTGCAAACACCTGTTTATCATGGTGTTTTTGGCGGAAAAGAGGAAGCAGAAAAAGCATTAGAAGGGTTTAATGAATTTCATCCTATTGGTAGAAATGGTACACCACAAGATATTGCAAACAGTATAACATTCTTACTATCTGACAAAGCTTCGTGGGTTACTGGAGCCATTTGGGACACTGATGGCGGTGTTACTGCAGGACGAAATTAACACACTCTAAATCAACAAAAAAGGCACATCAATTTTAATCGATGTGCTTTTTTTTTTACAATTCAGACATAAAAAACGACGATTCGGTTAGTCTCTTTATGCAAAGTCTTCATTTCGTTTGATATTTGACTCATCAATAACAAACAAACCATTTAAAACATCATATCATGAAAACTTTATTTTTATCAATCGCACTAACATTAGTATCAACTTTAGGTTTTGCTCAAGACTCAAAAGGACAAACCATAACGGTAACCATTGAAAATGCTAAAAACGATACAGGGAAATTATTAGTATCCTTAAACACAAAAGACACGTTTATGAAAGGTCCGGGAATTCAAAATGCCGAATCTAAAATTAAAGACGGAAAAGCAACTATTACTTTTGAAAATGTAGCACCTGGAGACTATGCCATTATGGTATTGCACGATGAAAACGAAAATCAAAGAATGGATTTTGAAGACAATGGAATGCCAAAAGAATCTTACGGAATGTCCAACAATCCAAGAAGCTTTGGTCCTCCAATTTATGACGATGCCAAATTTACCTTAGCCAACGACGCTATTAAATTGTCTATCAGATTTTAATATAAATTTCATCAATCAATCAATCAATCAACCAGTTAGTTAATTAAGAAAAGAACCTTAATAAGGTTCTTTTTTTTTTTACCAATACATTCTGAATAAAATATTTGGTGTAAATCCAATAGAGAATCTATCTATGGTTTCGATTTCAGAATTAAAATCGTTGTTGCCTCGATATTCTCTACTAATGAGATTTTTATTATTGTAAACGTTTCGTATAGAGAATCCAATTTTGGCTCTTAATTGACTTTCTGTAGAAAATTTAAACGCATAAGTGGATGATATATCCAATCTATGATAATTTGGCAATCGTTCTGTATTAATACCATTGTTAAACTCCAAACCATCTACACCATTTGTAGAAGCTGTATATGGTTTTCCCGTTTGCCATCGCCACCCTAAGGCCACTTGAAAATTTGATAATTTATAACTAAGCGATGTTGTAACGGCGTGTCTTACATTAGATCTAGAATCGAAATACTGATCATTATTCAAATTTTGATACTTACTTTCAGAATTATTAAAAGAATAACTAACCCAAGAATTAAAAGCCCTAAATCGTTTTCTCAGAAAAACGTCTACACCATAAATTCGCTGTTCTCCTAAATTAAATTGACTGTTATTCGGATTAAGAAACCCAAATGAAAGTGCTGTAATATCATCTAGTGTTTTATAATAATTATCCACATCTAAGGTCCAACCGTTTTTTGTATATATAAATCCGGCAGAAACTTGCTTACTTTTAATTATTGGAAACTCCCGACCATTGGCTAATCGCCAAACACGATTTTCTAAAGATAAATCACTAATTATGGTCTCATCTATTTCGCTAATCACTTGATTCTTAATTTCTCCTGAAATTTGAATCTTTATGTTTTTGAATAGCTGTTTATATAATAACAACCTAGGTTCAATCCTAACAGTTTCAAGTTCCTCAAAATATGATGCCCTTATTCCCAAGGATACATCAAAGAGTTTCGAATTTTTATAGTTGTAATTACCATAAAGGGCATGAGATTTCACAACCGTTTTATCTTCATCTAAAACAAACTCTAAGTTGGTTGTATTTAAAAATGCATAGCCAACATCCTTTAATGAGAATTGATACCCCAGAGTTGCTGTATTTTGCGTATTTATTTGTTGTGTAAACTCTGTGGAAATACCAGAATCGAAAATAACATTTCGCTTTTCAAAGTCTGACACTTGCGTTTCATTTTCCGAGGTAATAAAATTGTAATTCAAATTATATTCTGAAAAATAAGCAGATGTATTTTGACTTAGCCTAGAATTCCATTGCTTGTACCAACCTACACCATAACCATAATTTTTAATAGACATTATATCATTAAAACTTTCATTGGTATTAGAATCTCCAACCGTATAATTAAGTTGGTTGTCTATTGAAATTAAACTTGCATACAGACTATTATTAGTATTTGGTTTGTAATTCAGTTTGATATTATAATCTAAAAAACTAAAATCATTATCGGGGTTGTCTCCATCTTCTATTTTGGTGCTCTCAAACACTTTATCTGCAAGTTTATCGAAAGTATAAGATTGATAAAGGCCAGTATAACTTGATCTAACGGACGCCTGAATACCCAGTTTATTTTTAATAATTGGCATATCAATGAAGGCATCGCCATTAATACCATTAAACCCAAATTGTGCACTCATTCGGTTTTCAATGGAAGATGTCGTTTTCATTGAAATCACACTAGAGGCTCGTTCGCCATAGCGCGGATGAGAGCCTTTATTTATAAAAGTAATCGCTTTGGTAGCATTTGGATTAAACGGAGAAATCATTCCAAAGAGATGTCCTTTATGATAGATATTAATACCATCCCAAATTAATCTATTCTGATCCATCTTACCGCCTCTAACCAAAAAACCAGAAGCTGTTTCATTTGGACTAACAACTCCTGGTAGTAATTGAATACTTTCTAAGACATCGGGTTCTGTGAGACCCGGCAAAATTCCTAGGCTTTTGGGACTAATTTCATAGGACCCGTCTCTCCGTTTGGATATCCCTTTGGTGAGATAACTATTAATAATAATTTTTTCAAGTTCTTGAACATTGACTTGAGTTTCAGATTTATTAACGATAATATATCTGTTTGCTATAATTTCAAACGTTAAGCCCGTTTGCGCTTCAATAGCTTTAAGAACTTGTTTTAATGTTCGCTTTTCTTTTTTTAAACTAACTGTTTTCTCTTTTATAACGGCATCTTTATATGAAAATCGTACGTCATAAATATCTTCAATAAGATCAAAAGCAGTTTGAATATTTTCAGTTTCAAAATTGATGTAAAACTTAGCCTCTTCTTGCGAAAAGGCTAAAACAGGTAGAATTAGTAAAATGCAGTTAATCAATTTCTTCACTTTGTGCTCAAATAGATGTTTCCTTTTTCTTTTTCAACGTATCTTATTTGTAGAGATTTAAACACTGTTTTTAAAGCTGTGTCTAAGTCACTGTGAGTAAAACTACCCGTATAAATTATAGTTTTATCAATATTTTTAGCCTCAATAACCACATTAAACTGTGATTCTAATGCCGAAATAACATAGTTTAATGGTACACTTTTAAAAGTACTTTCTCCGTGTATCCATGTTGGATCTGCTTCTGAAGTTTCCCATGTTTCTAAGCCATGGCCATTAATTCTTCTTACAGAATATGTTGGCAACAAGACGTGAGTTTCACCTTTAGATAGGACGCTCACTTTTCCTTCAAAACAAACCACTTCAAATAAATCGCTTACTGAGTTAACATTAAATTGCGTTCCTAAAACTTTAACTTCCCCATTGGTAGTTACAACAGTAAACGTGCTTCCTTTTTTTACTTTAAAATAAGCCTCACCATCTAGTGTCAATGTTCTATTAGAAGCCCAATCATCTTCATTATATGTCAATGTAGACTTTGAGTTTAAAATAACTTCAGACCCATCTAATAATGCGACCGTTTTATATTCGCCATAGTTAGTTTCTATCGTCTTAACATCATCTCCTAAAGTAAAAAACAATCCAAAAAACAACACAATAGAGGCAGCAATGCCAATAAACCAACTATTCGTATTTAATTGACGAACCTTGGTATGTTTTTGAGAAATTCGATCTGAAATTTTAGCAAAAGAATCATCGATAGACCCTTCTAATCTCTCATGAGTCTCTATTCCTTTTTTTAGTTTTAAATAAGAATTAAACTCTTCTTCTGTCACCAAAGCTTTCAGTGCATCATTAGAAAGTTCTCCTGCTAACCATTTAGCCAAGAATGTCTCGTTATCGTTATGTAAATCTTGTTGTTCCATGCGTATTCTAATATAAAGACAATTACAATTAATAAAACCCTACCGTAAATGTTTATTTTTTTTAAATATTACCAATCTCCTCCCTAATGACCACCAAAGCCAGGTGCATTCGTTTTTCTACAGCTTTTATTGAAATATTTAATTGTTGAGCAATATCTTTATATTTCTTTTTTTCAATTCTATTTAATAAAAACACCTCGCGTTGCTTATCTGGCAGACCATTGATGGTTCGATCTAGCTTATCCATAAATTCCTTTTCTAACATGATAAACTCTGGAGATTCATTAGTGGTTTTATGAATTAAACCTTGTTGGTGTTTTTTAATAACATTTTCATGTTTCACCGAATTTAAAAATGTATTTGACGCGACTGTATACAGATAACTCTTCACCTTATCATAATTTACCTTTTCACAATTATCCCAGAGTTTAATAAATGTCTCTTGTAGAATATCTTCGGCCTTATCTATATCTTGAGTTTTGAAAAATATAAACCGTCTTAGATCTTTCGCATACGTTTTATAGATGGATTCAAAAGTTTCAGAATGACATATTTTATGTTGATCTTTAGGCATTATTTGGTTTGAAAGTGAATGCATCAAAACTAAATAAAAAAAATTTAGAGTGAAAAGTAGGGTATTTTTTTTGACAGTTGTCTTAGTTATGATTGATCGACAAAAACATATTTAATCTAAAAATTGCTATGATGAAAAATTTCAAATTATTTCTTTTAAGTTTCGCTTTAATTGCGAGCGTTTTTACGTCATGTACAAATGACGAACCAGTAATTGAAGAACAAAACATAGATGAAAGTGCGTCTATTACAACGTCTTTATCTCAGTTGAGACTTCAATTCAATTCTCAAGGAAATATGATTCCTACAGAAAACCCTACCGGAAATATCGTTTTCGATTTCTGTTTTGACTTTGTATATCCATTGAACCTTTCTTATAATAACGGAACTACTGTGGCTGTAAATAGTCTTGAAGATCTAGTTGAAGTTTTAATAAACTCTACAGACGATTTATACATTAATGGCGTTGCATTTCCTTTTGATGTAGAAACTTATAATGACGATTCTGATGCCATTGAAGTGGTAACAATTAATAATGAAGAAGAATTTGCAGATTTATTAGATGACTGTGATTTTGACGAACAAGATTGTGAGTGTTTTGAAGACTACAACCCTGTTTGTGTTGAAGTTGTGGCTCCAGATGGCGAAACATTTTTAATGACTTACCCGAATGCATGTTATGCAGAGTGCGATGGATTTACTCAAGAAGATTTCGCCGAAAACTGTGAAGAAGATTACAATTGCCCTGGTGGAACAGATTGTTTTACATTTAATTTCCCATTAACAATTATCACAGATGACAATGTTGAAATTACTGTAAACTCACAAGAAGAACTAGATACAGCATTATACGACGCTTACTATTTTGATTTTGTTTACCCATTTGAAGTAACATTAGCTGAAGATGAAGAAGTTGTTACTGTAAACAATGTTGAAGAATTTGAAGATATTTTAGAAGATTGTTTTGGCGACTATGAAGGAGGTAATGAATGTGATGAGTGTTTTAACGAAGAATTTGATCCAGTATGTGTTGAAATAGAAACAGCTACAGGAGAAATAGAAACAGTTACATTCCCTAATGCATGTGTTGCAGAATGTGAAGGATTTAATGAAGAAGACTTTGTTGAGTGCGATGATACAGAAATCCCATGTGAAGAATGTTTAGATGAAGAATTTGATCCAGTATGTGTTGAAGTTGAAGAAGGAGGTCAAGTCGAAGTTATCACATTCCCTAATGCATGTGTTGCAGAATGTGAAGGATTTACTGAAGACGACTTTGTTGAATGTGAAGATATAAACAATCCTTCTGATTGTTCTGAAGATGATATAGAAGATTTTTTAATTGAATGTGAGTTTTGGACAGTAACAATTGGAGATCAGGAATACATTTATGAATTTGGAGCAGATGGAACCGTAAATGTTACTATCAATAACGACTCTGTAACATCTGGTACATGGGAAATAGTAACTACACCAACAGGAGCTGTAGGTGCAGCAGTAAATACCAACTCAGGTAATTTCGCAAGCGAATGGTTATTCTTTGGATGTGATAATCCAGAAGGACCTGAAGTTGTAAGTACAGCAGAATGGATTACAAATATTGAATCTGGTTGTGAATAAAATTTGGTTGAATTTTTGAACTTGATTATAAAACCCTTTCGAATTGATTATTCGAAAGGGTTTTTTCTTTTACTTAAATGTTTGGGATCCTATACACTTTCACCCAACCATGCTTTCATCATCCAAACTGTTTTTTCTTGTTCTGTAATGAAATCACTCATCATAGAATTCGTTCCTTCGTCTTGAGCGTTGCCAGAGTCATCTAGAATTTGACGTTCTATTTTTAATAATTCGGTTAAAGAAGCAACAATAAGTCTTACGGCTTTTTCATCTTCTGAAATGTGCCTTCCTACAGGAACTTTGGCCGCTTTCGTGTAATCTTCGAACGTATGTAATGGTGTTGCCCCTAACGTTAAAATACGCTCTGCAATCTCATCTACTTTTACATTGGCATCAGTATACAGCTCTTCAAATTTTACGTGTAAATCAAAAAAACGTTTTCCTCTTATGTTCCAATGAATACCTCTTAAGTTTTGATAATAAATTTGAAAATTTGCAAGAAGATAATTCAAATCTCCTGTTATCTTTTTTGTTTTCTGGGTATCTAAACCTATACTATTTAGTGTCATATCTTCTATTGTTTTTGTTTATGCAAATTTATTTTATAATTAATTGAATTGATTATAGTTTTTATAAATAGTTTTTATATTTTTATAGTCTAAATGAATAACTATGACAATAACACAACTTCATTATGTGTTGGCTATAGCCGAACATAAGAACTTTACTAAAGCCGCAGAGAAGTGTTTTGTAACCCAACCAACACTAAGCACGCAAATACAAAAACTTGAAGATGAGCTAGATATACTTATTTTCGATAGAAGTAAAAAACCTATTGAACTTACCGACGTTGGTAAAAAAATAGTACAACAGGCCAAAAATATCGTTGACGAATCAGATCGTATTCAAGATATTGTAGATCAACAAAAAGGATTTATTGGAGGCGAATTTAAAATTGGTATTATTCCAACAATAATGCCAACGCTCCTGCCAATGTTTCTAAAAACTTTTATAAAAAAGTATCCAAAAGTTAAACTTAAAATTGAGGAGCTCACTACAGAAGAAATTATCACAAGAATTGCAGATGGTCATTTAGATGCAGCCATTGCCGCAACCCCCTTAGAACATGATACTATAAAGGAACGTGTGCTATACTACGAGCCATTTGTTGGCTACATTCCAGACGATCACAGGTTAAAAGACAAGAAAAAAATTGACGTTTCAGATTTAGACATTAACGACATGTTACTTCTAGAAGATGGTCATTGTTTTAGAGATGGCGTTATCAATCTATGTAAAGCATTTAAAACTCATGAAGACGATAAATTTCAGTTAGAAAGCGGTAGCATAGAAACGCTAGTAAAGTTATCTAACGAAGGGCTAGGGATGACACTCCTACCCTATTTAAATACACTCGATTTAAATGAGAAAATGTCTAATAAGTTACATCATTTTAATGCACCTTCACCTGCTCGTGAAGTGAGTATTATTTATCACAAAAGCGAATTAAAAATGCAAATTATTGATGCCTTGCACAACGTCATATCTGGTATTATTAGAGGCGCCATAGCATTTCAAAACGTTGAAATTATTAGTCCGATAGCTAAATAAAAAACTATCTAAAAACTACTAATTCTAAAAAAAGCGACTCGTAAGTCGCTTTTTTTTATTCATTTAATAAGATTAAACATTGATCTAATTCTGGGTTCTGTAAGATTAAAGATTTAATATAAATCTTAAGCTCTTCAATTTCGTATGGTAATAATCTTTGAAGTGCCTTTTGTAATTCTTTACAGAACAATGTAGCGTCGAAACTAACTTTATTAAGTACAGTTTTAGTGTACTCAAACATTGCTCTTGCCATTCTTTAATTGGGTTTAGGGTTTAAAAAAAGTAGATTTGTTTTATAAGCGTTTGATTTATTATTACATTCTAAATGTAGTGAAAAAATCGGTTCACTTGACGAAGTAATAAAAAAATTAACAGCCAATTATATGTTAAAAAGATGGGTCATTTTATTTTAAAAACACCTCAACGCAAGTGCAGCTCTAGGATTTTATGAGTTTTAAAGTTCTTGTTTTTGTACTAGAATTCACTTTTAAAAAGTACACACCTTCGGTAAGTTGACTTAAGTCTAATCGTGTTTGATTCGTATTTAAAACAACATTTAATACAGTTCTTCCATTTAAATCATAAATCACTGCTGTATTTAAAACCTCAGTACTTTCTATATTTAGTAGGTCATTCACTGGGTTTGGAAACATTGAGATTGCCATGACCTGATGATCTGGAATACTTAAATTCTCTTCAGCCACGTCTGTTGTATAATTATTAGTAATAATTGGTGCATTAAAATCGAAATAAATCTCGGCCTGATTAGAAAATTGATCGCCTAATACCAAGCTCTCTAAAGTTTTTATTTTGAAAAGGACATAGCCATCATTATTGGCATCATCAAAAGGCAGATTAATGTTTTCAAAAATAAACTCCACAATATTATTCTCATTAATTCGAGTATAATAGGCATGACTTCCATCTAATGGCACCAAGGTATTGATATCAAACTTTGTAGGATCTATATCATCCTTAACCACAATGTTTGTGGCATTGGCCGTTCCTAAATTTTCAAAACGAATAAGATAGTGTACGTACTCACCAACGCGTTCAGGTAAAATAAATTCACCTTCTAAGCATCTTATATCATTAGGGTCGAATGAATTGACTACAATTTGCTTTAAACCGAAATCATTATTATCGGGAGTCTCGTCACCTGTAATAGGGTAAATAAAGGCTTCAAAATTGAGCTCGTCATCTAAGTTAAGTGGAAAATCAATATCCGTAGGTGTGTTTAGGGTAAATGTAACTACAATCTCTCTAGACTCAAATGGCGACAGGTCTGTATAATTCCAAGACAACACATTATTAGTATGAGACATTTCCGAAGGTAAAGATGATACATATTCCATATAATGACTATCGAAACTGTAATCAAAATCTACAGAGCCAGACACCAACGTATTCCCCACATTCTTATAAACAACTTTATAGGTTGCATCAAAACCTGGAATAGCCTCAGTTAGTGGTACAATAAAAACCTCTAAGTCATTATGAACACCATTAGGTGTAATACAAAAATCTTGATTAAACGGACTCATTTCCGAAGGAAAGCTAACCGTTAAAGGGCTTGGCGTACTAAAATAAGTTGGGTTTTCTATAACTGGTGTTAATGTATGCATCCCTTCAGAAAGAGGAATACTATAATTCCCAGAAGGATTTGAGATATAAGTACCAGTATTTGTTCCATCTGAAATATTAAACTTCAAACTCGGATACAGATTATCATTACTGTCACAACCATCAGAATTAGCATCCAATTTATTTTCTCCACCAATAGTATAAAAACTTCCTCCTGGAGTAAATGAACAGTACGAATTGATAACAGGATTATTATTGGTTTGAGGATCAAATTCAGCCACTATTGCATCTAATTCGTTATCATCGGCACAAATATAATCCGCATAGAGAAAATACATATAACTTGCTTCAGCTGTGGTACCATTTTTTATATTAAGAATACTAGTGTAAACAGATTGCAAATAGAGTATGTTAAGATTAGGGCTATTACTAAGGTCTAGCTCAGAAAAATTAACTTCCTCTGCTTCCACACGTTCTAGATTTGGGCAATTGGTTAAATCCATTTCCAAAATACCAATATGATAGAATAGATTAATATTCTTGATATTGGAGTTTTGACTAAAATTTAGTTGTGAAATTCCAGTATTATAGAGAAAGATGGTTTCTAAATTGATATTATTAGAAATATCTAGTTCAGTAAAATTATCTGCTATCTCTATACCTAAGTACTTTAAATTGATAAAATCACTTATATCAAGAGTCGTAATGTAAAACGCTTGGTTTAGAAAAACACGTTCCATATCAGGGCAATTACATGAATCAAAGTCTACAGTATTTATAGTACTCCCTTCGGTTAAATACCCCAGTTCAAACTCCTTTAAACTAGGCAAATTGACCATGCTTAAACTAGGTAAACCAACATAAGTCAGGTCAAATATTTCTAAATTCGGTAAATTTTGAATAGTTAGTCCAGAAGTAAAATGACTATAAGTAATTTTAAGGTCTATAAGATTTATAAAACTTTCTAAACCCACTATAGATGAAATGTTACTAACTTCTAAAGATGCTACAGCCTCAGCCTCTGAAATTTGTATCTCGTCATCACCATTAGTATCAATTGATGGCGTATAGTTGAGTAATTGATTCTTAAAATTAGTATCAGGAATACTCACAATTTGGCCATGACTAGCGACACCTGAAATTAGTACAATAAGAAAAAAGAAAACGTTTTTCATAATTTAATAGTTTGATTGACGATCTATTAATAGGATGTTTAAAATACAAAAAGGTTGCGTCCAAAACACAACCTTTTTAATCATTTTCTTACAAGAATGTTATTTAAAACCTATTGTCGCCATCCAGTAAATCACCCAAACCACCAAGTATACTTCCTTCACCTTTACTCTTACCTCCTTTAGGTAATGATGATAATACACGTCCAGCTAATCTACTAAACGGTAAAGACTGCACGTAAACAACTCCTGGTCCACGAAGTTTAGCAAAAAACAAACCTTCGCCTCCAAAAACGGTGTTCTTAATACCTCCTACAAATTCGATATCATAATCTATATCCTGAGTAAAACCAACAATACAGCCTGTATCAACTCTTAAGGTTTCTCCTGCTTGTAATTCTTTTCGAGCCATGGTCCCACCAGCATGAACGAAGGCCATACCATCTCCTTCTAGCTTTTGCATTATAAAGCCTTCGCCTCCAAAAAGTCCTCTCCCAAGTTTTTTAGAAAACTCTATACCTATACTTACCCCTTTTGCAGCGCATAAAAAGGCATCTTTCTGACAAATGAATTTGCCGTTATATTCGGTTAGATCTATAGGTACAATTTTCCCTGGATAAGGTGATGCGAAAGAGACATTTCGCTTTCCAGAAAGGTCGTTATAAAATGCGGTCATAAATAAACTTTCTCCCGTGAGAATACGCTTTCCTGCCCCTAATATTTTTCCAAAAAAACCTGTGTCTTTCTGTGAACCGTCACCAAAAATAGTTTCCATTTTGATACCGTCATCCATCATCATAAAGCTCCCAGACTCTGCAATAACGCCTTCTTGAGGATCGAGCTCTATTTCGACATATTGCATTTCTTCTCCGTAAATTCTGTAATCGATTTCGTGTGATGTCATGTGTTTGTGTTTTTTAATTGATTACCTATATGTTTAAAGAATCTGTTATTTGTTACAATCTATTTACTTCTCACCTTAATAGTCCATTCAAAGTTAAACTCTGATACCTGAATACCTTCACTATTAATACCTTTTGAATTTAACCATACCGTTTGACCTTCTCCAGTTGCAATAGCATTTTTGATAGCTTCATCAATGTTTTTACCTTCATTACAAGTAAACGTAATCCTACCTGTGGCCTTTTTTGTAAATGATCCATTGTTACTTGCTACCAGCATCGAAATTTTATGCCCACTATTCCTAATTTTTGACATGATCAAGGCTCCTGTGGTTAACTCGGCAGCCATACCTTGTACAGCCCAAAACATAGACTTAAATGGGTTTTGATTAAACCATCTATGCTTAACAGATACTACGCAACTGTTCTCATCTAACGATTTAGTACGTACACCACAAAAATATGCGGAGGGTAATTTAAATAATAAAAAAGTATTGAGTTTTTTAGGTGAAACGGTCATATTTACTGGAAGTTTCAGCTAATTTATTGAAAATAATTGACACTACCATTTGTTAATATTATGTTAAATTTAAGTACTATGCGTAACATAATACCTGTTTTTAGACATATATTTGTATAAGAAATTACTATATGTTTTAAAATCATGCCAGACAATCACTCAAAAAACATCGCAACATTCATTCATTTATCAACCTTTAGTAGGTTTATAATTCCCTTAGGAAACTATATCGGACCTATAGTACTATGGATGGTTAACAAAGACAAATCTGAATTTGTAGACACTCATGGAAAGCAAGCCATTAATTTTCAAATAAGTATTTTGCTTTATACATTAATTCTTGGTACCATATCAATTCCGTTTTTCATTTTTAAAGTTTTTAACGGTTTAGATTTTGTTGATTTTCATGGATTTCATGATTTTCATATCAATATTGGTAAACCTTCTCCCCTTCTATTTATTACTGGCGGTTTAGCATTTCTTGCCATAATAGGATTTATACTAGAACTTGTATTTATTGTTATAGCTAGTTTAAAAGCGAGAGACGGTGAATTATACCACTACCCATTAACAATCAATTTTTTAAAATAATATTTCATCAATTAATCATCAATCAATCAAAAAATGAACAGTTTATTAAAATTTAATCTCATTAAAATATGACACGAGCATTTTATCAAAGCATATTACATGATCTAAACGTCTTTAATGCGAATTGCATAAGACTTTTACAAAAACCTAGAAGAAACTTATGAAAATAGAAAACACAAAAGCACAGATGCGAAAAGGCGTATTAGAGTACTGTATTTTATCAGTATTAAAAGATGATGACGCTTATGTGGCGGAAATCTTAGGCACGCTAAAAGACGCAAAACTGCTTGTGGTTGAGGGGACAATTTATCCGCTTCTCACAAGACTGAAAAATGCTGGATTACTCAATTATCGTTGGGAAGAATCTACATCTGGACCGCCTAGAAAATATTACGGTCTTACAGAAACAGGACAGTTATTCTTAAAAGAACTAACCATTACCTGGAACGAATTACAAAACGCAGTTAACATAGTAACAAGACAAAAAAACACGAAATAATGAATAAAACAGTCAACATAAATTTAGCAGGTATATTCTTCCATATAGACGAAGATGCATACTTAAAATTACAACGCTATCTTGAGGCTATAAAACGTTCATTTACAGACTCTCAAGGTCGTTCAGAAATCATATCAGATATTGAAGCTCGTATCGCCGAACTTTTTAGCGAACGTGTTCAAAACGAAAGACAAGTTATAGGCCATAAAGAAGTAGATGAAGTCATCACCATCATGGGGCAACCAGAAGATTATTTGGTTGACGATGAAATTTTTGAAGACGAACCAAAACGTTCATATTCAAAACAACGCTCATCTACAGCTAAAAAATTATATAGAGATACAGACAATTCCTATGTTGGAGGTGTATCTTCAGGTTTAGGGCATTATTTCGGTATTGACGCGCTCTGGATTCGTTTAATTTGGTTCTTACTCATATTTGGTGCTGGAACAGGAATTCTTTTATACATTTTACTTTGGATTTTTGTACCTGAAGCAACGACAACTTCTGAAAAACTAATGATGAAAGGTGAGCCAGTAAATATTAGTAACATCGAAAAAAAAATTAAAGGCGGTTTTGAAACCGTAACAGATTCGTTGTCTAGTGTTACAGATTCTATATCTAATGTTACAGATTCTATTTCAGAAAGTGTAAAAAAAGCAGATATACCTAAACAAGGTGAGCGTATTAAATCAACATCTAGTTCCTTTTTTGAAACTATAGGTGATATCATTATGTTCTTTTTGAAACTTTTCGCAAAGTTCTTTGGAGTGATTCTAATGATAGTTGGAGCCGTTACTATTATTTCATTAATTGTAAGCTTATTTAGCCTAAATCTTTTAGATAATGTACATATTCCAGGAACCAACTTTTTTGATATTGCAGATGCAACCAACATGCCAGTTTGGCTCATGTCGTTACTCGTATTTTTCTTTATAGGTATTATCGCATTCTTTATATTTTACCTTGGATTAAAAATATTAATTACAAATCTCAAGTCTATTGGTAATGCAGCAAAGTATACATTACTGGGGTTATGGCTTATTTCATTTATCTCGTTAATCATTTTGTCGGCAAAATTTGGACTTAGTTTTAAAGAAGAAGGGTCTTCAATTAAAACCGAAAAATTAGCATCCATAACGGCAAACGACACCATAAGTCTACGTATGGATGATAATGATTTATTCTCGAGAAATAGATACTATAGAAACTATGGATTTGATACGGCTTACGATGAGAATGACAACAAAGTGCTATACTCAAGAGGTGTAAGACTTATTGTTAGATCAACTAAAGATAGTATTGGTAAAATTAGAATTGAACGTAGCGCAAGAGGATCAGATTTTGCTAATGCAAAAAACAGAGCCGAACGTATCAGTTATAAGTATACATTACAAAATAACGAACTCTTACTTGATAGCTATTTAACACTTCCGCTTAATGAAGCTCGTAAAGGTCAATCGGTTACAGTTACGGTGTATTTACCAGAAGGCGCTGTACTTTATGCAGATAAAAACACCTACAATTATCATAGTAACGACTACTATTATAATGACATTCTTGATCATGATATGGAGGAACATTACCTTCAAATTATTACCAATGATGTAAAATGCTTAGACTGTCCAGAAGGTGAAAACTATCGAACCGAAGAAATCGACATCCATGATGAAGAAAACGGTCTAAGAATAGATGAGGATGGCATTAAAGCAAAAACAGATAATAGCAGTCTTCAAATTGATAGTGACGGACTTAAAGCGAAGACGGAAGATGTGAAAGTCAATATTGATGACGACGGTATAGAAATTACAACCGAAGACAACGATAATTAACAATTCATCATAAACAATCAACGGTTCAGGTATTTAAAATTTAACTAACCAACCATTTTTTAAATATTTGAACCTCAATCAATCAAAAAATGATACAGTTACTATATAAACTCATTATTCTTACCATTACTTTCTACGGAATGACCATGGTATTAAAGCCAGAGGTAACAAAGCATAATGAAATTTACAATACGCTAAAAGTAAAGGATAGCCTATTGTTTGAGCGTTCTTTTAATAAATGTGAAACTCAATATTTAGAGGAGCTAATTGCCGAAGATTTCGAGTTTTATCATGATATTGGTGGTGTAGAAACCTCAAAAGAGGGGTTTATCAAATCTATGAAAAATGGCATTTGTAACCCAGACAATACCACAAAATCAAGACGAGAGTTGGTAGACGGTAGCCTTGAGGTATTTGTATTAAAAAACAAAGGCGTAGTATATGGTGCATTGCAAAAAGGAGAGCATAAATTCTTTGAAACCACCAACGGTAAAGAAGTTGCTGGAAGCATTGCGAAATTCTCTCACCTATGGATTTTAGAAGATGGCGAATGGCGCTTAAAACGCGTAATGAGCTACGATCATAAAATGCAAGACCAACCAGAATTAAAGTATACCAAAGTATCTGAGGCACTGTTAGATTCTTATATTGGTCAATATGAAGCCAAAACATCAGGAACCGTAGTTATATCAAGAACTGAAAAAGGTTTACACATTAACGCTGGAGGATTAAACACTGAAATATACGCGAAAACACCATCGCTATTCGTACATAAAAAATCGACTTTAACCTTTGAGTTTATAACTAACGCTAAAGATAAAGTCAACAAGTTTATCGTAAGAGAAAACGATAACATCGTTGAAGAAGCTATAAAACAACAGTAATGAAACAAAAAGTAATTATATTTTGCATAGGTTTATTTACAGGATTAATCATTTGGTTTGCATATGATCGAATAGATTCTCATAATTCAGCTCAAGCCTATATTGAATACTTAAATCAATACGAAAACGATGAATTCTTAGCTGAGAAAAAAGAACAACCGTTTGACGCTGAAGCATTATATAAAATGAAATTAACTTCTAAGAATGGTAAAGAAGTTAGCATAAAAAACAATGAGAATATTGTATTTCTTAATTTTTGGGCTACTTGGTGCAAACCTTGTATTGAAGAAATGCCTTCCATTCAAGAACTATATGATAAATCGGAAAACGTAGATTTTTATTTACTGACATATGAAGATATAGATAAAGCTACAGAATTTATTGAAAACAAAGGATTTAGTTTTCCTATATACTCTTATAAAGATAAAACAAATCTTCCTCTTTTTTTTCAAGAAAATGGTGGTTCCATTCCAGATACTTATATCATTCACAATAATGAAATTAAATTTCATCATTTAGGAGCTGCCCCCTGGAATTCTAAAAAAGTAGATTCTTTATTTTCTAAAATTCTAAAAAAAAATAATTAATAATAATCATCTATTAAAATCAAAAAATCATGACAACATTAACAAAATTCACAATTGCAGTAATATTTAGCATATTGCTAACATCTTGTAATTTCGATATCAATTTTGATACAGGTGTTACTGGGAATGGAAACGTATCCACAATAGAACGTACACTCGACGGCGAGTTTAATCAAATTGCAGTGAGCAGAGGCTTAGATGTATATTTAACACAAAGTGATTCGCCAATGCTAAAAGTTCAGGCCGACGAAAATCTTCATGACATTATTATCACTGAAATAGAAGAAGGTGTTTTAAAAATTTATGCTGACGAAAACATAAGACGCTCTGAAGCTAAAAAAATTATGGTCAATGTAAAAGACATTAATCTCATAACCTCTACAAGTGGTAGTGACGTATATTCAACAAACACAATTGTTGCCGATAATTTAAAGCTTGTTACTACAAGTGGTGCCGATTTAGAAATTGACATCAAAGCCGAATCAACGACATTACGATCAACAAGTGGTAGCGATTTAAAGGTTTCTGGAACAACTAATGACCTCGATGCCGAAGCGACAAGCGGAAGCGATATTAAAGCTAAAGATTTAAAATCGCATAACTGTACAGCTTCAGTAACCAGTGGCGCAGACATTGTTGTTTATGCCAAACAAAAATTAAAAGCCAATGCATCTAGTGGTGGCGATATAAAATATTATGGAAACCCAGAATCTGTTGACACTAATGATGGTGTTTCTGGTAATATCAGAAAGCAATAACAACCAGGTATAATCAAAGTGATGAAAAAAATTGTAACGTTTATTCTAGTTTTTTTCGGGCTTATTTTAATCTTGTTTTTTACAAATGTGATGTGGAAATCACCAGCTTTCTATAAAACAGAAACGCAATACACATTAGAAGTGCCTGTTATGGATATGACGACGTACAAAACCATAATTAATACCCATCGTAGACCATACATCTATACTGTCTACGGAAAAAACAAAGGCAAGGTTATAGTTGTTGGCGTAGAGCATATAAACGATCCGTCAAATGCCCAATTTGATTCCATTAGACACTATTGGGCTATAAATAAACCAGATGTTGCTCTTGTAGAAGGTAGGCTTGGTTTTTTATTTAAGTGGTTTCAAGACCCTATAGAACATTATGGAGAAAGCGGACTAACATCAGCGCTTGCAAAAAAGGATCATGTAAATTTATTTACATGGGAACCAACACGAGAAGATGAAATTGAACTCATGATAAAACGCTATCCTGCTGAAAAATTAGCCATGTTTTATGCACTTCGTCCATTTTATGGTTTGAGTAAAGAAGAACGGCAGAATAATCCCGAAGATGCGCTACAGAAACTAATAGATGAACGAACCGATTATGATCATTTACGACATACCATTACCTCTTGGCAAGATGTAGATAGCATATGGCAAACAGATTTCCCTAATAAAGATTGGAGACATCACGATGCTGGTTATGGATGGCCTGGTTATTTACAAGAGATTTGGAACGGCTCTAACCTCTCAAGAGATGAACATATGATTCAAATCATTTTAGAGCAAGTAAATCAAGGAAAAACAGTTTTTGTGACCATGGGTTCTAGTCATGCTCCAAGAATTGAAAACACTCTGAAAACAGCATTAAAATAAACGTTTAACAACCAACTAATCAACCTTTATTAAAACCATTTCAAGCTTAATTTTAAGTTTGGGATGGTTTTTGTTTTATATTTGTTATAACACTTAATTTATAATAATGAAAAACGTTACATTATTTCTATTGGTCGTTTTAGGCTATACAGTTACAGGTTTTGCCCAAAACACTGAGAAAGTAAAAGGTGATAGAAATTTAACTATTAAGCAAACCTATATTGATGATTTCAAGAAAATCGTAGTTGGTGAAGATTTTAAAGTAGAATTATTTTACAATAAAAAACCGTCGGTTGAAATAGAAACAGATGACAACCTACACGAATATATCAACATAGAAGTTGTTGATAGCGTCCTTACATTAACAACAACGCGTGATATTAGAGCTAAAAAGCTAAATATTAAAGTTAATTATAGCGATGGATTTTCTCATATTGAAGTTAAAGATGATGGTGAAGTTAGATCTCTTACATCTTTAGAACTCAACAACGCCACTCTAAAAACCAGTGGTTCATCTCGAGCATATCTCAATATTAAAACTGATGATTTTAGCTTTGTAAGTACCGGTAAAGCTAAGGTGAAATTAAATATTACAGCAACAAATGTTACTGCTGAAATAAGTGATAACACTAAGATGGATGCTTTGATTAATGCAACAGCTGTTAAAATGGATTTGTACCAACGCGCTAATTCGGATGTTGAAGGGACCATTGAAAGTTTAACTCTAAGAACCGACAATAATTCTCAATTCAATGGTAAAAATTTCACAACTAAAACTTGTAACGTCATTGCCGAATTGGCAAGTGACGTGTATGTTGAAGTTATTGATGAGATCGTCATAGAAGCAACTGGCTCTAGTGAGGTATATCTCTACGGAAATCCAAAAATTACAATTAATAAGTTTACAGATACAGTAAAACTTCAGAAGAAAGAAAAATAAGGCTATTTTAAATGTCTTAAACCTTATATAGAACGTCCGAAATGTTTAAATATTTCGGACGTTCTTTTATAGTTTATTGAGTAATGACTTTAAACGAGACTCAACCGTTTTTGGAATTGTTTGATCGCTTAAAACCCATGTATGAACATGTTCTAAGTAGGTCATTCCTAAATATGCTGCACTTTGTTCAAACGGCATTTTAAATCCTTCGAAAATCTCGGCATCAGACCCACAGCTTATTGAGCCCATAACTTTACCTCTCAATTGCCTTCCTAAAGGTTTTTTATCACCAATTAATACATCTGAAATTCTATCGAAAAACGTTTTCATTTGCGCACTCATAGTGTACCAATATACTGGCGTCGCAAACAAAATAGTATCGTAATTAAGTATCGAAGTTAGCAACGGATGAAAATCGTCATTTTCATTCTTAAGCTCATAATCAAAATAACCAATCTTATAGTCTGACAAAGAAATCAAATCGATATCATTTCCTTGAGATATAAGATAATCCACTATCTTTCTAGTATTACCAAAAGGTCTTGAGCTCCCTAATATAATTATGGTTTTATGTTTCATATAAATAACAAATCCGAAGCTAAATAAATATTAGACTTCGGATGTTCTTTTAGTTATAAATTAACACCTAGTAAACTGGTGTTGACACTTCAAAATCTGACTCTTTAGCAGCCAAATAACGTTCAGCATCTAAAGCAGCCATACAACCAGTACCTGCAGCAGTAACCGCTTGACGGTAAACATGATCGGCGGCATCACCAGATACAAAAACACCTTCTACATTTGTTTTAGCCGTTCCAGGTGTATTGATTATATAACCTGTTTCATCTAGCTTTAAATAGGCTTTAAAAATATCAGTATTTGGTTTATGACCAATGGCTACAAAAAATCCTGTTGCCGGGATTTCAAATTTTTCATTTGTTTTATTGTTAAACGCTCTTACGCCTGTTACCACTTGACCGTCACCTAAAACCTCATCAGTTTCAGTATTGTATAGTATTTCAATATTAGGTGTATTAATAACACGATTAGCCATAATTTTCGAAGCTCTAAACTCATCTCGTCTAACCAACATTGTTACTTTAGTACACAATTTTGACAAATAATGAGCTTCTTCTGCCGCGCTGTCTCCAGCTCCAACAATTACAACTTCTTGGTTTCTGTAGAAAAATCCATCACATACGGCACAAGCAGAAACACCTCCACCGAGTTTTAAATATTTTTGTTCAGACTCTAATCCTAAATATTTAGCAGAAGCTCCAGTAGAAATAATTACGGTTTGGCAATGAATTTCTTTAGTATCGTTTACCCATACTTTATGGATATCTCCCGAAAAATCAACTTTGGTAACCCAACCATCTCGAATATCTGTTCCAAAGCGAGCCGCTTGATTTTGTAATTCTATCATCATTTCAGGTCCTGTAATTCCCTCAGGATAGCCTGGGAAATTCTCAACATCATTTGTTGTTGTTAATTGACCTCCTGGTTGCGTTCCTTGATAAAGTACTGGCGCCATATTGGCTCTTGAGGCGTATATTGCTGCAGTATATCCTGCTGGTCCTGAACCTATAATTAGGCATTTTACTTTTTCTATTGTATCAGACATATGTTGTTTCAATTTGTTATAGGCAAAAGTAGGTTTTTTGAACAAAAACTTACATCAAAGTTATTAACAGTTGTTATACATATATTGGATTTTTCAATGTTATAAATTATAAATTGAATCCATTTTTAGTTTGAATATGCAAATAAGATTTTAGCAATACTGGTAGTTTTTTTGTAAATTTAAAGTAATTCACATATTAAAATCATCAAAATTATGAAAGCTATCATTTCATCACTCCTAATTATACTGTTGATTTTTTCCTGCAAAGAGCAACCAGAGCACCAAGTTGAAGAAGCTACTATTGATGTTTCTGAGGTTGAACATAATTCGAATCCGCTTGAAGGTGCCTGGGAATTGGTAGGCTACTACAATTACATGGACAATAAAATTAAAGATTCCTTTAGAACCAGTGAAGGCTATAGACAAGTAAAAATGTATACCGACTCTAAGGTTATGTGGAGTAAGTATATCCCATCAGATTCTTCCGAATGGTTTGGCTATGGCAGTTATACTGTTAACGGCTCTGAGCTCGTTGAAATATTAGAATATGGTTCTGAAATGATGAGTAAAATTATTGAAGAGAAAAAAGAATTTAAACACGAACTTGTTATTAATGGTAATACGTTTAGCCAAATTGAGATTGATGATGATGGCAATCGTATTTACGCTGAAAATTATAGACGTATTGAGTAGTCAAATGCGTTGTTAAAAGCCTCTATATTTATTATATCTTAGCGCAAAGCACTCAATTGTTTGACGACTTGATTTATAACACCTTCGAAGTTTTTGGACGTATCAACATAGTTTATGTTGTATCTAAAACAAGCGTCCTTAATAGTTAGACTATGAGTTATCATATTTTGTATATGGGCCTTGATATATGCATCAGATTTATCAATCAACCAATCGTTTTGTTCAGTACTAAAATCTTTAATATACTGAAACTTCTCTTCAACACTAACACTGGTATAA
Organism: uncultured Psychroserpens sp.; assembly: GCF_947494225.1. Lineage (NCBI taxonomy): Bacteria > Pseudomonadati > Bacteroidota > Flavobacteriia > Flavobacteriales > Flavobacteriaceae > Psychroserpens > uncultured Psychroserpens sp. The sequence goes on from NZ_CANLUG010000009.1 coordinate 166,881, forward strand.
CCTACAAAACAAATTTTAAGTCTGTCTGGATGTTTTTTCAGTAATTCTGCAATCAATTCTGGCTGTATCGCTTCCCCTTCAATAATATAGTCTACATCAACCCATATCATACTTTCTAACATGGCTTTTAAAAAACTCCAAATGCGCTTAGCGATTTCATTTGGAAACAACTTATCATGAATGCCGTACTTAGGAATCCCATTAGTAAACCCCATAACAAGCCAGTCTAAGGACATGTAAGATATGCCTTTTTGCTCAGCTATTCTTTTTGCAATCGTGGTTTTTCCAGATCGTGAAGCCCCACTAATTAGGTATAACATATAACTGTTTTTAAACTTAGATTGGTTTAAATTTAAGCATCCTAATTAGTAAATATAAAACAAAAAAAGCTGAACAGATTGTTCAGCTCTTGTGGTCGGGGTGGCAGGATTCGAACCTGCGACCTCCGCGTCCCAAACGCGGCGCGATAACCGGGCTACGCTACACCCCGAAAATGGTTATCAAAAAAAGCGGAGAGACCGGGATTCGAACCCGGGCAACACTTACGCGTTGACAGATTAGCAATCTGCTCCATTACCACTCTGGCACCTCTCCAATAAAATTTAAAAAGAACGTCTTTTTAATGGGATGCAAATGTAACTTTTCATTAGCAACAACACAACAATTTTTTATATTTTTTTCAGTAAAATTTATTCGGGATATTCAATTCTTAGATGGAATATGTTGGCTAACTTCGTTTTAAGCACTTTTTTGATAGATTGAATTTCCTTAAAGGTAATATTCGCATTTAAAAATTGACCATCTTCCATTTGTTTGCTAATAATACTTTCTACAAACTTATCAATCTTCGTTGTTGTAGGCTCTTTAAGACTCTTAGAAGCGGCTTCAACACTATCGCACATCATAAGTATGGCTGTTTCTTTACTAAAAGGCTGGGGTCCTGGATATCTAAAATCTGCATCGTTCGTATCGTCATTAAGTTCTTTCTCTTTTCGGTAGAAATAATACACTAAACTTGTACCATGATGCGTCCTAATAAAATCAATAACTCGATCTGGCAAATTATGCTTCTTTGCAATCTCAATGCCATCTAAAGTATGATCAATTATAATTTTGGCACTCTCTCTAGACGATAGTTCGTCATGCGGATTAATACCTGTAGCCTGATTTTCTGTGAAATAGGTTGGGTTCTTCATCTTTCCAATATCATGATACAATGCTCCTACCCTAATAAGCATAGCGTTCGCTCCTATTTCATTTGCAGATGCCTCAGCCAAATTGGCTACGTTTAAAGAATGATGAAATGTACCTGGTGCTTTATTGGCAAGTTGCTTCAAAAGTTTTGTATTCGTATCTGAAAGTTCTAATAAAGAAACATCAGAGACTAAACCAAATAACTTTTCATAAATATAGATGAGAGGTTGTACAAATAACGTTGCCAGTCCACCAAGTACGAAAAGTCCAAAAGTAGTAGGATTCAAATTGGTGATATCGCCTTCTTGAATTACAAAAAACGCAAAATAAGCTATAATGTATATTAAGGTTATTTGCCCAACTGAAATAAATAGGTTGGCACGTTTGTATAATTCTGAAACGGTCAAAATAGTTACGATTCCCGCAATAATTTGCAAAAACATATATTCATAACTATTTGGCACAATAAAGCCTAAGAGTAATACTGTAAGGACATGTGCAAATAATCCCAACCTTGCGTCAAAAAATGCTTTTAAAACTAATGGAAGAATACACAAAGGTACTACGTAAACATACTGAGAATTATAATTAATGATTAATGTGGTCAACAAAATCATTAATAAAATATTAAAGAATATAAAGGTGACTTTAGTATTATCTAAGAAAACATCCATTCTATATTTCCGTAGAAACAATAAAAGCATTAACAAGGCCAATGCTACAAGTAAGGCATAGGCAAATACAATTAAGTTATAATTAGACTCGTTCCAAACTTGAGATTCGTATTCGGTTTCCAAGGATGTTAAGATATCGTATTTGTTCCCTTCAACGAGCTCACCTTTAGATATAATTAAAGTTCCCTTCTCAATTCTACCTCTAACACTCGAAATACCTTCTAACCTTTCATTTAAAGCATTTTGAGTAAAGGACGCATTTAAACTTAAATTAGGTTTTATAATATTAAAAAACATGGAAACAAAAGTGGCATCAAACCGAGATAAACCATTGTCTGCCAATTTCCTTTCAATAACACTTCTAAACCCATCAAATTTTGTAAGATTTGAAAATTGAGTCTCATCATATTGTGTCTGCTGTTCTAATAATATGACATTCTTATCGTTTAAATAGTCATAATCTTCATCTAAAACTCCAAACTCATAAATATCTAGAATTGCAGATTCACCTACGCTATATAAATTACGATGTGTCCTAACAATACTGTCATTAAATGATGCTTTGAATTTTTCAGAATAGTCACTTAGAACAGATGATTCAACCAAAGTATTAATGTCGAAATAAACGGCACTCTTTTCTGAAGCCTCTTGCCGTTCGTTTTTAATTTCTTCATTAGATTTTTTTATGGCAAAATCGAATGGCGCGAGCAAACTTTCAGACTGCCAAGGCTTTCCTTTATCAAAATCATATTTAAATTTTCCGCTCTTCGGAAATAAATAAACAATCAAAAAGGTAGTACTTAAAAACAAAAGCACTTTATATAAAAGTGCATGATTTCGATACCACTTATTAATTAAATCATTCATTATTATAGGAGTTAAAGTACGATTTAACAATTATGAGCAATACGTACTAATACTTTCAAAAGTAAGAAAATATAATAGAACCGATGTTATCGTATTGAAGCTGTCTTTTTATTAAAAAATGATTAATTTTGCAGCTACAAAACAAAATAGATTTAAAATGAGTAGAGACGTCGTTATTGTATCAACTGCAAGAACTCCAATAGGAAGTTTTTTAGGAGCTTTATCAACAATTCCTGCACCAAAATTAGGTGCCATTGCCATAAAAGGGGCTTTAGATAAAATTAATTTAAAACCAGAAATGGTTGAAGAGGTTTTAATGGGTAATGTTGTTCAGGCTGGAACAGGTCAGGCACCTGCGCGTCAAGCGGCCATTTATGCTGGTATTCCAGATACAGTACCGTGTACTACAATAAACAAAGTTTGTGCTTCAGGAATGAAAACTGTGATGCAAGCAACGCAATCTATTGCGCTTGGTGATACTGATATTGTTGTTGCTGGAGGTATGGAGAATATGAGTTTAATACCTCATTATTACCATGCGCGTTCGGCTACAAAATTTGGTCCAGCCAAAATGGAAGATGGTATGCAAAAAGACGGTTTGGTTGATGTCTACGACCAAAACGCTATGGGAGTATGTGCTGATGCGTGTGCTGCAGAATATGATTTTTCTAGAGAAGACCAAGATGCTTTTGCTATTCAATCTTATAATAGATCTGCTGCAGCTTGGGATGCAGGTAAATTTGATAATGAGGTAGTCCCTGTAGAAGTACCACAACGTCGCGGTGAACCGGTGATTGTGGCAAAAGATGAAGAATATACGAATGTGAAAATGGAAAAAATTCCAGCTTTACGTCCCGCTTTTACTAAAGAAGGAACCGTAACCGCAGCAAACGCTTCTACAATAAATGATGGAGCCGGAGCAATGGTGTTAATGAGCAAAGACAAAGCAAATGAATTAGGATTAAAACCATTAGCTACAATAAAAAGTTATGCAGATGCAGCCCACGAACCTAAATGGTTTACAACTGCGCCTGCTAAAGCATTACCAAAGGCTTTAGACAAAGCCGGAATAACACTCAACGATGTTGATTATTTTGAATTTAACGAGGCTTTTTCTGTAGTTGGTTTAGCCAATATGAAAATACTAGGGCTTAACGATAGTAACGTTAATGTAAACGGAGGTGCTGTATCGTTAGGGCATCCGTTAGGGTGTTCTGGAGTTAGAATACTTATCACATTGTTAAGTGTTCTTGAACAAAACGATGCAAAAATTGGAGCCGCTGCTATTTGCAATGGTGGTGGTGGTGCTTCGGCAGTAGTAATTGAACGTAATTAATATAGCTTAATGCAATACGGAATTTGTAATCTGAGCATTGTTCCTCTTAGAATTGAACCCAGTGACCCAAGTGAGTTAGTTTCACAGGTACTTTATGGTGAAATTTTCAAGGTACTCGAACAACGTAAATCTTGGAGCAGAATTCGGCTTGCTTATGATAAATATGAAGGTTGGATTGATAATAAACAGTATCTTGAAATTAATGAAGATGCTTATAAAACAATCAAACAACAAAGTCATATTCTTTCTACCGATTTAATAGAATTTGTTCAGGATAAAAATCAGCAATTACATACCATTCCTTTAGGGTCTTCTTTAAATGGTCTAAACCTATTAGAACATTCTTTTGATGGCAACTCTATTGCTGAACAACAAGATAAATCGAACTTACTCAACACCGCATTCACCTACCTAAATGCACCATATCTTTGGGGTGGAAAAACACCTTTTGGTATTGACTGCTCTGGGTTTACCCAAATGGTTTATAAGATTAATGGTTATCAACTGCTTAGAGATGCTTCGCAGCAGGCAACTCAGGGTCAAGCCTTAAGTTTTATTGAAGAAAGTGAACCAGGAGATCTAGCTTTTTTTGATAACTCTGAAGGTCATATTACGCATGTAGGTATTATTATGAAAGATAATTATATTATTCATGCCCATGGAAAGGTTAGAATAGATCGATTAGATCATTCGGGTATTTACAATGTTGATAAACGTAGCCACACGCATAAATTAAGAGTCATTAAGAAAATTATATAATTAAAAAAAGCGACTAAAATTAGTCGCTTTTTTTAATTCTTAGTTAGATGAATCAATTAGTTTCCCGCTTCTAATTCTTCAACTCTAGCTCTCATCGCTTTAAACTTTTCTGTTTGTGCCGTTGCACTGTAAATATTCATAAGTGTTTGAGCAGCCTGGATATTTTTAGGCTTTAACTTAAGTGTCGTTTCTAAAAATGGAATTGCAGATTCGTATATTTTTTTACGTTCTTCTCTCAACTCGTCATATCGTTTGTTATCTGCCGAAGATGTTCCTAAAGAGTTCATCTCTTCTACGATAGATTTTTCACCACTTAAAATTAAAACAGCCATGTTGTTATAAGCATCTGTATAAGAAGGGTCTAAAGAAATGGCCTTCTCGTAATACTTCTTTGCAGCATCATTCTCTCCAGCTTCTGCAGCAATAACACCAAGGTTGTACTGCAATTCTGCATTGTTAGGATCTTGTACAGTTGCTTCTTGCATGAGTTCCTTAAATCGATCTCTATTTCCCATTTTTAATTGAACGTTCGCCTCAGAAATTAAAAGTCCTAAGTCATCTGGATTCAAAGCTCTTGCGTCTGCCATTGCTTTTAATGCTTTTTCATTATCACCATTTGAGACATGAATTAAGGCAATATTCTTAACAATTTCGGCAGATTTAGAAGGTGTTGCCTTATCTTTAGGTACGATATGAGTTCCAGCCTTTAAAGAAGCATCTCTTAACACTACATTATCAAATAATTCTTCCTCTCCAGTTTCTTTATTCATTGCATAATACTGAAATCCTTTTCCTTCAAAACCTAAATCTCTTAATTCTTCATAATACTTTAATGAAGTTACATAGTCTTGAGCAGTTACTGCAGTTGATGCTGCATAATACAAGTACAATGTATCGCTAGGAGACATCTTATAAGCCTTTTCAAAACTAGCAGAAGATTTCATATAATCTTTATTCTGAAGTAGTGTCTGAGCTTTCGTCAAAACAGAGTTTAGCATTTGTCCTTTAAGGACGTTGATATCCTCTGTATACTTTAATTTTCCAGCTTGAGCTTCAATTTCCTTTGCTTTATTAAAACTCTCGATCGCAGTATCCATATCATCATTAGATCCTACTCCTGCAGCGTAAAAAGCCTTTCCTTTTAAGAAATAAAACTTCGCTTTCATTTTCGCATCAGCGCTTCCAATTAAAGATTCGGCCGATTGAATAGCCGATTTAGCGTCGGCATAGTTACCAGATTTTATTGCTTTTTCAGCAGCTTTTATTTCATTCTTTTGAGCAAATGAAATCGTGCTAACTAAAAGTGCCAAAGCAACTACAATTTGTTTTCTCATTATTAAGTTATTTTTAGTGTTAATGTAATTTATTCTTCTTCGTTAGAATCAAGAGTTGTGCCACTATTGTTAACATCTTGAATATCAGAATCCTCTGTGTCATTTTCTTCCTCATCTTCCTTCATCACTTTAGCAACTGCCGCAATAGAATCGCTACCTTTTAGGTTAATCAATTTAACACCTTGTGTTGCTCTTCCCATAACTCGAAGATCTTTTACTTCCATTCTAATGGCAATACCAGATCTATTAATAATCATTAAATCATCTTCATCTGTCACTGATTTAATAGCTACTAAATGACCCGTTTTCTCAGTAACGGAAATTGTTTTAACTCCTTTTCCTCCACGGTTTGTAATTCTGTAAATTGCTTCCCCATCTTCTGGATCGTCAATATAGCTTCGTTTTCCGTAGCCTTTTTCAGAAACCACCAAAACAGATTCTTCTTGCGGATTTTCAATGGCAATCATCCCGATAACTTCATCGGCATCATTAGCTAAACGAATTCCTCGCACACCAGAGGCATTTCTACCCATTGGTCTTGTTTTTTCTTCTTCAAAACGAATAGCCTTCCCTGATTTTAGAGCTAGCATTACTTGACTATTCCCTGTAGTCAATTTAGCTTCTAATAATTCATCATCCTCTTTGATAGTAATAGCATTTATACCATTAGTTCGAGGTCTAGAATATTGCTCTAAAGAGGTTTTCTTCACCTGACCCTTTTTAGTGGCCATGATTACATAGTGACTATTGATATAATCTTCATCTTTTAAATCTTGAGTACAGATGAAAGCCATAACTTTATCATCTTGTTCAATATTAATTAAGTTTTGAATGGCACGTCCTTTAGATGTTTTACTTCCTTCAGGAATTTCATAAACACGCATCCAGAAACATTTTCCTTTTTGTGTAAAGAATAACATGTACTGATGGTTCGTTCCTACGAATAAGTGCTCTAAGAAATCTTCATTACGCGTTGTTGACGCTTTTTGACCAACTCCTCCTCTATTTTGAGTTTTATATTCTGTAAGGGATGTTCTTTTAATGTATCCTGCATGAGAAATTGTAATAACTACTTGCTCATCTGGAATCATATCTTCAATACTCAAATCACCTCCTGCATATTCAATTTGAGAACGGCGTTCATCTCCATATTTGTCATTAATAACAAGAAGTTCGTCTTTAATAATATCATAACGACGATCTTTCTTATCAAGAATATCCTTAAGATCATCAATAGTCTTCATTAACTCATCATATTCAGAACGTAATTTGTCTTGCTCTAAACCTGTAAGTTGACGTAATCGCATTTCTACGATTGCCTTGGCTTGTATTTCAGAAAGTTTAAATCGTTCAATTAATTTTGCACGAGCTTCCTCTGCATTAGATGATGCACGAATTAGAGCAATAACTTCGTCAATATTATCTGAAGCAATAATTAAACCTTCTAATATATGCGCACGTTCTTCTGCTTTTCGTAATTCATACTTAGTACGTCTAACAACAACTTCATGTCTATGCTCTACAAAATGATGAATCATTTCTTTAAGATTCAATAATTGCGGACGACCATTTACCAAGGCAATATTATTGACACTAAATGAAGACTGCAATGCTGTATATTTATACAACATGTTTAGAACGATATTTGGAATAGCATCACGTTTTAAAACATAAACAATTCGCATTCCTTTTCTATCTGATTCATCTCTAATAAGAGAAATACCATCAATCTTTTTGTCATTAACTAAGTCGGCAGTTTTTTTAATCATATCTGCCTTATTCACCTGATAAGGAATCTCTGTAACAATAATACATTCTCTTCCTTGTACTTCTTCTATTCTAGCTTTACCGCGAATTACAATTCGTCCACGACCAGTTTTGAAGGCTTCTCGAACACCATCATAACCATAAATGGTTCCACCTGTTGGAAAATCTGGTGCTTTTACGTGTTGAATAAGCTCATCAATTTCAATGTCATTGTTATCAATATAAGCTACTGTCCCTTCTATAACTTCCGATAAATTATGTGGCGGCATATTGGTTGCCATTCCCACAGCAATACCTGAAGCACCATTTACTAAAAGTCCTGGAATTCTCGTTGGAAGTACTGTAGGTTCCTGAAGTGTATCATCAAAATTTAATTTATGATCTACCGTTTCTTTGTCAATATCTGCCAACATTTCTTCAGATATCTTTTTCATTCTGGCCTCAGTATAACGCATCGCTGCAGGACTGTCACCATCAATAGAACCAAAGTTACCTTGACCATCAACTAACATATAGCGTAAACTCCATTCCTGAGCCATACGAACCATAGCATCATAAACCGACGTATCTCCATGAGGGTGATACTTTCCTAGTACCTCTCCAACAATTCTTGCCGATTTTTTATGAGCAGTATTTGATCTAACACCAAGTTCATGCATTCCATAAAGTACACGTCTATGTACAGGCTTTAAACCATCTCTAACATCTGGTAATGCACGTGACACAATGACCGACATTGAATAATCAATGTAGGCAGATTTCATTTCATCCTCAATGTTTATAGGGATCAATTTCTCTCCTTCTTCCATATATTATATAAATTAGATTTTTGTAGGTTTTCAAATCGTGCTAAGATAACGATTTTCATAGTGTTTGGGCGACTTATAAAGTCAAAATTTAGAACTATTTATTAACAAATTTAAGCTCGATTTTTAATAAGTATCTTGTTAAATACTTTGAATTTGTAAAGTTTTTTCACTCTATTAGTACTACTACTATATTTAAGGTATAGTTTTTGCCCTTTTATAGGTAGATTTTATTATTTTTAATGCAGAAAGAGATTACTATGGACGATAATTTTTCCCCAAGAGTTAAGGATGTAATTGCGTACAGCAAAGAAGAAGCTTTACGTTTAGGTCATGATTTTATAGGTACCGAGCATTTAATGCTGGGACTTCTTCGTGATGGTAATGGCAAAGCTATTGATATATTAAATGCGTTGGATATTGACCTCAATCATTTAAGAAGAAAGGTTGAAATTTTAAGCCCTGCCAATCCCAATATCACGACTGCTTCGAACGAAAAGAAGAACTTACATCTAACAAGACAAGCAGAACGCGCTCTGAAAACAACTTTTTTAGAAGCTAAATTATTTCAGAGTACATCTATTAATACCGCACATTTATTATTGTGCATTTTAAGAAATGAAAACGACCCTACCACAAAACTTTTGAATAAGTTAAAGGTAGATTATGATAATGTAAAAGAACAATTCAAATTTATGATTACAAATGATGATGATTATATAGATCTTCCAAAATCTGAGTCGTTCTCTGATGACGAGCCTAATGAAGACGAGGCTGCTAAAGAGAACCCTTTTGGACAATCTTCGGCTAAATCAACTAAAAAGTCTAAAACCCCAGTTTTGGATAACTTTGGAAGAGACCTTACAGTTCTAGCAGAAGAAGGTAAACTTGATCCCGTTGTAGGAAGAGAAAAGGAAATACAACGTGTCTCCCAAATTTTGAGTAGACGTAAAAAGAACAATCCTTTATTGATAGGAGAACCCGGTGTTGGTAAGTCGGCAATTGCTGAAGGTCTAGCCCTTAGAATAGTGAAAAGAAAAGTTTCAAGAATACTGTTTAATAAACGTGTTGTTACTTTAGATTTAGCAAGTTTAGTGGCTGGAACAAAATATCGAGGTCAATTTGAAGAACGCATGAAGGCTGTAATGAACGAATTAGAGAAGAATGATGACATTATTCTCTTTATAGATGAAATTCATACAATCGTTGGTGCAGGAGGTGCAACAGGTAGTTTGGACGCATCAAATATGTTTAAGCCTGCTTTAGCAAGAGGTGAAATCCAATGTATTGGAGCAACAACCTTAGACGAATACAGACAGTATATAGAAAAAGATGGAGCTCTAGAGCGTCGTTTCCAAAAGGTCATTGTAGAACCAACAACCGTAGAAGAAACAATTGAGATATTAAATAATATAAAAGGTAAATATGAAGAGCATCATAATGTTGATTATACGCCAGAAGCTATTGAGGCTTGCGTTAAATTAACCAATAGATATATGACCGAACGCTTTCTTCCAGACAAAGCGATAGATGCTTTAGATGAAGCCGGCTCACGTGTTCATATTACTAACATAAATGTTCCTGATCAAATTATAGAGCTAGAAAAAAAGTTAGAAGAAGTCAAGGAAACTAAGAACAAAGTTGTTAAAAAACAAAAATATGAAGAGGCAGCAAAACTTAGAGACGATGAAAAACGCCTTGAAAAAGACTTAGCAATTGCTCAAGAAAAATGGCAAGAAGAAACTAAACAACATAGAGAACTCGTTACAGAAGATAATGTTGCAGATGTTGTTTCAATGATGACAGGTATTCCGGTTAACAGAATCGCCCAAACAGAAAGTAACAAATTAGCTCAATTACCTGAACTTATAAAAGGGAAAGTTATTGGTCAAGACGAAGCCGTTGCAAAGGTTGTAAAAGCTATTCAGCGTAATCGTGCTGGACTTAAAGATCCAAATAAGCCAATTGGTTCATTTATATTTTTGGGACAAACCGGTGTTGGTAAAACACAGTTAGCTAAAGTATTGGCTCGAGAACTATTTGACAGTGAAGAAGCACTTGTTAGAATTGATATGAGCGAATACATGGAGAAATTTGCTATTTCAAGGTTAATTGGAGCTCCTCCAGGCTATGTAGGATATGAGGAAGGCGGACAGTTAACGGAAAAAGTAAGAAGAAAGCCGTATGCGGTAATCTTATTGGATGAAATTGAAAAAGCACATCCAGATGTGTTTAATATGCTTTTACAGGTTCTAGATGATGGCTACTTAACAGATAGTTTAGGTCGAAAAATCGATTTTAGAAATACAATCATTATAATGACGTCAAACATTGGTGCGAGGAAATTAAAAGATTTTGGTCAAGGTGTTGGTTTCGGTACTGCGGCTAAAACAGCTCAGGCTAATGACAATTCAAGGAGTATTATTGAAAATGCACTCAAAAAGGCATTTGCTCCCGAATTCCTAAATAGAATTGATGATGTCATGGTGTTTAATGCTCTAGACAGAGAAGACATTAATAAAATCATTGATATCGAATTGGCTCACCTCATTAAACGTATAAAAGATCTAGGATATAGACTAAAGTTAAGCAAGAAAGCAAAAGATTATATTGCTGAAAAAGGCTTTGACAAGGATTATGGTGCAAGGCCACTTAAAAGAGCTATACAAAAGTATATTGAAGACGCTTTAGCTGAGGAAATTATTAATTCTCAATTACATGAAGGCGATACAATTACTATGGATTTAGATACAAAGTCTGATGAATTAACTATTAAAATTGAGAAGTCTGAAAAACAACAAGAGTCATAATCTCAAGTAACTTTCTATAAAAAGCCTCTTTAAATAAAGAGGCTTTTTTTTGTTTCAAATTTTTAGAATGATTAACTTTAGAATATGACAGACAGAATTAAACTTGATTTTTGCGACGTTTATATTTACGATAACTATATGGTAGTTACGGTAAATACTGGCGTAAATATTACTGTCGAACATAATTCTGTATTGACAGACATTGCTGATAATTACTACAAAAACAAGGCATTTGTTTATATTACTCATAGAATAAATTCATATTCTGTAGATCCCGCAATTTATAAGGAAACCTCAAAGATTCCTAACCTTGTTGGCTTTTGTGTCGTTTCAAAAAACTTTATGGCAAAAAGCACTGCGCAAATTGAGAAGTTGTTTCTTAGTAAACCTTTTGAAATATTTGACACCTTACCCGAAGCCATTACTTGGGCTCAAACGCTAACAGTATAACCTGTATGGTTATTATTATTTTTCTTCTCAATAAACACCTGATATTTTATTCTTAAACTATACCTCTATTATGGAATTAGAAATATACTTTAAATGCAAAAGTATTAAACAAAAAAAGGCAGCTATAAAATAGCTGCCTTTAATATTTACCCTTAGGGAATTTCCCTAATTATTTATCAATTTACTTCTTACCTGAAGATACGATCTTCTTAGTAACTGATCCTTGACTTGTAGTTAACTTAACATAGAACATTTGGTTCGAGATTCTTGACAAGTCAAAAGTAGTCTTGTCTTTAGAACCTGTAACATATCTATCATTTGTTTCACTTAAGATTAATAAACCTTTAGTATCAAATAATTCGATAGTTACATTAGTATCAAACTCAAATGAGTATGAAATGTTCACTTCCTTATCAAATGGCACTGGATAAGCCTTAAAGTCTACAGTTACATCATGAGCAACTCTAGCCTCAGGATCTCTATTCGTTGGATAGAATTCAAATCCTTCTTCAGCTTCTCCGTTTCTAGATACATTTGAAGCAGATGTCCAAGTGTATTCTACAGAACACTCACCTTCATTTCCACATTCATCTACTGCGTAGAATGTACGTGTAAATGAGTACTCAGTTGTAGATTCGTACTGACCACACTCAACAGTTAATGCTTTGTTGTGACCGTTAACACTTTCTACATACCAATCTGCAGAGTTACAAGATGGTAATCCATCAATCATTGGTCCATATCCAACTTCTTCACCATTCTGAACTATACTATAGTCTTGGAATAATCCATTGAAGAAGAATATTAACTCAAAGTTTCCGTATTGAGGTAATAGAACCCCGTTAAGATCAGTAACATATCCTTGATAATACGGAGCGTCGTTTACATTTCCTATTGGTGCATCTCCAAATGTTAAGATGTAACCTGCTTGGAATATAAATCTAAACTCAGTACTTACTTGAGTAACATCTCCTGGAGTCACAGTAGTTTCACTATCGGTGAACACTTGTGTCTGACCAGAAGTACCACAGTTATCAGTATAAGGTGCTTTGTCAGCAAATCCTGATGGAGTTTCAGTAACATAACCGAAATCTACATCTTCTGGACACTCAACTACTGGTGGCGTATTGTCACTGATCGTGATTGTTTGTGTATGAACAGTTTCATTTCCACAAGCATCAGTAGCAGTCCAAGTACGTACTATAGTAGCATCACATTGTCCTTCAAGATCAAAATTAGGATCTTCAACACAATCAGATAATGCGATATTGAAATCACCATTACTATTGAAACTGTTTCCGTTGTAATCTCCTTGAATCTTAATCCAAGTTGACACTCCTAATCCGTTACTTTGTAAACTAGCTTTCTCACCATATTGTAATCCATATCTTAAGTTCGTTGGGTTATGAGATAGAGATAACTCTACTCCAGCGTAATCGCCTTGTCCAACTAGCTTATTGTCTTTAGATTCATCCATTAGGTAATAAGTCCAAGTTTGTGCATCTGCTAATGTTGCTCCATTAGAAGTTCCTGCGTCTAGTTTAGCTTGACGGAAACCTGTTGGAGACGCTGCATTAGGAATAGATGTCCACTCTTCGTATGTGCTAGCATCTTTAAACCATGCAACAAATTCGAAAATTTGATTAGCATTGTTCACGTTAGCAACTGTTCCTGTCAATTTAGCAGTACCATTTGAGTATTGTACAAATGATGATGTACTAGTTGATGTCCAGTTTCTGTTAGATGCATCTAACCCACCGTTATTAGCAATCCATAATGTATGGTTACTAGCGTCATCAGCTTTACACTCTCTTCTAAAGTTACCTGGATCATAATCCACAGTAGCATCAGAACAGTCATCACTTGCAGTTAATACTGGTGCAGCAGGGATTTCCTCTCCACACTCGATAGCAATATCACCTGGCAACTCTTCATTGAATGTAGGTGCCGTTGTATCTTCTACAATAAATGTACAAGTAAATGGCTCAGATACGTTTTCACATGTATCTTCTACTTCAAAAGTAACAGTAAGTGTAGCGTAGCAATCTTTTCTTTCAGCATCTTTTCCGATTACTCTGAAAGTTAAATCACTTGTTGCTGCACAGTTATCTGTGAAACATGGCGCTAATGTACCGTTAAGTTCTTCAATTGAAATTCCTCCAACTGTCCAGTCTCTATCTGCAATACTAATTTCATCTCCAATTTGTAAAGAGATTTCAGCAGTTGCAGGACAACCTTCAATTGTCATCGTTTCATTATCACAAACTCCTGTAGGAGCTGGTGCTTCGTTATCAATAACAGTTACAGTTTTCTTAGCTGTTATTGTACGTCCACACTCATCAGTAAATGTATAATCTACCTCGAAAGATCCACAGCTACCTTCGAAAGGTTGCGGTACTCCTTGTACTGATCCAGAAATCTCACATGCTCCAGTTGCACCATTATTATAAGATAATGATCCGCCTTCGAATGAATCTACGTCTTCACATGAAATCTCCATGTCTTCTACTTCATCAAACTCAGCTATTGGCGCTGGTAATACTGTAATAGTCTTACTAGCAGTGATTGTTCTATCACATTCGTCAGTATACGTCCAGTTAGCAGTAAGTGTTCCACCACACTCATCGTATGATCCACTTAACTCACCTTCTACTGATCCTTCAATTCTACATGTACTTCTACCTCCATTAGTGTATCCTAATGATCCAGCTTCAAATGTTTCAGCTTCTTCACATGAAATTTCCATGTCTTCTACTTCATCAAATTCAGCTTCTTCTGCAGGTAATACAGTAATTACTTTCTTAGCAGTAATTTTTCTACCACAATCATCAGTAAATGTATAGTCAACATATATGAATCCTCCACATGTAGTGTAATCTCCAATTACTGTTCCATCTACTTCTCCTGAAATCTCACATGCTCCAGTCTCTCCGTTAGTGTATCCTAATGGAGTTGATTCAAAATCTAATGCTTCAGTACAAGAAATTTCCATTTCTCCTGGGTCATTAAATTCTGCTGCTGGTGCAGGTAATACTGTGATCGTCTTACTTGCAGTGATTGTTCTATTACAATCATCTGTGTAAGTCCAGTTCACTGTAAGTGTTCCACCACACTCATCGTATGATCCACTTAACTCTCCTTCTA
>NZ_CANLUG010000010.1:0-81188 GCF_947494225.1 uncultured Psychroserpens sp.
GTTGGTGCTGTTAAACTTGTCACTTCACATTCCGCTGTGATATCTGATAAACTCACTGCATCTGGTGTTGGTGCTGTCGTATCATCGATAATCACATTCTGATCTTGTGTACTTGTATTTCCATTGCCATCGTCATAAGTCCACGTCACTATCGTTGTTGTGCCTTCGCCTGAAATTGGAAGTGTTGCATTATGACTTACAGTTACTGTACCTCCACAGTTATCTGTGGCCGTTGGTGCTGTTAAACTTGTCACTTCACATTCCGCTGTGATATCTGATAAACTCACTGCATCTGGTGTTGGTGCTGTGGTATCATCTATAATCACATTCTGATCTTGTGTGCTTGTGTTTCCGTTACCATCATCATAAGTCCAAGTTACTATCGTTGTTGTGCCTTCGCCTGAAATCGGAAGTGTTGCATTATGACTTACAGTTACTGTACCTCCGCAATTATCTGTAGCCGTTGGTGCTGTTAAACTTGTCACTTCACATTCCGCTGTGATATCTGATAAACTTACGGCATCTGGTGTTGGTGCTGTCGTATCATCTATAATCACATTTTGATCTTGTGTGCTTGTGTTTCCGTTGCCATCATCATAAGTCCAAGTCACTATCGTTGTTGTCCCTTCTCCTGAAATTGGAAGTGTTGCATTATGACTTACAGTTACTGTACCTCCACAATTATCTGTAGCCGTTGGCGCTGTTAAACTTGTCACTTCACATTCCGCTGTGATATCTGATAAACTCACTGCATCTGGTGTTGGTGCTGTCGTGTCATCTATAATCACATTCTGATCTTGTGTACTTGTATTTCCGTTACCATCATCATAAGTCCAAGTTACTATTGTGGTTGTCCCTTCTCCTGAAATTGGAAGTGTTGCATTATGACTTACAGTTACTGTGCCTCCACAGTTATCTGTGGCTGTTGGTGCTGTTAAACTTGTGACTTCACATTCTGCTGTGATATCCGATAAACTTACCGCATCTGGTGTTGGTGCTGTGGTGTCATCTATAATCACATTTTGATCTTGTGTACTTGTATTTCCATTGCCATCATCATAAGTCCAAGTCACTATCGTTGTTGTGCCTTCGCCTGAAATCGGAAGTGTTGCATTATGACTTACAGTTACTGTGCCTCCACAATTATCTGTAGCTGTTGGCGCTGTTAAACTTGTCACTTCACATTCTGCTGTGATATCCGATAAACTTACCGCATCTGGTGTTGGTGCTGTCGTGTCATCTATAATCACATTCTGATCTTGTGTGCTTGTATTTCCATTTCCATCATCATAAGTCCAAGTCACTATCGTTGTTGTCCCTTCTCCTGAAATCGGAAGTGTTGCATTATGACTTACAGTTACTGTACCTCCACAATTATCTGTAGCTGTTGGTGCTGTTAAACTTGTCACTTCACATTCTGCTGTGATATCTGATAAACTTACGGCATCTGGTGTTGGTGCTGTGGTGTCATCTATAATCACATTCTGATCTTGCGTGCTTGTGTTTCCATTGCCATCATCATAAGTCCACGTCACTATTGTTGTTGTGCCTTCTCCTGAAATCGGAAGTGTTGCATTATGACTTACAGTTACTGTGCCTCCACAGTTATCTGTAGCTGTTGGTGCTGTTAAACTTGTCACTTCACATTCCGCTGTGATATCTGATAAACTCACTGCATCTGGTGTTGGTGCTGTCGTGTCATCTATAATCACATTCTGATCTTGTGTGCTCGTATTTCCGTTACCATCATCATAAGTCCACGTTACTATTGTAGTTGTCCCTTCCCCTGAGATTGGTAATGTTGCATTATGACTTACAGTTACTGTGCCTCCACAGTTATCTGTGGCCGTTGGTGCTGTTAAACTTGTCACTTCACATTCTGCTGTGATATCCGATAAACTTACCGCATCTGGTGTTGGTGCTGTCGTGTCATCTATAATCACATTCTGATCTTGTGTGCTTGTATTTCCATTGCCATCATCATAAGTCCAAGTCACTATCGTTGTTGTCCCTTCTCCTGAAATCGGAAGTGTTGCATTATGACTTACAGTTACTGTACCTCCACAATTATCTGTAGCTGTTGGCGCTGTTAAACTTGTCACTTCACATTCTGCTGTGATATCTGATAAACTTACGGCATCTGGTGTTGGTGCTGTGGTGTCATCTATAATCACATTCTGATCTTGCGTGCTTGTGTTTCCATTGCCATCATCATAAGTCCACGTCACTATTGTTGTTGTGCCTTCTCCTGAAATCGGAAGTGTTGCATTATGACTTACAGTTACTGTGCCTCCACAGTTATCTGTAGCTGTTGGTGCTGTTAAACTTGTCACTTCACATTCTGCTGTGATATCTGATAAACTCACTGCATCTGGTGTTGGTGCTGTGGTGTCATCAATACTAAAGGTTGTGCTGTAATTCGCTCCTCCGTTGTTTGCATAATGCGTACCACTACCTGATGTATATGTAAAATCGGCATGTGTAAACACTTCAATAACATAAGTTGTATTGACACTTAGGCCTGCTAAAACATTAATATTAGCACCTGTAGTTTGCCACGTTTGATCATTACTTGTTCCTCCGCAATGCAGCGCTGTTAAATCATCACTTGTATAAAATATTTGTGTTGTAGTAAATACAGGTGGCGTTGTACCTTGTTCGTAAATTCTATAGCTTAACCAACCATTAGTGATATTATCTGTACCACATTTGTAGGTCTTATTTTCTGCACCATTTAGAATCAAAGTGCTACTACAGTCAAAAGTACCTAAAGCACTTGGCGCATTAAAATCTGGATTTGCGGTAGTGGCTTGCAAATCATAAAATACATTTCCTGAATTATCCTTATTTAAAACGAGGTAACTCTCAAAAATTCCAGATTGTGCATTTGAGGCTATATTTCCGAAGGCAAAAAGCGCAATTGCGCTCAATATTAAACGTACTCCTTTCATCGTTAATATCTTTTAATAGGTTAAGCAACACACATAACAGTATTAATCATAAAAGGATTAAACCATCATGAATGTAAATTTGGTTACTAATTTTGGGCTATTAATCAATGGAGGGATAATTAAAATTAAGGATAAGTGCATCATTTGTACTATTTATTCGCCAAAATGCCAAAATTCACTTTTAACGTTGATTTTCAGACATATAATACACAAAACAGCGGTAAAATGCCATTTAGACTTTTTTCAGTTTCCAGCGTCCTTTTTTAAACCAGATAATGGCAATTATGGAGATTAATACTTCGGCCAGAACAATGGCTAAAAAGACACCCATTGGCCCGAAATCGAAAGTCAGTGCCATGAGATAAGCAAAAGGAAGTTGAAACAACCAGAAGCAAATAAAATTAATTGCCGTTGGCGTCAAAGTATCGCCTGCACCATTAAACGAATTAATGACCACCATACCATAAGCATAGAAAATATAACCTGCTGCGATTACTCTTAAACAGAGGCTTCCATTTTCAACAACATTAGGTTCCTGCGTAAACCAAGAAATAATTTCGGGTGCAAAAACCAAATAAGCAATAGAAACGATTCCCATAAAATAAGCGCAGTACTTCCCTGTTTTCCAAACCGATTGCTCTGCACGTTCTGGCTGTCCAGCACCAAGGTTTTGTCCGACCAGTGTGGCCGCGGCATTGCTCATTCCCCAAGCAGGCATAAACGTAAACATCATCACACGAATGGCAATAGTATATCCAGCAAGTACTTCGCTACCAAATTCGCTCATAATTCGCATTAAAAACACCCACGACGATGTTCCTATAAGAAATTGGCCAATACCACCTAAAGAGACCTTGATAAGATTGAGCATAACCCCGACTCTCAGAACGATATCTTTGAGTCTGACTTTAATTTTACTCCATCCATAAAAGAGCACGAAAAGCTGGAAAATCACTGCTGATCCTCTACCAATAGTGGTTGCAATGGCGGCCCCTTCTACGCCATAAGCAGGAATTGGTCCGAAGCCAAAAATAAACATGGGATCCAATATGATGTTCAGTCCGTTAGATACAATCAAAGTCCACATAGCAATAGACGCATCACCAGCGCCTCTAAATACGGCATTGATTAAAAAGAGTAACATAATCGTCACATTTCCACCTAAAAGCACCTGAGTATAACCGTAACCTTCAGCGATAAGATCGGGTTCGCCTCCCATGAGCGCTAAAATTTCCTTCGGAAATAGGATACCCACTACACTAATAATGGCAGACACCGCGACTCCTAAAATAATCACTTGAACCGCTGCTTGTGACGCACCTTCTTTATCTTTTTCTCCTATACGACGAGCGACAATTGCAGTTGCGGCCATACTGAGACCAATGGCAACGGCATAAACAAGGGTCACTACCGATTCGGTTAGCCCAATTGTAGCGACCGCATTGACACTCACTTTAGAGACATAGAAAATATCGACTACAGCGAAAATGGATTCCATGAGCATTTCAAGAATCATAGGAATAGAAAGCATAAAGACTGCTTTTCGGATGCTTCCAGTAGTGAATTCTTGTTCTTTACCTGAAACGGCTTGTTTGAGGTAACTAAAAAATTGTTTAATTGATATGTTTGATTTTGACATGATTGTTGGTTGTAAAAGTAAATACTACCAAAAGCCTAACAGCTGATGGTTAAAAAAATCACTGATTAAGTGATGTATGGCGAAGTGTGAGCTTAAACAATCATAAGTCAAAGGTGCGGAATTATTTTTAGATTTCAAAATTTGACCTTTTAATGCTATTTCGAATAGGCTTCATGTGTTCATAAAACAGTTTTTTATCAAAAATCACATTTCGTCGAACATAAATGCGGGTCAACCCTTTACTTCTACATTTCTGGTCTGAAAGTATTGATTATCAATATGTATTTATATATATTCGTAATGCTAATTAATTCAACATGTTCAAAGCCGCCTTATTTGATATGGACGGAGTCATTGTCGATTCTGAACCATTACATCATAAAGCCTACTACCAAATGTTTGACGATGTCAACATCCAAGTCTCAGACGAGCTCTACGCCTCATTTACGGGTCAGTCTACCTTAGAGATTTGCAAACAACTCATCGCTCATTTTAAATTACCCTTGGGTCCACAAACCTTAGTAGATATAAAGCGCTATCATTTTAAACAACTGTTTGATACGGATACCTCTTTAGAATTACTAGATGGTGTTTTAGACCTTATCAAGGATTACCACAGTCATGGTATGGCATTGGTGCTCGCTTCATCGGCGTCTATGGTTAATATCAATCGTATTTTTGAACGCTTTGATCTTGATCAATACTTTGTTGCCAAAATTTCGGGTGCTGATCTTAAAAAGTCAAAACCACACCCTGAGATTTTTGAGAAAGCCGCTGAGCTTTCTGGTCATATGTCTAAAGACTGTTTTGTTATAGAAGACTCTACCAACGGTATTGCTGCGGCTAAAGCGGCAGGTATTTATTGCATTGGTTACGATAGCCTTCATAGTGAAGATCAAGATTACACTAAAGCCGATTTGGTGGTGTCTGATTTTGCTGATATCGCTTATGCTCGGTTAAAAATGATTTCTGCCACAACCAATGCTTAACTTATGTCAAAGCAAAACGCTATAGCAAAGGAGATACAAAAACTTATTGAAGCCATCCTTAAAGCCTTAGGCTATGGTAGCTCTAGAAAACGTACATGGCATCAACATGTCGTTCCTTATGAGGACGGCTGGGCTGTACGTCGAGAAGGCAATAAACGAATAACGTCTAAACACCGAAAACAAAGTACAGCTATTACTAAAGCCAAAGTTTTAGCCAAACGCCATAAGACCGATGTGATTATTCATCGCGAAAGTGGTGGGATTCGTGAGCGGTTGAGTTATGGGGATTGATGAACTTACTAATCTGAATTCAATAAAGGACATTCTTTTTTCCATTGATGAAAAAAGAAACAAAAAAATCTAGGCTGCATTTTTAGTTCTTGAAAACCTGTCTACAAGGTTTTATCATGCACATGGCAAACGCTTCGCTAGGCCATGTTCCTCTGCCCTAAACCAACCTTGTCTTGGTTTTACTACGAACTAAAACTGAGGCCATTTAAGCAACTGAATAGTAATTCTTTGATAAACAAGGCTTATGTGATTATTCATCGCGAAAGTGGTGGGATTCGTGAGCGGTTGAGTTATGGGGATTGATGAACTATTAAGAACTACAACGACAATGTCGCATTCCTAATTCTTTTGCGCGCTCAACAGTTAACTTATACACTTTTGATTTACAATTTTTAAAGGAACCATGGGATAAGGTTGGATGGTATATTTTACTTTGTCCGCAACGAAACACAGTGTCTTTAGGTTCTAACCTAACTTGTATATTGTTAGGTGTATAAAACAAACTTTCAGTCCCTACTTGAGAGTTATTAAATGAATTTGGAATGTGAGAGCTGGGAATATATTGCTTTGGCGCTACATTTTTTGATTCCCTTCCTAAAAAGAAAGAAAGGGTTATAGCCAACACCACTATAGAATATTTCATGTGCTTTTGTTTCATTTGGGATTAATAAAATTCAACAGTACTCAGAAGTTCTTCTTCAAATTGATAAATGTCATCGATAGATTTAATCGGTTTTCTAGTCTCATTCTTTTTTTCATCAAATATCCCAATATACTTCGTCCCTCCATTTAAATGTAGCCTGCATAATGGCTTTCGGTTATTGTTTTTAACTGTGTTTGGAGTTCCATATCAATTCCAATTCTCATTACAATTATTATCTCTTTCCCATTCCATTGCGGCTTGTCTTGTAGTTACATTTCCAACTTGAGTTATATGTCCATTACTCCAATAATATCTACTACCATTATAAACAGTATATCTTCCTGAGTTCCTATGCTGTTGTTCTCTAATTCTTAAAGTATTAGTAATTCCACAATGAACTTTTAAATTTCCAACTTTGAAAACATATTTATATGTATCTCTCATTTAATAAACTTGTTTTTGATTTATTTATCAAACTTATACCTATTTAAAAACAAAACCTTACGGGATTCCGTAAGGTTATATTTTCTGATTGTAAAAAACCTTCATATGATTTTCTACTTTATTTATCATATTTTATAATTTTCATAGAATTAACACAAATATTATTCCTAGAAATCGTAAATCAAAAAATGCATAACGATAGTCTATCTACAATATGCTTTATTTTAACTCTTCAATTTTTGTTTTTCCTAAATGAAATGCGATTTCAACAGTCTCAAAATCCTTAAAAAAAATGGTATTATCACTTCCGTACTTTTCCAATGAAGCGTACCATCTAATCTTACCTTTATTTATATAATAACCTATTTGGAAACCATCTTCAGTGACAAATTTATTTTCTAAATAATCGGAAATAGTATTAATATCAATTTCTGATTGCTGACTTAAATTCTTTAAAGCTTTTTGAATCTCAATTATATCCTCGTATGCAATAGATGCTGTTTTAGTATCATATTTTCCTTTCTTTGAAATTTGTAGAAAGTACTGTGCTTCATCTCCTACAATAATTTTCCTTATTTCTGATTCTGCCATGCCATAAGTTAGCCTAATATTATCTAACTTATAATTTTCAAACTTTATTATTGTGCCCTTTTTTGAAGCAAACTCTTGAATCTTGGAATTTTCTTTTTTTTGTTCTTGACCATAAGTATTAAATATCATAAGTAATGATATTATCACTATTAAACTAGTTATTTTTTTCATTTCTCTATATATTTTAATTGCTTTTTGAAGCAGCTATCATGGCCATATTCCTTGAATGCATTTCTTCCTTTTCATTCTTTTCTAGTTCTGCAATTTGATTTGTTATTAACATATTATGGGTATTAACTTTTGATGGAATATGAAACAAATCAACAATCATCCAAATACCAAATCCACCCAAAGTAAACCAATACAATAATTGCAATCCCCATTTTCCTAAATATGCATAGTGACAACCGATAAAGAACCAACATAAATAAGCTGTTCCTGTTGATTTAATTTTTGAGAGTAAATAATGCTTATTCATTTTAATTAATTTTTTATAAAATTCGTGAATATCCTTTTTTAACATATTTGTTGATATAACTATTCAATCCTTGGCCATTTTGAGCTAAGACTTTCATATTCTCAATATGATCTACTGTAGTACTTGAATAAGTATATTCGTAAGAAATATTTGAAGAAAATGTAACTACAATTCTATCTTTTCCGATTTCATAAGAACTCACTCCTGAATTACCTCCTAGATTTCTATATCTTCTCATATTTATAAATTCAATGTTTTACACTTCAAACATAAGCCCATTAAAAAACAAAACCTTACGGGATTCCGTAAAGGCTATACATCAATCTGAAGCTAATTCAATAGTTTACAATTTTACTATCCTCATATGAATCAATTGTATAATAAGTGTATTCATCATCATACTTATACCATTTATAATTTACTCTTTTGAATCGAAAATCTTCAAACCTTTGAAATATTGTTGAATGAAAATCTTTAACATTTTTATTAGCAGCAAAAACCCCTCCGACAAATTGTAAAGTAGATTTGGTCTTTCCATATATTGATACGTCAATATCACTTTCCCATAGTTTTTTATCTAATATTCTTGAAAAACTAGCTCTAATTTTAGGGAACTCTTTTATTTGCAATTGCTTTAAATTCTTAATAATATCTTTTCCCAAATCACTTATTTCTTTATTCGAATTAATCTTCGCCTCATTTCCCATTTTTCCCCATGTCAAAAAAAGAGCTACTTCAATTGTAAGTGATGATACCTCATTCTGATATTCTTTGCCATTAAATGATTTAATACTATTAAGCTCATTTGCAAGTCTCTTTATCTCTTTTTCCAGTTTCTCTCTTTCTATAGCTTCATTTGCGACGCTATCATTTATTCTTTCCTTAAATTCTTTATCTTTTAAAAGGCTATCCAATCGAGGTAATATCAATTTTACATTTGAAAAATTCTCATCTTCAATGTCAACTTTCTTAAATTCTTCAATTGCTTGCCTATAGTTTTCATTTTTATAGAAAGACATGCCATTTTCGTAATGACTTTCTTTTTTACATGAAATTAACAAGACTAAAACAGATGTAATAATTCCTTTATAAATTTTCATTTTGACGTACTTAATATTAATAATTCATCAAACCTAAAAACAAAACACATTTAATCCTTACGGCTTCCCTTAGCCACAAAAAAAAAGCACACGCTTAAGTAAGCATGTGCCTCAATTCTCCCTATTAATTAAACGAATAATTAATACAGTACAAATGTATTTTTAAAAGGCGGTTTTGAGTTACGGTTTTCCTTAATGCAGGGTTAAATTAAATCTAAGTCTTTAACGATACTTACCAAATGTGTTGCATTATTGGCCTTAAATTGAATAAAGAGTTTATTCTGTCGTTTTTCAATAGAGCTCAAGCTACTTGGAACAATACTATTTTGTTTGAATGACTCACTTATTTGCTCTTTAGAATAACCAAGGGACAATTGCTTTAATAGCTGAATATCATAGTTATCTATTTCCAAATCATTTTTAGGATGTAAGGCCTGAGTTACTTGTGGAGATAAATATTGTTCATTATTAGATACCGCTTTTATGGCTTTCTCCAATTGAGTGGAGCCATGACGATCTTTACATACATAGGCATTTACATTATACTCATTTATAAGCAATCTTACCTTTTGAAGATAGTCTTTCATAGAATACACTATAATTGGTAAAGCAGTATTGATTTTTCGTAAAGTTTCAATGAGTTCTTCTCCAGAAGATAAATTACAATCACGATGGTCTTTTTTAAAAGATAAATCTGTAATTACTAAATCAAAAGGTTCATGATCTAATTCGGCTCTTTTCACCTTTAAATAGGCATCATCACAATATTGCGAATTAATTATATTTTCAATATGAAGCGATTTAAGAACATGTAATACGCTCTTATTTATATCGTCATGATCATCAACTATTAGTACTTTTTTAAACATCATTACACAGTAAGTTTTGCCTTGAATCCTTTGTCTATTTTAGATTCAAAAGTAATGCTCCCGTTTATAGATGCCATACGGTTTTCCACATTCTGTAAACCCGATCCTTTTTTAAGATCACATCCTACACCATTGTCATTATAGTTAATTTGAATGGTCTTACGATTGTTTTTAAAAGTAAGTACTACAACTGAAGCAGCGCTATGCTTTTTCATATTGATTAAAAGCTCTTGTAAAATTTTATAAATGGCTATTCGCTTTAAATCTGAAATAGCATTCCAATTAACATCTGAAATTCCTTTTGCTATCACATTTGTTTCAGGACTATTAAAACTCAATATGAGATCGCTCAAAACATCTTCAAAATCACCTTTTAAATCTAAAACACTATGTTCCTTAGAAATATCTCTAGTCTTGTTATAGATCTCTTCTAAATCGTCAATTAATTGCTCTTTTGAATTTGGTTCTCTCTGTAATTTAGTCATAAACTGAAACACATCATTTGCGACTTCATCATGTACTTTTTTAGAAATCCGAGATTCGGCTGTAAATACTTGTTGGAGTTTGTCTTTTTTGTGTTTGGATTTTAAAAAGAAGTATAGGAATATAGATATCAAAATAAATAAAATAAGGAAATAGGTCTTACGTTCATTATTTATTTTACTTTTTTGAAGATCTCTATCTTTTTTATCGAATCGATAAGCATAGTAATTAAAATTACTCCTATCTGTATCTCTGATATCATCTATACTATCACGAACCTTTATATATTCATTGATGAATTTTTGGTCTCCAAATTCTATTTTCAACCTCAATGCACTTGTCAAAGCTTTTATGTTTCGAATTGATTTAGCCAATTCAAGTGCCTTATTGGAATAAAATTCGGTTTGTTCAAGTTCCCCTCTATCATAATAATATTTTGACAAATGCTCATAACTTGTATATATTCCGAGCGAATGATTTTTCTCTTTCTTTAACTTTAATGCATCCTCCATATTCTTTAAACCGCTCTCAATATTCAATTTAGTCTTGGTAAAACCTAAATTATCTAAAGATCTAGCAATTAAAATAACACTGTCAATTTCCAATGCTTTTCTGTAAGCTAATTGAAATTGCTGGCGAGCTAATTCATACTTTTTAAGTTTTAGGTAAACTACTCCTATATTATTTTGAATTGTGCTGATTTCATTTTTCTTAATTGACAATTTCAATACATTGTCATAAATTTTTAATGCTTCATTATAATCTTTCTTCTCTCTATAAATCTTACCCAAATCATTTAAAATTTTCACCCTTACACTTCTTGTCCATTCATCTTCATCAAGCAAATCAAGTAAATCAATGCTTTCAATATTTAATCTTTCACTATCATCTATATAAACTAGATTCTTTTGAATATCTGCAATATTAAGAGTAGCGTAAATTTCATTTTTAATTAATTTCTTATCAGCATATTCTTCTCTCTTTTTTATAAAAAAATTATATGCTTTTGCTAAATCACTGTCATTTTCAGGGTTCCGTATTACCCCAGAATAGTATGCAACGCTATCATTTGATTGGCAAAACATATTTGTCAATACCAAAGCAAAAAAGCAAAAAAAGAGGAGTGTTATCTTGGTTGATTTCATTCCTCTAAAATACTAACTATTCTTCAGTTAATAATCATCCTCCAGTAACCCCATCATCTCCTGGTGGCGGTGGTGGTGGCGGTGGTGGTATTGTCCCTTCTTCATCACAACAAGCTTGTGGTGCAATTTCGTCAATGATATTTTCAGGTGTACAAGATGTGTAATTTGCTCCAATAAATAACAGAGCCAATAAGTATGCTAATTTTCGCATGATTTTAAATTTTGCAAAAGGATGACTATCCGAGAGTTCTCAGAGAATTGTAAATGCCATCCTTTCTGGTTTTACTTCAGTTATTTTGGGAAGTGGGAAAGTGTAATACAACAGCCAAAAAATCGCTTCCCTTTCAATAATGAAGCTGTTGTTTTACGGCTTTCCGTAACAATCAATTTCGTACTTTAGTTATGTTAGCTAGCACACAACTGTAATTGATTCTGAAGCAAATGTATAATGAGGCTAGAGTTAATCTGATAAGAGAATCCGAACATTCCGAAGAATCCGAAATATTCCAAGATAATCCACTAAATTCTTGATATGAAAACCACCAAAACCTATTCTGAAGCGATAAGACTTAAGTACATATCAGATAAAAAATCTGATAAACTTAGAGGGGAAATCTATAGATTGACTCCAGCCAATATCCGTAAACTATTCCTTAATTTAATTAATAATGAATTATCAGAAGCTGATAAGATTATAATGAAGAACAATTTTGATGCAAGAAATTATGATAGCATAAGAAAAGAAATAAATTCTTATGATATTGATAAATTTAAACCCATATGTAAATTTTTAAAAAAAGAAAATGAATCCATGTCATCTCATGAATTGTTAGAGTTAACCGCAATCTTAGTAGATTTTTCTCCTAGACCATATTCGCACTACAGAAATGAAGACATTAATCTAAGCTCTAAAAACATACAAAAAAAAGAGCCTAACGAAACAATCGAAGATTTAGAAGAAAAACAGGAGAATAAGAGTGATAATGCAATCATTTTCTTACCCGATGATACCAGCAATCGTAAAACTTCTAAAAAAGAAGAAAATGAAAAAGGAAACTCTAAAGATGGAAGCGTAATTATTAATAATTATCAAAGAATAATTATTTACATAAAAAATAATACCATAAAATTAATCTTATCGACTCTTCTAATCGCTAGTATTTTTGTAATAATATCTATAAATCAAAAACGTTGGATGGTATGGCAAAATGACCATTACATAGAAGTAAAATTTGATATCGAAAAGTATGATCTTAATCAGCTTAAATTATACAAAAAAGAACGTATCTTAAATTTTAAGAAGATAACTCCAGATTGTAGCACAGATTTTTTTAAAAGTGATGGTACAGAAAATCTGTGGTATGGAAAAAACATAGATGGAAAATTAGAATATTTCACTGATTTAGGTTTACATCCAGAAACTGGAACTACTTTAAAAAAAATAACAAACCATATGATTAAAAAGTATATTTGTGATACATATTAAACCATATGCCAAAATCCAAAGAACAGAAACCCAAAAAACCAGACCAGGTCGTCTTTAATGAAGACACGCAACGTTATGATGCGGCTTTAAAACCTTACGCCACAAATGTTGGCTCACCAGCGATTCAGGTTACTGATAATTCGACATGGAAAAATAGAAATATCAATAAGGCCAATAAACAAATTGAAGCCAAGTATTTAGAGCTTAAAGCCGAGTACGATAAAATGATACAGGAGCTAGAGTACAACAACTTGGTCTATAATTCACGCTATAATTTTGAACCGCTTGTTGGTGAAACTTATCACCTCTATCGCGATAAAGATGAAAAGCCTTTTTTGTCAATTATTGCGCCATCCGATTGTAATTTTGACTTTATTGGTAGCTTTACTTTGAATAGTGAGTTTGTTTGGAAAAAGGTTGATGATTAATTTTTTTATTCTATTTTCTTTTTTCCATTGATGAAAAAAGAAACAAAAAAATCTAGCCTCAACTTTAAATCTTACCTAATACCGAATTAAAAGCTAAACAAAAAGAACTCAATTTTGCTACTCGCAAAACCTCAAACAGCTTTTTGCTTTTAACGTTTTCTGCTTCGATTGGGTCCCAAGTTTTAAACTTAGGGCACTTTTTAGATTGTTAGACTTTTAAAACAACCGTTTTCAGAAATAGTGAGCAAATAAATAAGCTAAATTAGATTGCACTAGGAAATCTTTCCTACAGAAATATTGACACGCTATCTATTAATCAAATAAAAGCGAGCGTCACGCAGTGATTTCCTAATAAACGGTTTTGATCTTTTGATTCGTTTATTCTTATGCTCATATTTTATAGAACTCATGATGTGCTTCGCAGTTTGTATCAAGACAAAATGAATGAATAAAAAGAAAAACTACTTCCCTTTCAACAACGCATTTTGCTCCTCCATTAAATCGGTAAGTTTCGACAATAACTCAATATCTTTAGGTGTCGCCACGACCTCATCTTTAGGATCTTGAGCTCTTGTTCTTAGTTTATTCATTGCTTTTACCACAAGAAACACGGTTAAACCTACAATAAGAAAATCTAAAGCTGTTTCAAATAAAACGCCATATTCTATAGCAACCTCCTGCGCTGTCACCTCACCTTGCCCATTGGTTATCGCATCTCTTAGAACAAACTTCTGATCCTGAAAATTAAGTCCGTCGGTCATTAACGACAATGGCGGCATAAACACTTTTTTTACAAGTACATCAATCACTTTATTAAATGCGGCTCCTATGATAATACCTATGGCCATATCCATCATATTGCCTTTAACTGCAAACTCTTTAAACTCCTTTAAAATCTTCATCCTTTTGTATTTTTGGTTACTCGATGTCAAAGGTATTTGAATTAGGTATGAGATACAATACCTCAATGTGCTTTGTAAAACAAAAGTGTTAATTCATAGGATACGTTTCCATTTTAAACTTATAGTTGTATTTTTAAATTGCAGTTTCTCAAGATTAGTTAATGGCAACAAAGCAACAGTTTTTAAAACGACTCAACCAATTCCTTCTATGGTATGTCATAGGCGTCATTATCTTAATCATTTTTGTAGTGATTGTCATTCTTATCAATGATATTGAACGTGGCAAACAGACCAGCGTTTTTTTTCAAATACTAGGACGCTTTTTTAAATTCATACCCACATATTTTGCACTTGTTATTCCTTATCTTTTATTCCTCCTCATACGTTCTATAGTTAGAGATTTTAAAAAACGTAGGTTCTTAGGGTTATTAAAAGGTGTAGGCTTAAAGATTGTACTTCCTGTTTTAATATTTTGGATGGGAAAGGCAGGCATTGATCACTACCGATTAACAGAAAACTTCGATTATACTTGGGATTACAGCATTGAAAACAAAGATTCTAGTGTTAGAAATTTATATGCTAAAGACAAGAAACAACGCGGATTTCATATTTTCGGAAGTTCAAATGATTCTATTTCGTTTGAAATTTTAAAAACTAACAATGTCGAATGGCTTACCTATGTTCCTTTTATATCTCAGGAACACTACGATAAACCTACATTAAGAAAACGATCTGTGCTTGATGACTCTACGGGAAGGTACCAGCATTGGAAACACAGAAAGGAACGTGCCCAAGCCTACGGATTTAAAATCATGCTTAAACCACATATCTGGCTTCAAAACAGAGAGAATGGTGCTTGGCGCTCAGATATTAATATGGCTACTGAAGACGAATGGGATCAATGGTTTGAAGATTATAGTCAATATATATTGGACTATGCTGTTCTTGCTGAAACTTTAAACATTGAACTATTTTGCATTGGTACCGAATTACACAAAACTGTTTTAGAGCAGCCCGAACGCTGGGAAAGGCTTATTTCTGAAATTAGAAACGTCTACTCTGGAAAGCTAACATATGGTGCCAATTGGAATCAAGAGGTTGATGACATCCCTTTTTGGGATGCGCTAGATTTTATTGGCATTCAGGCGTATTATCCTATTGCAACAAATGAAAACCCTGAATTATTAGAGCTCGAAAACGGCTGGAATCAGCATATAGCTTATTTAGAGGAACTTCATAAAAAATATCAGAAGCCTATTCTATTTACCGAATTAGGCTATAAGTCAACCGCAGATGCTGGTATCAAACCTTGGGAATGGAATAACTTAAGCAATTCATTTCATAAAAAGATTTCCAAACGTACACAAGCCTTATGTTACCAGGCATTTTTTAATACAATATGGCAAAAGCCTTGGTTTGAAGGTGCGCATTTGTGGGAATGGCAATCATCTAGAAATGATAGTGATGGTAACAATAATGCTTTTGTGGTACAAGGTAAACCAGCACTTAATGTCATTGCCAAAGGGTTTAAAAAAGTAACCGATTAATAAATCGACATTAGACTATACCACGACCTTACTTTCTATAATACTTCGCATATTTAAGATAAGCTAGAAATCCAAGAACTGCTATTATTCCTAAGGCGATAGCAATATATTGGTAGCTCAAAATCTGCTGACCAGACTGATACGAATGTAATCCTGAAAGGTAAAAATTCACACCAAAATAGGTAAATAGAATGCTCGCAAACGCAATGATTGATGCAAAGTTAAATCCGTAACGACCACGAAGCCCAGGAATTAATCGCATATGAATCACGAAAGCATAAACCATAATACTAATGAGTGCCCAAGTTTCTTTAGGATCCCAACCCCAATAACGTCCCCAACTTTCATTAGCCCACATACCACCAAGGAAATTCCCTATAGTAAGCATCACTAAACCAACCGTTAATGCCATTTCGTTAATCACAGTAAGTTCTTTAATATTGAGTAGCATTTTATCCTTGTTTTTGCTTGTTGTAAATGTCATAAGCAATAACACAGTTATTCCTAAAATCATACCTAGAGCGAATGGTCCATAACTCGCTACAATTACAGCAACATGAATCATAAGCCAATAACTATCTAATACAGGTTGTAGGTTGGCAATAGCAGGATCCATCCAGTTCCAATGTGCAACCATTAAAATCATAGAGGTTACAAAAGCTCCTGCAGCAGTAGTTAAATATGAAGTGCTCTTCCCTCCTAGTATTCCTGATATAATTGATAGGATGTTTGAACTTATAGAATTGGAAAGTAATAGTCCAAAAAGCATCGTTGCCCAAGCCACATAAATCATAGATTCATAAGCATCACTCCAAGGTGCATGACCAGAAATGTACCAACGTACAACTAGACCAGCAGTATGCAATAAAAACAGTCCTAAAATCACATATCCCAAAACCTTGACACTTACATCGACAAACTTACTCTTACTACTAAATATCTGCACGATTAACAGGATAAACAACACCGTTCCTGCGTACATATACCAGCTAAAGAGTTTTTTAAAGATATCGTACTTATTATAGAGGATTTCAGTTTTTATCTTATCGTCGCTAAGCATCACTTCGCTACCTAACTTGGCTTGACTACTTTTAAATCCGTTTAATAACTTATTGGCCAATTCATAATTTCCTGTTTCTTTGGCTTTATACAGTTCGCTTAAATAGAAGCCAAAACTACTCTGAATAAACTTTCCGTAGATAGAATCTTTAATTTGAGGTTTATAAGATTCGTTATACTCTACAGGAGAAATCCATGTGTTCTTTTCATCGTTAGGCACAGGGAATATTTTAATAGAACGACCATCCAAAGTATTAAATAACAAACTCATACGATCATAAGCCTCTTTAAATTCCTTCTGAAAACCATTAGGTATTTCGGCAGCATAGGCTTCCTCTAGGTAAGGGCCTAACTTATTACGACCATCATCTGTTAGAAAATCTGTGATAGATACATATTTTTTATCTTTTGAAACACCAATAATTTTTCGAATGGAATCTCCTTTTCGTTTTGGTAAATAAATGATAGGAACGTTATACCAAAATAAAGGGCTCTCCTGCATTGAGAGTAATACCTGATTGGCATCAAATTCTTCGTAATGATCCTGTTTACTTAGCTTACGTAATACTTCTGAAGCAAACGTATTCATTGGCATCATTCGTCCGCTATAATCTTGTATCACCAACTCTCCAAACTGATCGGAATGTGCTTTGGGTGTAATATTAGCACGAATCACAGAGTCGATTGTCGTTTTTGACGGACGCTCGATTTTTACTTTCGGACTGCTCGTATGATCATGTCCATCGTGTTCAGAATGTTCCTCTTGAGCAAAACCAAATAACCCAAAACATAATAAGACTACAGTGAGTGCTTTTGATTTC
Source organism: uncultured Psychroserpens sp. (assembly GCF_947494225.1). Classification (NCBI taxonomy): domain Bacteria; kingdom Pseudomonadati; phylum Bacteroidota; class Flavobacteriia; order Flavobacteriales; family Flavobacteriaceae; genus Psychroserpens; species uncultured Psychroserpens sp. The sequence continues at coordinate 17,867 of NZ_CANLUG010000010.1, forward strand.
TTATCCTTTAATTTTTTCAGCATCCTTTTTAAATCTGCAAATCGCGTATTACGATCAAATAAAATGGCCATTAAACCTAAGTATAAAAGCATATATCCGAAATAGGTTACCCAAGTTCCCCATTGATCGTGATTTACAGAAAGTTTAGTTCCCTTTTCGTCAGGATAGAAACTTGCCTGAAAGAAACGATAGCCACTTTCATCTAAAATATTATTCATAAAAATGCGATAATCGTAGGCTTCTTCATTAGGTTTTATAACAGTAACTTCACTCGCAAATGCCGAAAAATTATCTTCTGTACCTGGATAACGTTCAGCAATAAAATCGTTGAGTTTTATACTAAATGGCAATTCTTTAACGATAGAACCATACTTAACTGCAATATCTAAACCGCCAACATTAATTTGTTCAAATCGCCCATTAACGTACTGTCCTCCTAAAAGATTAACTGTTTTAGTTTCACCATTAACAGTGACATTAGCTTCAATACCATCTTCCCTACTTCTTAGTAATTGCGATTTTTTAACAACACCAAAAGTTCCTTGCATAACAGGCTTAGGAAATACCATAGCCATGTTGCCAATTTGATATCTAGAGCGCAACGCTAAGGGCTGAATGGAATCTTTAACCAATACTCCAGTGGCCTGTGTTGCCATGGTCATATAATCCCCTTCAAATGGAGATTCTATAAATAACTGACGTTCTTTTGTAGTAATATTTATCGCGCCCTTTTTAGGATTGTTAAGTGTAAAAACTATATTGTGAATAAGGGCTTCTTGTCCATCTTTTATAAAATGACTGTGAGATCCATCATCACCAGCTTCAACCAATTTTAAATAACGATCACCTTTGTCACCAGGAATAATATCGAGTTCGGCGTCCTTTACAAACTTCTTAACTTCTATCGAAACAGGAGTTCCGTTATATTCGGTATTAATTTTAAAATCGTTGTCTAGGCGTTCAGAAAAATCTACACGTTTTTGAACCACGCGACGTTGCTGCTCACCATTAACAACTAAATCGCCATCAATAAAAGCCGTCACATAAATATCTCTAGTGAGATAGGTATTTTGAGTTTCTCCCTCACGAATAGGCATCCAACCCTCAAAACCTATGTAGCGCGTAATTCCGGCACCTATAAGAATAAAAATGAAAGCTAAGTGTAAAATAAGCGTTGCCCATTTTTCTTTTCTGAGCAATCTATATCTGAAGATATTTCCGATGAAATTAATCATAAAAAGGATCATAATGGCTTCAAACCACCAAGCGTTATAGATGTAATGTCTTGTGTAAGGTGTTGGCGAAGTTTCTTGACCAGCGTCCAAAAACGTACCCGTTATCATCGCAATAGCGTAAACAATAAATAAAATACCAGTAAGACGTGTAGAAAAGAGAAAGTTAGCAAGTTTCTTTTGCATAGCAAGAAGGCTTATTTTTTTGTTGTGCAAAGATAACCAATTTAGTTTGTTTAGACTTGGACATTTTACATCAAAATGTGTTAAATAGCATCAACAGCGCATACGGTTCGATTTAATTATGAAAAACAACCGTTAATTAGCCTGTCTGGCTTCAAAAATTTTAAGGTACATAAAGGTTCCCATCTTACGAGATCTACGTTTAGCATTTTCAGTAACCTCACCGCTAAATAATTCATCTAAAGTTTCATACCAAAGGTTAAGCCATAGCCCAAAATGCAATTCTGTTATGCTATTATCAAACTGTCTATCAACCTTTACATGTGCCTCTAGCGGATTGCCATAGTATTTTTGCTCAAGTTTTCTGGTCATAAACAAACTGGTTTCCCAAAACGTCGTTAAACGTTGTAAATGCGCATCCCAGTCTTTAATGGTCTCATTAAAAAAAGGGCCTAAAATATCATGAGCTCTTACTTTGGCGTAGAAGTTACTTACCAGTAAAAAGATATCGTCTCTATGTTGAATATCATGTTTCATTATAATCAAAGATACTATTTATCACAAAGGATATGTGGCAATTAATAAAATGTTAGTGACTAAGCTAATAATAAGCAAATTGAACACCCATTGTTTCTTTAATTGTGCCATGATAGAGGCATTATAAAACATGCATACAATAGTACATAGGGTTACCCTAATGAACGAACTTGTGCTATAAGGCAATTCTGTTAAATAAAAAATAGAGATAGAGCCCAAACAACTCTGCAAAATGATGCTAAGCGGCACATACAGGATAAAGTGCTTTTTAAAATCTGCCAACCATTTATTATAAAGTGTCATAATTAAGTGCTTAAAATTTCTGACACAAAATTGTTACAATTATCTTTGTTCTTTTATGATTCAAATCATAAGCCTATGATTCCTATAGAACTGTTAGAAACTTATAATGCCAAACTCAGGACATACGATAAAAACACTACTGTTTTTGAAGAATTAGACACGCCCAGATTTTATTATCAAATTGCATCGGGTAGCGTTAAAATGATTAATATTTCCGAAGATGGAAAAGAATTCGCACAAGGTATTTTCTATGATGGTAATGCTTTTGGAGAACCACCATTATTTGGAGATTCTAAATATCCAGCCACAGCGCTTTGCGTTCAGGATTCTAGTATTTACATTTTGCCCAAATCGGTTTTTTTTGATTTGCTTCTAGCACATCCTGATCTTCATTTGAAGTTTACAAAATTATTAAGCAAGCGTATGATTTACAAAGCTAAAATAATGAAAGAGGTTTCTATTCATCCACCAGAACATCGCATAATGACACTACTCCAGCATTTAAAAATTAACTTTGGAACAGCAACCGATGAATATGAAGTTGCCTTAACGAGACAAGAGATTTCTAACCTCACTGGATTGCGGGTTGAAACGGTAATCAGGTCTATAAAAAATTTAGAAAAAAACAACAAATTAAGTATTAGAGATCGAAAAGTATATCTCTAAATAATCCTTATTTTAGCAGCATGATTTCAGTAGTGATTTTAGGAGCCGGTAATGTTGCTCATCATTTATATAAAGCATTTTCTTCTTCGGAAAAAGTAACAATTAAACAATGGTATAATAGAAGTCTCTCGACTATCGAGTCATTTAAAAATGAAGTCGATATCACAGATGACATTAATAATCTTGTGCAAGCCGACATCTATCTCATTGCAGTAAGCGATGACGCAATAGGAGAACTTTCTAGTCAACTGCCATTTGAAAATCGCTTTGTAGTTCATACCTCGGGAAGCGTAAGTGCTTATGATCTTGACAAAAAAAATAGACGCGGCGTATTTTATCCGTTACAAACCTTTTCTAAGTCGGCAACAGTAGATTTTTCTCAAGTTCCAATTTGCTTAGAAACCTTAATGAGAAAAGACTATTCCCAGTTAAAAGAGGTAGCCACAGCAATAAGCTCGATAACAAAACGTGTAAATAGTGACCAACGTGCTGCATTACATTTAGCAGCTGTTTTTGTAAATAATTTCACCAATCAATTGTATCGTGTAGCTCATGAAATCACCGAATCTCAAGGTGCAGAATTTGATTTACTTAAACCACTAATTCTAGAAACAGCAAACAAAGTACAAGAACACTCACCTTACAAGGCGCAAACTGGTCCTGCAAAACGAAACGATAAAAAAACGATCAAACGTCATTTAAAGTTACTTGATAACGATCACCATAAAGAACTATACAAGTTATTAACCTCATCAATAAAAAACACACATGGACGATAAAAGCTATAAAGAGTACCTAGAACATATTAGTACCTTCATTTTTGATGTTGATGGTGTTCTTACGGACGGAACAGTAACCGTTATGACCAATGGAGATATGCTACGACGTATGAACATTAAAGATGGTTATGCCCTCAAAACTGCTAAAGATGCTGGTTTTAATATTTGCATTATATCTGGAGGCAGCAATTTAGGTGTTCAGAAACGTCTGGAAGGTTTAGGAATTACAGACATTTATTTAGGTGCACATCAAAAGGTAAACCAATTTAATGAATACTTGTCTCATAACAATATCGATGCTAAAAATGTGTTGTATATGGGAGATGATATTCCTGATATTCCAGTTATGAAATTAGTTGGTCTTCCTTGTTGCCCTCAAGATGCGGCAATCGAGGTAAAAGCAACGAGTAAATACATTTCGCATAAAGATGGTGGAAAAGGAGCTGTACGTGATATCATTGAACAAATTATGAAAGTTCAAGGAAAATGGGAAGGGAATTTCGACGCAAAATACGATTAATAACACGGCAACATAAGCTCAACTAACTATAACTATACTCTGAAATGCAACCCTTTTTTAATCTCATTCGTTGGAAAAACTTGGTCATGATTATCATCGCGCAAGTTTTAATTAAATATGCCTTTTTTGAGCACTTTCAGACCTTTACAACCTTAAGTAACTTAGGATTTCTCTTTTTAATATTGGCCACAGTATGTCTTGCTGTAGCTGGAAATATCATCAACGACATTTACGATGTAGAAACCGACACCATTAATAAGCCTGACCGCGTTTTAATTGGAAAACAGATCTCAGAAAAAGCAGCATATAATCTGTTTTTTGCTTTTAATATTATTGGAATAATCCTCGGGTTTTGCTTGTCTTATATGATAGGAAAAAGTTCATATTTTACTATTTTTGTTTTCATCTCCATTTCGCTTTATATCTATGCCTCATACTTAAAAGGCACTGTTCTTTTTGGTAATATTCTTATTTCTCTTTTAGTTGCCATGAGCTTACTTATTGTGGCGATATTTGATTTGTTACCAGTTATGATTACAGAGAATAGAGCCTTTCAACTTGTCTTTTTTGATAAAATTTTTGACTATGCCATATTCGCATTTTTGATTAATTTAGTTAGAGAGGTGATCAAAGACATTCAAGATGTAGATGGTGACTATAAAGCAGGAATGCATACACTGCCAATTGTATTAGGTCGAGAACGTGCTACTAAAATTGCCTTTGCCCTTAGTATGATTCCTATTGGAGCAGTCATTTATTTTATGGCAACTTATTTGTATCAAGATGTATTGGCTATTAGCTATTTTTTACTCTGTATTATAGCTCCATTAATTTATGCCACAATTAAAATCTTTGGAGCCGAACATATGAAGGACTACAAGCACATAAGTTCTATTTACAAACTCATTATGTTCTTAGGTATCTTATCTTTGTTACTCTATCCTTTCATATTTAAACTAAGTACAAATGTTTAACACCAAACTAAATAACTTTAATATCATCTTGGCTTCAGGATCTCCTAGACGTCAACAATTTTTTAAAGATTTAGGGTTAACATTTGAGATTAGACTAAAACCTGTTAAAGAGGAATATCCAAATAGGTTACATCATTTTGAGATTAGCGATTATTTAGCTCAATTGAAATCTTTACCTTTTAAAGACGAATTAACCGATAACGATATTCTTATCACTAGTGATACCATTGTTTGGCATGATAACAAAGCACTAGGTAAACCAACAGATTACGATGATGCGTTTAACATGTTGTCGTCTATGAGTGGTAAAACGCACGAAGTGATTACCTCCGTTTGTTTTACAAGAAAGATGTCGCAAAAAACCGTGAATGCCATTACCCAGGTCACATTCAAAACACTAAGTGAAACAGAAATCAACTACTATATAGATACCTGCAAACCATTTGATAAAGCTGGAGCCTATGGTATTCAAGAATGGATTGGTCAAATTGCAATTACCAATATTAATGGCTCTTATACCAATGTTGTAGGCTTACCTACACACCTCGTTTATAAAACGTTAAACAGTATGGTTTTATAAAATTTCGGTTGTAATTTTATATAAAATTAGAGCCATGATTAAGATATCCAATTTCAAACGTCTCACAATAGTATCTGTTTTTTTCTTCGGACTATTACTGTCTTGCAATGAATCTCAAACAGATAAACACCAAGTTTTACATACCAATACAGATATAGCATTAAAAGAAAATAAGGTTTTAAAACCATCTTTTAAGCAATCTGAAGATTTTAAAAACTACTGGTATTCTGGAACTGCCGAAATTACATCATATCAACTGGAGCAAGCGCGTTATGGAGAGCTTCGTGATGGTCATGCTGTTTTAGTATTTGTAACCGAAGATTTTCTTCCAGAAAAACAAGTTAAGGCAGATAACTACAATAAAGCAAACACGTCCATTTTAAAACTAAATGCTACCAAAACATTTAATACTGGAGTCTACCCCTATTCTATTATGCAATCAACGTTCTATCCTGTTAGTAATACTGAGCATGCGATAAAATTAAGTTGCTCGGTTCAAGAATGGTGTGGTCATGTGTACTCTCAATTGAACAATAGAGATCAGTTTGAAATTACCTCTCACAGTTATTTTGAACGTGAGGCCGATCAGGATTTAAAGTTGGATAAAGCTATTCTTGAAAATGAACTATGGCCTCAACTTAGGCTCGATCCAAAAAGTTTACCTGTAGGTGATTTGGAAATTATTCCTTCGCTAGAATATGTGCGATTAAAACATATTGAACTTAAAGCGTATCCTGCAAACGCACAACTTGAAAACGGTGTATATACTATTACATATCCAGATTTAAATAGACAAATTGCCATTCATTTTAATGCTCAATTTCCTTTTGATATTTCTGGTTGGGAAGAAACTTATAAAGATGGTTATGGCATTAACGCTAAAACCTTAACCACCAAGGCAACGAAGCTCAAAACGATCAAATCGCCTTACTGGAGTAAAAATTCAAATGATGATGAAGTTCTTAGAAAAGAACTTGGTTTAGAATAGTAATTACCATTTTAACTATTATATCTTTGTATTGGTAAAACAAGAATTATGTCAGAGTTTTTTTCTACCTACCATACTCAAATCATAAACTCCACTATTGTATTTGGAGTGTTCTTTGTTATTCAATTAATAGCAAGGCTTATCGTTAGGATTATTGGAAATTCTAAAAAAATTCATGTTGGACGTGCTAAAATAGTAGGACGCTATGTTACCATTACATTTTTATTTTTAGCAGCTTTGATAGAGGCCTTTATTTTAGGTGTTAGCACTAGTGATTTAGCCTTAGTTTTTTCTTCTGTATTTGCTGTAATAGGAATTGCCCTATTCGCCATTTGGTCTATCTTAAGTAATGTAACATCAGGAATAATAATGTTCTTCTCATTTCCGTATAAAATTGGAGATAAGATTAAAATACATGACAAAGATTATGAAATTGAAGCCGTTATCGAAGATATTCGTTCTTTTCAAATTCATTTAAGAAAAGATAATGGTAACCTCGTCACTTACCCTAATAATTTACTTTTACAAAAAGCCATTACTTTAGTTCAGAAGGATGCTTTTGAAACTATAGAAGACAGTTGAAATAATTTTATATTAAAATCGATGCAGCCACAAAACAACCACATTAACTATATCGAATTCAAAGCCAATGACTTAGAACTAGTAAAGGCGTTTTATATTAATACGTTTGGTTGGCAATTTACAGATTATGGTCCTGGCTATACTGCATTTTCAGATAGCGGACTTGAAGGTGGTTTTGAAAAAACAGATGACAACATCACAAATGGAGTCTTAGTGGTTCTATACCATAATAATCTAGAAGTTATACAAACTAAAGTTGAAGCGTTTGGCGGACGTATTTCTAAGGAGATTTTCTCGTTTCCTGGCGGACGCCGATTTCAGTTTATCGATCCCTCAGGAAATGAGCTAGCGGTCTGGTGTGAAACTCATCCTGAATGATATGGCAACTATTGATTTCAACAATAAGACATTTTCATTAATAGATAATTCGGAAAACGGTAAAGTTAATGCTGATACTATTTTTGAATATAAACAACAAGGGCATGTTGTTACTGCCGATTATTATGGAGGCACTGTGACCTATGGAAAAATAATAGCCATACTTAAAGGTGATATTCTTGATATGCGTTACCAGTGCATTACAAGTGATAATCAATTAAAAACAGGTAAGGCTATTGCTACTATTTCCACTTTGGAGAATGGTAAAATAAAACTCGCCCTCAATTGGGAATGGTTAGACGACAGTAATGCCAAAGGAACTTCTGTGTATTTAGAACATTAAAAATGAAGGCTCAAGCTCAAATAGGTGTTTTAGGTATTGGAGCTATTGGAACTGTAATTGCATATCATTTACAGCGTAATAACTCAAATGTATTGTCCTATTTCAGTAGGACCAAAAAATCAAACTTACAATTAGTTTCTGAAGGCCAAAGCATTCAACTTCCTATAGCGGTAAAAACAAGCATAACCTACCCTATTGCTTTAGATTGGTTAGTTATATGCCTTAAAGAACATCAATTTAAGAATGCAACACCTTGGTTTTCTAAACTCATAGATAAGCAAACGCAAATTGTCGTCATTAGAAACGGACTTCAACTGAAGAAGCCCCTTTTAGAGTTTGCAGAAGACCATCGCATTTTAGAATGCCTCATTGATTGTCCTACGCAATGCAATGACAACGGGTTTTACCAGTGTTATGACACACCAAAACTTAGTGTAGCAAAAAGTGAATTGGCAACTCGTTTTACTTCCTTATTGTCTCATACAAACATTGTGATTAATCAAGTGGCTGATTTTAAAACCGAAAGTTGGAAAAAACTATGCGAAAGTGCTACACTTGGCGCCATATTATGTTTGCATGATGATACGTGCAAAATTTTTAAAAATCAGGACATTGTAGCACACTATAAAGCGCTTCTAACCGAAAGCATTGGGGTTGCAAGAGCAGACGGAGCTCTTATAGAACCAGGTTTTACTGATAAAATGTTAGACAAGTTATTGAACTATCCAGAAACTAAAGGGAGCTCTATGCTTTTTGATATGCGCCAAGGAAAACCTTTAGAACTAGGTGCAAAAAATAAGGTTATCTCTAAACTTGGAAAACAATACCAACTGCATACACCTCTTAATGATTTCATAATTAATCGACTTGACTAAATTTATCACAGTTATAGGCTTTTAAGCACTAGCCATTTTAATTTTGATTGTAACAATAATTTTGTTGATATTGTATGCTCATTTAATACTAGTAACACCATAGAATGTTTGGATTATTTAAAAAGAACAAGCCCAATCGGAAAGAAAGAACAGAACAGTTTCTAAAAAAGAAAGGCATAAAAATAAATTACAATCTGCCGCATATTGAATCTGATGAAGACACTACAATAAAAACACCTAGAGAAATTGCCCAGAGGGTTACAGTTTTAGCAATCACTAATTTTGTAGCATTTAATGGAATGTCTGGAGATCAAGCCATAGATTATCTCAAAAAATATAATTTATGGGACTACGTCACTCCAGATGAAGTTGATTTTTTGAATGATCCTACCGACGAGAAAAAAAACAGTGAATCTTGGAAATGTGAATGTATTTGGGTGTTGTTATGGTCTTTAAATATTATAGAAGATCTCGAATTTCCAAAGGACATGTGCGACCTAAACCAAATTCCGTTAGAAAAATATCCCGTTCAACCTAGTATTGATCCGAACACATTTATTAATGCGACTAAAACGTCGCGATCTAAAACCGAAATCTTAGATGCTAATGATCTGTATTATCGATTAGATTGGACATGTACTGATGCCAGAATAAATGGTTATGTCATAAAAAACATGCATCCTGGTGTGGTGTATGAAAGGCATTATGCCTTAAATTGGCTTATTAATTATATGAATCAAGATTGGGATGATATCTCTTGTGATACCTAAAAACTAAATACTATTTATAGATGAAAATTATTGCTTACATTTTCGGAGCATTGCTCTTAATGATTATCATTAGAAGATTTTCTAAAAAGGGAACCTCTGAAACCACAGAAGAGCAACCTGAAAGAAAAACGATAGCGTCCAATCCAAATATTGAAGACGACATACGCAAGGAGTTGGCACACGAAGACAAAAAAAAGATTATGCTTTGTGAGGTTAAGACCTATATGACGGGACACCAAGGAGCCGATAATTACAATGCCTTTAAAGCAGCTGGAATAGAAGACGAACAATTAATTAAAACCATTTTAAAAGATTATACTTGGCACTATTTAGATGACATTGATGAGAACTTACAATGTACTATGCAACTTGTACTCACTGAAGTTTTAGAACAAACGAAACCATTTACAGACAGTAGAGCTATTTATGAAGAAATTATGGGACTAACCTATAAAGGTTTTGATTTATAAACATTTAAACTGGTTCAATACCAAATTGTTACAATAAAACACTTTATCATAAGTTATAGTTAAGACTTAACTAACCACTAATGATAAAAAAAGGCATTGCATTACTATTTGTTTTAACGTTATTATCGTTTATCACTACACTGAGTTTTAAAGAAGCACAATTAAAATATCCTAGAGTCAAAAAAGCATATTCCGACCGATTCAAATGTGTGGACCAATTACTCAAGACGTCCGACATAAAAACTCTAGACGTCTATTTGAGAGCTTTCAAACTTGAAGAGCAATTAGAGGTTTGGGGAAAAAACAAGAACGATTCAACTTATAAATTAATTACATCATATCCGTTTTGCTTTAGTTCAGGAAACTTAGGCCCTAAAAGAAGACGAGGCGATTATCAGATTCCAGAAGGTTTTTATCAAATAGACCGGTTTAATCCAGAAAGTAAGTTCCATTTATCATTAGGAATAAACTACCCCAACCAATCAGACAAAATAAAATCCAAACACAGTAATTTAGGAGGAGATATTTTCATTCATGGTTCTTGTTACTCTATTGGATGTATTCCTATTACGGATGATTGGATTGAAGAATTATATATTTTTGCCGTAGAAGCTATAAACAATGGACAATTGGCAATTCCTGTTCATATTTTCCCATCACATCTCGATACTGAGACCTATGAAAACATCATCAAAGATTCCACCTTCACCATCAACAATTCAAAATTTTGGAAGAATCTAAAAGAAGGATATGACTATTTCGAAGCACATCAAAAACTTCCAAGAATTGATATTTCCGAAGAAGGGAATTATATTTTCAACTAATCAAAAAAGATATTATCTAGAATAATTTGGAGCTTCTTTGGTAATGGTTACATCATGAGGATGACTCTCATTAATACCAGATGATGTGATTTTCACGAAGCGTCCTGTATCCTTTAAAGTCTCAATGTCTTTGGCTCCACAATAACCCATTCCTGCTCTTAATCCACCAACAAATTGGTGAATACTTTCAAATAATTCGCCTTTATATGGAACACGACCTACAATACCTTCAGGGACTAATTTTTTGATATCATCTTCAACATCCTGAAAATAACGATCCTTACTTCCTTGTTTCATCGCTTCTACAGATCCCATTCCGCGATACGACTTAAATTTACGACCTTCATATATAATCGTTTCTCCAGGGCTTTCTTTTGTTCCTGCCAATAATGACCCAAGCATAACACTATCTGCTCCAGCTGCAATAGCTTTTGGAATATCTCCTGTATAGCGAATACCTCCATCTGCAATCACCGGAACACCAGAGCCTTTAATCGCTGCTGCCACTTCTAGCACTGCCGAAAATTGTGGGAATCCAACACCTGCAACGACTCTAGTTGTACAAATAGATCCAGGACCAATTCCAACTTTTACCGCATCTGCTCCAGCTTCAACTAAATATTTAGCTGCTTCTCCAGTTGCAATATTCCCAACGATAACTTCGAGATTTGGGAATTTTTCTTTGATCGACTTCAACACCATAACTACGCCTTTTGTATGTCCGTGAGCAGTATCTATAATCACAGCGTCCACTCCTGCTTTAACTAAGGCTGAAGCCCTTTCTACAGCATCACCTGTAACCCCAATTGCTGCAGCTACACGCAATCTTCCGTAAGTATCTTTATTAGCTATTGGTTTTTGAGTGACTTTGGTAATATCTCTAAACGTAATAAGTCCAACTAATTTATAGTCATCATCTACGATTAATAATTTTTCAATTTTATTCTTTTGAAGAATCTCTTCAGCATCCTTCAAAGATGTCCCAACAGCAGAAGTTACTAAGTTTTCACTCGTCATTACCTCAACAATTGGTCTTTCGTTAGCATGTTCAAAACGTAAATCACGATTGGTAACAATTCCTTTTAATGTGCCACTATCATCTACAATAGGAATACCTCCAATTTTGTGCTCGGCCATACTCTGTTTTGCATCTATAACTTTGGCCGTTAATGGTAAGGTTACTGGATCGATAATCATACCGCTTTCGGCACGTTTTACGCGACGTACCTTTTTGGCTTGTTGCTCAATGGTCATGTTTTTATGAAGTACACCAATACCGCCTTCTTGCGCCATAGCAATAGCCATTTTACTTTCGGTAACCGTATCCATAGCAGCAGAAACCACAGGGATATTAATTGTAATGTTACGCGTGAATTTGGTTTGAATATTTACTTCTCTAGGTAAAACCTCTGAAAATGCTGGAACTAATAGTACGTCGTCATAAGTAAGACCTTCTCCAACAATTTTATTTTCGTGTGCTGTCATGATGCAATTACAGTTATAATTGCATGCAAATATACAACTTAAATAGAGAATTATATTAAGACTTTATTAAATCTTAATGAAAAGTACTTCAATTATATTCTAGGGCAACGTCTGCAGTTTGTTTTGCCCTTTTTCTTATACTTTTTACAGCATTTTGATTTCTTATTAACCTCACAATACATGATACATGAAGTGATAATAATAGGAGAACTATCTATAGTTAATTCGTCTTGCATTATTTTAATTTATTCTAAATAAATACAAAATTACAAAAAAAAGACGCCTAAAAAGGCATCTCATTTCATTAAGTTATTAACAGATAGTGCTATTCATTTTCTTGAGCAGCAGCGATGGCATTTATATCGCGATCAAACAGATAATGGCCAGATTTATCATTACCAATAATATTAAGTTTATCGAGCAAAGTTCTTGCCATAGCCTCCTCTTCAAGCTGTTCAGTAACATACCATTGCATAAAATTATGAACGTTATAATCTTTATGCTGTAGACATTCGTAAATAACGTGATTGATTTGCTCGGTTACAAACATTTCACTCTTTAAAAATTGCTCGAAAAGTTCGTTGAGTCCATCATAAGATGCTTTAGGAACATCCAGTGCCGGAATAATGACATTGCCACTTCTTTCATTGACAAATTTCACAAGTTTGGTCATGTGTACGCGTTCTTCTTCAGATTGACTGTAAAAGAAATCTGCTACACCATTATAACCTTTAGCATCTGCCCAAGATGCCATTGCTAAATATTGCATTGAAGCCTGCGCTTCGTATTTAATTTGATTGTTTAATAAGTTTTCTATCGTCGTATTCATTTTGAAAGCTATTTTTTACGAAGATAGCTATTTAAGTTTGAAGTACGGACTTAGATCTGGCCAACTGATAAAGAATAATTAATACTGAAACGCTAAATGTTAATGTCATGAGGGTTCCAGAAATCATAACAATATATTTCATCCATATAATGTCTTTCCATAAAAAATAAAGACCTCCAAATGTTAGCACGACAGAAATAAAAGGTTCCACAATTAAGAACATTTTTAATCGTTTTGACAATTTTGCAGTACTCAAAATGAGACCAAGTAAAAAGAAAATAATGGACATTGATAAAATATGGCCATGTACAAGTGTTAGCATTTGCTGTTCATTCTTTTTGAACTTCATCACAGTGGCATCATCATCATCTTCATTACCCAAATACTGTTCTTCAATACCATTGGGATTTGCAGACGATGTTTCTCCAACAAACAACAATCCTGTATAGAAACCAATACTTAACACCACAACAAACGCAGTAATAAGTAATTTAATTTCTTTTGGAAAAGTTGAAAGTATTCCGTTGAGTTGCATTAAAGAATATTTTTAGATTGAAGAATATGTAATGAGCGTAACAAATCGTTAATTGCAGATGTCATTGATCGAACAGAAATAGTGGCTCCAGAAATGGCTACAATATCTTGTTCATATTTTAATTCGTCTTTTGGCGTTTTACCAACAAATTGTCTTAGCCAACGTTTACTTCCAATCTCTCCGCCATATTCTTCTCTATAGATAAGAACTTTAGCTTTTTTTACTGTTAAATCAGGATCTAATAAAATAAGATAATCAAATTGAGCCGTTTTACTTGGCGCTTTTGCTACATAAGCATAGCCAACTATTTTAGCGTCTGATGTAATTGTAAAAAAATTGTCGTCTTCAAATTTCGACGGCAATTCTTTTGCAACCGCTTCATCAATTTGAAATGGTGTAAACTCAAACGTCTCAACATCATAGGTTGACTTTATTTGTTTAAACACCTTTTTTTGAATTTTTTCAGATAATCCAAAAGACAAAAAAAGTGTTGCACATAGCACTATAAAAACCTGTCTCAATTTCATTCTACAAAAGTATTAATTATATATTCTATTTAAGCAACTAAAATGCCAAATAGCTAATGCGAAAAAAGTTTTCGGCATTAGCTATTAGACACTCAAATATTATGTTCTATTTAGAACCATACTCCAATTCCGAAGTTAAGTCTGTTATCAACATCACTATTATCTAAAGCGTTACTTCTAAATTGGTAATCTCCTTTTAATACGACTCCTGGTGCAATATGATAGCTTAAACCAGTTGTTATATCTGTTCTATTGTAAGCATCATTTCTTACCAAATCACCATCTGTATCAGCATGCGTATCATAGTTTTCATAACGAGCAAAAGCAAATAAACGCTGTGCCTTTGTTAAAGGCAATAAGTTATAGGCTACTTCTGCATAATATCCCATCAAAGCACTTCCTAAATCTTTATTTGTTAAGTTGTTATAATCTTCAGTATCACTTAAAGACGCGTAGATAAATTGTCCTCTTGCCGCAAATCTCTTAAACGCATAACGTGCATCAAAACCAACCATGCTTATTCCGATGTTGGTTCCGTCAATATCCTCTATGTCATCTTCAGCTTGTGTTTTCCCAAAGTATCCAGATAAACCAAGACGTAAACCAGGTAAACCATAGTATTCAATTTTAGTAGATAATGTTGGACTATCTACTGTAGATTTGATTGCTTTTTGACGACCTCCACGTAAACCATTACTTCCTTTTAAGAAGCCTGTTACTTCCCCATCACTATTAACTGTAGATTTAAATCCATTAAAAATATATGCCTGATAAGTTAAAGATTGCTCTGGTAAACGTCCAGTAACACCAACACCAATCTCTCTCCATGTTGTTGGAACAATAGCATTGTCTACGGCAGGGCGTTCAACACCGTTATATGTTGTAGGTTCATGATATTCATTAACAATTCCCATTGGTACTAGCATTAAACCTCCTCGTAAACTAACATTATCACCAACAGCATAATTTACAAAGGCCTGCTCTATAAAAACTTCTTCAACATGCTCAAATTCTACTTCTGTAACAAACTGTGTTTTATCGTTGAATCTATATCCAAATAATAATACAAGGCGTTGTACATCTAATTCTCCATTATCGCCTTCTGGTTGATTGTATGTTATTTCACCATAAGCCCCTACTGTAACCGCTTTTCCGTAGTTACCAGATAAAATACGTTGTGCCGCATTTAATTGTTGTTGAGGGTTAAAAGTAATACTATCTTGCGACGTAGGTGTCACCTGAGCTATTGCAGTTGCACTGATTAAAATTGCAAAAAGGGTAAATAGTTTATTCATTTGTTTTTATTTAGACTTGATATAAATAGTTATTGATTTCTGGATGCAAAAATAGAACAGATTTTTACTTACACAAAGTTTATTTAGATTAAATTTAAATAAATTTTATTTTGATAAAATTTCATTTAAAATATTGTCAAAATCTAAATGAAAAAGTGTTCCTTTTAACAAATCGTGAATCCCTCTCAACTCTGTTTTATTTATTGCGAAACTCACTTCGGGACACGGTGTTTGCAGAACAATTGGCCTACATAAGCCATTAGCCTCGCAACCAGAGTATTGCGAAAATTCTTTAAACGCACTATTAATACAATGCGAAAAAGAAATGAGTTCTTCATACCTAAAGTATAAGCCCGTATTTCTAAAAACGAGTTGAATTTTATTAACATCCTTGGCAGCACATCGCTTCCATTGAAAGGCAATTCCGAAATTGTTATAATAAATAGTATTTATATCTTCCATTGGTTATATGATATACTGTTTAAAGCCTGTTGGCTAGTTCAAAAATTTATTAAGGATTGTTCTAATCTCGTCATTGGTGGCATCGTTATCTAAAGCAAATAAATATTGATATAATCGTTTATCATCAACTTTATTTTTTAGTTCAACTTTGCTATTTTCAGCAAAAATAGTGTCCCATTCTTGTCTCACTTTCTTCCAAAGTCTTGTATTTTCTTTCCACCAATCTCTGGCTATTTTACATTCATCATCTGCTACTTTTTTATAGATATTATAACCTTTCTCTTGTACTAATAGTTCATCCTCTTTTCCTATTTCTCGAATAACCTTATCGTTATCTTGTTCATGCAACCAGCCATAATTTGTAAGCTGTACATTATTCCCTCTAACCATGATATTATAATCATCTCGTTTTGAATATTCGCGTCTTGGAAGCGGAGCATCTATTTTATTTTCCCAGTAATGTTTTCCATCTGCATGAATCCAAGTCGCGGAGCCAGAGTATCGAGGGCTATCATCTACTTGATACACCTTTTGTGTCCATTGTCCCTTAACTTGATCCTTAGAAAGATCTGTCATACTCCAGGTATTTTTAGATTCATAGTTGAAAACTCTTTTATTCTCGAACTCCCAATCTTGGCGCCAATGTTTAACGACCATTGTATCATTAACAATGAGTAAATGCTGAATGCTAACTTTGTCATTTTTATCTTCTACTAACTCCGCCCATTCTAAGGCAGAAGCCCTATAATCATAAGCCTTTTCATAGGCTATATCTGGAGAAAATGTCTCGGCGTACTTAAATTTTATTTCATAACAGCCGCACATTTCTTTAATGGCTTGCTTGTCTTTCTTCTTCTTGCTTTGAGCATTTGCTTGTAACGAAAATGCAATACTTAATAGTGTAAAAATGGCTAATTGTTTCATTTTTAAAGTGTTTGTTTTTGTGATTAAAAAAAAATTGAAATATTCTTATTCTTATTTAGATTGAATTAAAATAACTTATATATTTGCGACAAATTTAATTAAGAATGATTCTAAATAAAAAATATTTCAGCATTTATTTTTCACTTTTTTTTATAACTCAAATGTTTTCTCAGGAAACAAAAGACACATCACAAGATTCACTGAAAGTAGAAACACTAAATGAAGTCTTCATTTCTGCTACTAGAACTCTTAGGCAATTATCATCACTCCCTCTACCCGCTCAAGTTGTAAGCAAAAAGGACATAGAGCGATCTAATTCTATACGTTTAAATGACATTTTAAATGAGCAAACAGGTCTAATAACTGTTCCTGATTTTGGAGGTGGTGAAGGCATACAGTTACAAGGTTTAGACGCGCAATACACTTTAATACTAATAGATGGTGTCCCACTAATTGGTCGATCTGCAGGAACCTTAGATTTAAGCAGGATCTCAGTTGGTAACATCAAACAAATTGAGATCGTAAAAGGGGCATCATCTAGTTTGTATGGCAACGAAGCACTTGGAGGTGTCATCAATATCATTACCGAAAAGCCACGTACTGGTTTTAATGGTTCTATAAATAACCGTTTCGGTAGCTTCAATACAAACGACTTAAGTACGTCTATAAATTATAAAAAGAACAAACTCGGTATTTCAGCTTTCATCAATAGATACAGCAGTGGTGGTTATGATCTCATTGAAAATGATAATCTCAATACTGTCGATCCTTTTCATAACTATACATTCAATACGAAATTAACTTATGACTTTTCTGATGCAATTAACATGTTCGTTTCTGGCAGGTATTACACCCAAAATCAAGATGTTATTGCAACAGAAACTTTGAGAGGAAAAAGTACTATTAAAGAATGGAATACGCATCTTCAGTTAAATCAAACTTACAGTGAAAAATGGAACGGCTACTTGGAGTTCTATGCATCTCGTTATAAAGCCAATGAATATCTCAATGAAAATGATGGCTCTAGATTTAGCAATAGTTTCTTCAATCAATTAATGCTTAGACCTGAATATAGAATAGCATACAATATAAATGAAAATAATGGCTTTATTGCAGGTATAGGCATAACACATGAAAGCTTAAACCGTACTGATTTTACAGAAGCACCTATTTTTAATTCTCCTTATGCTTATCTTCAGTATGATACCAACTTAACAAAACAATTAAACCTCCTTCTTGGCGCTCGATTTGACAATCACAACAAGTACAAATCACAATTTAGTCCGAAAGGAGCAATAAGGTATGTGTTTAACGAGAAACTTGCCTTTAAAGGTTCTATTGGGTATGGTTTTAAAGCACCCGATTTTAGGCAATTATATTTTGACTTTACCAATGCCACAGTAGGATATACCGTACTTGGTTATAATGCTGTTCCAGCTACCATAACTGCATTAGAAGCTCAAGGCCAAATTGCGAATATCATTGTTCCTATTTCCGAATTTAATAATCAAATCAACCCAGAAAATTCCACGTCTATAAATATTGGAGTGGACTATAAAATTTCGGCCTCAATTACAAGCAATATAAATATGTTTAGGAATAACATTGATAACTTAATAGACACACGAATTATTGCTAATAAAACCAACGGTCAAAATGTCTTTAGCTATTATAATATTAACGAGGTTTACACCCAGGGACTAGAGTTTAACACACATTGGAAACCTAGTAATTTACTAAAAGTATCGGCAGGTTACCAATTGCTTTACGCTAAAGATATTGAAGCTGAAAAGGCCTTTAAAAATGGCGAGGTATTCGCTAGAGATTCACCCACTTCCCCAGCCTTTCAATTAAACAAAAGTGACTATTTCGGTTTATATAATCGCTCTAGGCATATGGCCAATATCAAGCTATTTTATACCATTCCGAAATGGAATTTAGAATCTAATATCAGAACAACTTACAGAAGTAAGTATGGTTTGTTTGATACTAATGGAAATGGGTATTTAGACGATTACGACGACTTTGTCTCTGGGTATACCATTGTAGACCTAGCCTTTAACAAGACGTTCTATAAAAACTTTAAACTAGGTCTTGGCATAGACAATCTACTAAACTTCACAGACACTCAAAACATCAGCAATATTGCTGGTCGAATTATATACGGAAAACTTAATATTCAATTTTAATACATAAACAACATGAAAACCATGAACTATTCAAACCAAAACCACCAAATGAACATCATTACTATGAAAAACACATCTATTAGATTTTTAATCTTACTTGCCTTATGTATAGGCATGTCATCATGTAATAGCGATGACGAAAACGGAATGCCTCTATTAGAAATAGAAGCTCAAACAATCACTAATTTACATGCGCCTCAATCTGGTGGACAAGGACAACCTATAACTGGAGAATTTACCAAATTTGATTTCTCAACAGGGCAAACAACAAATAGTAATACAAATTGGGATATAGCATTTAGAGGAACTACAATCATTGTAAATGGAGGTTCATCTTTAGGTACAACTGATGAGCCAACCAGAACAGGTAATGCCGCAGCCTATATTGTAGATGGGACTTTCCCTTCTATCACTGAAGTAGACACGAACTTGTTCATTCAAGATTCTGAATCTGGTTACGCTATAGCTACAGGTAGCGAAAATGGTTGGTATTTTTATAATCCTCAAGCATTTTTAATTACACCAATTGCTGGAAAAATATTAGTCTTTAGAACGCGAGATGGAAAATATGCCAAAGTAGAAATATTAAGCTATTACAAAGATGCTCCCGCTAATCCAAATGCAATGACTGATGAAGGTAGATATTTTACGTTTAACTATGTATATCAACCAAATCTAAATACAATAACGTTCTAATTATGGCCAAATCAATTCGTATTTTATATATCATCTTACGCTTAGTTTTAGGTGGTTTTATGATCTATGGTGGTTTTAAAAAATTTGAAACCCCCAATCCACAACCTGTTGAAGTTGTTCAAAAAGCCCAAAAGTTTACAGCAGCAGGGCATCATAGTACATTACAAAAAGTACTTTATATAAATGGAGCCAAGCAAACCGGTTATTTTTGGCAAGTATTAGGTATATGCGAACTTCTCTTCGGATTCTTATTAATTGCGCAAGGAACTGGTTTTATAGGTGCTTTATTTTTATTACCAATTACATTACATATTTTCTTGTTTCATCTGTTTTTAGAGTCAGATGACATCGGAGAGTTGTTACAAACAGGGTTTTTATTTTTAACAAACGTTGTTTTGGTACTCAAAGAAAAAGATAAATGGAAACATTTACTTTGGATAAAGCCCTTATAATTTAAGCCCTTGCATAACTGCGAGGGTATATGTTTTAATGATAAGCCGTAAAAATTTTCGTCGCTTCGTTATAAGCACTTTCAAAACTCATTGCATTTAAGTCATTGTTCTTTTTTGAAGTAAAATAAGACAATACTTTTTCGGTTGGCATATTACCTGTAAGCTCATCTTTTGCCATAGGACAACCTCCAAAGCCTTGAATAGCGCCATCAAATCGTCTACATCCTGCTTTGTAAGCCGCATCAACCTTTTCAAACCAGGTCGTTGGTGTTGTATGTAAATGTGCTCCAAACTCAATGTCTGGATATTTCGGAATTAAATTTGAAAACAGATAGTCAATACTTTCTGGATTAGAACTACCAATTGTATCACTAAGTGACAAAATCTTAACACCCATATTACTTAAACGCTCAGTCCATTCTCCTACGATATCAACATTCCATGGGTCACCATAAGGATTACCAAATCCCATAGAAATATAAACAACAACTTCTTTATTGTGAGCATTCGCCAAATCTAAAATTTCTGAAAGTGTCACCACAGATTGCGCAATTGTTTTATGTGTATTACGCATTTGAAAGTTTTCTGATATTGAAAACGGATAACCCAAATAATCAATTTCTGAATGTTTACATGCGTCATTTGCTCCTCTAGTATTTGCAATAATGGCGAGCAGTTTACTCTTGGTTTGGCTTAAGTCTAATTGTGACAAAACTTCTGCCGTATCAACCATTTGAGGAATGGCCTTAGGTGAAACAAAACTTCCAAAATCGATTGTG
Source organism: uncultured Psychroserpens sp. (assembly GCF_947494225.1). Taxonomy (NCBI): domain Bacteria; kingdom Pseudomonadati; phylum Bacteroidota; class Flavobacteriia; order Flavobacteriales; family Flavobacteriaceae; genus Psychroserpens; species uncultured Psychroserpens sp. The sequence continues at coordinate 39,044 of NZ_CANLUG010000010.1, forward strand.
TCAAAACCTACACGTAAAAGAGATTGAATGTATTGTATTTTCTTTTCCGTTGGAATAAAATCCTTAATACCCTGCATGGCATCACGAGGGCATTCAATTATTTTTACTGCTTTGTTCATTTAGCCCAAAGATACTAATTAAGATGGTTTTGAACTTGTTATTTTTCCGAAGTAAAAATGATGATAGCAATACCAACAAACACAACAATTTGCAACCATTTAAGATAGAAGCCAACCCGTTGATGCTTTTTGATATATTCTGAAATTGAACCTGCCAAAAGCGCTATTCCAGAAAAAATTATTGCAGAAACAAACATAAAAAGTAAGCCCAAAACGTAAAATTGTACTACTGTACTCATCGTTTCACTAAATAAAAATCCAGGAAAGAAGGCCAAAAAGAAAATAGATACCTTAGGATTGAGTACATTCATTATGAACCCTTGCTTAAATAACTGCGTCATACTTTTCTTCGGAATATTATCGGAGCTCAAACTCAGTTCATCGCTAGACATAAATACCTTATAGGCAAAGTAGATTAAATAGAGAGCTCCTAATAATTTGATTATGAAAAACAAATAATCGTTTTCTTTGATAATTGCCGACACTCCAAAAGCCACCAAAGTTGTATGTACCAAGCATCCTGAGATTAATCCAGCAACCGTTGCCAATCCATATTTTTTGCCATTTACGATACTTTGCATGAGTACATAAATATTATCTGGTCCAGGTGATATTGCCAGCGCAGAAGTGGCTAACATAAATGATATAAGAAGGTCGTAGTTCAGCTTAAGAAAATTTTTATAAAAATAATTAAAATTTAGTGTAAGTAATGGGCATATATTTCCGACTTAACGATATAAATAAAAAACTACATCACTATGAAAAAAATTACTTTAGCTTTAAAATCTTTATGCACACTATCTTTATTGCTCGTCACTTCGGCTGTTTTTGCACAGTCAACAGCGAGCTATAATATTACGTTTAGCAGTAATTGGGCAACTGAAACCGCAGATCCTGTTAAAGGGAATAGTACAACAGCCATTCCAGGAAATGCGCACTGGTCTAATTTAGTTGGCGCAACTCACAACAGCAACTATACTATGGTTGAAATGGGAACTCTAGCTTCTGTTGGTATTAAAAATGTTGCCGAATTTGGGGCTAATACCGCTTTAATGACAGAAGTTAATAATGAACCAAATGCAAATCAATGGCTACAACAAGGATTTTCTCCTTTTGCTGCTATAAGTTCTGCTACATTAAGCAACGTTGTTGTAAGTTCAGATTATCCACTTTTGAGTTTAGTATCTATGATTGCTCCAAGCCCAGATTGGATGATTGCTATAAATAGCATCAATCTTAGAGATGGCAATACTTGGAGAAACGAAATCATTTTGGATTTATTCCCATATGATGCTGGTACTGATAGTGGAGCTACCTATACAGCTGGTGACCAACCAACAACACCAAGTTTTGTACCTGTATCTTCATTAATAAATGTGAGCCCGTTTAATGATAAACCTATCGGAACGATGACTATCACTTTAAATCAGGTTCTAAGTGTTGATGAGGCAGATATCAATCAAGTGGTTTTATTTCCTAATCCGTCTAGTGATGGTATCTTTAATATCAACACAAAACGTAGCAATGCCTTGAAAGAAGCTACCGTCTATGATATATTAGGTAAGAGCGTATCTCACATAGAAAATAAAAATTCTGACGATCAGGTTCGTATGGATCTAAGTGAATTAAACAATGGAATTTATTTGGTACGATTGGTTCTTGAAGATGGTTCAGAATCTACAAAGAAAGTAGTGATCAACTAAAAGACAAACTGCATTTCATCGGTTAATTTTGGTGTTTTGTCGATTTTTTGATATGTTTACCGCATATTTAACCTACTAATTTTGTTATGAAAAAGGGAGTCCCAATTAAAAAGTCACTTTTACTTTTAACTTTGTTCTGTTGTATTTTTAACGCAATGGCGCAACACGATGAACAATGTGGAACGGTATTTACCGCAGAATCAGAATCTTATTTTAAAAAGCTATTACCAGAAGTAAGACAGTACGAAGCTGAATATTTCCAAAAAGTAGCTCAAGGGCGTTCGTCCACAGCTATAAGTTCTGTGCCAATCAAAGCACATATTATTAGAAATACCGATGGTACTGGCGGACTTACAGCAGCTCAGTTAAATGCTGCAATAGCCAACATGAATGCGTTTTACGCCAATGCCTTATTAGAATTCTTTTTATGTGATGGTATTAACTATATAGACGATTCGAATTATTTCGACTACGAAACAAATCAGGAAGCCGCACTTACAGGTGCAAATAATGTTAGCAATGTTATTAATATTTATTTTGCTAATACCGTTGTAAGCAGTCAATCTGGAGGAGGATTATGTGGTTATGCCTATTTCCCTGGTGGTCCAGAGACGATTTTAATGAATAACAATTGTGCCACTAATGGTAGTACTTTACCTCATGAAATGGGTCATTTCTTTGCCTTATCTCATACACATGGACCAACGAATGGTGCACAAACTACAGAACTCGTAGATGGTTCGAATTGCGATACCGATGGCGACTTTATTTGTGATACACCAGCAGATCCTCAATTGGGTTATGGAAACGTCACCTCTTCATGTAACTATGTTGGAGGTGCAACAGATGCCAATGGAGATTCTTTTGTTCCTGCCCCAAGAAACATAATGTCTTACTCTCGTAAAGAGTGTCGTGACGAGTTCTCTCCGCAGCAATATGCCCGTATATATGGAATTTATCAAGCCTCGCGAGCGGCTATGGCTTGTCCTAGTTTTAATGTTGATATTGCCTCAACCTTTACAAGAGATTGTAGCAGTACTTTAGATGTAGATTTTACAGACAATAGTATTGGTGCAACCTCATGGGAATGGGATGTTGATGGTGATGACATCGTAGATTATACAACTCAAAATCCATCACACATGTATACCAATGCTGGCGCATATGATGTAACACTTACAATTTCAAATGGATCAAGTTCTTTAACAAAAGTCTATCAAGAATATATAGAAGTTGGAGGCGAAGACATATCTACCACAGAAATCGTCTTAACGCTAGTCACAGATGATTGGCCAGCCGAAACTTCATGGAATTTAAAAGATAGTAATGGAATCGCGTTATACTCCAGTCCAACATATACTGAAGGCATAGATGATTTCCAAACATTCACTGAAAACTTCGTTGTGGCCACAAATGAATGTTATACATTTGAAATCATTGATAGTTATGGTGATGGTATTTGTTGTGCCTCTGGTGCAGGATCATATACATTAACAACTTTAGAAGGTAGTACAATTATTACTGGAGGTGCTTATGGCTCTGGAGAACTTACCTATATGGCAAACAATGCTTTAAGTGTAGACGATTACTTTGATAACAACAAAGTGTCGGTATATCCAAATCCTACAACTAATGTCTTAAATATAGAATTAGCAAACACTAATAATTTACCCGATGCTTACACAATTTACAATGTGTTAGGGCAAGTAGTGACCACTAAAGCAATTGCTCAAATGGATGATTTAAGAATTCCAACTGAACGTTTTAGTGAAGGTGTATATTACTTAAAAATAACTAAAGGCACAAGTTCTAATACGATTCCTTTTATTAAAAACTAAGGGATAACTCAACTATAAAAAAAGCGAATTGATTGGTTTCAATTCGCTTTTTTTATGAGTGCTTTATTTATCTTCTTTATCAACCTAGGGCCTTCGTATATAAAGCCTGTATAGATTTGTACCAAATCTGCTCCTGCCTCAATTTTATCGAGTGCATCTTGTGCAGAATGAATACCTCCTACTCCAATTATAGGAAATGCTTTTTGGCTTTTTTCAGACAAATACTTTATAACTTGCGTAGATTTTGCTTTAATAGGCTGCCCGCTTAATCCTCCGTTTCCAATTTCAGTAAGTCGTTCATTAGACGCTTTTAAACCCGATCTGTCTATAGACGTATTGCTCGTAATAACTCCATCTAATTTGGTTTCATTTACAAGTGCTATGATTTCGTCTAGTTGATTATTATTTAAATCTGGAGCAATTTTTAGTAAGATGGGTTTTTGTTTGTCAAATTTGACATTTGCTTTTTGCACTTCGGAAATAAGTTCTAGTAAGTAATCCTTGTCATTTAATTTGGCATGACTTCCAACATTTGGACAACTTACATTAAGAACAAAATAATCTACATAAGGATGTAACCCATTAAAACACTCTAAGTAATCCTCTGTATAATCTTCAGGTTTTGTATTTGTGTTTTTGCCAATATTTCCACCAATAATGAGCTTACCTTTATTCTTCTTTAATTGAGAGACAGCGGCCTCTAATCCTTCATTGTTAAAGCCCATTCTATTGATGATTCCTTGATCATCCTTTAACCGAAAGAGTCGTTTTTTAGGGTTGCCTACTTGACCTTTAGGCGTTACTGTTCCTATTTCAATAAAACCAAAACCAAAATTGGCGAGCTCGTTGTACAACACGGCATTTTTATCAAATCCGGCAGCAAGTCCTACAGGGTTTTTAAATTTCAAGTCAAATAATTCGCGTTCTAAACGTTTATCACTAACGACATACAAACTTCTAAAAATCGACGTCATGCCAGGGATTTTGGAAAAATTTCGAATTAATGAAAAGGTAAAATGGTGTACTTTTTCTGGATCAAAAGAAAATAATAGTGGTCTTAGCAAAAGCTTATACATAGGAAATCTTTTCTGGTGCAAAAATACTACAGATTTTGAATATAATCGCTAACTTTCGCTTGATTAATTATGCATCAGTATTTTAATCAACATTTAAACTTATTTTAAACTATATGATTACCAAAGAAGATATTACGAAACGTTTTATTAGTTACGTTACTGTAGATACCGAATCTGATCCAAAAAGTGACACCACACCAAGTACTGCCAAACAATGGGATTTAGCTAATGCATTGGTTAAAGAACTCATTTCTATAGGAATGACAGATGTGAATATAGACGACAATGCTTATATTATGGCAACTTTGCCAAGTAACGTTGAACACGAAGTACCAACCATAGGTTTTATTTCTCATTTTGATACATCTCCAGATTTTACTGGTGCCAATGTTAAACCAAGGGTTATAGAAAACTATGATGGCAAAGATATTCTCCTTAATGAAGAAGCTAATATTGTACTCTCTCCAAGTTATTTTGAAGATTTATTACTCTATGTTGGTCAGACTTTAATTGTGACTGATGGTACAACACTTTTAGGCGCTGATGATAAAGCTGGAATTACAGAAATTGTCTCGGCGATGGAATATTTAATTCAACATCCAGAAATTAAACATGGTGACATAAAGGTTGGGTTTACGCCAGACGAGGAAATAGGTCGTGGGGCTCATAAATTTGATGTTGAAAAGTTTGGGGCAGATTGGGCTTATACGATGGATGGTAGTGAAATTGGAGAATTGGAATATGAAAACTTCAATGCTGCTGGAGCAAAAGTAACTGTTAAAGGTAAAATTGTACATCCTGGATACGCCAAAGGAAAAATGGTAAATTCTATGTATATAGCTACAGAATTTATTAACGCTCTGCCAAGAATGGAAACACCAGAACACACGGAAGGTTATCAAGGTTTTTTTCATTTATATAGTATTGAAGGTAAGGTTGAAGAAACCGTTTTACAGTACATTATTAGAGACCATGACAAAGCGCATTTTGAAGCAAGAAAAGAAGTTATGGAAAAACTAACTTACGATATTAACACGCAATACGAGCGTGAGGTTGTTACTATAGATATTAAAGATCAATACTTTAATATGAAAGAAAAGGTAGAACCAGTAATGCATATTGTTGATATTGCTGAAGAAGCTATGAAACAACTACATATTGAACCATTAATTAAACCCATTAGAGGCGGAACAGATGGTTCTCAATTGAGTTATATGGGATTACCTTGCCCTAATATTTTTGCAGGCGGTCATAATTTCCATGGGCGTTATGAATACGTTCCAGTAGAAAGTATGATTAAGGCAACCGAAGTCATATGCAAAATTGCAGAGTTAACTGCCGAAAAGGCGAGATAAATAATAATTTTATTTTGGTATGAATTCGGAACAATTAGTAAACATCTGGTTTGAAAAATGGAATTCTGGTGATTTTATGAACCTACCAATTACATATAGTTTTGAGCATACTAGCCCTTTTGGAATAGTAAAAGGGAAAAAGGCATATATTGATTTAATAAAGGAAAAGGAAAAGGAAAATGAAACTAAATTCTTGGGGTATTCTTTTGAATTGCAAGACACTTTATATAAATTAGAAAGTGCCTGCGTACATTATACGGCAAGACAAGGACCTGATTTTTGTTTGGACGTTAGCGAATGGTATTATTTTAAGAATAACCTTATAGATAAGGTCATTGCCTACTATCATATTGGAGACATTCGAGAAGAAAGATTATATAAAAGCTAAGCACTATGAAAAAAATTCATTCGGTAGAAGAGTATATAGAAGAGAATCCGCACTTTGCAGAAGAACTTACGATACTTCGTAACATCATTAATGATACAGAGCTTGAAGAAACGGTTAAATGGAGCATGCCCACTTATTGTCTTAGTGGAAAAAACGTTTTGGGTATTGGTGCCTTTAAAAATCATTTCTGCTTATGGTTTCACCAAGGGGTCTTTTTAAAAGACGAGCATAACCTCCTTATCAATGCTCAAGAGAATAAAACCAAAGCGTTGCGACAAATGCGATTTGATTCTAAAACAGACATTAATAAAGCTGCCGTTTTAAACTATGTAAAAGAGTCTATTGAAAACCAACGTTTAGGAAAAGAAATAAAGCCAGTACGCAAAGCTAAAGACGTGATTATTCCTACGGAATTAGAGGTGGCATTTAAAGGAAATTCTCAATTGGACTCCAGTTTTAAAACCTTAACGCCAGGAAAACAGCGAGAATATTGCGAATACATAGCCGAAGCTAAAAGAGAGGCGACTAAACAATCGCGATTAGAAAAAATAACACCAATGATTATTCAAGGTGTTGGGCTCAATGACAAGTATAAAAACTGCTAAGAATAAATAAAAAAACTCCGAAAGTAACTTTCGGAGTTTTTTTATTGTTGTAATAGTATATTCTATTTTGTGGTTGCTGGAGCGTTTAGTTTTCTACTAATTTCCATTGAAATTGCAGAACGTTCAAACTTAATTTTACCAGCCAATGTTTCGATAACACAGCTATTGTCCTTATCGTTAAGGTCAACTACTTTACCATGCATACCGCTTTTTGTTACAACCTTATCACCTCTTTTTAATCCTGCAGCAAACGCTTTTTCTTGTTTTGCTCGTTTCATTTGCGGTGCAATCATAAAAAAGTACACCACAGCAAACATTAAAATAAAAGGTAAAAAATCTCCAATTGATCCCATAAATTATTTCCCTACAGGTTTAATTGATGCAGAACCAGCTTTTTTAGATGCTGCGTTTGGATCTGGTTGAACAAAAGCCTTAATCTTAACTATTTCAGAACCCTTTTCAGTGTTTGTAGTTAATGTAATTGATTTTTGCACTTGGTTTGTTCCTTTTCCGTTAAACTTAACAGTAAATTCAGCAGATTCACCTGGTGCTAAAGGATCTCTGTTCCAATCTGATGGTACAGTACATCCACAAGTACTTTTGATATTACTTACAACTAAAGGTGTTTTACCTGTGTTAGTGTATTTAAATTTCGTTTCAACTGCAGTACCATTAACTATTGTACCAAAGTCATGTTCAGTTTCATCAAAAGAAATTACTGGATAATCTTGAGAGCTTGCATCTCTTTCGGCAGCAGCAGCTACATTATCAGAATTAATCTTTGCTGTTGCATCTTCTTTACAAGATGTGAACGCTACTAAACATAATGCGCTTAACGCTAAAATTGTTTTTTTCATTGCTATGATTTTTAAATTATTGTTGATTCGAGAAGCCAAATGTACTAATTATTTCATCTAATTAAAATTTTTAGTGCATTTTCAAACAAAACATTAACAGTCTATTGCCTATAAAACCTAGAAAGTTAGAGTAGACCTCGCCCAACTTTGTTAAGTTTTCCTTCTAATGTATACTCTTTAATAATTTTATCTAAAATTCCATTAATAAAGTTACTACTCTTTGGTGTTGAATATTCTTTAGCTATTTCCAAATACTCATTAATAGTTACTTTTACAGGTATAGACGGGAACTTTTGAAATTCACAAATGGCCATTTGCATTAATACTGTATCTATTTGAGTGATACGCTCAGCATCCCAATTTTTCGTTTTTGTAGCGATTTCATCATTAAAACCAGACTGGTTTAAAGTCGTTTTCTTTAACAATTCTAGTCCAAAATCGCGATCTTCTAAATCCTTGAATAATTTAGGGGAAAAGAATTTTCCTTCTGAAGACCTCTTTACTTTCTTAAGTAACTTTAAAATCGCTGTGTTGACCACAGGGAGATCATCGAGCCAAGTAATACGTTTATCTTCAAAATAGTCATATAACTTGTCGTTTGGAGCAACTATTTCTGTAAACATGTCTATAATGAAATTCTTGTCCTCATTAAATGTAGACGTTTTGGTAGACATATAATCTTTATATAAATCACTATCTAAAATAGTTTTAAAGATGACATCTATATATTCAAAATCTAAATACCATGGATTTTCCTTTTGATTTTCAATACGTTCATTTAAGATCTCATTGGCTCCTAAAATAGCCAACACTTCATTGTTAACAAATTTGGCATTAGGATTTTTCTCTTCGTGAGTAGCGAGTAACTTTTGTTGTGTTTTCTCTAATCGATCTTTCGATTTTTTATGAACTTCAATAAGTAATGATAGCTGAGCTAAAAACAGATCATACATGCTATCTAGACTTTTCAGAAGAAATTTTTCATTGGATTTGATGTTATCACTTTCGCTACCTTTTGAAGCGTAAAGTGTTTGCATAACTTTAATACGAATGTGTCGTCTATTTAACATGGTTCCAAAGAGCTAAAAATTAACAAAGCGAAAGAAATATATCTTTCGCTTTGCAAAAATACTATTATTTTAAATTTAGAGAAATATTTAAACAGGGATTTAAACTATTTTCTTTGTTCTTTTTTTCTTGTAGCTATACGTTCTTTCGCTATAGTTAATGCTGATACATTTGTTGTCACATTATTTTGTCTAGCACCTTCAAAAATTTCTAAAGTCGTATTATAGATATTTTCAGTTTTACGTATAATTTCTTGTTTTCCGTAGTTTTCTAACTCGGCATAAACATTAATGATTCCTCCTGCATTAATCAAAAAGTCTGGTGCATATAAAATTCCTCTTTCTTGGAGTAATATTCCATGTTTTGACTCATCTGCTAATTGATTATTGGCTGCTCCAGCGATAATATCGGCTTGTAATTTATTAATAGTACTATCATTAATTGTTGCTCCCAATGCACAAGGTGCATAAATATCCATAGCTTCACTATAAATATCATCTCCTCTGTAAATGGTAACATCATATTTTGAACGTACTTCTTCTAAACGTTCTTCATTAATATCTGCTATTGTTACTTTAGCGCCTTCATTTGTTAAATGTTCTACCAGAGACTCTCCTACGTGTCCTATACCTTGAACAAATACAGACTTATCTTCTAGAATTTCACTTCCATATTTAAATTTGGCCGCAGCTTTCATTCCCATAAAAACTCCATAGGCTGTAATTGGGGACGGGTTTCCTGCTCCTCCTTTACTTTCTGAAATCCCAGTAACATAAGGCGTTACTTCTCTTACTGTATCCATATCGGCTGTAGTCATCCCTACATCCTCTGCTGTGATATATCGGCCACTTAATGAATGTACAAACTCACCAAATTTCTTCATTAATTCTGGTGTTTTTTGGGTCTTGGCATCACCAATAATAACCGCTTTTCCTCCACCTAGATTGAGTCCGGTTATTGCCGATTTAAATGTCATCCCTCTAGACAATCGCAATACATCATTTAGGGCCTCCCACTCGTTATTATAAGCCCACATTCTTGTTCCTCCAAGTGCAGGTCCCAAAACTGTATTATGTATACCAATTATTGCTTTTAATCCAGTATCTTTGTCGTTGCAAAAAACAATTTGCTCGTGATTATCGAAAGATAATTGTCCAAAAACTGGATCTATTTTAGAAAGTTCCTTTGAACTTATAACGTCTGATGTCATTTGAATTGTAGATTAAATCTATTTTAAATTATACGTAAAATAGCGTGCAAAAATAACTCAATATTGGAGTATTAGCAAAAATTAAGACGTTAAAATGTCAAATTCCTAAAAATCAAGGGTCAAAATAAGAGATGAAAGAACTCAAACATATTAATAAGTACTTCTATAAGTATCGTAGTAGACTCCTATTAGGTATATTAATTACTATTGGTGCAAAAATATTTGCGCTCTTTATCCCTCAACTTTTGGGTAAAGCCATTACTATTATTTCCAAAACTTCTAAAGGAGAAATTAGCCAAGAGGCTTTCAAAGCAGAACTAACCCCTATTATTTTATATATCATTGGTGCAGCTGTTATAACTGGTTTGTTTACGTTTTTAATGCGCCAAACAATTATTAATGTCTCGAGATATATTGAATACGATTTAAAAAACGAAGTATATCAACAGTATCAAAACTTGTCATTAAATTTTTATAAAGCCAACAGAACTGGAGATTTAATGAATAGAATTAGTGAAGATGTTGGTAAGGTACGTATGTATTGTGGACCAGCGATTATGTATACTATAAATACAGTTACATTGTTTATAGTTGCCCTTATTTATATGCTTAGTGTAGCTCCAAAACTCACGCTATATACCATTTTACCATTACCAATTTTGTCGTTTATTATATATAAACTCAGTAAAGTTATCAATAAGCGCAGTCGTATTGTTCAAGAATATTTATCACATTTATCTACATATACACAAGAATCATTTAGTGGTATTTCTGTAATTAAGTCTTACGGTCTCGAAAAAAGTAATTACGACGAATTTAATACACTTTCCGAAGAGAGTAAACGAAAGCAAATTGATTTAACTAAAGTTCAATCTTTATTCTTTCCATCTATGATTTTACTTATTGGTGTGAGTAACATTTTGGTGGCTTATGTTGGTGGTATGCAATATATAAATGGAGAAATTAAAGACATAGGTACTATAGCAGAATTTCTTATCTATGTAAATATGCTTACCTGGCCTGTGGCAACTGTTGGTTGGGTAACCAATTTGGTGCAACAAGCAGAAGCCTCTCAAAAGCGTATTAATGAATTTTTAAAGCAAGAGCCTGAAATAAAAAATAAAAACACAATGGCCTCTCATATTAAAGGAGATATTGTATTTAATAATGTGACGTATACATTTCCAGACACAAATATTAGGGCACTCGATAAGGTGAGTTTTACAATCAAAAAAGGTGAAACCCTCGCCATATTAGGAAAAACCGGTTCGGGAAAATCAACTATTCTTGATTTGATTGGAAGGTTATATGATGTCCAAGAAGGATCAATCTCTATTGACGGTATAACCATAGATCAAATACACCTAAATAGTTTAAGAGATCATATAGGATACGTCCCTCAGGATGCTTTTTTATTTTCAGACACCATTGAAAACAACATCAAATTTGGAAAAGAAAACGCTAGCAAAGAAGAAATGATTGCTGCGGCCAAACATGCTGATGTTCATAAAAATATTTTAAATTTCACCGAAGGCTATCAAACCAAGCTAGGTGAGCGTGGTATTACATTATCTGGTGGGCAAAAACAGCGTATCTCAATTGCAAGAGCAATTATTAAGGCTCCTGAAATTATGTTATTTGATGATTGTTTGTCGGCGGTTGATACAGAAACTGAAGAAAAAATTCTTAATAGTCTTCGTAAAATATCTGAAGGTAAAACAACCATAATTGTGAGTCATCGCGTGTCTTCTGCTAAAGATGCAGATAAGATTATCGTTCTTGAAGATGGTAAAATTATTCAAAACGGAACTCATGAATCGTTAGTAAACACAGATGGTTACTACAAAGAGCTCTACTTAAAACAACTCAGCACAAAAGAATTATAATTTTTGTTGTTTACTAATCTTTTTTTTTAGATTTTTGATGCACAATCAAACAAAAAAATAAAAAATTAGCTATGAGTGATCACGGAATGATGGAAAAAGAGGAAATTTTTTCAAAAGTATTACGAGCAGGAAGAAGAACCTACTTTTTTGATGTTAGAGCAACTAAAGCTGGAGATTATTACCTTACCATCACAGAAAGTAAAAAATTTACTAACGATGACGGGTCGTTTCACTACAAAAAACACAAAATCTATCTGTACAAAGAAGACTTTTCTGAGTTTAATGAGATTTTGAGAGAAATGACCGATTACATAATCGCTGAGAAGGGAGACGAAGTGATTAGTGAACGCCATCAAAAAGATTTTAAAAAAGAAGACTATTCGTCATCTAACAATGATGCAATAGAAAGTAATGAGTCTTCAACAGATTCGGATTCTGCCGAAAAGTTTACAGACATCAATTTTGAGGACATATAAGAGCCTCTTTTGTTAAATTATACTAAACCACTACTTTATCAGTAGTGGTTTTTTTATTTTTATGGTCTATCTAATCAATACCTAAATATGAGACTAACTATTCTGCTAATTGTATTAAGCTGTTTTCAACTTAATGCACAATCGAAACCCGATTTATCATATTACCTTCCACAAAACACAAGCTATAACCAAGCGATTCCAACCCCAGAATCTGTGATTGGTCATCAGGTTGGAGAATGGCATATTACTCATGACAAGTTAGTTCAGTATATGCAAAAGTTAGCAGCAGCCTCAGATAGAGTTAGTATTGAAAATCGAGGCACTACTTTTGAAGGACGACCTCTGCTCCTTCTCACGATTACATCGCCATCAAATCAAAATAATTTAGACGTCATAAGACGTGAGCATATAACTGCTACCGAAAGTAATTCTGTAGACACAAGTAACATGCCTATTGTTGTGTATCAAGGTTTTTCAATTCATGGTAATGAAGCTAGTGGTTCAAATGCTTCTATGCTGGTTGCTTATTATTTGGCGGCAGCCGAAAGCAAAGATGTCAAAGACTTACTAGACAATACTGTTATTTTATTTGATCCATCATTGAACCCAGACGGCTTACAGCGTTTCGCCTATTGGGCAAACACTAATAAAAGTAAAAATCTGAATCCAGATCCTAACGACAGAGAATATAGAGAAGTTTGGCCAGGTGGAAGAACAAATCATTATTGGTTTGATATGAACCGAGATTGGCTCCCTGTTCAACTGCCAGAATCTCAAGCACGTATTGCAAGCTTCCATAAATGGTTACCAAATATATTGACTGATCATCATGAGATGGGTACAAATGCTAGTTTCTTTTTTCAGCCAGGAATACCATCTCGAACGCACCCTTTAACTCCAAAATTAAATCAAGAATTAACGAAAAGTATTGGTAATTTTCATGCAAAGGCTTTTGATAAGATAGGGTCTCTGTATTATACAGAAGAAAGTTTTGATGATTTTTACTACGGAAAAGGATCAACATTTCCTGATATTAACGGAAGTATCGGAATTTTATTCGAACAAGCCAGCTCTCGTGGTCATATTCAGGAAAGTGACAATGGGATTTTAACCTTCCCATTTACCATTAAAAATCAATTCACTGCAGCTTTATCAACACTCGAAGCTGGAAAGAACATGAGACGTGAAATCCTTCAATATCAGCACGATTTTTACAAAAATGCCAGAAATGAAGCATCTAAGGAGAATGGTAAAGGCATTGTATTTGGTGATGAGAAAGATGGGGCTAAAACCTATCATTTAGCTGAAATATTGAAGAGACACCACATCGAATTTCATGACCTCAAAGCAGACTTTGACAGTAACGGAAAACACTTTAAGAAGGGATACGCCTATATAGTTCCTAAAAATCAAAAAAACACGCGTTTAATTAATGCCATGTTTGAAACGCGCACTAAATTTCAGGATAGTTTATTTTATGATGTCTCTGCATGGACATTTCCTCTGGCTTTTGGATTAGATTATTCTGAAGATATTTCTACCTCAAACGCAGGTGCAAGAATTGACATTCTTAACCAAAATGAAGGCTCTGTATCTGGGAAAAGTAATTATGCATATCTCATGGAATGGCATGAATATTATGCGCCTAAAGCTCTCAACAAAATTTTGGAAAGTGGACTACGTGCTAAAGTAGGCATGAAACAATTTTCAATGAATGGAAAAACATATGACTATGGAACAATTTTAATTCCTGTTCAAAACCAAAATAAATCTATAGATGATCTCTACGCTTTTTTACAGCGTGTTGCTAAAGACAGCCACATCCATATAGATGCAGTGAGTACAGGATTAACTGAAGGCATCGATTTAGGAAGCAATCAATTTAGAGCATTAACTCAGCCCAAAGTTGCGATTATAGTTGGTGATGGTATTAGAAGCTATGATGCTGGTGAAATATGGCATTTATTCGATCAACGTTATGACATGAGACTAACTAAACTAGATACGAGATCATTAAATCGTGTAAACTTAAGTAGGTACAATACCATCATTTTACCTAGCGGTTCTATTGATGCTACAAAAAAACTTAAAGAATGGGTTCAAAACGGCGGAACACTAATTGGCTATAGAAGTGCTCTAAATTGGCTCAAGAGAAACGAATTTATCAAACTGGATTTTAAAAAGATGGAACGACAAGCCACAGATATTTCTTTTGAACAACGTGGAAACTATAATGGTGCTCAAGTTGTTGGTGGAGCAATTTTTGAAGCTGAACAAGACCGCTCTCACCCTATAAATTTTGGTTATAAAAATGATAAAATTGCTTTATTTAGAAACAATACCATGTTTATGAAAGCTGATAAGCAAAGCTATAATAATCCAATACAATATACTAAAAACCCGTTGCTAAGTGGTTATATATCAAAACCGAATTTAGATAGTCTATCACTAACTGTGCCTTTTAAAGTAAAACGATTAGGTAACGGAAACGTTGTGGTATTTACGGATAACACCAACTTTAGAGCGTTTTGGTATGGTACTAACAAACTTTTGATGAATGCCATATTCTTTAGAGAAGAACTATAGTTTGATCGAAATTAGCGCTAAGGCAAGGACAATTATTAAATAGAGTAATGCAATTTGAAACTGCATTAACAATGTGAGTATTAGCATTATGACTATGATAAAAATAGGCACTAATGTTATAGCTATGGCAAATCTAAACGTTGCTGTAAATTCTATTTCTTTAATTTTTGGTTGCGCCACTTTTTTCCATATAAAATAAGGTAGAAACAAACATAGTATTAGCAAAAACTTGGACAGCACTTTTAACGGGCTGTCCTTTTTTAATTGTCCTTTCTCACAAGAGCTAAAATTATTAGCAATACAAGAATTTACGCGTTCTGGTTTCAAAAAATCAACATTCATAACCTCTAGTGCTTCTAAAGTTTGTTCATAGTTTTCGGTTTCAATATGTGTTGTTAATTTACATAGTTGATCGAATACTTTCGATTTAAGCTCTAAAACGCGCGCGCTTTTATCTTCAATAGAACACGTATCTATAGACATCACATTTCCGAAGTTAATTAAAGTAGAATCTCCAAATTTGGTAGCGTTTTTAAAGTTCAATCCAACAGGAACTAAATGAATTATTGTATCAGGATACGCTTCTAATGTTTCAAAAATAATTCTGGTAAACCCTTTACTCAATGGACGTACTGTTCTACGTAGATTATGACTACCTTCTGGAAAAATGGTAATCGCATGCCCTTCACTAAGCAGTTTTGAACTCTTCGAAAAGACCCTATTATTCTTGGTTAAATTTGACCAACCATCTCTAATGCGGTATACGGGAAGCATTAATAAACTTTTAAGAACCTTACTTATTAACGGTTTACTAAAAACACTCGCTCTTGTTAAAAAATAGGAAAACCTACCATTTTTTGTTGCAATTAATAACGCATCAAGTAAGGCGTTTTGGTGGTTTCCAAGAAATAAAACAGCTCCACTTTTCGGAATTCGATTGGCATGTTTCACCTCTATCTTTTTAAAATAAAAAAACAGACCTAGGCGTAAATAAGCCCTCATGCTATGTAACCATATTTGTCTCAAACGTCTACAACTTTAGGCGATTTACAACTCCATAAAACCGAAATCATCAAGCCTGAAATGATATGCCAAATACCCCAAAATGCTGCCATAATTGCCATGCCTCCTAACCCACTAAAAAATGTAAAAATAAGAAGTAAGCCTAATCCAGAATTTTGAATACCGGTTTCAATAGCCAGAGTTTTTTGATTCTTAAAAGACAACCTAAAGGTCTTAGCCACAGAGAAACCTAATAATATGGCCAGAAAATTATGACCTATTCCAATAAGCAGAACATAATGAATATAGTTATTAAACACATCCATATTTTTAGAGAACGCAATAATTACGATCGCCACAAATACCACAATAGATAAGGGTTTTAAAACCTTTGAAATCTTGCTTGCAATACGTTCATTTTTATACCTCACATACATACCTATTAATAGAGGAACGCCTAAAATAAGTAATACCAGTTTTACAAGTTCAAAGGGTTGCAGTTCTACACTTTTTAAAAGATGTCTAGTTGGCTCATATAAATTCCCATATAGTTGAAAGTTTAAGGGCGTTACTAAAATTGCCAATAAGGTTCCAAAAGCTGTTAAACTTACCGACAAAGCTGTATTTCCATTGGCCAAATGTGTCATGAAATTAGATATATTCCCGCCTGGACAAGCCGCCACCATCATCATGCCTAATGCAATGCTTGGTTGTGGCTTAAGGACGACTATAATCAAGAACGTAAGTAATGGCAAAAGCACAAATTGTGATAGTACTCCAACCAATACGGGCTTGGGCTGCCTTAGCAATGATTTAAAGTCGTTTATAGAAATCCCTAACGCCACACCAAACATTACAACAGCCAAAGCGATATTTAATACCCAAAGGCCATTACTATCAAAGTTAATTTTTACATGGTCTAACTGCTCCATCTATTATGCTACTGTTGAGCCATTTTTAACGCGTTGTTGCGGATTTAAAAGTATCACGTCTTTACCATCAACTGCACCAAGAATTAGGCATTCACTCATAAACTTTGCTATTTGCTTTTTTGGAAAATTGACAACAGCAACTATTTGACGTTGCATCAAATCGTCTTTTTTGTAAAGTGTCGTAATTTGAGCAGAAGATTTCTTAATTCCCAGATCACCAAAATCAATGGTAAGCTGGTATGCTGGGTTTCTAGCTTCAGGAAAATCATGCACCTCAATAATAGTTCCAACGCGCAAATCAACCTTTGTAAAGTCTTCGAAAGTTATTATATTATCCATTCCTTAAACATACAAATTAATCTTAACATTTACATTATGGCTTTGACTCCTTCAAACATGTTGCCTCTTGGAACGAAAGCTCCAAATTTTGAATTAATAAACACGGTAGATAATAGTTTAGTATCACTAGAAAATGCACGAGGAGTAGAAGGTACCATTATCATGTTTATTTGTAACCATTGTCCGTTTGTAAAACATGTAAATGATGAACTATCAAAATTAGCTAAAGATTATAGTTCTAAAGGAATCAATACTATTGCTATTTCTAGTAATGATGTTGTCAATTATCCTGACGACGCTCCGCATCTCATGAAAGAAAACGCCATAACAAACGATTTCATATTCCCGTATTTATATGATGAAACACAAGAGGTTGCAAGAGCTTATGATGCCGCTTGCACTCCTGATTTCTATGTATTTGACAAACACCTTAACCTTGTGTATCGAGGACAACTTGATGATTCGAGACCTGGAAACGGGAAACCTGTTACCGGAAAAAACATGAGAGAAACACTCGATAATCTTCTTAAAAACAATCCCATTTCTGAAGTACAAAAACCAAGCATTGGTTGTAATATTAAATGGAAATAGATAAGGTTTTCCTAATGTTACGTTAAAGAAAAACTAAAAACAACTCTTGCGCTAGTAGACTTCATTATATTTGGTTTTAGCTAACTATTTTATAATGAAAACAAGACTACGTTTACTCTTTTTACTGCTCTTTTCTACATCGCTAATTATAGCGCAACAACCTAAAAAACCAACAGCTTCAGATATTCATGAATCTATAAAAAAGTTAAACTTTTTAGGGTCGGTTCTCTATGTTGCTGCACATCCTGATGATGAAAATACACGCCTCATTTCTTATATGTCTAATGAAGTTAAAGCTAGAACTGCTTACCTATCATTAACACGTGGAGATGGTGGGCAAAACCTAATTGGTCCAGAAATTAGAGAACTTTTAGGTGTCATTAGAACACAAGAATTATTGGCAGCAAGACGTACAGATGGAGGAGAACAGCGATTCACTAGAGCTAACGATTTTGGCTACTCAAAACATCCTGATGAAACTTTAGCCATTTGGAATAAAGAACAGGTATTAAGTGATGTGGTTTTAGCTATCAGGCAATTCAAACCAGATGTAATTATCAATCGTTTTAATCACAGAAATCCAGGAACAACACATGGTCATCATACCAGTTCTGCAATGTTGAGTATTGAAGCCTTTGATTTGGTTGGAAATAAAAATGCTTATCCTAATCAATTATCGATGGTTGATGTATGGCAACCTAAGCGTCTATTTTTTAATACAGGATGGTGGTTCTATGGAAGTCATGAAAACTTTGAAAAAGCAGACAAAAGCGATTTATTACAAATAGACACAGGCGTTTACTTTCCTAGTAACGGATTAAGTAATCCTGAAATTGCCGCGCTAAGTAGAAGTCAACACAAATCACAAGGTTTTGGAAGTACAGGAAGACGTGGCTCTCAAATAGAATATATAGAATTAATTAAGGGAGATTTACCTTCTGATAAAACTAATGTTTTTGAAGGCATAGACACCTCATGGAATAGAATTGAAGGCGGAAATGCGATTGGAGATATCCTTTATGCTGTGCAAAACAATTTTGATTTTAAAAACCCTTCGGCTTCGATTCCCGAACTTGTAAGAGGATATAATGCCATTCAAAACTTAAAGGATTCTCATTGGAAAACGCTTAAAACCAAAGAAATAAAAGACATTATAGCCGCTTGCGCTGGACTATACCTTGAGGCTACGGCAAATACAAATCATGCTACAGCTGGCTCTTCAGTAAATCTTAATTTAGAGGTTATTAATAGAAGTGATGCCAATATTACACTATTGAACATCATTAACCCAAACGGACTCTCCATTGAGAAGAATTTAGCCTTAGAAAATAATGCTCGCTTTAATTTCAGAGAGACTTTAGAGATCAGTAAAAATGAAAAAGTATCAACACCGTATTGGCTAACAAAAAAAGGTAGTCTTGGTATGTATAGTGTAGATGATAAAAACCTTATTGGAGAACCCGAAACGCCAAGGGCATTAAACATCAAATTCAATTTGAGTATTGCCAATATTCCTATTTCATTTACAAAACCCATTGTTTATAAAACCAATGACCCTGTAAAAGGAGAAGTCTATAAGCCCTTCGAAATTATCCCTGAAGCATCAGCAAAAATATCAGAAAAAGTGATTATCCTAGACTCAGACACACAACGTGATATTGAAGTTATTGTTAAGGCTGGACGTGATAGCTTAGAAGGTTATGTACAGTTAGCGCATCCAAACAATTGGAGCGTGTATCCAGATAAACAAAAAATAAACATAAGCGATAAAGGTCAAGAACAACGCCTCATATTTACCGTAATTCCACCAAAAGAGCAAAGTGAAGGTTTATTTACACCAATGGTTCATGTGGGAAGTAATATATACACTAAAGAACTCATTGAAATCGATTATGATCATATCCCACTTCAAACAGTGCTGTTGCCTAGCGAAAGTAAGATTGTGAGATTAGATATTAAAAAACGTGGCGAAAGCATAGGTTATATTGAAGGTGCAGGAGATGTAGTACCAGAAAGTCTAAGACAAATTGGTTATAACGTTGCTGTATTAAAACCAGAAGATATTACATCAGAAAACTTAAAGCGTTTTGATGCTATTGTTGTTGGCATTAGAGCGTATAATACTGTTGAGGATTTAAAATTCAAACAGCAGTTATTATTCGATTATGTCGCTCAAGGCGGAAATATGATTGTTCAATACAATACGAGTCATCGTGTTAAAGTAGATCAAATTGCTCCTTATGATCTAAAATTATCAAGAGATAGAGTAACAGACGAGAACGCCGATGTTAGATTGCTAGCAACAAGCCATGAAGTATTAAACTTTCCGAATAAAATTACAAAGAATGACTTTGAAGGCTGGACGCAGGAACGTGGCTTATACTTTCCAAACGAATGGGCTCCAGAGTTTACGTCTATCCTATCTATGAATGACAATGGCGAAAGTCCAAAAACTGGAAGTTTATTAGTAGCTAATCATGGTAAAGGGCATTACATATATACAGGACTTAGCTTTTTTAGAGAATTTCCGGCAGGAGTTTCAGGAGCATACCGACTATTTGCAAATATGTTGTCTTTAGGTAAAAATGATATCAATCAAACTAATCAAATTAAAAACTAATGGAAAAATACAAATGGAATAAGATGTACACGCTTGTACTCTGTGCCAATATTATCTACATCATCGCATTTTACTTCATCACTAAAGCCTTTTAAAAATGCAAACATTAGATTGGATCGTACTCATTAGTACATTGCTGCTCATCGTTGCTTACGGAACCTATCAATCACGTGGGAGTAAAAATGTTCAGGACTATTTAAAAGGTGGTAATACATCAAAGTGGTGGACTATAGGATTATCGGTAATGGCAACACAGGCCAGTGCTATTACATTCTTGTCAACACCAGGACAAGCCTTTAATGATGGCATGGGATTCGTACAGTTTTATTTCGGGTTGCCTATTGCTATGGTTGTGATTTGCATGGTATTTATCCCGCTTTATCATCGACTTAAAGTCTATACAGCCTATGAGTTTCTTGAAAGTAGATTTGACTTAAAAACAAGAACACTTACAGCAATACTATTCTTAATACAACGTGGTTTGGCTGCAGGTATTACCATTTTTGCACCTGCTATTATCTTATCGGCAGTACTAGGATGGAACCTACTCCTACTGAATGTTATTATTGGAGTGTTAGTTATTATTTATACTGTTTCTGGTGGAACCAAAGCCGTAAATGTGACGCAAAAGCATCAAATGATTGTGATTTTTACAGGAATGATCATTGCTTTTGTTTTAATCATTAGCCAGCTACCAGAAAACATTACTTTCTCGAAAGCGCTAGATATTGCTGGCGCCAGTGGTAAAATGGAAGTTTTAGATTTTTCTTTTAATCTAAATAATCGTTATACCGTTTGGAGTGGGCTCATTGGTGGTACATTTTTAATGTTGTCCTATTTCGGTACAGATCAAAGTCAGGTACAACGTTACCTCTCAGGAAAGTCTCTTAAAGAGATGCAAATTGGAATGATGTTTAATGGCTTGTTAAAAGTGCCAATGCAGTTCTTTATCCTATTAGTAGGTGTAATGGTATTTGTGTTTTACCAATTTAATAAGGCTCCTGTAAATTTCAATCCAGCCGCAACCGAAGTGGTTTTAAACTCAGAATTTGCAGAAGAATATAAGTCTATTCAAAAGCAACAGCAAGAGGTTTTTGATATGAAGAAATATGCTATTGAAGAGTTTTCAAGTTCTGATGGCAAAGTTGATCCAGATGTCATAGCAAACTACAACGCCCAAAGTGATACGTTAAGAGCTCATGCCAGAACTTTAATCGTTAAAGCTGGCGAATCTCAAAATGTAAAAGTAGAGAGTAACGATAAAGATTATGTATTCATTCACTTTATATTAAACAACCTTCCTCGCGGACTCATAGGCTTGTTACTGGCGGTAATTTTGAGTGCAGCCATGTCGAGTACTTCAAGTGAATTAAATGCACTGGCTAGTACAACTACTATGGATTTGTACAAACGAAATACTGGAGAAAAATCTGAGACCGAAATGGTGCAAGCATCAAGATGGTTTACTTTAGGGTGGGGAATTTTAGCAATAGGAGTGGCTTGTGTTGCCAATCTTGCCGAGAATTTAATTCAACTCGTTAATATTATTGGTTCTATTTTCTACGGAAATGTGCTAGGAATATTCCTTTTAGCCTTCTTTTTCAAGTTTGTAAAAGCCAATGCTGTTTTTACAGCTGCTCTCATTACACAGGTCTTAGTTATTGGTTTGTTTTTATTAGACGAATATGGTCAAATAAATCTGCCATTCCTTTGGCTTAATTTTGTTGGTTGCTTCTTAGTTATTATCATCGCCATGATAATTGATTTTAATAAAATTTCGAAAAACAATAAAATGATACTTACGGGATTGATGTCTATATTGATGTACTTTGGATATATCATTGTAAACAATTCCTAAAGCATGATAAGGTTGTACTAAATAACTTGACAAATTATTAGTTCAAATTACCCTTATTTAAATGCATAAAAAAAGACCTTTTGACATGTTCAAAAGGTCTTTTTTTTATTGTAAATATGCTAAATTACATAGCTCCCCATTCTTTTAGAGATTCCATATTTTGCTTAACATAGTTTTGGTTACCAGCTTCTTTAGCAGCAGCCATAGACTCTTTAGCCAATTTAATAGCGCCGTTTTTATCACCAGCAGCAGCATAAATTAAAGATTGCTGTCTTACTTGCCAGAACCCTGGCTTTTCAATCATAGACATCGCTTTATCTATCCATTTTTTAGCCTTATTAGCATCTTTCCCTGCATTTAAATAGTATACTGCAGATGCATAGTAATCATTAGCACTTGGTCCAGCCATTACTTTATCTATTGCAGCAGAAACTGTTTTATCTGTTGGTACAGTAAAAGGAATACCTACATAAGACTTCTCCCAGATAATATCAATAGTTCCACCTGTAGCCGAAATATTATTAATATCCATAGTCATTGTTTCTACGTTAAAAGGAACAGCATGAACATCTACTTTTGCAGTGGCTACAACTTTACTATCATCCCAATTTCTAGGTGTTCCCCAATTATTGGTATCGTTATAAAATATAACATCCCATTGCTTTGCAGAATTAAGTTTTGTGAAAATTGCATAAGAACCAGCTTTTACCTCTTGACCAGCAATAGTAACATCATCACTAAATGTGATTACTGTATTCTTATTAGCTCCAGTTCTCCACATACCTCCATAAGGCTCCAAATCACCAAATATTGTTCTTCCTTTCACACTAGGACGAGAATATTCGATAGTAATATCGGTTAATCCAACCTTTTGTTCCAGCTTAGAAGATGGACTTGGCTGTGGTGTTTCAATTTGTGCATAAGTAGCGAAAGACATAGCAAACACTGCAAACACTAGTAATAATTTTTTCATTTGTATTAGTATTTATGATTAGTTTTAAAATTCACGTAAATTTACAAACAAGCTAAGCCTTTGTTTGTTAAGAAAACCTTAAATTAAACAGGCTTGTACCTAGCAAACCTTTAGAATGAAAAAATATTACGCAGAAATTATAGGAACATTCGCCATGATATTTTGTGGATGTGGTGCCATGACTATTAATGAAATCACCAACGGTAGTATCTCTCATGTTGGTGTAGCCATAACTTGGGGCCTCATAGTAATGAGTATGATTTATGCTTTCGGAGAAATATCTGGAGCGCATTTTAATCCGGCTGTGACTTTCGGCTTTGCCTATGCAAAAAAATTTCCATGGAACGAGGTTCCAAAATATATTTTAGCTCAAGCAATCGGCGCTTTTTTGGCTTGCTTTGTGCTTTGGTTTTTATTTCCAGAAAGTAATACTCTAGGCAGCACAATTCCCGCAGAAAACTTTGAACCTTACAAGGCTTTTGTTCTAGAACTGCTGCTCACATTCTTTTTAATGGTTGTTATTATTAATGTGTCTACAGGTAGTAAAGAAATTGGTACAATGGCAGCTATAGCCGTTGGTGGTGTCATTTTGTTAGAAGCCATGTTTGCAGGTCCAATGACTAAAGCCTCAATGAACCCAATTAGATCTTTAGCTCCTGCCCTAGTTTCTGGAAACCTTCAGCATTTATGGCTATACCTCACTGCACCTTTTGTGGGAGCTTTTCTTGCGGTTGCCAGCTGTTCTCTCGTTAAAGATGATAATTGTTGTTAGCTCAAAAATAACACTATTTCCGTCTTAAATTTTGACTAGATTAACAATTCCATAGTTAAAATCTATAGTGGTATGTTAATTTTTTGTTTAAACATATTAAATAAAAATTAAACGTTTTGTATATTTACTTATAATAATCATGAAAGTTTTTGCAAATAAAAGCGACTAGTTTATTACTAATTTAAACGATAAACACTATGGATATAATAAATAAAGCTTTAGAGTTTGAACAAAGAAAGATGCGTTCGTTATCAACGAGTGATCGTGTAAAAATTTCCCGAGAGGCTAAAGCGTTAATTTTAGATTTAAATCAAATTTACAAGCAGAAAAAAGACCAAAATATCATGGAAATCATGAAACGTCTTACTGTGATAAAAAGGAAAGTTGAAAAGCGTCTTAAAGGTGCACCATTAACTGCCTAATTCAAAGTAAATAGTATGGAGCGTATTAGATATCGTATATAACGTTAATCTATTACGCTCATTTTTTTAAAATCAACCAGAAGTGAAGTTTCTCAAGTACCTTATTATATTCGCAATTATTAATTTCTCTGCCCTAGGTATTGGCTCATGGCTTATGAATGGTGGAGCTCAAGGAGCTTGGTATCTTCAACTTGAAAAAGCACCTTGGACACCCGATGGCTGGGTATTTGGAGCCGCTTGGACCACTATTATGGTCTGTTTTTCATGCTATATGGCCTTTCTTTATTCAAAAAGACCGACCAGAAAAGTTCTAATATTATTTATCATACAGTTTGTACTCAATGTAAGCTGGAATTACATCTTCTTTGATCAAAAATTCATAACAGCTTCGTTAATAAGTATTGCATTGCTAACTATGATAGTTTTGGCGTTTTTAATAACGTATATAAAGGATCTAAAAATTAAGTCACTTCTTATATTACCTTATTTAATTTGGTTATGCATAGCCACATCCCTTAACTTATATATCGTTTTATACAACTAATTTGAAAATTTACACACTACATAAAAAACAAAATTTGCCAATCTCAATTAAGATGGCTTGGGAGTTTTTATCTAACCCTAACAACCTAAAAACAATAACACCAGACTATATGGGTTTTAAAATTATTTCTGGAGCCGATCGTCCAATGTATGAAGGGCAGATAATTCAATATTTAGTAACTCCTGTTTTGGGTATTAAAACCAAATGGGTATCCGAGATTACTCATATTGTAGATCAAAAGTATTTTGTTGATGAACAGCGTTTTGGACCTTATGCTTTATGGCATCACAAACACTTTATCAAAGCTATTGATGGTGGTGTGGAAATGGAAGACATCATTAATTACAAATTACCATTTGGAGTTTTAGGTGAGCTAGTTCACCCCATAGTTGTAAAACCAAAACTAGAAGAAATTTTTAGCTATCGTGCGAAAAAACTAGAAGAACTATTCGGAATTTACAACACGTAAAAATCATCAATTTGCCTATGAAACAACCGCTAAGTATTTTTTGGTTTAGACGTGATTTACGACTAGATGATAACGTTGGTTTTCACGAGGCTCTAAAGGGCAAATATCCTGTTTTACCTGTATTTATTTTCGATTCTGAAATACTAAGAAATCTTCCCGAAAATGACGCTAGAGTGACCTTTATATTTAATACGTTGCAAGATATGCATCGTACACTTGGTAAGGAACATGGAAGTGGCATTGCTCTATTTTATGGTGAACCCGTAAACATATATAAGCAGTTAATTCAAAGCTATAACATCCAAGAAGTGTACTCCAATCATGATTATGAACCATATGCTAGGCAACGTGATGATGACGTCAAGACAATATTATCGCATAGTAACATAAAGTTCAAAACATTCAAGGATCAAGTTATTTTCGAAAAAAGCGAGGTGGTAAAAAAAGATAGAAATCCATACGTTGTTTATACACCCTATATGAGGACTTGGAAAGCACAATATAAATCTCTCAAACTTGACGCTTTTAACACTAATGTCTACCTCAACAACCTCATTAAAAGTTCTAATTTTCCTAGCCTTACATTATTAGACATAGGGTTCACTAAGTCAAATCAAGACATTGCGCATTATATTGTAAATCCAAACGTAATTCAAAACTATGAGGCCACAAGAAATTTCCCTTCCAAAGATGCAACATCTCATTTAGGCCCTTACCTGCGCTTTGGTACTGTTAGTATTCGTCACATCGTAAAGAAAGCGATTCTTGAAAACCATGAAATCTTCTGGCAACAGTTAATTTGGAGAGAGTTTTTTATGCAAATCTTATGGCATTTTCCCCACACTGTTAATCATTCCTTTAAACCAAAATATGATAGAATAGAATGGCGTAATAATGAGGATGAATTCAAATTATGGTGTGAGGGCAAAACAGGTTATCCACTTGTTGATGCTGGTATGAGGCAACTTAATAAAACAGGTTTTATGCATAACCGAGTGCGTATGCTAGTTGGTAGTTTTTTATGTAAACACTTACTAATTGATTGGAGATGGGGAGAGGCTTATTTTGCCGAAAAATTGCATGACTACGAGATGGCAAGTAATGTTGGAAATTGGCAATGGGTCGCAGGTTCAGGCGTTGATGCTGCACCATATTTTAGAATTTTCAATCCTACCTCACAAATTCAGAAATTCGATAAAGATCATGAGTATATAAAAAAGTGGGTTCCAGAATATCAAGAATTAACTTATCCAAGTCCCATTGTAAATCACAAGGAAGCCAGAGAACGCTGTCTAAAAACTTATAAGCTAGCGTTGCAATAAATGATAACATATTTTTAAGAATCTGATAATTTCTTTTTATTAAATTTAAGTTCTTAACTTTTATAAAGTCTTATGCTTTTGCGTTTTATTTGGATTCTTTTCTTGTCGTTATCAATTTATTCTCAAGATAAATCCAAGCAAGTCTTGTTTGTTGGAAATAGTTTAACCTACACCAATGACTTACCAAAAATTGTAGAGCAAATTGCATCAAATTTTAATGAAACGATTACAACCACTTCATTATGTTATCCAAATTATGCCTTAATAGATCATTGGAACGATGGTAAATTACAGAAGTATATTAAAACTGGGAAATTTGACTATGTCATTATTCAACAAGGACCTTCCTCACAAAATGATGGTAGGCAGATGCTCTTGAGTGATGGCGCAAAAATTAAAGCACTTTGTGAAGAACATGGAAGCCAATTGGTCTATTTCATGGTATGGCCATCCAAAAACTATTATTACACCTTTGATGGTGTTATCGCTAACCACAAATTCGCTGCTAAACAAAACAAGGCACTACTTTGCCCTGTGGGTGTTATATGGAAGACATATGACGCAAATAAAGCATTAGAGAACCTATATAGTGTAGATGGCTTCCACCCATCAAAAGCAGG
The DNA here is from genome assembly GCF_947494225.1 of uncultured Psychroserpens sp. Taxonomy (NCBI): domain Bacteria; kingdom Pseudomonadati; phylum Bacteroidota; class Flavobacteriia; order Flavobacteriales; family Flavobacteriaceae; genus Psychroserpens; species uncultured Psychroserpens sp. The sequence continues at coordinate 66,675 of NZ_CANLUG010000010.1, forward strand.
AAGTTTTTTGGCTGCATTAACTATATTCAACACCATTTATCCTAATAAAAATATAAGCGATCTTTCATTTAAATCATCAAAAACTTGGATGACTAATAAAAAATCGTTTGATACCATAATCGAATTAATCAATAATCAAAATCAAAAAAAATGAACACAAAAGACGTTGCACAAAGATGGACACAAATGTGTAGAGAAGGTCAAAACCTTGACTGTATTAATGAACTTTATGCTGAAAATGTAGTGAGCAAAGAAATGCCTGGAATGCCAGATGAAATCGTTTCAGGAAAACAAAATGTTTGGAACAAAAACAAAGCATGGTTAGACAATGTTGCAGAATGGCATGGTGGAGAAATTAGTGAGCCAACCGTTGTAGATAATCATTTCACAACAAAAATGATGTTTGACGTTACTTTTAAAGATCGTGGGAGACAACAAATGCAGGAAGTTGCTGTTTTTGAGGTGAAAGACGGAAAGATTTCCAACGAACAATTTTTCTATTCAATAGGATGATACTTAGCTATGAAATATTATATTTTAATTGTCTTATTATCGATCAACTTTATTCACGCGCAGCACGAACAAAAAATGTCTAGTATGGACTTTGTACAAATCCAGAATGATCACGTAGACGAAGTTATGCACTATTACAATAACAACTGGAAAGTGCTTCGAATTGAAGCTATAGAAAAGGGCTATATCGATTCTTTTCAGATTTTAGAAAATGTATATAGCGAAGAAGCACCTTTTCATTTGATATTAATAACGACATATAAAAACAAAATGCAATTTGATCATCGCGAAAAGCACTTTAGAGAACTTATAGATGCAAAAGGACCATTGAATTTATTAAATAACAAAAAACCTGCTGAATTCAGGAAAATACTTTTTGGAACAGATGCAAAACATTTAAATTAATCTAAATGGTTTTAACTCGTAAGGCAATCTCTTTTTTAGGCCTTTTCATCTTAAGTTTTGTTAGTTGTAAAGATGAAAATAGCGATGTGTCTTTTGTAGCATTTGACCATGCAGTTGAGTATTATAGAGATGGACCTATTAGAAGCGTTGGAATTTATAATCCTGACCTTTTACCTGATTTTCATGGAAAATTTGGTCGTTGGAACGAATATCATATAAACGGAAAATTAAAAGAAACAGGACAATATAAATCTGGTTTATATGTACAATGTTGCTTTGCTGGTCCCTGTGAGCAAGTTTATAACTATAAAATTGGTAAATGGAAATACTATTATAACAATGGACAGTTACGAGCTGTAGGGACATACGATTTAAGCATAAAAGAAATTGCGACGAGCTGTGCAGGGAGTGAGAAAATACATTATAGTCATCCTAAAGACGATTGGCTATTTTACAATAAAGATGGTCAAAAACTTGAAACTTCAGAAGTACTTTTGAATCAAATTAAAAACCACAATCCTTTTTATATACTTGAATAACTGAATAAAAAAAGCCTCAATATATTGAGGCTTTTTTATACTATTTTTGAATGGTTAATTCCCTTCAACACGCGTTATCTTGGCTCCAATGGCTCTCAAACGCTCGTCAATATTTTCATAACCTCTATCAATTTGTTCTATATTATGAATTGTTGATGTACCTCTTGCAGATAAGGCAGCAATTAACAGAGACACACCTGCTCTAATATCTGGTGAAGTCATTGTTGTTGCCTTTAGTTGTGATTTAAAATCGTGACCAATTACAGTAGCACGATGCGGATCACAAAGAATGATTTTTGCTCCCATATCAATGAGTTTATCTACAAAAAACAATCGGCTTTCAAACATTTTTTGATGTACCAGTGCACTTCCTCTGGCTTGTGTTAACACCACTAAAACAATACTTAGTAAATCTGGTGTAAATCCTGGCCATGGGGCATCAGCAACGGTTAAAATAGAACCATCAATATAATTTTGGACTTCATAACCATTAACATGCGCTGGAATATGGATATCATCACCTTGACGCTCTATCGTTATTCCTATTTTTCGGAATACATCAGGAATCTGACCTAAATCGTCCCAACTTACATTAGTAATTGTGAGTTCACTTTTAGTCATTGCGGCTAATCCTATCCAACTTCCTATTTCAATCATATCAGGAAGCATTCTATGTGTTGTTCCTCCTAATATATCAACACCTTCAATGATTAACATATTAGAACCAACACCACTTATTTTGGCGCCCATTCTATTAAGCATCTTACACAATTGCTGTAAATAAGGCTCACAAGCAGCATTATAAATTGTGGTTGTCCCTTCAGCAAGTACAGCAGCCATAACAATATTTGCTGTTCCTGTAACCGAGGCTTCATCTAAAAGCATATAAGCACCTTTTAGTTTATCTGCCTCTACACCATAGAAATAGTCTTCTTTGTTATATCTAAATTTTGCACCAAGGTTAATAAACCCTTCAAAGTGTGTATCTAAACGTCTACGCCCAATTTTATCTCCTCCCGGCTTAGGAATATATCCTTTTCCGAAGCGCGCTAATAATGGGCCAACAATCATAATAGAACCTCTTAAGCCCTTTCCATCTTCCTTGAATTCTGCAGATTCTAAATATTTAAGATTTATATCATCGGCCTTAAAAGTGTAAGATCCTTTTCCTACATTATTAATTTTAACACCTAGCTTTTTTAACAGAGCAATTAATTTATTAACATCAATAATATCAGGAATATTATCAATTCGAATCTCCTCTGCAGTTAAGAGTACTGCACATAAAATTTGTAATGCCTCGTTTTTTGCGCCTTGTGGTTGGATTTTCCCTTTTAATTGGTGACCTCCTTCAATAATAAATGTTGCCATGAAGTATGATTAGTAGCGTTTTCTGTTTTTATTTTTTTTATGATGCGACTTTTTATTGTTAGAATATTTCTTCTTGTTTCGCATTAAACTTGATGAGTCCGATAAATCTTCATCACTTCCCCTTAAGTTGATTTGACCTCCTGAGAGCTCAAATAAATGCTCAAAAATAACATCGTCTTCAACGGTATCTTTATTCCAGTTTAAAAAGCATTTTTTCATGTGGTTAGCAATAGTATATACCAATGCTTCCTTTAGCTCCCCATCTTCCCATGTATTGGCTACATCAATCATTGTTTTAATATTATTTCCGTAGAAACGATATTTTGGATGATTTTGTGGGTATCTTAACGGTTCTGGACTTTCGTTTAACTCCTCCTTTGAAGGTTTTGGATAAGGTGAATCTGCATCCAATTCAAAATCGGCCATAATAAATAGCTGATCCCATAATTTATGTTGAAAATCTGGCACATCCCTTAGATGCGGCTGCAAATTTCCCATGACATTAATAATGGATTTTGCCACCTTATTGCGCTCTTCCTTCGTTGGTAAATCTTTGGCGTAATTTATCATTTTCTGAAGATGTCTTCCATACTCAGGAATAATCAAATGTTCACGCTCTGTGTTGTATTCTAAATCGTCTATCAAAATATAAATTTGTGTAGTATTTGTATATCATGCTCGAAGTACATCTGCATGTGCTTGCAAAATACAAAAAAATAGTTATCGAAACCGCTTTTTATAAAGAAATAACGCCTTCTACTTTATCAGCTACTTCCTTATATTTAGCGATAACAGCATCGGGATCTTTCATCTGTAAATTTACCGATACACTTGTATATGTTCCTTTTCCAGACTCTTTAGTATTAATTACAGCTCCTAGGTTATCAAACAAACCTTCTATCTGCTTAATCTTCTCAGGATCTGTTGGTACAATAAACTTATAAAGATATTCTGAAGGCCAGCTTGCAGTTTCGTACAATTGGTTCCTTAATTTTTTGTAAAATTCTTCTGATTTTTTTTGTGCACTCATAACATTTTTTCTTCGGAAACAAAGATACATTTTACTTTGCATTTTGCTTTACCTAATTATTGTTAATTTTACAACCAAAACCTTGCCAATTTGAATACGAGAAAAATTGTTATAACTGGTGGACCTGGAACGGGGAAATCGTCCATTATAAATGAATTAATATCTAGAAATCATATCTGCTTTGAAGAAGTTTCAAGACAGGTGACTTTAGATGCAAGAAGAGAGGGAATTGAACAACTATTCTTAACCAAGCCTTTACTCTTTAGTGAATTGCTTCTCAAAGCAAGAACTCAACAATTTTTAGATGCCGAAACCATTGAAAAAGAACTTATATTTCTGGATAGAGGTTTACCAGATGTTCTTGCCTATATGGACTATGTAAAGAGTGATTATCCAAAGTACTTTACAGAAACTTGTGAGGCGCATGTTTATGATAAAGTCTTTGTTTTAGCTCCTTGGCAGGAGATTTTTGTGAGTGATAGTGAACGTTATGAAAATTTCGATCAGGCCATTGAAATTCACCATGCCTTATTAGACACGTATCAACGTTTTGGTTATGAACTTATTGATGTCCCTTTTGCAAGTATAGAACAGCGTGCAGATTTTATTCTAGACGCCTTAAATGACTAAATGGCACATCCCATTAACATATTAGAACAGTATTGGAATCATACGTCGTTTAGACCATATCAAGAAGAGATTATTGAGTCCATATTAGAAAACAACGACACCTTTGCTCTTTTGCCAACTGGTGGTGGCAAATCTGTATGCTTTCAAATTCCCGCACTTATTAAAGACGGCATTTGCATCGTTGTATCTCCGTTAATAGCACTTATGAAAGACCAAGTAAATACCCTAAAAGAAAAAGGTATTAAAGCTATGGCCATTACAAGCGGTATTAAGTATAATGAATTAGACACTCTTCTAGACAATTGTATCTACGGAAATTATAAGTTTTTATACTTATCTCCAGAACGATTACAACAAGACATTGTAAAGCATCGTATTGAGCAAATGAATGTGAATCTTATTGCTGTAGACGAGGCACATTGTATCAGTCAATGGGGAAACGACTTTAGACCAGCTTACAAAAACATAACACTTTTAAGACAACTACAACCTAGTGTAAACGTAGTCGCTTTAACAGCAACCGCTAAGCCAAAAGTTATTGAGGAAACTATGGAAGCGCTAGATTTTATATCCCCAAAGGTATTTAAAGCCTCCTTCATTAGACCAAATATAGCCTATCAAGTTGTATCTAGTGAAGATAAAATTTACGACCTAGAGCGTATATTAAAAGAGCATTCTGGGTCTTCCATTATTTATGTACGTAGCCGAAAGATGAGTATTGATATTCATAACATTTTAGAGAAAAAAGGGTTTAGTTCTACTTTTTTCCACGGCGGAATTCCAACGAAAGATAAACAAGAGCGATTATACCAATGGATGAATAACAAAAAAAACATTATGGTAGCAACTACTGCCTTTGGTATGGGAATTGATAAACCAGATGTAAAAACAGTAATACATATTAACCTACCTGAAAGTCTAGAAAGCTACTATCAAGAAGCTGGACGCGCAGGACGAAATAATGAAAACGCTTATGCTATTCTATTAACAAACGCATCTGATGAAAACGTTTTAAAAAATCAATTCATCAATAGTTTACCGTCTATCAACGATATGAAACTCGTATATAGAAAACTATGCAACTACTTTCAAATATCCTATGGCGAAGGAGAACTAACAACACATCGTTTTAATTTTAGTGATTTCTGTAAAGTCTACGGGTTTAAAAGTTCGAAAGCATTTAACACGCTCCAACTTTTAGATAGAAATAGCATAATTAAACTATCGCAACAATTTAATTATAAAACTAAACTTCAGTTTATTGTAAGTAACACAGCAATGTTTTCTTATTTAGAAACACGCCCTCAATATAATACGATCGTCAAAACAATTTTGAGGACTTATGGTGGTATTTTTGAACATCAGCTTGCCATCAACCTTAAACTAATTGCAGATAAATCTTCCACAGATGAAAAAGAAGTCATTCGAAATTTAGAGGCACTTCAAAAGGATGGAATCGTAGATTTTTTATTTTCTAATACCGATTCTGAAGTTATTTTTCTTCAACCTCGTGAGGATGATAAAACAATACATAGAATTGCTAAAGTTGTCGAACAACAACAAGAACTTAAACGTTTTCAGGTACATTCGGTATTAGATTATGTCAAAAACACATCAGTATGTAAAAGCATACAACTACTCAATTACTTTGGCGAAGACTATAAAGATGATTGTGGTCAATGCTCTGTTTGTACATCTCGAAATAGTTCTAAAACACATTCAAATTTTAAAACAACTAGACAACACATTGTCCAAGCATTAGAGCAAAAACCTTTAAGTTCTAGAGAGTTAACAGAGCAGTTACCAATAGAAAAAGAAGACGTTATAGCATGTATACAATTACTATTAGAGCATGATATCATAGTAACAACAATAGGCAACAGATATAAATTAAAACACACATGAAGAGATCAGAATTAAAAATTATATTTATGGGAACGCCCGATTTTGCAGTAGCAACATTAAAGGCACTTGTAGATAACAATTATAATATTGTTGGTGTTATTACCGCACCAGATAAACCTTCAGGACGCGGACGAAAACTCAACCAATCTGCGGTTAAGAAGTATGCCATTGCACATAATTTAAATGTATTACAGCCTACAAATCTTAAAAATGAAGATTTTATAAAGGAACTAAGAGATCTAAATGCCAATCTTCAAATCGTTGTTGCTTTTAGAATGCTTCCTGAAGTTGTTTGGAATATGCCAAGTTATGGAACCTTTAACTTGCACGCATCTCTTTTACCAAACTATCGTGGTGCCGCTCCTATACATTGGGCTATTATTAATGGAGAAACTAAAACGGGCTTAACAACGTTTTTTATTGATGAAAAAATTGACACAGGAGCCATAATCCTTCAGGATGAAGTTGACATCCAAACTGATGAGACTGTTGGATCTCTACATGACAAGTTAATGTTTATTGGAAGTTCTCTTGTATTAAAGACCGTAGACCTTATAGAAAATGGAGATGTAAAAACAGTGATACAACCAAAAACAGCCAATTTAAAAACAGCTTATAAACTTAATCGAGAGAACTGTAAAGTAGATTGGAACTTAGATGTTGATACTATATATAATAAGATACGTGGTTTAAACCCTTTTCCTGCTGCTTGGTGCGAACTCATAAATGGTGAGGATACTTTAAACGTCAAAATTTTTAAAGTTGAAAAGGAACATCATAGCCATAGTTATGAAAATGGAGCATTATTTAGCAGTAAAGATGAATTAAAGATTGCTGTACGAGATGGTTACATAAATATTAAAGAATTACAACTTCCAGGAAAACGAAAAATGGAGGTTAAGTCATTATTAAATGGATACAATTTTGAGAGAAATGCCAAAATGCTCTAGAACCCCTGTATACATTGATATTTGAAAAATATCCGATGAAATGCAAACCTTTATTAACAAATGCTCTAAGTTATCAACAAATCCTTGTATTTCCCTTGCTATTACTTGCGTAGGTTGATTTTACGTATAAATTTGTAGACGGATTTAACGATAACGTTTAACCCAACTATTTTTTTAACAATTTTAAAATACAAATTTTATGAACAAAACAGATTTAATCAATGGGATGGCAGAGAACGCTGGAATTACTAAAGCAGCTGCTAAGAAGGCATTAGATTCATTATTAATTGACATCGAAGGATCTTTACAAAAAGGAAACAGAGTTTCTTTAGTAGGATTTGGTTCTTGGTCAGTTTCAAGAAGATCTGCAAGAGAAGGAAGAAACCCTCAAACTGGTAAAACAATACAAATCAAAGCTAAAAACGTAGTAAAGTTTAAAGCTGGTTCTGATTTAAGCAATGCTGTAAACTAGTATTTCTTTAAATAGATTACGAAAAGCTCACTTTAAAGTGGGCTTTTTTGTTTTAGATACCCTTTATGTTGAAAATTATTGGTTATTAGGAAAATATGTTTTAGATTAGTACGTAAATCATAGAAAAAAATGATTAGCTCAAAGCCCAAAAAAGGACATCTTTTAATAGCCGAACCGTCTATTATTGGCGACTTATCTTTTAATAGGTCAGTTATCTTATTGGCCGATTATAATGAGCAAGGATCTATTGGGTTTATTTTAAACAAACCTCTTGAGTATACACTAAGAGATCTGATTCCAGAAACCGAAGCTACATTTAAGGTTCATAATGGTGGCCCTGTTGAACAGGATAACCTATATTTTATTCATCAAGTTCCAAATTTAATTCCTGATAGTATAGAGATTTCACATGGTGTCTTTTGGGGAGGAAATTTTGATGCCGTCTTAGAGCTACTAAACGATAATAAACTAACACCAGCAGATATAAGATTTTTTCTAGGATATTCAGGCTGGGATGCTAAGCAATTAGACAGTGAACTCGAATCTAATGCTTGGATAATTTCTGAAAATGTTTATAAAAATGAACTTATTGAAAAGTGTTGCGATTCATTTTGGAAGGAAAAAATGTTAGAACTTGGAGGAGATTACTCGCTATGGTCGAATGCTCCAGAAAATCCTAGTTATAACTAAGACAATCTCAACTTCGTATTTAATCGTCTCAAAATATCTTCGGAAACTTTAGTACTATACTCCTTTTTACGATATTTCAAAACTGGTTGAATACCAATAATAACATTAGAAATAAACAATTCATCAGCTTTTTGAAGCTCAAAAGGAGATATCGAGGCTTCCTCTAAAATATAATCTCCAGAATTCAATATCACATCAGAAATTTGTTTTCTCATAATACCCTTTATACAACCATCATTTAATGGAGGAGTCTTAATGGTTTCGCCAGATACCATAAACACATTCCCTTGTAGTGCTTCAATCACATGTTTATTGGTGTTTAACAACAAGCAATTATCAAAATTATTTTCCTTAGCATAAATACTAGCTAAAACATTTAAAACTCTGTTATTGGTTTTTAAAGTAGACAATAATCCAGGGGCAACAAAATGGTCTTTATATAAGTCTACAGTATAAGTCTGTACCGTAGATGCCAAATAAAAGTCGTTTTGTAATGGTTCAACTACGATGTAATATGATATTTTTTCATCTTTTGGAAGATACTTACCTCCTACACCCCTATTTATATTTAACCTAACTCTAGCGGTTGACTTAATAAGTGTGTTGGCTTCAACAGTCTTTAAAATTTCAGCTTCAAGAAATTCCATAGTGAAATTCATAGGAATATCCATGCGCATGATACGCATAGAAGCCATCAATCTGAAATAATGATCTTCCCAAAACAAAATTTTACCATGAACAACTTTCATCGTTTCAAAAAGAGCATCCCCATAATTATAACCTCTATTATCATGGGTTATAATCTCTGTATTTTCTGTCAGTTCACCGCTAAGATTTATCATAAAAAAAGTCTCGATTAAAAATCGAGACAAATATAAAACTAATATGATTCACAAGTTCTAAGCAGAACCTAAAACTTGTTTTAAACTTGAAATTTGATTATCCCAAAGCATTTTTACTTCTTCAATTTCATCTTCTTCTGAAAAATCAGTAACAATAATTGAGACATCTTTTGTTATTTCATCCACTTGAATTCGTATTTCAAAAAAGTAAGAAGTTCCATCTTCATCATCATTTAGCCATCTAAACTTAATGCGTTCTCCGCTTTTCTTACTCAATAATTTCGCTGTTTCCTCACTTCCGTCCCAAATAAACGTAAATAATTCTCCCCTCGAGTTTACATTATCAGCAAACCATTCCGATAATCCAGAGGGTGTAGATATATATTGATATAAAAGTTGTGGCGAAGCGTGAATAACAAACTCCATCTCAATTTTAATTTTGTCTTCCATAGGTATATAATTATGTTGTCAATATATACATTAATTGTTGAGTTTAAAACTAAAAGTCAAAAAAAATAATTTGCGCATTTTATGTTTGTTCAGATAAATTTTGTTTTTATATTTGCACCCTCATAAATGGCGAGGTAGCTCAGTTGGTTAGAGCGTCGGATTCATAACCCGGAGGTCGGGGGTTCAAATCTCCCTCTCGCTACAAGAAAACCTAATGTCTTCATTAGGTTTTTTTTTGTCCTTATCTAACGGTTGTTATGTTACCGTTTAACGATTCTCCTCTAAAATTCAATATTTGCCCCAAAAACCTTAAAATTTCTGAAAATCTTAAAATTTTAACAATTCATTGGTTTTCAGTCAATTAATTCTTACACAATAATTTTCAAATGTTAAAAAAATGCATTTCAACGGTTTTTTTTGCATTTTGTGGAGTAAAATTGAAATAAATTGATATATTAGCGACCTAATTAATTGACATAAATTCATTAAACCCCAAACTAATGAGAAAAATTACCTGCTTAATTGTGCTACTATTTTTAGTAGTTCAAACTTCATTTGCGCAAGAAACTTACAAGCGCATTATCATTAATAATAATTCTGAAACCACCTTACAAACCTTACTAAATATTGGTATTGATTTAAGATGTGGAGCAGTATACAAAGACAATACTATTCAATTAGAATTGTCAATGGAACAATTAAACCAAATTGATAATGCCGGAATTAAATACAACGTTACCGTTGAAGACCTTACGCAATTCTATCAAGAAAGGAGTCATTCCGAAATAACAATAGATGATGCTTATGCTCAATTTAAATCAAGTAATCAACCTAGTGTAAGTAATCGATCGATTGCAAGTACCATCCTTGATAACTATTTACAGTATACTGGATGTGAAGAAGTCGATTGGACAAAACCAACTAATTATCATCAAGGATCCCTTGGTGGTTGTTTAACAGTTGACGAAATGGAAACAGAACTGGACGAAATGTTTGCTAACTATCCCAGTCTAATTTCGGCTAAGGCAGATGCCTCTCCAACCAATCAAACAACCTGGGGAAACCCATCAGGTACAATTACTAATAACGGATTAACATATACAGGACAAGGAACTACCAGATGGAACCCTAAAACTATATGGTATGTGAGAATTACTGGAGACCAATCTTCCCCTGAAGGAAGCAAACCTCAAATACTGTATACATCGATGATACATGCTAGAGAGGTAAGTAGTTTAATGAGTAACATGTACTTCATGTGGTATCTTCTTGAAAACTACAATACAGATCCTGCTATTAAAAATTTAGTAGACAATAATGAATTATATTTTATTCCAGTTGTAAACCCTGATGGCTTGCGCTGGAATCAGCATTTAAATTCTGGTGGTGGTACGTTCCAAAGAAAGAACTGTAGACCAAATACAGGTAGTACCTCTAACTCAACCGCAACAAGAGGTGTTGATGTTAATAGAAATTTTGATTACCTGTGGGGAGCAGATGGAGACTCAAGTGGGTCATCGGATGTGCCTTCAAGTGACACCTATAGAGGCCCTGCCCCTTTCTCTGAACCTGAGGCACAAATTTTAAGAGATTTCGTTTTAGCTAGAAATTTTGAAACTTGCTTGATGCATCACTCTGCGGCTAATGCTATTCCGCATCCATATGGAGGTGTTCCTACTCGTGTGTCAAATAGAGAAGACGAAATGCACCAATGGCACGAAGATATGTCTAGATTTAATAGATATGTATCTGGAGCAACAATTTTCACTCCTGCAAATGGTATTGCCGATGATTGGATGTTAGGTGGTACTGCAGATAACGGTAACACAACTAGTAATGCTAATAATTCATATCCAAATGATAGTAGCCCTGCGTCCGTAGGGTCTGGTAGAAATATCTTAGCGTCTACTCCTGAACATGGTAGTTTTGGAAGTGAAGGAGGTTTCTGGCCTAATCCAACGCAAACCAATGGTATATCTGAAATTGAAATCATTGCTGCAAGAGCAGTTAGAATTAATTTAATGAATGCCTATTATGGAGGTAAATATGCAAAACTGCACGATTTAACCCAAAGTGATATTAATACACTTACTTCCAATTTAACCTTCGGTATTGAACGTATTGGACAAACTGCAAGTAATTTTACATTAACTGTAACTCCTATTTCAGCCAATATTGTTTCTATAGCTTCTGTTCCTGTTCAAACTGGAATGAACATTTTAGATCAAAACAATGTGACTGCCCAAATCGTTTTAAACGGAAGTATTCAACCAAATGATAAAATTGAATATAATGTGCAATTGTCAGATGGTACAAATGTATTTTATGATATAAACGTTGAAAAATATTATCAACCTACAGTAATTTTAGCCGATGATCCTGATGCAAATTCAATAACCACAAACTGGAATTTATCTGGTACTTGGACTGCGTCAAATGCCGTAGGTGCTGCATACTCTGGTAGTCGTGCGATAAAAACAGGTAATAATGCTATCTCGTCTTATGGTTCAAACCAAAATACATCTATTACCACAAATACGCACGATTTATCAACTTCTGATGAAGTAATTATTCAATTTTATACAAAATGGGATTTAGAGCGTAACTTCGATTTTGTTGAATTTGAAGGATCTACTGATGGAACCAATTGGATCTCACTTTGTGGTATTTATAATAAACCAAATGCTACAAGTTTCACCACCAATGAGCATGGAGATAAAACCTCTACAAGTCACTCTTTCCAACAAAATAACAACAGTAGCGGTAGAGTTTATGATGGTGATCGTATGGACAAATGGGTAATGGAAGAAGTTGTTATTGATGCAACGAACCACGCTGCTTTATTCCAAGCTCCGAATGCTCGATTTAGATTTAGGTTTAGAACAGATGGCAATAACAGATTTGAAAACTATTCAGCCAACGCAGAAGGTTTTTTTATTGATGATTTTAAAATTATTGGACTTCAGGTTCCTTGTGATAATAGTGTAGCGCCTTCAAACCTAGTTGTAAACTTGGTAACCCCTACTTCTGCCTCAGTGTCATGGGATAATATCCCTTCAGCTACATATGATGTAAGATATAGAGAAATTGGGGCTGGTTCATGGAATACCATCACAGATATTGCAACAAATTCATATAATATTACTGGACTTTCAGAAAACACAAACTATGAAGTACAAGTCGCTACAAGGTGTAGCACTACGGCTTCTTCATATTCAACTTCTGAAAATTTCACAACACCAAGTGCTGCTCCTTGTACTGGAAGTTCTATAAGTTCTTTCCCTTACTCTGAAAGTTTTGAAGTTGCTAACTCATTTGGCTTATGGACAAATGATACGGGCGACGACTTCGATTGGACCAATAAAGCAGAAGAAGGCGATGGAAACTCAACACCTTCTGCTGATACTGGACCATCATTAGCATCAGACGGAAGTCGTTTCATATTCATCGAAGCTTCTAACCCTAATTTCCCAAGTAAAATAGCTCGACTCATAAGTCCGTGCTTAGATTTTACAGGAAGAGAAAATGCTGCCCTTTCATTTGATTACCATATGTTTGGTGGTTTTATAGGTGTGCTTACAGTAGACGTTAGTATTGATAATGGCGCTAATTATGCAACTTTAGGCGATTATACCTTATCTGGCGCACAACAAAATGCTCATACAGACGCTTGGAAAACTCAAAACGTAGATTTGTCATTATATGATGGACAATCTATAAAACTAAGATTTAGTGCAACAACGAGCTCTGACGGATCAACAGGATGGCAAGGTGATATTTCATTAGATAACTTCGGAATTACATCTGATGTTGCCACTGGCTCTGCACCTCCTAATGCCGTATGCCAAAATATTACCGTACAATTAGATAATTCTGGAAACGCAACGATAGTCCCAACAGATATTGATGGCGGTTCTACCGATGATGTTGCTATTACTGGACGAAGCATTAACATTAATTCTTTTGATTGCAACGACATAGGAACAGTCAATGTAACACTTACAGTAACCGATGGAGATGGTCAAGATGATACTTGTGTTGCCGTAGTAACTGTTGTTGACCAAATAGATCCTGTATTTGCAGGAGTTCCTTCGAACATCACATTAACCTGTGGAAATAACCAACCTTCTTGGACAGACCCAACCGTTACTGATAATTGTGGTACCGGTTTAACACCAACTCGAACAGATGGTACTGGTTTAAATAGCGGTAGTGTTTTTCCTAGTGGAATAACAACTATAAGTTATTCTGTAAATGATGGTAATGGAAATATCAATACAGCGTCTTTTAATGTAAATGTAGTAGTTGATAACCAAGATCCATCTGCTGTATGTCAAAATATTGCAGTACAATTAGATGTTAACGGAAATGCAACTATTACAGCTGCAGATATAAACAATGGTTCTTCTGATAATTGTGGTATTGCATCAATTGCGGCTTCTCAAACAGCATTTACCTGTGCTGACGAAGGAGCTAACAATGTAACTTTAACCGTAACTGACACCAATGGGAATGTTGATACTTGTGTCGCAGTGGTAACTGTTTCATTACAAGATGCTCCTACCGGATTAGACTGTTGGGAATCGGCCAATTATAATTATACAACTTGTAGATGGGTAGTCACTGGATCACAACCAGCAGAACCTGCAACAGAATGTTATGAGACTGCAACCTTTAATAATACAACGTGTTCTTGGGATGTCACTGGATCACAACC
>NZ_CANLUG010000011.1:0-73309 GCF_947494225.1 uncultured Psychroserpens sp.
TGGTCTATTGCATATATATTCTATAAATTCAATAAATGTTGGTTCTTTTTTCACGGTTATTTAATTGTGCCTAACGTATTTGTGTATGGTTAGTTGCGTTGGCTAGGTCTAAATTAGTAAAAGAAAACTAACCAGAGGAAAAACCGAAGGATTTTCCGAGTACTCATTGCACAAGCAATGAACTATACACGTTGTTGTAGCACGTTTTTTATTCCTTTATGAAACTACAATTGATTCTATTGCTATACCAGCAACAAATAATCCTAGCAATAAAAAATAACCATCCTTAATTTTTCTTTTCTTTAAAAATACTGATAAGCCAATCAAAGTACCTATTAGTCCCATTAAAATAAAAAGAATGAGTGTCCAATTCGGATACATAAAGAAAAATAGAATATCTGTGTAATGATATAAATATAATAACTCTCCATAATGCCACACCCAAAATAGTGATAGTAGTATTTGGATTATTCCATTTACGGATGAGCTTTGAAATAATCTAACCATTTTTATCCTTAATATATTTTAGGAAATTCACAAGATGTTGTTCAGAGTGAATTTGCATTATATCCTTAAAGCACCATTTTGCATATTTCTCACTCGTATTCTCAAATTGCCATTTAATTTCGAGCATATCCTTAATGATATCACTTAAATCGTCAATTGCATCTCCAGTTACCAAGTACGCATCTGGTATTATTAAGTGTGATTCCAAGACGGAATGATACCATCCAAAATCAGGAAAGTTTGCCTCAACGTTTTTTTTTATTGAGTCATAGTCAAAAGTAGGTTGTTCTTCTTCTTCAAAATCTCCATCATCATATTCCACTTCTAAATTCAGATATTCATAGTAAAGTCCTACTAAGAGTTTTTGTATTTCTAGTTCTTTATTTTCCGATTGTACTTTATCACTAAGGCCAAATTCTGTAATCCGTTTTATATACTTTTCTATCTCGTTCAATGCTTACTTCAAATGTGTTACAACGTGTTCGTGTATGGTTTCGTTGCGTTGCCTAGGAACTAAATTAGTAAAAGAAAACGAACCAAAGGAAAATCCGCAGGATTTTCCGAGTAATCATTGCACAAGCAATGAACTATACGCGTTGTTATGTACTGTTGCAACACAATAGAGTAAGAACGTGTTGCCACAACCAATCTAAGTTAAAGTGAGCAAGAGTAAGCACATAAAGCCGTAAACGAGCTAACGCAAGGAATTTTGAGTAATCAGTTTTCGCCGAAATAAGCTAACGTAAAGAGAGTATGAGTAAGTTACAAGAGAGAGAAGTTGCAATTGTACCTAACGGTCTTGTGTATGGTTAGTTGCGTGTTTCTGCAACT
This sequence comes from uncultured Psychroserpens sp., assembly GCF_947494225.1. Taxonomy (NCBI): domain Bacteria; kingdom Pseudomonadati; phylum Bacteroidota; class Flavobacteriia; order Flavobacteriales; family Flavobacteriaceae; genus Psychroserpens; species uncultured Psychroserpens sp. The sequence continues at coordinate 1,339 of NZ_CANLUG010000011.1, forward strand.
AATTTAGTAAACAAAAACGAACGCGAGAAAATTCCGCAGGAATTTTCCAAATAAGCCCTTGCCAAAGCAATTAATTATACACGTTGTTGGGCTTAGTTTTTTACCAATTCAAGAAGTCATCGTTAATATTCGAGCTCATATTTTTTTCTAGCTCATTTAATTTTTTCATAGCTTTATCATAGTCAAGAAAAATCCCAGATGCTATTACATTATTAATTTTTTCAAAATTTGATTCTAAATTTAGAGAGTTTTTATCTTTGTCGTTTACCTTATATGTCTTTTCTTCTTCTAATATTAGATTTTGAAAATCAATTGATGGTGCTTTATGATTAACCAACTCAGGTAATTTTTTAGAGATTATCTCTAAAATTGTTTCTTTTTTGAAATCAATATTGATAAAGGTTTCAATTATGAAATCTGCATTTGGTGAAATATTAAAATATTTAATGTCCTCTGGAAACTTAGAATTTACATTTTTATCATTTTTTGGTTTATCTGATCTATTATATTTTGGCGAATTACATATAGATATAGTTATTTCCCTTCCAAAAGAATTTTCTAATCTAGATTTAATGTTCTTTTTACTTGTCTCAAAATTTTGATAATTAGAACTTGCAAATTGTTCAAACTCCTTTAGCAACCAATATAAAAGTGATGTTTCAAAACTCTTAGGGTCTAAATCATAATATAGTTCCAGTAAATTATAGAACCTTATATTTTTTGAGTCTTTAAATATTTTTTTTAGTATTGATTTTTGATTTTCTTGAGCGTCAATCCAAATGAATTTAGCACCAAAATAATCTTGTAATGATTTATGTGACCACTTATAATAATTTCCATCTTTTCTAAAAATTGGCACAGTTGTAATTAAATCTTTTAATAAGTCATTTGATTTAAATTTTAAATCACTCAGATGAGTTTTAGCTTTATTTATGTAACTAATAATTCCGTTTTTATCATACTCAACTATATTTTCAATAGAAGTGAAGTAGGCTAAATATCTTAGTACTCTTTCAAAATCATCAATATGTAAATTTGAAAACTTTTTTCTTTTTAGGTACCCTTCTTTTGATAAGTCGTGATTTTCAAATAAAGCATCATAAACTTGTTGATAAAATTGAGTTTTCTTTATTGGAATATCTTTTTTGAAATCATAAGATTTATATAATAAGGATACAAGAAAAGGGTTGTTTAAATATTCAATTAAAGTTTCGTTTGTTGCATTTTTTAAATCCTCTATTAAAGAAAAAGCGATTTTGTGATGACTGTAAAAATCATACCGTTTTAGTAAACTAAATGCTTCCTCATATTCTAAAGGGTTAATATTGAACTTTTGAAAATCTCCAAAAGCAGTTAAAGATTCATCAGGTCTAGAAGTTAATAAGAAAAGGCTATCATTATTATTATCAATAAATCTCTTTAAATCTCTAACAACCGTTTCTTTATTCTCCAAGGAAATTTCGTCATAACCGTCAAAAAGAAATATAAACTCTCCTTCAGAAAGTAGGTTGTGAATAAATTCTTTAGATAATAATTCTCCAATCCCAGATATTTGGTTTTGTATTTCAGTTAAAATGTTATTGTTTGAATTTATTTGACTCAGCTCAATTAAAATAGGAAACCCTTTCTTCTCTCTTACAATTGAAGTAAATAATTTTTTAGTAAGAGTGGATTTGCCCATTCCTGCAGTATCTTCAATAATTATTCTGATAAATTTGGGTAGAAATTCATCTGAATATGAATCTATTTTTACTTCAAAATTTGGATTTTGATAACTATTACAACTTAAAGTTAATGGCTCGTATAAAATATCAAGTAAAGTTTGTTTATTTGGAAAAACTAGAGTGTCAATTATTTGAAATTTTTGATATCGCAGAGTTAGATAGTCATCTAACTTTTTTTCTACATCAAGTTGAACTACATCTCTATGTGTTAAATTCTTAATTACAGATTTGATTTTAGGTGCGACTATATCTTTTATTATAGGTAGCACTAAATCAGTAACTAAGATTTTTGTTTCTTCTTCCATTTGTTGATGTTCAAATTAAGCCCAACGTGTTCGTGTATGGTTTCGTTGCGTCTGCACTAAGTTAGCAAATAAAGAGAGACCTTTTGTTCAGAAGCAACAGAAATTCCGATAGGAATTTCCGAGCAATGAACTATACACGTTGTTATATGCTGTTGCGAAACAGAAGAGTAAACACATATTGCCTCAAGGACGCTAGGGATAGGTGAGTATGAGTAATCACAGTTAGCCGTAAGTAGCTCACGTTTTACTATTTGAGTAAGTGCGTATTGCCAGACACTAGCTAACGTACAGAGAGTATGAGTAAGCAGATAAATTGAGTTTGAGTGAGAATGAGCAATTGCACCTAACGTGTTATATGAGGATAAATATACACGTTTCTGGGTGTTATTCTCCCATAATCGGGAAGTTTTGTTCCTCATTACCGTTTTGTATTAAATCCTCAATGGCTTGATCTAATGGGCTTTTCACTTGCAATAAATCTTTTCTGGCTAGATGTGTGTATATCATAGTCGTTTCTGGTTTACTATGTCCTAATAAATCCTGGATATGTCTTAAACTAACACCTTGTTCTAATAAATGAGTCGCATAACTATGACGTAAAGTATGAGGTGTGATGGCTCTGTTAATGTTTGCTAATAAACAAGAACGCTTTAAAAATTTACGAATGCTACTTGCAGAATATGGCTTTCCTTTTGGACCTTCAACAAAATAATGTTTTGGTTTGTAGGTTAAAAAATAACTTTGGAATAGTTCTAAACAACTATTTGCTAGTACTACATATCGGTCTTTTCTGCCTTTCGCTTGTTTTATATGAATTTGCATTCTTCCTATATGTATATCAGTCAATCTTAAATTTATAAGTTCTCCTACACGTAATCCACTCGAATACAGCGTGCTAATAATTACACGATGCTTTAAATTTTGAGTTACTTGGATTAGTCGTAAGACTTCTCTAGTAGATAAAACCTCTGGCAATTTTTTAGATTTTTTTGGTCGAGTTAACTGCAAATTAGTAATTTGAGAATCAGGAAAAAATACTATGAATAACTTCAAAGCGCTTATGAATTGCCGTTGCGTACTTATTGAAAATTGTCGGGTAGACATGGCATTTTCGATGAATAATTCTACATCTTTATTATTGAGCTGTGAAATCGATTTTTCAGTATTAAATTCAACAAAATCGGCCACAAGATAGATGTAAGTATTTATAGTATTCATACTATAACGCTTTCCTCGAAGGTATTTAAAAAAGTTGTTTAGAATTAACCGTTGTTTTTTATCAAGTGATCTTTTCCGTATCATGGTAGTTATTTGAAATATAAACAACTAAAATATAGAAAATATACTAAACAAGATTTTTACAACATACTCAATCATTGCGCTACAAATACCACCAAGCCCAATACATCAAGCCAAATTGAAGCGGAATACGTAAAATTAATAACCACTTAGGAAAACCAGCAGATGCCTTTTTGCTAGACAGCATATAGAAATGTACAAGTAAAAAAACAGCTAACATCCCAATAATACCATAAATAGAAATAACGTTTAATTTAGGGATGCATATACCAATACCTAATACAATTTCTGCAAGCCCACTTAAATACACCAATAGCTTATGGTTTGGCAAATAGCGTGGCATAATACGCATGTATAGTTTAGGTTTTGCAAAATGCATGAAGCCAGCAACAGCATATAGGCCAGCCATAAGGTATAAATACCAAGGGCTACTCATCTTTATAGGCGTTGTAATTAATGCCTACACCATAATTATTAAGATTTGTGCGTAATAAACTAGACTCTATACCATTTCCTTTTTTAAACTGCACCCAATTATTACCACTTATAAAAACACGCTTTATAAACGTATTGTGGGTTGCAATTTCATCTGTAAAAGGTAGTAACGGTCTAAAGTTAGTTGGAATCTTTACAGTGCCTCGTTTTCCTTTAATCTCTTTATACTTTTTGTTAGGAAGCAGCTTCCCATTTTGATCGGTATAGCCTAGCACTTGTATTGATACAAAAAAACCATCCTCTGGAATAAATAAACTGTGATCCGAAACATCAAGTTCAAATTCATCACCATTTTTTTCGGTCACTCTAAACACAATATTCGAATAGGTCATCACATCTCCAGGAAAACCATTGTCGTTTTTATAGAATTTCACTTTAAAAAGGGTAGAGAACTTACGTTTATCAGCATTAGCACGTTTTCGCTTTTTCCAATCACGCGATTCTAAAGTAATAGGAAATAAAACAGATGTAATTTTCTTAAGTTTTGTGTTTCCGTTAGGGAAAAATACAGCAATTTCACTTTCTATAGTTGGCAACCAACACTTGTAATAGTCATCATCTAGATAAGGTTTTATAGTCTCTTTTTTAAACTTGCGGTTAATTTTAGCATTAACAATAACTTCATCTAGCTTGTCTGCTTCCACTTCCATCGTAATGGTTTTAGGTAAATTTGCGGTAGCTAGTGATATATCCTTATAACCTAAAGCCGAAATGTGCAACGAATCAATATCTGGATAGAGTTTTTTAGTGAAAATAAAAAGGCCATCATCGTCGGCAAAGAGGCCTTGGCCGTTCCCAAAGGACACTGTTGCGTAAGACACTGGGTATTTTGTTTCTACGTCTATAATTTTAGTTTGAGCAGTGCTAGAAAAGACTCCAGCGAGCAGCAGGACGTAACATAATAGGTATTTCATGTGAGTATGTGTAGCATTGAGTTCATTATGCCTAAATATACACATTAAGTCCATGTAAATAAAAAAACCACTGCGCATTAACAGTGGTTTAAGATTGATTGGTTAGATATCGGTTATTCTTTATCTAAATTTTTGGTCATATTAAAGCCTACAAATAGTCCAACTCCTGCCATGAAAAAGATGGTTGCCGGATAAACCGCATCTTCATCTAACGAGGTATAGTTGTCAAGCAGAGACGCGATGAATGTCCCAATACCAATACCCATTAGTAATAAGGCAAGGTTAAGAATAAGTACTTTCCAAATAGGAGCAGTATGTCCTTTACCTTTCATAAAGATTGTAGCATCTGCACCTTTTTCAATAAGTGCTAAGCGTTCTTTATTTCTAGTAGATAGATATAAGTAGAATATTCCAAATAAGGCTATAAAGAATGAGATTGGGATTAAAATTGCTTCCATAGTGTTTCGTTTTTAATTGATTAATTTTAAGTGTTCTGAGCTTATGACGACGGCTTTTGAATTTAGGTTACAAACTTTTGAATATTTTTTTTTCTTCGGAAATTGTAACCATATGGTTAATGATGTCGTCTTAATGTAAAAATGACCACCAACAAAGACCAAATACTCATCAATCAAATCATCGATGGCGATACAAATGCCTTTTCGACATTGGTTGATATGTATAAAGATTTGGTGTTCACATTGGCATTACGAATGCTGAAGAATAGGGAGGAAGCAGAAGAGGTTGCTCAAGATACATTTATCAAAACCTATAAGTCTATTGATAAATTTAAAGGCGACTCAAAGTTATCGACATGGATTTATAGAGTGGCTTATAACACCTGTTTAGACCGAATTAAAAAGAATAAAAAGCATTTAAACAACGTTGAGATTAATGAGTTTACAGCCCATGAAGTCAAAACCATTGACAATGCATTAGATAAAATTGAAGCTAGAGAACGCGAAGAAGCCATACAGCGATGTATTAATACGCTACCAAGTGAAGATAGCTTTTTATTGACCTTATATTATTTTGATGACTTATCTTTAGATGAAATTTCTAAAATTGTAGGTATCACAGCAAATTCTATTAAAGTGAAATTGTTTAGATGCCGAAAGAAGTTAGCCACAATATTAAAGTCGCAATTAGAACCAGAAATAATTGAACATTATGAACGAGAACGCAGATAAACATTTAGACAATCTAGCACGTAAAGTGATTGGTAAATCGGCAATTGAAAGTCCGTCGTTTGATTTTACAAATACAGTAATGTCTCAAATAAAACAGTTGAGTACGTCTAAGGTTACAACCTATGTGCCTTTAATTTCAAAGCGGGTTTGGTTTATAGTGGCAATTGCAATCATTGGAGTTATAGTCTATAGTATTTTTGGATCGTCTACAGCTGATAGCGGTTTACTCGATAAAATTGGTATGGAACGCTTTTCAAATTTAGAATTTAATAATCCTCTAGGAAGTTTAGATATCTCACCAACAGTAATTTATTCGGTACTTTTATTTATAGTCATGCTATGCATTCAAATCCCGTTTTTAAAACATTATTTCGATAAACGTTTTGAGGCGTAATTAGTCTTTGAAGTACCAAAACGGAATACGTTCTACAATCCAATTAATGGTGTCTTTCTTTCTAATACGTAGTCTACTTACACTAAGTACATGCTTACCTTTAGATAAACTATCAAGACTTACGTAAGTCTCGAAACCAAGTTCATTTTTGAAATTTTGTGCGAGTATAAATTCTGAGGGATAACTCGTAGAATCTATTTGAACAGTATAGATATAATTAAAGGTTTTTAAATATTCTCGTCTGAGGCTATCGCGATTTGAGCCACCAAAATTTACATTAACCATATTGTTTTGTAGGCCTCTCTTATCTCTTTTAGGTTTTAAACCACTATTAAAAGCGAAAACACGATCTTCAATGTTTTCATGATACAACATAAAAATCTTTAAGTGCGACGTCGTGATAACTTTAGACGGAATCGTGACATCTCCAGTAAATTTTTTGTTAGTAGCCAATTGATCGTCGTAATTTTCATTATTAGCAACAATCGTATTAGAACGAATATTGGCGTGAATGTAGTTTGAACTTTCATAATGAAAAGACGTTATAGCTAGTATCAATAAATAAAACGGGACAAGAATAAAACTTAGTCGCCTTCCAAATTTATGATCTAAGAAGTTGTAAACCAACGGACGATAAAGAAAGGATAAGGTGATAATGCTAAAAACCCAATATACTGGGAAGTAGATTTTAGAAATCCATTTTTTCTTTTTTAAATACCCTAAAGTCACAAAATCAATAAAAGTAATAAGCATGCCAATGCATATAAATAACATTAAAGGAATACCAATACCTTTAGATATCCAACCAGGCAAAGTATCACTGCTTATGACATAATTTCCAATTAATGCAATAGAGACTATTGTAAAGGAAATGGCAAGTACATAGAAAATGAGTAAAAACGAAATTGCAAAAATGATACTGCAATAATTTTCCAACGTACCAATATATTTATCAAAAGAGCCTACTTTCTTTTTAAGGTATTTGGTAAAGCGTTCGCTATAATTTAGCACATCATAATCGATATCTCCAGAGACATAACGAAGGCCCAAGGCACCAATCCAAAGACCGCGAAGTAGTACATGCAGAATCAAATTAAATATAAGAATAGCGCAAGAAATCTGAGCAATTAACGAAATAAAAAACTTGTAAATCTGTTGTGTGTTTTTGGCCTCATGCACACTGTTTTGTATGGGATCATAAATTGTAAATAATCCAAAAATGGCAAAACCAGAAATAATGAGTTCTAGCTGCCAACTTTCTTCCTGAAGTTTCTGGAGTAATTTTTTAAAACCAGGATTGTTGTAATCTTGACTCATTTGGTTGAATTTGAGTTTAAATATACAGACTTTTATAAAATTTTTTTAAGAATTTTGAAACCCTAGAGTATTTCCTTCGTTTTTAATTTTGAACACTAACCAAAACTTAATGTCTAAAGAGCATACTATTTTAATTAATCGCTGCAAGAAAGGAGATGAAAAAGCTATGATGCAAATCTATGACTTGTACTGCGATGCCATGTATCAAATAGCTTGTAGGTATTTAAATAAAGAAGATGCTAAAGACGCCATGCAGGATAGCTTTTTAAAGGCTTTTGCAAAACTTGAAAGTTTTAAAGAAGATTACACGTTTGGAGCTTGGTTAAAACGAATTGTGATTCATCAATGCATTGATGAACTCAAAAAGAAGCGATTGGCATTTACAGATTCTGATATTGCCAATCTAACCATAGAGGACGAATCAAATGGTTGGGATTTCGACACTGAGATAAGCAAAGAACAAATTATGGCTGCTATTGAAAAATTATCTAATAAGCATCAGGTTGTGGTTAAACTCTATCTCATAGAAGGCTATGATCATGACGAAATTTCAAAGATTCTTGATATTCCAGTAAAAACATCAAGAACACATTTAAGACGCGGTCGATTAAAACTGCAAGAACTTTTAAAAACACATTACAATGAAACAGGATATTAGAGATTTATTTCGGGAAGATGAGGTTTCAAATCACAAGTTACCAAAGCATCACAGACAAGAGTTTTATGAGAAACTCAAAGCGTCGAGACCACAACGTAAGTCAGGGTTAAAGATGAATTATATTCTTAAAATTGCGGCTATTGCTGTATTGTTCATAGCCATGGCATTCACAGTATTTAAAATGGCAAATAAGACCGTTGCTAATGAGATTGTTAATGAGTCGTCTTTAGAACATCAAATTGAAAGTATAGAAAAAGAGTATTTAGCAAGTATAGATAAAGAGTGGGGAAAGTTTGTAGCTGTTGCTAATGACGAAAAATTGGTAAAACGCTACAAGGACAAATTAGACGATTTAGATGCAGATTATCAGGAGATTTCTAAACAATTTAAAGCAGACAATAATAATATTCTAGTTATTGAAGCCTTAGTTGATAACCTAAAAACACGACTTCAGCTTTTAAAGGATATACAACAACATATCAATTTATTAAATCAAAAAACAGAACAATATGAAACGATTAACATTTAAAATCTGCCTGCTGATACTCATCACTTCAGTATCAGTTTTTGCACAAAAGAAAACAGTCTATTCTGAAAGTTTTTCTGTCAATAAAAACACAACGGTAATTTTTAATTTAGACAACATAACTGTAGCTATTGAAGAATCTAGAGATGGCAAAATACATTTTGATTATACCCTAGAGTTTGATGGTTATTCCAAAAAGGAGATGCAAAAGAACTTAGATGAACTCAAAGTAAAAGCGACTATGTTTGATAATCATGTCACATTAGTTGCAAATAGCACATCACAATTATCAGCTGTAAATTATGTGTATAGCGTTAATGAATTGGTTATTGAGGACGATATTTTTTCAAAATCAAGAGATTCTATCGTTAGAAAATCAAGAGATTCAATCATTAGAGAGGTTAGGTCTCATGGTAGGTTTGGGAAGTTTACCAATTCGTTAAAATATTTAAATAATCGCTTTAAGACTAGAGATAAAGATGGGAAATTACGGAATATTAGAAATGGCGATGTTAAGATAATGAGAAATCATTTTGTGATTAAAATACCATCATTTCTGAAGTTAAAAATTAATGGAAAAAACGCTCAAGTTACTATGCGGGAGAATACCATTAATGAGCTGTCTGTTGAACTTAAAAGAGGCTATTTTAATGCCAAAGAACTATTAAATGATTATAACGTATTTAAAATTATTGATGCCAGTTTTAAGTCGGAAGGCTTAGTAGGAGGGAGCTACGAATTTAATAATGTGAGTCAAGGTTTAATAGGAAGTATACGTGATGTAAAAATCACCTCCGAATTTTCAAAGATTGAAATTGGCGAGATTCAAGAAAAGACTTCAATTACCGATTTTAATAGTGAATATTGGTTTTATAATTGGGGCAAAAACTTCAAACGTTTCGATCTCCTTTCAGAATATTCTAAAATTCATTTTTTCTATCCGGAAACTTATGACTTTAGTATGAAATTTATTGGAAACAATACGGTTAATCATTTCGATAACGTTTCAGTAACTATGCAGCCTACAAAAAATGGCGAAAAGTTCAATATGGTAGAACGAAAGGCTAAAGGAGAAGGTCATTTTTCTGGAGCTATTAACTTTGATATTGTCCATGGCATAATCTATACTGTCAATGATACATTCATTATACCAAAAGAATAATTAACGGAATAGAAAGATGAAAAGCATCTTAAAATAAAAACGCTTTGGCTTTCAAAATTCCATCGTACCATTACTAACAAATAATAAATATTTAAAATGAAACATCTCATTATTCTAGCTGTTGCATTCATTTGCTTCGGCACACTAAACGCGCAAAAAAGTGACATTAAATTACAAACCAAATATGGGTCTGATCAAAAAGAAATACATGACTTATTGAGGTTTCAAAATGTCGAAACCATTAAATTGAGGTTTACAGGAAACGACTTAAAAGGTAAAAACTATAAGTTATTCGTAAAAGAATACACCAATGGTAAACTTGCTAAAACAGATACGATTATAGATAGTGGAAGATATGATTACATACCAGCTATTAATGATTCGATTTTTGAATTTAAGTATTATGTGAAAACGCAAATTGATAATACGATTAAAATGAACTTTATGTTCGATCGTTTTTCTACACCAAGATTGTACGATATTAAGGCGCCAAAAGATAAGTATGCCTTGCACGACTTTTTAAAAACTAGTGATCCTATGCCTGTTAATTTAGATACAGGTACTTTAATTATGGGCTATTTTTTACCTTATATTGATAAAGAAACTGGTTGGAAAAAGTACTGTGATGTGTCAGGAAGTAAGCATAAACCAGAAGATTGGGGAACCGCTTTTAATATTCCAAACTATTATCTCATAGAAATCATCTTCGAGTAATAAAAGCAATAAAAAAAGCACAAGTAACTCAATACTTGTGCTTTTTAAGTAACCATATGCTGGTTTTGTTTAAACTATAAATCCTGGTTCTGGTTTATGTAAACTTACTACAATTAGAACAGCAGCTCCATTGATCCAGTAATAATAAGCATCTATACCTTCAAAAGAAAAAATAAAAGGTGCTAGTATAAAAACTACAGCTACTAAAAAGTCTACAACGAGATGAAATTTGTATGACAAAATTTTAAACACCCCTAAATGATGGTCTGTTAGTACTGTTAAAATTAAAGCTGCAATCCCTATGGCTACAGACAACTGTAAAGCCAATGCATTTGAGTTACCTAATCCTAGTACGAAAGGCAGTATGATTAGAGCAATAGCTACAGGATAATCTAAATAGGCATGTATTCTCTTAGTGATAAATTTCATGATATTTTATTTTAATAGATTACACCCATAACTTAGTTATGAGTTTTGCTCAATTTTTTCCAGTTTTTATCTGCCCCAGCAACAAGTTTATTATGGTTTTTTTCATTTAGCCATAGTTGTTGTGCGTCTAAATTAAGATCATATAAGAAAAGAAAGTATTTACCGTCTTTTACAATAAATTTGTTTGGGTCTGGTCTAAACTTTGCTCCAGCATAAGTTCCAAATGCACAGAATCCACCATATTGAGGTTTGTATTTATTTGGATTTTTGTCGAATGTTGCTTTTTGTTCTGCAGACGTGAAATAGTATGTAATCTTTTCATGTACAGACTTAAATTCTTTTAATCCTTTTTGAGCAATACCCAAATCTAAGTAAGATACAGGGCTATAACCTTGTAAATGAATTGTGCTGTTATCTACATTGTTTGCCATTCTGTCTTGGGCAAATGTTATTGAACTTACTAATAGTGCAAGTCCTAAAATTGATGTTTTTATTAAATTTTTCATTGTTATTGTTTTTAATAGTTTATTCTGCGTTAAAGTATTCTTCTTGAATAACTTGTCCTTGATCGTTCCAAATTCTACGAATGATTTCATGCCAGTAAATTTTACTGCCATCTTTCATGTCGAAATCGAATGTAAATTCTGAAGCTGATACATTACCATCTACAATAGTATGATGTAAGGTGATACCATTTACATTTGCTATTCCTGCCGTAAAGCCTTCCATTTTTGCTATCATTGCTGCTTTGTCTGCAGTTGTGCCACCTTGACCATGATCTGAAGTGCTAGCGCTATCTGCGAAAAATGTTTTTACGGCGTCTACTACTGCTCCTGTTGAAACAATAGCATCCATTTTTGTTACTTGTTCTTTAATATTCATCTTTTTAATTTTTTAGTGAATTAATACACTGCAAAGATGAACCGAATGTGGCCTTTAGATGCTACAAAAAAAAGACTAAGAATTGTACTTTTTAGATTTGAAATCGGTTGGTGTTTGTCCAGAATAGTGTTTGAAAAATCTTGAGAAGTGATTAGGTTCTTCAAAACCTAATCGGTGTGAAATAGAGGCTATAGTTTCACCGGCTAAAATCATTAGTTTAGCAGTATTAATAAGTTCTAGTCTAATGAGTTGCCCCAGAGAAGTGTTCATTTTAGCTTGAACCTTTGTCGATAGTGTTTTTATTGAAAGGTTCATTTTATCGGCATAAAATGATAAGTTTCTTTCTTGTGTATGATAGGTTTTAAGAAGCTCAAGAATATCTTGCGCAAATTGATCTCTATTCTCGAAATCGAAATGAGCTCTAAAAGCCTTTGGTGTTTGTCCTGTCGATTTTTTAAACACACGATTAAAATAGGCATCGTCTTTAAAGCCTAAATCATAAGAGATTTCTTGGATGTTTTTATCTGTAAAGGCCACTTCTTTGAGGCTTTCATGTAATCGCTTAGAGCCCATTAGGTTCTTTACCGATAAACCAACTTTATCCTTTATAAGAGCTTGTGCATTATAACCACGATCATTAATTAATCCAACAAGATCATGACTCGTAAGTTTGTTCACATATTCTTTATCAATGATCTCTTTAGCATCAAAGATCACTTGATACTCTTCTTTACTAGCTTTAAATGGGTTTTGCCAATACCATTGTTTTGATGAAATATCAATAATATCGGCAGAGTTATCTGTAAGCACAGATGTAGATAAAAAGGTCTCACATTCTGCACATTCTAGTAAATCTATATAACCTAAAGAAATGAGATGTTTAAACAAAACTCTGATGTCTGGGTTATGAAATTTTGTGTCGTTTGAAAATTCAATCCTTCTAACCGTAAAATCATCAGATTGAAATTTGATGTACTGCCCTTTTTCTAAAAATATCGCTTTTTGCTGCCAATCGAAATAGGTTTTGAAATCAACTTGAATACTCCCTTTTCCAGATAAAATGTGAATAAGCGTATGACTTTTTATAAAGTATACCTTGTTAATTTCTGGACTAAATTTTTCGACTTTCAATTGTAAACTCTTTTAATACCAGCGCTTCTTTTTCTTTTTAGATGCTTCGCTCTTTCTTCCTTTCTTGTATTTACTACCTTTCTTTTTATGAACAATCGGCTTCACCTTTGGATCTAATGGATAAGGATGATGTTCCTCAATTGGAATCTGAACGTTTATAAGTTGCTGGATACTTTTTATATAAGTCTTTTCGTCTGCAGAACACAACGAATATGCATGACCAATATGTCCTGCACGACCCGTTCTACCAATACGATGAACATAGGTTTCGGGAACATTTGGGAGGTCAAAATTTATGACAGCATCTAATTCGTTAATGTCAATCCCTCGAGCAGCAACATCGGTTGCAATAAGAATATTAACTTTAGCACGTTTGAAATCGGCGAGTGCATTCTGACGTTCATTTTGAGACCTGTCTCCATGTAAACGTTCAGCCAAATATCCATTTTTTGTTAGGGTCTGATGTAGCTTATCCACACCAAACTTTGTACGCCTAAATATGAGAATACTCCCTTTAATTTCATTTCTTAATAGATGCAGGCAGAGCTCAATTTTATTTCGCTTAGGCACATAATAAAGTACTTGACTTACTGTTTTTGCTGCCGAAGATGTTGGTGTCACCTCAATCCGTTCTGGAGCCGTTAAAATAGAATTGGCCAATTGCTCAACTTTATAAGGCATTGTTGCCGAAAACAAAAGTGTTTGTTTTGTTTCAGGACAAAGGCGTTCAATCTTTTTCACATCATCAATAAAACCCATATCCAACATAAGGTCGGCCTCATCTAAAACAAAGGTTTCTACATAATCTAAATTTACTACATCTTGTTTATGAAGATCTAGCAAACGACCAGGAGTGGCAACTAAAATATCAACACCTTTTGCTAAAATGTCTTTTTGAGGTTCAATAGATGTCCCTCCAAAAATAACGGCAGATCGCAAATTTGTATACGTAGAATAGGTAGAGAAATTCTTGGCAATTTGAATGGCAAGTTCACGTGTTGGACTTATCACTAACGCTTTTATTTTTTTTCCTTTTTTAGGAGCGTCTTGTTTGTCAAATAACAACTGTAAAATTGGTAAGGCAAATGCAGCGGTTTTTCCTGTTCCAGTTTGCGCAGAAGTAATAACGTCTTTTCTATCTAAAACAACCGGAATTGTGCGTTCTTGTACTAACGTAGGGTTGTCGTAACCAGCCTCGGCAATGGCTCTTAAGATAGGTTTATTGAGTTTTAAGTCTTTAAATGACATGCACTAAATTTTATGCAAAGGTAGCTATTATTTTACTGATGTGTTTCTTATGTTTTTTCTAGATATTAAGTGGGTTTAAGCCATGTTGTGAACCTTATAAAAAACGTTCTAAACGCTTTCGTTTTCGAAGTGGTAAGGCCTCATTGTTTAAAACAGATTTGATATGATCTTTGTTTTTATTTTCAGCATATAACAACTGAAAAAAGTCATAAGTAGAGATGCTGTCTTTCACATGTTCTATAAGTTCAAAAGCATCGCCCGGAGCAACCATGCCTTCTTTTATAACACGTACGTATGTGCCTGGATAACCATGGGCAATAAATTCGTTAAGCACATTTTGGGATTCAAACTTTAGAGCAAATTTATAGCAAGGCTCTCTAGGCTGAGTAATTTGAATAATTGCATCGCCCACTTTATAGATGTCACCAATACTTAGTTCCTTTTCGTTTAAACCTTCTACAGTGAGATTTTCACCAAGCATCCCATAGGTCCACTCTAAATCTGGATATTTACTTTTCCAATATGGATAGTGGTCTGTAGAAAATAAATAGCACGCTTTAAATTCGCCGCCATGTACTTTTCGGTCTGAAATTTCATCACCTTTTACGGCCTCTTTTTCAAGGAAAATTGGAGCAGAGGTAGGTTTTTTATAAATGCCCGTTTTTTCTTCTTTGCCATTCCAAATAAAAGTGTGTGGTTTGGCTATATTGGTTGATGTAATTTTCATATTACTCTTTTATGAATTTTTCGAAATCGTCAATCGCATAGGCTTTGTCAAAATCTTCTTTATCTATAGTGTCAAACTCGCTAGAGTCATAATCCATGGTGATTTTCCATTCACCATTTTCTTTAGCAAAAATTACGTGAAATTGGCCATAGTACTTTTGCTCATTTGCTTTTCCTTTATTGCGTACTAATTGATAAACACCTCTTTCGCTGGCTGTAGATTTCGTATTTATGCGCTCAAAAAAGCGTAAAGAAATATTACTAGTAGTGTTGTTATTTGCATCTCTTTTAAAACCCGTTTTATAATTATTAATATAGGTTTCATAATCGATGATGTTTTTTCCTCCCGAAATCCGTACTAGTTTCTTGGAGTGAATATCTGCCATTAATTTATAGTTGAGTGTGCTAAAAGCCTTATAGAATTTATCCCAGACAAGGTTGATTTCTTTGAGGTTTTCGATAGATTGTGCTTTTGCCTGAGTAGAGAAGGCAAGGAAAAGTACAATGATGAGTATTGTTTTTTTTAACATAATACAGTTTAATTTTTAGGGGTTCCAAGGAGAAATATTATAACACCTGGACCAGATTTTACTTTATTGATTTTCCAATTGAAACGGTCTCTATCCTCTAGTCTATTTACCAGCGATTTCATTTCTTTTACAGAATATGTTCTTAAACACGACACAATACCATCCCAGAGTACAAATAAAGGAACAATAGGGATGAGGTAGGTGAAAATGATTCGGCCAATTTTAAACGGACGAATAAAGGGTGTTGTAAATAGCACGCTAAGTGGTGAAAAAATCATAGCCAGAATACTGGGAAAACTACGCTCTTGAGCTTCAAAAACTGCAATACCATTATTACTGTCGACCGCATTTTGTAAAATTTTAACGGCATCCTTAGGTTTAAAGTGGTGTAATGACAAGAATTGTGTTCTTAAACCTTCTAATGATTCTGGAACATTTCTGGCATCTATTGAGCTTGCTATAAAATCGATGTTATCTGTTGTTGTTTTGGTATATTCAAAAGCCGGAATATTAGGATAAAAGTCGGTTAAAAGAATTTTAAGCTCTGGGATACGTTTTTTTAGTTCAGAATTAAGCCATAGCAAACCACCACCACCTCCAGAAGCCAAATCTAAAATTTGATTTGTCTTACTGTTTCTAAGTCCTTCTTCAAGAACAGGAACAATAGGCTTATAAATTTTGGCTTTGTTTGATAAAAATTGCAAAAAATCTGTTCCGTAATTTCTTAGAAATGATGGAAACCATTGCTGGTCTTCAAATTCGAAAAGATGTATACGTCCCATTGTGTTGCAGATTATTGACGCCCTAATTTACAGCTTTTATCTCTGTTATAAAAAAACCATCCTGATATTTCAGGATGGTTTTTTATACGTTGATGTTTCATCAATTAGTCTACTTTTTTTCCTGGAACTTGTTGTCCTCCTTGGTGAAGTGTTAAGCTCTCAATGTTTCCTTTGTCATTTCTTTTGAAATGGATTTCGGCAGGAACGACCTTTAAAAAGAATTTATCTTTTTCTGAAGCAAACAGTTCAACTTCACTTTGACCCGTTGCAACAGCATAAATTTTGTTGTCCCTAACACTTACAGTAATATGAAATGTTGGCTGTAATTCGTAGGTTCCTATGTAATTGGCTAAAACTTCTGGTGCTAGAGTAATTTCTTCACGTTGTGCTGGTGGAGCCTTATCTATTCCTTTACCAGTTATTGCATTTCCATTAGCGGTCATTTTTACCATACGCTCTCCATTTTCAGTATAAAAATCATACGAGGTATCACCACCATCAAAGATAAAGTTAGTTTCAGTCATTGGGTAGATTTTTAAGTTTGTACTACCTTCTCGCTGACTGTATAGTTGGTTGTCTTTTAGGGTGATATGTCGTACAATACCTCCATCATATTGATAGGCACCAACCCACTTGCTAAGTTGTTTTTCAGACAAACTTATGGCATCTTCTATTTTCTGAAATGGTTTTCCAATGGCCATAGCAGCAATATTAGACACAGTTGCACCTATATTACCACAATCACAATTTGATAACCCAATAACATAGACGTTTTCTTCAGGGAGAAAAATACCATTGGTAGAATAGCCAAAAATACCACCAGAATGCTCTACTGTTCTGGATCCATTGACATTACCTTTTATCCAACCATAGCCATAAGGAATGGCTTCACCCGAATTTAATTGGGATCCATTAATAGCCTTTTCCAAAGAGCTCCTTTTAATGAGCACATTGGCACTAATAGCATTTTGCCATTTTAGTAGGTCTTCTGTTGTTGACATAATCGACCCGGCTGCATATGGTAAGGTTAAACTTAAATAATTGGCATTTTGATATCCAGAGTCAGCCTCAGAATATCCACTAGCACGATTAGGTATTAATTTTGTCATGCTACCATAATAAGAATTTGTCATACCAACCTTATCAAAAATATTGGTTTGAATAAAATCGGCATAGCTTTGTTCTGAAATCACTTCAATGATGTAACCTAAAAGAACATAGCCAGAGTTGTTGTAGTTAAAGGCTGTTCCTGGATCGAACTCCATAGGTTCATTTTTAAATTTATCAATAAGTTCTGTTGGCGTCATATCTGTTCTTGCTTCGGTCATGAAACTTGGCATATTGGTATAACTTTTTATACCAGACGTATGATTTAATAAATGATGAATCGTAATAGTTTTACCTTGTGTTGGGTAATCTGGAATGTATTTGGTAATCTCATCATTGACGCTTAGTTTGCCTTGTTCTTCAAGCATTAAAATAGAGACCGCTGTAAATTGTTTGGTTATAGAACCTATTTCGAATACATGTTTTGGAGCGGCTTTTACATCAACTTCTAAATTGGCCATTCCAAAACCGTTTTTATAAATGACCTTACCATCTTTTGCAACTAAAATGGAGGCGCCAGGAGTTTCAGAATTGTATTGTTCATTAACATAAGCATCAATTTCGGCGCTTAAATTTTGAGCAGTGGTAGAGAAGGTAAAGATAAAGCAAAGACTAACTAAGAGTGCTTTTAATATGGGTTGGTTGGTTTTCATCGTGATTGATTTTAATTGAATATGGTTTAACTTATTGTTTGACGACTGAATAGAAATTTAGTTACAGGTTATTTGCAGGGAGCTGATATAAAAATAGTGCTTTTTTATGTCTATTGTTTGGCCTTAAATGATATGGTCATGTTTTAGTTACTAAATGCTTCATGATAAATTCAAAAAGGCTTTTAAACAATTAAAATCTATAGTAGGTCGAGATTATACAATTAAACTCTTCACTTTTTGCTAATTTTCATTCAGGTTAATTTTTAAAGTGATTGGTGCATTTAATTAATGCTATGCTTTTTTTTTAACTTAAACTCTAACATTATGAAAAACCCAAACTTAAAATGGATGCCAATAGTCTTATTGGTATTAGGACTTTCCGTTTCCTGCGCTAATGATAATGATGATTTTGCGGTTATTGAACCAGAAGGCATCACAAATGAAACAACCCAACTTATAATTGATTGGAATAATCTATGGCTCGAAATTGATCGATCGGCTTTTGGTATGCGACCAACCGCCACAGCAAGATCGCTTGCTTATATTCACCTTGCCGCTTACGAAACTTGTGTCTATGACATGGAAGGATATGCATCTAACGAGGCTAGATTCTTGGAATTGACTATTGATGATAGTCAACGTGCCATTGATATAGATATAAACATTGCATTAAACACATGTTATAGTCGCGTGATGGAACATTTCATGTATAATGTTACAGGAGGTCTTGAGACCTTAATAGGGCAATTAGAAGAAGAAAAGGACACTCAATTCTCTGCAGGTTTGTCAAATGATTTATTACAAGATTCGAGGGATTGGGGAAATTACGTAGCCGAACGTGTCATTGCCTATAGCCAAACAGATATAGAAGCCGAACAGCAGATATTAGAGCCACAACCTTTATCATATGAGCCTCCTGTTGGTGATGGTTTTTGGACCTACAGTGCAGACGAGGAAAGAGCTTTGTTTCCATATTGGGAATCTGTGAGAACTTTTGTGATTTCTTCTGAAGAAACTACAACCAATCCGCCATCAATAATTTATAATGAAACGACTAACAGTTCATATTACAATGAAATGTATGAAGTTTATGAATCAAATAATGCTGCAAAAGTAGAGGATAATGACGATTTATGGATTGCAGAGTTTTGGTCTAATGATGTTGAAGGCTTAATGATGAGTCCTCCAGGTAGGCAATTTTCAATTGCTGGACAACTTGTCGAACAATTTGATTTAGATTCTGAATTAACATTAGAACTTTTTCTGAAATTAGGTTTTTCACTTAATGATGCTGCTGTATCCTGTTGGGCAGATAAATATGAGTATATGGTGATGCGACCAAATGTATATATCGAAGAATTTATCGATTCAGAATATGAGACCAATTTGTACCGATTAATTTTTTGGCCAAATCCCTCGTTTCCTGGGTATCCTTCTGGGCATTCCACATTTGCCTCAGCGGCAGCGGGAATAATGATAAACGTATTTGGAAATGATATTAACTTTACAGATAGAACACATGAAGGCGAAACTGAATTTAGAGGTGCGCCAAGAGCATATAACGCTTTAAGTGATATGGCAGAAGAAAACGCATTCTCTAGAATTCCTTTGGGTGTTCATATGCGTATAGATTGTACAGAAGGCTATCGTCTAGGTTATGAGATTTCGGATGCTGTAAACGGCATAGATTTGTCGATTAACTAATTTGTTTTTTTTAGTTAACCGTTCGATAGTAAGTTATTTAGTGTCATATGGGCAAGACTGAAAGTAGATTTGAAGATTAAATTCTCGATCTTCAAAAGTTTCGGTTAAGATTTTAAAATTCTGAACACGATCTACCCTAAAAGCTCGATAATCGTGTCTTAAATGGCACCAAGCAATCAAAATCCATTTATGCTGTGTGACATAAAAGGCATAGGGCTCTATTTTTCTAAATGTGATATTAGGATCCTCTGCTTTTCGGTAGTAAATTTCTACATAGTTGAAATTGGTAATGGCAAGTTGTATTTCAGAAAGTGCATTACTAGTGATGTTTTCGTAATTAGAGTCAAAAACATAGATTTTGCTTTTAAGGCGTTCACTTTTTTCTTGAATGGAGGTCTTAAATACAGATTTTATCTTGGTGAGAGCCTCTTTAAAATCGTTGGCAAATGAAGAGTCGTTTGTTTGATTAACAAGGTGTTCTGCCGTGATGAGTGCATTGGCCTGTTTTTCGGTAAACTGAACAGGAGCTACAGTATAGCCTTCCATGAGTGAGTAGCCTTTACCTTCTATAGTCATTACTGGGACACCAGCTTCCTCAAGTTTTCTAATGTCTCTGTATACTGTTCTAACACTAACATTAAACTTGCTTGCAAGTTCGTTAGCTGTTAGCAATCGCTTAGATCGCAATAGGGTTAATATAGAGATAAGTCTTGATAATTGAGACATAAGCACAAAGATAGTGAACCACATAGCAATTCACTATCTCTTTGTTTTTTGATTGATAAGCTAACACTAGTTTATAGAATAGAATGTAATGCAACACGATTCCCTTCTGTATCTAGGAATTGTGCAATAAAACCAAACTGACCAATGTCTGTTTTGGGCATCATTACTTTTCCGCCATTGGCCTCTACTTTGTTTAGAGCGGTTTCAAGATTTTCTCCACCATTTAAATAAATTGTAGCTCCGTCAGTTGTTGGGTTTTGACCTTCACCTTCAATGATAGCACCTCCAACACCATTATTATCTTCATCATATTCAAATACACCATACTTCATATTGTCTTCAGGCATGGGAAGATCGGTAATTTTAGAGTCCATAACTGTAGCATAAAATTGCTTAGCTCTTTCGTAATCTTTTACTGGTATTTCAAACCAGTTCACTGCATTTTTCATTTTTTAAATTGATTTAATTGTTAAACGTAGTGCAAAGATATTTGAGCATGTGTCAGAATATGTCAGGGGTCCTTTTTTATTTTAATTCTTTAAAATAATGGCCATAGTTTGAGCTGTAAGTTGGTCACATTTACTAAATCCGAATTGAAAAATATCGACATTTGTCGTCACCTCAAATAGTTTGTCTTTGAGCATATGTTTTGCTCTATGTAACCTTACTTTAGTGTTCGCTGTTGAAATATCAAGACATATAGCGATGTCTTTTATAGTCATGCCTTCTACTTCCTTTAGAATGTAGACTGTCTTGTATTTACTATCTAATTTGTCAATCGCATTCTCTAAAAGCTGTTGCGTTTCTTGTCTGATAATTCTACTCTCAGGATTTAATTGTGTTGTGTCTGGTTGTTCCAAAATAGAATTACTATTTAACTGTTGAGGTGTATTTAAATGATATAGTTTAGATTTTGTCTTTAGTCTAGCAAGCGCTTCATTAATGCCAATTCTAATAAGCCAAGTTGAATAACTTGCATTATGCTTAAATTGGTATAACTTTTCATAAGCCTTCAAATGCGTGTTTTGCATGATGTCTTCAATCTCAGCAGCGTCGGTTAAATAACCTCGAATGACACGATATAGCTTTTGATTATTTCGTCTTAATAAAATCTCAAAGAGTTCTTTTTCTCCAGACAGAATGCGTCTAATAATGTTCGATTCTGATAAGGTATGATGATTAAAATCATTGATTTTGATGACTTCCATTGATGTGCCTTTTTCCTTTAGATATAAATATTCAGAAATAGTTACAAAATTTTGTAACCTTTTGATAGGTCCTTTATCTAAAGCCTGAAACAAATTTAAAAATTATAAAACCAAAACATTATGAATTCAAATGTAGATTTAGTGAAAACAGTTTTAAAATACACGTTTGGTCTTGTTCCTATTATTGCAGGTTTAGACAAGTTTGTAAATATATTAACCGACTGGAGTCAGTATATTTCCTCTGGATTTTCAGAGTTAATACCATTGGAAGCAGGTACTTTTATGATGATTGTAGGAATCATCGAAATTATCGCAGGAATTTTGGTGTTCTTAAAGCCAAAAATTGGTGCTTTGGTGGTTATGGGCTGGTTAATCGTAATAGCATTGACATTAGTATTTAGTGGGCATTACATAGACGTGGCAGTTAGAGATTTAGTTATGGCAGTAGGAGCGTTCTCTTTGGCTAAACTATCTGAAAACAAAATAGAAAATAACAGAGCTTGATAAATTAGTTAGTATTAAGTAGAAAACCACCTTTGCGAAATGCGAGGTGGTTTTTTAATAGATTTTTATTGGCGAGCGAATTATTAATTCTTAATTAGACTCCACTCCGATAATAAGTTCTTTTCTTTATTTAAAACAGAATTAACATCATTCTCATATGCCGTTCTACGTTCTTGCGATACAGCATCAGATTTCCACCAGTCGTATGTATCTTTAATCGTTGTTTTTAAATCTCTATAGGTGAGCCCAGCATCTATTGATTTTTGGTGTGCAATTCTTGCCGACCCGTAATGGTCCCCTTCTGGCATTACCCAAGGAATCATATAGTAAATTCCATTATTTTTTAAAAACTCATAATCGTCTATTAAAGTAAACGATGATTGGGCATCAAAAGTTTTTGATGCTTGCTTTGCAAACTCAATCATTTTTTGAGATGCCTCTGGACCTACGGCATTGTAGGTTCCATATTGTTTGTTTTCGGCCAATCTAATATACCATTCGGCAACATCTCTTACATCAACATATTGTACAAAATCTCCTTGTTTCCCTGGAATTAATATGTCACCTCCTTTAGCAAAACGTAGTGGCCAATGAAGAAAACGATTGGTTCGATCTGCAGGTCCAACCATATACGTGGGTCTTATAATAATAGCCCGTTCTTTTCCGAAGGCCTTAATAGCTTCGAGCTCAGAATTTCCTTTCATAATCCCATAATCTTGCTCATACTTTTCGTCTGGAGTTAGACCTTCTGGCATTTCAAGAACAAGTTTTGTGTCTTCAGTAATGCGATTTCCTTTATAGGGATAATACACACCTGTAGAAGAGGTATACATATATAAACCTGCATTATCCTTTAAAAGATTAGCAGTGTCTTTTGTCCATTTTACTTTTCGACCAGAATTATCAATGACGACGTCCCATGTTCTGTTTTCTAATGCTTTAAGATTGTCTTCTCGATCACCAACAAGTTGCTCTACGTGTTTAAATACGTCTTTATGGACTGTCGGTAAGGTTTTTCCTCGAGTGAATGTAGATACTTTATGTCCGCGTGAGATGGCATAAGCAATTTGATGAGGTCCTAAAAAACTCGTTCCTCCTAAGATTAGAATATTGAGTTTTTTCTCGGATTTAGCCATATTAGTAATGGCCTTTTGTTCTTTAGAATTGCAAGCCAATAAACCTGTGCTAAATGCAGGTATAGCCAGAGTAGCTAAAGCTCCTTTTTTAATAAACTGACGTCTCGATTTTGATGTTTTCATCTATAGCTGGCTTTTAAACTTTTAGTATGTAGTATCTAAAGTTATAAAAAAAAAGCACAAGTGTCTTCTACTTGTGCTTTCATAGCTATTAATCATAGGGATTTACAATAGGGTTATGTCAATCTTACTATTTGTGCAAAATTAGAATGAAAAATGTTTAAAAAAATTGATGTATGATAAGAAATTTAATTTGCGAGTAATTCTTTTCTTATTCTACTTAAACTTTCTGTGGTAATTCCTAGATAAGAAGCAATATGATAATTTTTTACACTGCGCTCAATGTTAGGATACTTATTGATGAAACTTATATAACGTTCTGTGGCCGTTTGTGATAGGTTGGATAGTATACGCTTTTGGAAAGCAGCGAAAGCACGTTCTAGTTTTTTTCTAAAAAACGATTCGACCTGAGGGATTTTTGCATATAAATATTCTTTGTCTTCTTTGGAGAGCCTATACAGTGTGGCATCTCTTAAAACTTCAATATTCATTATTGATTTGGATGTAGAAAAGAAAGCTGTATAGTCGCTAATCCACCAATCTTTAACTCCAAACTGGACAGTGTGCTCTTTTCCGTGCGAATCAATATGATAAGACCTTAAACAACCACTATAAATATAGTATTGTTTGTCTACAATATCATTCGCGCTTAAAAGAATACTTCCTTTTTTATAGGTGGATTTATGGAATACAGATTCTATGATCTTAATTTCTTCTTCGGAAAAAGAAAGATCTTTAAAAATGTCGTTGATTTTTGAATTATCACTTCGCACTCATACTGTTGTTGGTCACATTAAATTACGTAAAACCTTTAAGATGTGTATGCTAGAGTCGATATTCTCTCTAAATATTAGTTAATCGGTCTATATTAACAAGAAAAGTAACTTTATCTAGGCATGCTTTTTTTCGTTTTGTTATGAGATTTCGCATGACATGACATAATTATTCTTCTCGAAGTGCAATGTTGATTAAGTTTCCTGCAACGGTTTGCACCTCTTTAATTGCGCCAGATGTATTAGATACCACAACAATAACAACGTTCTTACTTGGAACAACAAATAACTGTGTAGACGTCCCTCTTTGAGCACCATTATGCCCAATAATACTGCCTTCCTCTGGTTGTTTTCCATATAGGTAAAATCCAAGACCGTAACCATTATTTATTTTTTCTAGACTATGATGTTGCGTCATGAGTTTGAACGTTTCAGCACTAATTAAACTGTTGTTTAAGAGCGCATTGCCAAATAAAATAAGGTCGTCTACTGTAGAATATAAACCTCCAGCTGGAGTGCGATTACTTAGATTATTAATTTTGGCTCTTTTAATCTTTCCTCTGTTATCACGATGGTATATCACTCTCGATTTTTCTTCATTTGTATCTACCATTTCAATGCCTGTATTGGACATATTTAGTACGTCCCAAATGTGCTGTTGCATATAATCTTTATAAGATAGTCCAGATATATTTTCGATTAACATACCAAGAACAACATAACCATAGCTTGTATAGTAAAACTCAGTACCAGGTTCAAAACGTAATTTGCGGTTTTTGAATACATCATAGACTTCCGAGAGTGTTTGGTAATTAATTTTGTTTTCAATTTCTCTATCATTTTTGTAATCACCTATTCCAGATGTATGTGATAATAAGTGTTTTGTTGTGATTTTGGTTTTACCGTTTTGAATAAACTCAGGAATATAACGATCTAATGGCGCATTTAAATCAATGAGTCCTTTTTCAACAAGTTGCATAATTGCAACTGCTGTCATCGATTTTGCGATTGAAGCCGTTCTCACTCGGCTGCCCGAATTAAAATCGATTTTTTCGTTTTTATTAGAATAACCAACGGCAGATTTCCATTGGGTTTTACCATCAATTGAAAACCCTCCAGAGGCACCAACAACAACATTATCGTTTATTAATGATTCTAATAAAGCGTTGGATGCTTTAATTTTTTCCTGAGTACTAGAGTAATATGATAGGAATGCTATGAAAATTGTTATATAAAATGTCTTTGTCATGATGTGAAGTTTAAAAATTAATTCAAATCAAAATTAATAAGTCGTTTAACCTTAAGCCACATATTTATTGACTTTGGGACAAAGTATTCGTTTTTAGGGACGATTGATTCATTTCTAAAATGGCGTCTCTATAACGTTTTGACACCGGGACTTCCATAAGTGTTAAAATTATAGTGTTGTTTCCTTTCCATTCTATGAAATGAGAAGGATTAATGAGGTGAGAACGATGTACTTTTAATAAACCATTAATGTCGTTTTGAACAGATTTTAATGTATTACGTAATAACTTCTTGTGCAATTCTCCATGCTTTGCATAATTAATTTCAATGTAATTATCTGCACTTGATATACAGATGAGTTCTTCCGGTAACAATTGTATAACATCATGTTTGTTATCACCTCTTAAAATGAGCTTTTTGTGTGTTTGATTAGGAACTTTTTTGTTTAAAAACCATCTTAAAAAAATAATTATAGGCAGTAGAATAAAAAATATGGGAAGATAAATTTCAAGTCCGAATTTTTGAAAATCATAGTTGCCATTAACAATGCTAGACTTATAATATCCATAACAGATAAAGATTTGAATAATATTGAATAGGACAATAAAAATACATTCAGTACCAATGGTCCAAGTCTTAAAACGTTTGAATATCCAATTTTGAATAGGAATCAATATAGTATAGGCAAGAAAACTTATGAGACCATAAGTTGGTAAAATTTCTAAACGCGCGGAAAAAGTGAGCTCGGCAATATCAAAAGGCGCAATAAGAATTAAAAATAGAACGAGCCATAAGCTAATAATTAAACTAATAAGTAGATGGTATTTATAAGAAGTGTTTAATGGTAATGTCGACATTTATAACATGTTTGCTGGAAACAAGTTAAGTTTTTTCTGAATACAACTTAAAATACAGATGCATAATACTAACAATTTATGGCGTAGAATTGAATTAAAAACCGCGTATATCTTTTTTGTTTGTAGGTAATATTACTCATTTGAAAAATAAGTGATTGCGCTCTAAAATCTAGACAGGTGATTTTGGAAATTTGAATTGTATTAAAAGCTGTTTTTAGTATTTAATACTGGCGATAACCGAAAAGCCAATGCAATAGAGTAGGTGACTCTAAAATATTATATTATGGGATTTTATATGAAACAACCAGTAGATGCAAGTAAGACAACAGCAACGTATTTATGGACAGGTTTGCGTACGCCTGGAATTTTTGTTATTGAAGTTGAAGGTGACGCTCAAAATTTTTCGTACGGATTTACCTTAAAGCGTGATGAGCACTTTGTTGGTGGACTTAAAATTGATTCTATGGGTTGGACAGGGCCTATAGGACAAGGAACAACACCTTATAAAGTGCATGGATCGTTTCCTGGGCAATTTACCCCAAAGATTGTCATCTCTGGTGCTAATGGTGATTTTATTGTAGATGTAAAGGAAATACCATCAGACCAAGTAGAAGACTACGTTAAATCTAAAGTTGGTTAATAGCTTTGGAGTATTTGCACTAAAAAGCCAAAACATGTGTTTTGGCTTTTTTTAGTAAATAACACATAACGATTTAACTATTTCATTTTGTTAACATGTATTGTGTACGTGGCTACAATATCATTGTTAATTTTTAAATGAACATCGTGAGTGCCTCTATGTTTAAATAGATGTTTAAATGAGATTAATCCGTTTTCATTTTTTAAATCGGAAATAGTTAAAGACGTTTCATGGGTTCTATTAATTTTTACTAAGGCTATCTTTTTATTTGAGATTGGGTTTTCAGATTTGAAGCTAAAACTAATCTCTGTATTTTTGTTTATATCAACATTCATTTTCTTTGGATATAAAGGTGTAATATGTTGTTTAAAAGTTTCGGCATAAACTAAAGGTCCTGCCACAAATTTACTATTGATGAGTGAATCATCTAACAGCCATTTTTTGTTTAACGGATAATGGCTTTTTGCATATAATATGGGGTCTGCCAAAAAGTAGCCTTCATTATAATCTCTCACAAAAACATTTCCAGATTTAATATATCCACTAGACCAAGTGGCGTCACTTAAGTACCATTTACCACCTAAGTTAACAGCATTCCATGAATGATTAGGCGATTCGAGTTTCTTAATGTTAGAGTCAATTGTTCTTGCATAACCATCAACTATAACGCAGTCTAAATTTGCTAAAAAGCACAATTCTTTAATGAGGTAAGCATAGCCTGTACACATGGTTTCTTTACGCTTTAATAATTTTTGAAATGCTATTTTTTTATATGAATTATTCCATTTCATAAATGCAATACTGTCATTTTCTAGGGTTCTTCTTTTTCTGGCAACAATATCATGCTGATTAGAATCGGCCTTAATATTATGGCAAACCCAAGTATGAATAGCTCTAAACTTTTCAACTTGAGTTGGAAGCGTTGAGGTAAGATTATGCGCAAGTATTGCCAAATTATCTAGGTTCGCACCTTCATTA
Organism: uncultured Psychroserpens sp.; assembly: GCF_947494225.1. Taxonomy (NCBI): domain Bacteria; kingdom Pseudomonadati; phylum Bacteroidota; class Flavobacteriia; order Flavobacteriales; family Flavobacteriaceae; genus Psychroserpens; species uncultured Psychroserpens sp. The sequence continues at coordinate 29,419 of NZ_CANLUG010000011.1, forward strand.
AGTTTTGCAATATTGTCTGCTCTTGTGAAATCTATGTTTTTAAAATCTGAAACTTGAGCGTAAGATATATGACAAATAAAAATTAAAGTGGAAATGAGCCTTTTCATGAATACCTATTTAATTGTACACTATTAGTTTTTCTTAGACTTGTAGACCTCTTTTACAGCAACTTTCCCCATAAGAACACATTCTGTAGCAGTCATGTCTACTTGTAATGTAATATTGTATGCTGTGTGCTTATCTGTAATAACAACTTTTTGGGAATTCATGCCTACATAAGTAAAAACGAGCACATCTCCTTTTTTTAGTTTATCCGGAAACTTAAAATTACCATCAAAATCTGTTTGTACGCCCTTTGTAGTTCCTTGTAAAATAACACTTGCGCCAGGTAAAGGATAAGATTCGTCAAAAACAGTTCCTTTTACAAAAAACTCTTTTTCTTGTTGTTTAACCGTAAATTTAGAATCATCGGTTTTTGTGTTGGGGGTTTGCTTTTTGATGTCTTGAGCCTGTAGTGTGCTAAATGAAAAAAATGATAAACACGCAAGACCAATAGTACTAATAAAACTTAGTTTTTTTTCTTGCTTAGGCGCTTGATTGTAAGTTTTTAATTGGTTGCTGTTAAATCTTCCGCAAGTATTTTGATTGCTTTTATTTTTAAAGTAAGTTTTGATGTCTTGAGCGTTCATTTTTGTGAAATCAATAACTTCTTTTTCACAAGACTGGCAAAATCCACCTTTTTGAGTTGCTGTAAATTGGTTGAAATTTTCAGAACAAGGTGTTTTAATCTCTAAGTTGAATGGTTTAATCATGGTGTCGTCTTTAAATGTTATTATACATTCAAACCTATGGATACTAAGTATGTGAAAAAACAGGTGTTTAGCGAACGCTACCTTTTAATGAGTAAACTCTAGTTTTTGTTTAGTTAGAAAAAAAAACCATCTTGACGAAACAAGATGGTTTTGATATTTTATTTGTAAATGACTTTATGTTTACTTAATCATATCGTAACTGCGCTTGATAAAGTTAGTTAACTCTTCGCCTTTTAATAAGCCCTGAGATAAACGTGCTAAATCTAAACTTTGATTGATTAAACGTTCTTGTTTCTTTTTGGTTTTTGTGTTTAGTATTTCACCAACCAATTCAGAATTAGTATTCACAACAAGGTTATACATTTCTGGCATATTACCCATACCAAACATACCGCCTCCGCCAGTTTGCTGCATCTCTTTCATTCTGCGCATAAATTCTGGTTGCGTAATTATAAATGGCGATGCATCACTATCCATAGCTTCTAACTGTACTGTGAACTTTTCGGCAGGAATAACTGCTTTCAACAATTCATCTAATTTGGTGTTTTCTTCTTCAGATAATTTAGAAATTGCGGTATCCTCTTTCTTAATTAAATTATCAATATGATCACCATCAACACGAGCAAAAGAAATCTTTTCCTTAGTTGTTTCTAGTTTCTGAATGAGGTGCGATACAATTGGAGAATCCAATAGCAATACTTCATAACCTTTGGCTTTTGCAGCTTCTATATACGAATGCTGAGTATCTTTATCAGAAGCATATAAAATCACAAGTTTGTCATCTTTGTCAGTTTGCTTCGCTTTGATTTTATTATATAATTCTTCGTACGTATAGTAGGTACCATCAACCGAAGGATATAAAGCAAAGGCATCTGCTTTATCAAAGAATTTCTCTTCAGAAAGCATTCCATATTCAATAACAATTTTGATGTCGTCCCATTTCTTTTCGAAATCCTCGCGATTAGCATTAAACAGAGATTTCAATTTATCTGCCACTTTACGAGTGATGTATGATGAAATTTTCTTCACTGCACCATCGGCTTGTAAATAACTACGAGACACATTTAATGGAATGTCTGGAGAATCAATTACACCGCGAAGCATTGTTAAAAACTCAGGAACAATACCTTCAACGTTATCGGTTACAAATACTTGATTTTGGTAAAGTTGAATACGATCTTTTTGGACGTTTAGATCATTCGTCATTTTTGGGAAATACAAGATTCCTGTTAAATTAAACGGATAATCTACATTAAGATGAATGTTAAATAATGGCTCTTCAAACTGTGTTGGATACAATTCTCTATAGAAATTTTTATAATCATCTTCTTCTAATTCTGTGGGTTGTTTTGTCCAAGCAGGATTAGGGTTATTAATGATATTATCTACTTCTTGAGTTGGCGCGGCATCTTCTTCTTTTGCATCTTCAGGTTTTGGAAGTGTTTCAGTTTTCATTCCAAATTTAATTGGAACAGGCATAAACTTGTTATACTTTAATAAGAGTTCACTAATGCGTCCTTCTTCTAAGAATTCTGTAGAGTCTTCTGCAATATGCAAAATAATTTCAGTCCCTCTTTCGGTTTTATCGGCTGTTTCTAAAGTAAATTCTGGAGAACCATCGCAAGTCCAATGAGCTGCAGGTTCATCTTTGTGAGATTTAGTAATAATCTCTACTTTTTCGGCAACCATAAAGGCAGAATAAAATCCTAGTCCGAAATGTCCAATAATTCCAGAGTCCTTCGCAGAATCTTTGTACTTGTCTAAAAATTCTTCGGCTCCAGAAAATGCCACTTGATTGATGTATTTTTCAACCTCTTCGGCAGTCATCCCTAAACCTTGATCAATAATGTGCAATTTTTTTGCGTCCTTATCAATTTTAATTTCAATTTGCGGATTTCCATACTCGCTTTTTGTTTCACCTATACTTGTTAAGTGTTTTAACTTAAGTGTAGCATCTGTGGCGTTACTTATTAACTCACGTAAAAAGATTTCGTGATCGCTATACAAGAATTTTTTAATGAGCGGGAAAATATTTTCTACCGATACATTAATGTTTCCTTTTGTCATGATAAATTATAATTTAAGTGTCACTTTGAAATGACAATGTTTAATTTTTATGTTCATTATGTCTAAGACAAAAAAAGTACCAAGAACATTAAGGTGACAAACTGACATTTTTGAGATACTATGCATGCATAACGAATTAGGTTTGAGTTTAAAAGATGATACTACTGAAATGGTTAAATTGCAAGACTTATTTAATATTAAGATTACTATGTACAATTCCAAAATAATAGGTTTGGGACATTATGTTCCTGACAATGTGGTGACCAATGATGATTTATCCAAAATGATGGATACAAACGATGAATGGATTCAGGAACGAACTGGAATCAAGGAACGTCGTTGGGTTGTTAAAGGCTCTGGTGATACTACGGCAACAATGGGAGTGAAGGCTGCCAAAATTGCTATAGAGCGTGCAGGTATTGATAAAGATGATATTGATTTTATCATTTTTGCAACCTTGAGTCCAGACATGTATTTTCCAGGTCCTGGTGTTCAAGTACAACATGCCTTAGATATTAAAACAGTTGGTGCCTTAGATGTGCGTAACCAATGCTCTGGTTTTGTATACGCTGTTTCTGTTGCAGATAATTTTATTAAAACAGGAATGTATAAAAACGTGTTAGTTATTGGAAGTGAGTTACATTCTCATGGTTTAGATAAAACAACGCGTGGTAGAGGGGTCACTGTAATTTTTGGTGATGGTGCTGGTGCCGCAGTATTAACTAGGGAAGAAGATACGACTAAAGGGATTTTATCAACACATTTGCATTCGCAAGGTGAGCATGCCGAAGAATTGGTATTAATTGCACCAGGAATGGGTAAGCGTTGGGTGAATGATATTATCGCCGAAAGTGATCCTAATGATGAGAGTTATTTCCCGTATATGAATGGGCAGTTTGTGTTTAAAAATGCCGTTGTTCGTTTTAGTGAAGTTATTATGGAAGGTTTGATGAAAAATCAACTCGAAGTAGATGATGTAGATATGCTAATTCCACATCAAGCCAATTTACGCATTGCTCAATTTATTCAACGTAAATTTAAATTAGAAGATCATCAAGTATTTAATAATATTCAAAAGTATGGTAATACGACTGCCGCTTCAATTCCTATTGCCTTAACCGAAGCGTGGGAAGAAGGTAAAATTAAAGACGGAGATACAGTTGTGTTGGCCGCTTTTGGTAGCGGTTTTACATGGGGAAGTGTTATTATGAAATGGTAATTAAAAAAATAATTGTGTTTTGAAGCAACCTTTTGTTTGTTTTTACATCTAGTAAGAAACAGGTCTTTCTCTCAGACTAATAAAACAAGGGTTAAGCATTGTTTTTGATAATTATAAGAAAAGAAATCCCGAAGCACAGCTTTGGGATTTTAAATATGAAATAGATTAAAGCGTTTATGAAGTCTTTTTATTAGATATTAGGTGTATTTAGAACTTCTGACTATATTCAATACCTAATCATATAAAAAACATCATGTCGAATTCTTTAAAAGAGGACCTTTAGGAGGTGGACTCGCTGCCATTATTTTTGGATTTTTAATACTATTTAAATTTTACGATGCTACTCAATATAAGTATATTGGACTGGCTTGTGGAGCGATTTTAATAATTTTAGGAATAGCTAGGCGATCCAAGAAACAATCTTAATACAAAAAATCCCAAAGCTATTGCTTCGGGATTTTTCTGCTATTAACCAATTTTACTAAAAACACTAAAACTATAAAAGAGTGATTTTTTTAAACTGATTAGCTTTAAAACTTATCACAACCTATAGACGCTAAAAAGTGTGTTTTATTTTATCTATTAACATTTTTAACATCAATTAACAAAACGATGATTCATAAAAAAATCCGAAACGTTTAGGCTTCGGATTTTTTTTGCTACTAATCAATTTTGTTTCTCTAAAATTCTAACATGTAAAAAACTAACTTTATGTTGTTTACAAGTGTTAAGTCGTAGATACAGATAAAACATTACAGTAGCATTCGAAATTCTTTATAACAACAAAAACCCAAGACAAAAGCCTTGGGTTTTCTTATTTAATAACCAAACATTAACACTAACCATCAACTATTATATGTAGGTTACTAAACTTTACTTGTTCTCTATAAGAAACCTCCTCCAGATTTCTCATCGTTATCTCTGTTTTTACGAGATTTAGCACGATATTTTCCGCCACCAAATCGGTAGCTAAATCCAAGATTCCATGTGTTGCTTTCCCAGTTGAATTCTACATTTTGTCTAAAAGGTCTTCCAGAATCTGCAGAGAATTTCATAGTATTAAACACATCATTGTAACCAAAGTTGAAGGTTGCTCTATTGCCTTCTAAGAAGCTATAACGTATTCCAAGGTTTACGAAATGCATCGCATCCTGATCAAATTGGATATTTTCATTTGCGCCTCTATAAAAAGCAAAAGCAGTAAATGATAATTTTGGACTAACTCTAAAGTTGTTGAAGATTCTAAAGTTATAAGCGACGTTATCAACTTCTACAGTTTCTAATACAATATCGGCCTCTGTTGCCGTTTCTGCAGGAGCAGTTAAACGTTCACTAATGCTTTTTTGTGTTTGCGCATAGAGGTCAAAACTTCCATTAATAGACCACCATTTTGTTGGACGATAGTTAGAAGAGATTTCTAAACCATAAGATGATGTGTTTTGGAAATTATCATCTGTTAAAATTAATCGGTTAAAATCTGCTCTATCTACAAAAACTATTGTTGAAATTTCGTCTTTAATTCTTCTGTAAAATACACCAGCTGTAATGGTTCCTTTCTTTAATCTTCTCGTGTAATTCGTTTCGAATGAATTTGTAAACTGAGGTAATAAGTCTTGGTTACCAAACTTAGAAATTAAAGGTGTATTAAATTCTGGTAAAGGATTCACTTGGCCAACACCAGGTCTATCAATTCGTCTGCTGTAGCTAAACTGAAATGAGTTCTTTTCTGAAGCTTGTAATGTTACAAACGCCGAAGGATACAATTCAAAATAATCATTATCAAAAGGAGTTAAGGTAACTATGTTCGTTTGTAAGTCTGTTTCTTCAGCTAAGGTTTCAACATTAACAGTTTCGGCACGTAAACCTAATTGGATGCTCCATTTGTTAATTTTTTTACTATAATTTACATAGGCAGAGTAGATATTTCTACTATAATCAAAATTAGTTAAAGAAGGAATGTAATCGCCATTTGCGTTTTGCGAACGACCATCAGATTCGTACTCAATAGCACTATTAAATAACCTAGCCTGTAATCCAGCTTCAAGTTTTGTTGTTTCAGATAATGGGTCTACATAATCAAGGTTAATCGATGTACGTTCTCTTTCTGTATCTGTAAGCTCAAAGAAGTTTGGTCTATTATTAGCACTTCCAGAAAAGAGGTTATTTGTGTTGGCATCCCCATCAAAAATGTTATGATCAACTTCTAACTCTATGTTTTGTCCTTCTTTGTCAAAATCTAATTTATAATCGAAATTGTATTGTTGAGATGTATTGTCTCCGTCATTGGTAATAAGTTGATTCTGGAATGTATTATTACCAAAAAGAATACCAGTTTCAGCATCTGTTCCTCCATCAAATAAATTTTGATTGGTAAATACTGAAAGCGTGTTCTTATCATTGATATAGAAATCAACTCCAACTTTAAATACATGAGATTTTCTGTTATCAAGAACGGTCACATTTTGAAGTGTGTTTTGGTCTATTCTATCAATAAAACCGAAATTGAAATTCTTCGAAATGTTATTACTATAGTTCCCATATAAGTTGAATTTACCATTTCTGTAATTCATATTTAAAGCACTATTGAACTTTGGACGTCTTTCGTAGCTAAAGTTAGTACTTACACTACCATTAAATCCAACCATGGTATTTTTATGGAGTACAATATTAATAATACCACTCATACCATCTGGATCATACTTTGCAGATGGATTAGTAATTAATTCAATAGATTTAATAGCACTTGATGGAATTTGCTTTAGTAACTGAGCAGTTGGTATGTTTGATAGTTTCCCATCAACCATAACACGAACGTTTTGATTTCCTCTTAGTGCAATGTCACCTGTTTGAGAATCTACACTCACAGAAGGAATTCCTACCATAAGTTCTGATGCAGTACCAGTGGCCGCTAAATCTTTTCCAATAGTAATTACCTTACGGTCTACCTTTTGTTGAATGGTCGATACTTCTGCTATTACGGTAACCTCGTCTAAACCAGCAACATCTTCCTCTAAGAAAATGTCTCCCAATTTAACTTTGTAGTTTCCTTTACCAATGGTAACGTCTTTTGATACCGTTTTGTATCCTATATATTGAATACTTACAACGATTTTTCCTTCAGGGATTTTTTCGATTTCAAATGTACCATTATCCTTTGTTATTCCTCCAGTTATCGTTTCTCCTGAAGCACTTTTAATAACGACATTTACATAGGGTAACGGTTCTTTAAGTTGCGCATCCATTACTCTTCCGGATACGGTTCCATCTCTTAGGTTTGAGTCTAAATTTGATGGTGTTGCAAATGCTATTACAGTGAATAGAAAAATGCACAATTGCGTGATTTTTTTCATTTTTTGATTGATTTGATTGATTAGTCTTTTTTGTTTAAATAAAACGGTTGTTATCTCATAGACGACAACTTTGGTGAGGTGTTACTTTTTTTAACACTAGTTAACATCTTTTTAACATTTGAGAAGACGCATTAAATTCTGGTATTTTATTTTTGTACCAAATTATAGAGCTATGAATAAAAAAACTTTGGTGCTAGGAGCATCGTTAAAACCAGCACGTTATTCTAACATCGCAATTAACAGATTAGTTAATTACGGTCTAGATGTTGTTGCCTTGGGTTTACGTGATGGGATAGTTGCAGGGGTAACAATAGATACACATTTGATGCCTTATAAAGATATTCATACTATTTCGCTTTATCTTAATCCTGAGCGTCAAAAAGCATTTTATGATTACATCATATCGTTACAACCCGAACGTATTATATTTAACCCTGGGACTGAGAACTCAGAATTTCAGAATGTATTAAGACAGGCAGGTATTTATTTTGAAGAAGCCTGTACTCTGGTTTTACTTTCAACTAATCAGTATTAAGTTGAGATTTTTTAGTAATAAACAATAACCCTAAAAAGGTTAGAAGTCCATTAATTATTAAAATTTCAAATCCAATTTGATAACCATTTAATAAGTCTACCGAGAACATATTTATTAAATAAGAAACTACAGGAGCTATTAAAGCAATTATCCATACATAACTATCTTTTAGATGCTTTTTGGTTAAAATTCCAAAAGCAAAGAGACCAAGTAATGGACCATAAGTATATCCAGCTGCCTTAAATAATTCCCATATTACAGAAACATCAGTAAATAGGAGGTCGAATAAAATAATGACCAATACTAGAATGAAACTAAAAAGTATATGTACTTGTTTTCGAACTCTTTTTTGACTGTCTTTTGGCTTTTTATCTAATTCAATAATATCAATACAAAATGATGTTGTTAATGAAGTTAAAGCACTATCGGCACTAGAATATGCCGCAGCAATTAAGCCTAGTAAAAAGAAAGCAGACGTGATAACACCAATTTCTGGTAACATTGCAATAGTTGGAAACAAATCGTCTTTATTTGCAGTGATGCCATGTTGTTGTGCGTATTGCGTTAATAAAAGCCCTAAAACTAAAAATAGAATATTTACAAATATTAAAATTACACTAAAGCTAACCATGTTTTTTTGTGCATCTTTTAAGTTCTTACAGGTTAAGTTTTTTTGCATCATATCTTGATCTAAACCTGTCATTGTAATGGTTATAAATATACCGGCTAAAAAGCTTTTAATAAAGTATTGTGCATCATTAAAATCATCAAAAAAGAAGACTTTACTTAGCTTGCTAGCTTTTACATTATTATAGACTTCAGAAATACTATTAAGATCTAAGGCATTTGCTAAAAATGAAATGGTAACAACCACAGAAATTAGCATGAATAGTGTTTGAAGAGTATCAGTAAAAATAATAGTTTTAATACCACCTCTAAAAGTGTAAAGCCAAATAAGAGCGACCGTAATTACAACCGTTATAGGAAAAGGTATAGTGTATTGATCGAAAATTAGAATTTTATCAAAAACAAGCAATTGAAGTACTTTTGCTACTAAAAATAATCGAAGTGATGCACCAACGATTCTAGAGATTAAAAAAGCTATCGATCCTGTTTTGTAACTTACTTTTCCAAAACGTTCCTTTAAATACGTATAAATGGAGGTGAGATTCATTTTATAGTATAACGGAAGCAATACATAGGCAATAACCAAATAACCAAAAAAATACCCTAGAACTACTTGAAAATACCCAAATTGTTTCGCTTCAACAGCACCTGGAACCGAAATAAAGGTCACACCAGATAATGAAGTCCCTATCATTCCAAAAGCCACTAAATACCAAGGAGCCGATTTATTAGCCTTAAAAAAGGCATCATTTGAATCTTCTTTCCCAGTAAAATAAGAAATTAGAATAAGTACGCCAAAATAGGCTAGGATGAGAAAAATGATGGCGTTCGTCGACATAATTGAGGTTTTAACAGGTTTTTGGCCGAAATATCTTATTTTAGCTAAAAAATTGCAAACAATATTAACTAATTAAAATTAAACGTAAATAAAAGTTGACATGGATGACTTTTTTTTAGGGTAATTTTAACCTAAATTTATTTGAAATGAAAAAGATACTTACTTTTTTAACTATCGCTTCTTTTTCCATTACAGCAGTTGCACAAGACTATAAAGACATGATTGCTGAAGGTACCTACACTGTTGCTGAAATCGTTTCGGCTGCAGAATCTCATTTTGAGAATGCTGGCACAGGACGAGGAACAGGATACAAATCTTACCGCAGGTGGCTCTATAATGCAGAACGTAATATGGATGCCACAGGAAAACTTAAATCACCTGAATATTTTCAGGAAGAATTAGAAAATTACATTGCATCGCAAAATGCCAATCAAAATCAATTGGCAAGAACAACGGTTGGAATCTGGGAAGAAATGGGACCTACATCGTGGAATGCGACTTCTGGATGGAATCCAGGTGTTGGTAGAGTAACTTCAATTGCTGTAGATCCATCATCAGTAACAACTATTATAGTTGGTGCAGAAACCGGTGGTATTTGGCGTTCTACAGATGGTGGACAAAACTGGACGGTTTTAACAGATAACCTGTCTAACATTGATGTATATGCATTAGCTATAGATCCAAAAAACCCAACACATTATTATTGGGGATCTACTGGAGGTACAATTTTTAGATCTACAGATTCTGGGGCAACATGGAATTTTTATTCTGATATAGGAAACGGAAACGTAAACAAAATATTAATTGACCCAACACCAAGTAGTACTAAAATGTACTGTACTGCTCAAGGAGGTGGATTTCATAAATCAACAAATGATGGACTCAATTGGACTCAAGTTTTTGGTGGTAGCGCTTATGACGTGGAATTCAAACCTGGTGATACAAATATCGTATTTGCTTCTGGGTCTAGTTTATACAGGTCTGGTGACGGAGGAGGTACTTTTACAGAAATTCCTACCGTTGCAACTACCGGACCTAAAATGATTGGAGTATCTGCAGCAGATGCTTCTGTTGTTTATGTGTTAGAATCTGGTGGAGGAGCGTTCAGTAATTTGTATAAGTCTTCAAATTCTGGAATTTCATTTTCAACACTAAATCATTCTGGTAAAAATTACTTTGGTTACAGCTCAGATCCTAACGATGTTAATGATGCTGGTGTTGGTCAAGCTCCTAGAGATATGGATATTGCTATTAATCCTAGTAATATTGATGAAGTTCATATTGCAGGAGTTAATACTTGGAGATCTACAAACGGCGGCATTTCTTTCTCTATTTCATCACAATGGACAGTTGGAGGTGCGCAGTTTGCAAACATTGGATATTGTCATGCCGATGTAGATATTCTAGAATTTATAGGAAATGCAACAGATGGATATAAATTATATGCAGGAACCGATGGTGGATGTTTCGTGGCAAATGATACAGGAAACCTTAATAGTAATTACTATACAGATTTAACAACAGGAATTGGTATACGTCAGTTTTATAAAATAGGAATAAGCCAAACAGATCCTGTGGTAGTCACAGGAGGTGCACAAGACAATGGGTCTTCTGTAATGGATGTTAACGGAAATTGGACAGATTGGCTTGGGGCAGATGGAATGGAGAGTTTTATAGATAAAAACAACTCTCAGATTATGTACGGAACAAGTCAGTTTGGAACGTTTTATAAAACACTTAATGGAGGCGCAAATTTAGTTGGAATCTCTCAACCAGACGGGAAAGGAGGTCAAAATAACTGGAATTGGATTGTACCTTTTGAACAAGATCCAATTGACGCAGATGTTATTTATGCCGCTTTTGATGAGGTTTATAAATCTACAGATGGTGGAGGAACGTGGAATTCAATATCTCCAAATTATGGATTAGATATTGATCATTTAAAAATTTCTCCTGCCAACAACGACAATATGTATATAGCAATTAATGATACATTTTATAGAACTACAGATGGAGGAAGTATTTGGTTAGAATCTACCAATTTAGATCTTGGGTTTACAGGGTCTATTACAGATATAGCAGTACATCCTACAGATCCTTCCAAAGTAGCAGTGTCTTCTTCTGGATTTGGTTCTCAAAAAGTGTTTTTAAGCACAGATAATGGTGTGTCTTGGAATGCCTTAGGAACAGGGTTGCCTAATTTTGTAGCATTAGCTGTTGAGTTTCAGGATAATGATGATAACGGAGTTTATGTAGGGATGAATTATGGTGTTTACTACATAGACGATACAACGAGTAATACTTGGGTGCCTTTTAATAATGGTTTGCCTAATGTACGTATCAGTGAATTAGAAATCAATGCTGCAGATAATAAAATCTATGCAGGAACTTATGGTCGTGGATTATGGAGATCTGAAGTTTTTGATGCAACGCTTAGCGTTGCAGAATTTGAATTAGAGTCCTTTAAAGTGTACCCTAATCCCGCTAAAAACAACGTAACTTTAAGCTGGGATAAAAATGAACCTGTTTCAGTTAGAATATACGATGCACTTGGTAAGTTGATGTACTTTACTAAGAACAAAAATATTTCTGAACCAACATCAATAGATGTTTCAAACTATGCTTCAGGACTTTATTTTGTAAAAGTTAATAATGCTAATGGGTTTGTCACCAAAAAACTTGTTATCGATTAAGCAAAATGTATTGTAAATAAAAAAACCACTATGATTTTGTTGTAGTGGTTTTTTTATGCAATCAGACTTAAAATTACTTTACAAATTGTAAATTAGCCGTTATGGAATTTTCTTCAAAATTACTTGAAAACGCTGTTAACGAAATGTCACAATTACCAGGAGTTGGTAAGCGAACAGCATTACGTTTAGTTTTACATCTTTTACGTCAGCCTAAAGAACATACTTTAAATTTTGCTAAAGCATTAAGTGATATGCGTACCGAAATCAAGTTTTGTCAAAGTTGTCATAATATAAGTGATACTGAAACGTGTGAAATTTGTGCTAACCCTAATCGTATTAATGATGTGGTTTGTGTTGTTGAAGATATTAGAGATGTTATGGCTATAGAGAATACCAGTTCGTTTAAAGGCTTATATCATGTTTTAGGTGGAAAGATCTCTCCAATGGATGGTATCGGACCAAATGAATTAAATATCCAGTCATTAGTTGAAAAGATAAAACAAGGAAAAATTAACGAATTAATTTTTGCTTTAGGCTCCACTATGGAAGGCGATACAACCAATTTTTATATCTATAAGCAAATTCAAGGTTTCGATGTAAAGACATCCACGATTGCTCGTGGGATTTCTGTAGGAAACGAATTAGAGTATACAGATGAGGTTACACTTGGTCGTAGTATTATTAACAGAATTCCCTTCGAGGCCTCTTTAAAATCTTAATTACTATTTGAAGCTATCTGTTGTCATATTAAACTATAATGTACGTTATTTTTTAGAGCTCTGTCTAAAAAGTGTAGAAGCGGCATTGGTGCATATTGATAGCGAAATCATTGTGGTTGATAATCAGTCCTCAGATGATAGTTGCGAGATGATAAAAAAGCGCTTTCCCAGAGTGACTCTTATTGAAAATCAATCAAATTATGGGTTTTCAAAAGGAAATAACATCGGTGTTGCCAAGGCTAAAGGAGATTATGTTTGTATTCTTAATCCAGACACTATAGTTGCCGAAGATACTTTCGAACGTTTACTTAATAAGTTTGATGACCAACTCAAACAAGGTATTTTAGGATGCAGACTCATAGATGGTAAAGGGCAGTTCTTACCAGAAAGTAAGCGTAATATTCCAACACCTTCTGTAGCTATTAAAAAGATGTTAGGTTGGTCAACATCCTATTATGCTTCACATGTCGATGAAAAAGAATCGGCTAAAGTTTCTGTATTTGTAGGTGCTTTTATGTTAATGCGCAAAGTAGTTTATTCTAATGTTAATGGTTTTGATGAGGACTATTTTATGTATGGAGAGGATATTGATTTGTCTTATAAAGTACAGAAAGCAGGATATTTTAATAGCTATCACGGAGACGTTGCAATAGTCCATTTTAAAGGTGAAAGCACACTTAAAGATAAGGTCTATGCTAAACGGTTTTATGGAGCCATGCAAATATTTTATAATAAGCACTTTAAGTCAAATCTATTTTTTGATACCTTGGTGTGGTTCGGAATTAAGTTAAGTCCGTTATTTGGTCGTACCACCAAAGCAAGGAAAGCCAAGTTAGATCAGACAATATTAGTGTCTTCAGAAATGAATACAGATCTGGATACTGTTTTAAAATCCGATTTAAAAGTACAGCCTCATTTCTCATTATATGAAGAGAAAACAGAATATATATTAGACAATAACCTCCTGAGTTTTAAGGATATCATAGATATCTTGTCTAATGCTCCTAAAAATTGTACGACCACGTTTAAAATTCTACCAAAAAATTCTAACTTTATCATTGGAAGTGACCACTCTAAAAGTAGAGGCGAGGTGATAAACTTCTAGAGAATAATTATTTGAAATAATCTCAATAATTGTATTGATTTTTCATTAATTTTGCAATCAACAAACCAATTATTGACCTTAGATTACAGATATGGCAAAATTTGAACTTAAGCTTCCAAAAATGGGAGAGAGTGTTGCAGAGGCAACAATAACATCTTGGTTGAAAGACGTAGGTGACACTATTGAAGCAGATGAAGCTGTTTTCGAAATTGCAACAGATAAAGTTGATAGTGAAGTGCCTAGTGAAGTAGATGGTGTTTTGGTAGAAAAATTATTTGACGTTGATGCTGTTGTGCAAGTAGGGCAAACCATTGCCGTAATAGAAACTGAAGCTGATGTTGCTAGCTCTTCAGAAGCGACACAAACCGAGCCAGTAAAACAAGAAGTTGCCGAACCTGCAGCTGTTGCAGAGGTTTCACAAGCGGTTACTGCCGCTCAAGAGGCTGTGGCTCCGATTGTTAGTACGGGCGATCGTTTTTATTCACCTTTGGTACGAAATATAGCTAAGCAAGAGGGGATTTCTCAAACCGAATTAGATACTATTGCTGGTTCTGGTAAGGATGGACGTGTGACTAAAAATGACATTCTTTCTTATGTAGATAATAGAAGTTCTCAACCAGCTCCTGCTAAGGTAGCCACTCAAGAGGTTTCAAAACCTGTGGCAGCACAGGCTAACGGTGTAGCTAAAAAAGCGGCTCCTGCGCCAATTGTTGCAAGCGGTGATGACGAAATTATAGAAATGACCAGAATGGGTAAACTTATTGCACATCATATGGTTGAGTCTGTACAAACATCGGCACATGTTCAAAGTTTTATAGAGGCCGATGTGACTAAAATATGGAACTGGCGTAATAAAGTTAAGAACGAATTTAAACAAAGAGAGGGAGAGAACTTAACGTTTACACCAATCTTTATGGAGGCCGTAGCAAAAGCACTACGAGATTTTCCAATGATGAATATTTCGGTTCAAGGTGATTCAATAATCAAGAAAAAACATATTAATTTGGGGATGGCAGCAGCCTTACCAGATGGAAATCTTATTGTGCCAGTTATTAAAGACGCAGACCAATTAAACTTGGTTGGAATGACCAAAAAAGTAAATGATTTGGCTAGTCGTGCAAGAGAGAATCAACTAAAACCAGATGATATTGCAGGAGGAACATATACAGTGACTAATGTTGGAACTTTTGGAAGTATTATGGGAACACCAATTATTAATCAACCTCAAGTGGGTATATTGGCTTTAGGTGCTATTAGAAAAGTACCAGCTGTTGTAGAAACACCTGAAGGTGATTTCATAGGCATTCGTTACCGCATGTTTATGTCGCACTCTTATGATCATAGAGTTGTTAACGGTGCATTAGGTGGCCAATTTGTAAAAGCGGTTAAAGATTATTTAGAAGCTTGGGACCCAAATAGAGAGATTTAATTTTCCTATTTATAATAGGAATCTGAATATAAAAAGCACAATCTTAAGATTGTGCTTTTCTTTTTAAGGCATGTTATTTATTAGCTGTCAGGAAGTTCTTCGAACATTTTTCGTTTGCTGTCAAGCCAGGCTTTCATAGCTTCAGGTGATTTCATTAGTTCTTGCATATCTTTCATTGCCTTTAAATGTGGTTCATCTTTCTCATGAAACATGTCCATGCCGTGTTTTTTACTTTGTTCGGCAATAGCTTCAAATGTATCGGCATGAAACTCTTTCTCACATGCACCTCCCAATTGTTTACAATTCATTGTTTTCATTTGCGTCTATTTTTTATCGGTTAAAAATTCATCTAATCTATTAAACACTGATCCCCATCCATTTTGAATGCCCATTTTTTCTTGCGCAATTTTATAGGCTTCTGTAGGATGTATTACATGGAAAGTGAACTCGGTTTTTTGTCCATTTTTTTTGAAAATCGATTGAATTTCAACGCCCTCGGTCATTGGTCTAAAATTGGCTAAAGAGCAAATCTTTTCTAGCTCGACAATTTCAGTATATATTCCTTCGGCCGTAAATTCGTTGCCATTTGGCATAGGCATAATATATTTCCATTTTCCGCCTACTGTAAATGAGTGTTCAATAATTTTTGTAGTCATTCCTTTAGGACTCCACCACTTAGCAATATGCTCGGGCGTGGTCCAAGCTTCCCACACAAGTTCTATAGGTGCATTAAATGTTCGCTGTATGGTTACGGTTTTGTTAGGATCATTCATTCTGTTTGTTTTTTGATTGTAATGTTGTTAAGTAATTTTCAAATGAGTCGATTTTATCTTCCCATAATCTTTTGTATTGTTCAATCCATAAAAAGGCAGGCAATAAATTTTGAGGCTGTATGAGACAAAAGCGCTCTCTGCCTTTTTGATTAATGTCAATAATCCCGCATTCACTAAGAATTTTTATATGCTTTGAAATAGCAGGCCTACTAATTTCAAATTGCTGTGCGACATCATTTACAGTTAATGACCCATTAGATACTAACTCAATAATATCTCTTCTTACTGGATCTGCAATGGCTTGAAAAACGTCTCTTCTCATATTTATATGTAATCGATTGGTTACAAATATAAGTGTAACTATTTGGTTACGCAAATTTTTTTAATAATATTCAATTTTCACTAAAAGGTTTAAGGTCAAAATATCTTCTTCCACTTATTCTATTTATCTTTACCCAAAAATTGATGACATGCAGTTAAACCTTAAAAAACCTATTTGTTTTTTCGATTTGGAAACAACTGGAATAAATATTACCAACGATCGTATTGTTGAAATTTCTATTCTGAAAGTTTATCCTGATGGAAAGGAGGAAACCTACACCCAACGTGTCAACCCAACTATTCCAATTCCTCCTCATGTCACTTTAGTACATGGGATTTCAGATGAAGATGTTGCAGATAAACCTGAGTTTAAGGATATCTCTAAAATTGTACACAATATGATAAAGGATTCCGATTTGGGAGGTTTTAATTCTAACCGATTTGATATTCCATTATTGGCTGAAGAGATGTTACGTGCCGATGTGGATTTTGATATGAAAAACACACAGTCGATTGACGTACAAACCATTTTTCATAAGATGGAAAAGCGAACATTGAGCGCAGCTTATAAGTTCTATTGTGGCAAAGATTTAGAAGATGCACATTCTGCTGAGGCTGACACTTTAGCCACTTATGAAGTTTTAAAAGGACAGTTAGATCGCTACGATGAACTCAAAAATGATACAAGTTTTCTTGCCGAATTTAGTTCGAGAAAGAAATTTGCAGATTTTGCAGGATTTATTGCTTTTGACAAAGACGGACAAGAATGCTTTTCTTTTGGAAAACATAAAGGAAAACGTGTAACAGACGTTTTAGAAACCGAACCAGGATATTTTGGATGGCTTCTTAATGCCGATTTCCCATTATATACTAAAAAGGTACTTACTGCAATAAAACTTAGAGGGTTTAATAATAAATTATTTTAAAGGATTCTAATGAAACTCATTTGTATAGGTCGAAATTATACCGAACATATTAAAGAATTAGAAAACGAAAGACCTACAGATCCTGTGATCTTTTTAAAGCCAGATACGTCTATCTTATTAAAGAAGCAACCCTTTTTTATTCCAGATTTTTCGAATGATATTCATCACGAAGTCGAAATTTTAGTTAAGATTAATAAAGTAGGGAAGCACATTGCCAAAAAATTTGCTCATAAATATTATGATCAGATCGGACTAGGTATTGACTTTACAGCTCGAGATTTGCAAACACAATTGAAATCAAAAGGATTGCCTTGGGAAAAAGCTAAAGGCTTTGATGGAGCGGCTGTCATTGGTAACTGGTTGCCAAAGTCAGATTTTGAAAGTGTTGACAATATTAATTTTAGCTTGTATAAAAACGATGCTATCGTACAGGAAGGAAATACCAGTTTGATGCTTTGGAAAATTGATGAAATCATAGAATATGTCTCTAAATATTTTACTTTAAAGATTGGAGATATTATATTTACAGGAACGCCAGCAGGAGTTGGCAAAGTTCTTGCTAACGATAAATTAAAGGGATATATAGAAGACAAGCAATTGTTTTCAATTACAGTAAAATAAATGGAACAACATTACAAATTAGATAGAGTACGTGAATTGGCAGATAATGATGCCGATTTTATCAAATCATTAGCCGAAGCATTTTTAGATGAAGTGCCTGAAGATGCCGAAAGGCTAAAAAAAGCAGTCTCAGAACAGGATTTTTTCAATACCTATCAGGCTGCTCATAAAATGAAACCAACAATAGATTTATTCGAACTAGGCGTACTTCAAGATCTTATTGTCGTGCAAGATTGGGGGAAATTTGAAAGAGTAGGAGAAGATTGCTCAACAGAATTACAGCATGTATTAACTGCAGTAGAAAATGCTACAGCAGAACTCAAACAAGACTTCAGTTTGTAATGCAGGCAGAAATTATTACCATTGGTGATGAAATTCTCATTGGTCAAATTGTAGATTCAAATTCGGCATTCATAGCAAAACAACTAAACGCCATTGGCGTTTCGGTTTATCAAATTACTTCCGTACAAGATGACCGAACCCATATATTAAAGTCGCTTGCCGAAGCCGAAGCAAATGCCGATATTGTTATTATTACTGGAGGATTAGGACCGACAAAAGATGACATCACGAAAAAAACGCTAGCCGATTATTTCAATGATACCTTGGTTGAAGACCTTTCTGTTAGAAAGAACATAGAACAAATTTGGGAAATTTATGTAAAGAAGCCTATTATGCAGGTCAATTTGGATCAAGCTCTTGTGCCTTCCAAAGCAGACGTATTAATGAATAGGTATGGCAGTGCGCCAGGAATGTGGTTAGAACACAATGATACAGTTTTTATATCATTACCAGGTGTGCCCTATGAGATGGAAGCCTTAATAAAAGATGAAGTTATCCCCAAATTAAGAACACGATTTCAATTCCCATATATTCAGCATAAAACTTTTTTAACCTACGGAATGGGCGAAAGCGCGTTGGCCAAACGCATTGAAACTTTTGAAAATGAATTGCCAGAGTTTATTAAACTGGCTTATTTACCAAGTTTGGGTCGTGTAAGATTGCGTTTATCGGCTAAGGGAGTTGAAAAAAGAACCATTGAAACAGAAATGGAAAATCAAATAGCAACACTATTGCCTCAAATTAAAGACATTTTTGTTGGGTTTGAAGAAGATTTATCTATAGAAGCTGTTATTGGTAAACAGCTCACGACAATAGAAAAAACTGTAGCGACTGCCGAGAGTTGTACAGGAGGATTAATTGCTGAACGTTTTACAGCAAATCCAGGCGCATCAAAATATTTTAAAGGAAGTATAGTAAGTTACACCAAAGAAGTTAAAGTTAATTTGCTCAAGGTTCCAGAACATATTATAGATGAGTTTTCTGTAGTAAGCGCTCAAGTTGCCGAAACAATGGCGATGAATGTTCGAGAGCAGTTGCAAACAGATTTTGCTGTGGCAACAACGGGTAACGCTGGTCCTACGAAAGATGATACAGCTGAAGATCTAGGGATTGTATATATCGCAATTGCAACAAAAGAGGCCGTATATTCCGAAAAATTTAGCTTCGGAAATCATCGTATAAAAGTCATAAATAAAGCGGCAAATAAGGCTTTTGAAATGCTACAAAAAGAAATTTTAAAAAAGTAGTAGTTTTAGTTTGTTGATATTACAAAGTTTTACTAAATTTGCACCCTGTTTTAAAGAAACATAATTAAAGTTAGAAAGAAATGTCAAGAGTTTGTGAACTTACAGGAAAGAAAGCGATGGTTGGGAACAACGTATCTCACGCGATGAATAAAACGAAGCGTAAATTTAACGCTAACTTAATCAAAAAACGTTTTTATATTCCTGAGGAAGATAAGTGGGTAACTTTAAAGGTATCAACTTCAGCATTAAAAACTATCAATAAAGTAGGTATTTCTGCTGCAATCAAAGAAGCTAAATCCAAAGGATTTTTAAAATAATAGCATAACGCGTTAAAGACACGTACAATGGCAAAAAAAGGAAATAGAATACAGGTTATATTAGAATGTACAGAGCATAAAGAATCTGGAAAGCCAGGAACTTCTCGTTACATTACTACAAAAAATAAAAAGAATACGCCAGATAGAATGGAGATTAAGAAATTTAATCCAATTCTTAAGCGTATGACAGTTCACAAAGAAATTAAATAATAAGAGATTTTCGTAAGAAAACTCAATTAATACATAAATTAG
Source organism: uncultured Psychroserpens sp. (assembly GCF_947494225.1). Classification (NCBI taxonomy): domain Bacteria; kingdom Pseudomonadati; phylum Bacteroidota; class Flavobacteriia; order Flavobacteriales; family Flavobacteriaceae; genus Psychroserpens; species uncultured Psychroserpens sp. The sequence continues at coordinate 49,612 of NZ_CANLUG010000011.1, forward strand.
AGTTATCTCTCAAAATATATAGAGTCATGGCAAAGAAAGCAGTAGCATCATTACAAACAGGATCTAAAAGACTTACAAAAGCAATTAAAATGGTAAAATCACCAAAAACAGGTGCTTACATGTTTGTTGAGTCAGTAATGGCACCTGAGTTTGTCAATGATTTTTTAAAGAAAAAATAATTTAAACATATCATGTTTAATGATGAACTGCTTTCATATTTGAAAGCAGTTTTTTTATGTCTATATTTGATCAGTTTTCTGCCAAAATAGCAGTAAAAATTTTCGGCGTGACATTTGACTAGAACTTATAAATAAGTATAACGAATGAGTTTTTTTAAAAAAATATTTTCTTCGGAAAAAAAAGAAACCCTAGATAAAGGGTTAGAGAAATCGAAAACATCGTTTTTCTCGAAACTAAATAAAGCGGTTGCTGGTAAATCTAAAGTAGATGATGACGTATTAGATAATCTAGAGGAGGTATTAGTAACAAGTGACGTTGGGGTGAACACAACCCTCAAAGTTATCGAACGCATAGAAGATCGCGTTGCTAAAGATAAGTATTTAGGAACATCAGAATTAAATAAAATCTTACGTGAAGAAATAGCAGGACTGCTATCTGAAACTAATTCTGGTGAAGACACAGATTATACCATTCCGGAACTTCCTAGACAAGAAGATGGCTCTAAAACACCTTATGTTCTAATGGTGGTAGGAGTAAATGGAGTAGGGAAAACAACAACAATTGGTAAATTGGCTTATCAATTTAAAAAGAAAGGACTAAATGTTGTTTTAGGAGCAGCAGATACCTTTAGAGCAGCTGCGATTGATCAACTTCAGGTGTGGGCAGATCGCGTAGACGTACCAATGGTACGACAAGAAATGGGCAGTGATCCTGCAAGTGTAGCCTTTGATGCTTTGCAATCTGGAGTTAACCAGAATGCCGACGTGATTATAATTGATACAGCCGGACGCTTGCATAATAAAGTAAACTTAATGAACGAGCTGAGTAAAGTGAAACGTGTAATGCAAAAGGTAGTAGGAGATGCGCCTCATGATGTGTTATTAGTTTTAGATGGTTCTACAGGTCAAAATGCATTCGAGCAAGCCAAACAGTTTACGGCGGCAACTGAAGTGACTACATTGGCTGTTACGAAGCTAGATGGAACTGCTAAAGGCGGTGTTGTTATTGGTATTAGTGATCAGTTTCAAATTCCAGTTAAATATATAGGCGTTGGAGAAGGTATTGAGGATTTACAAGTTTTTAATAAGTATGAGTTTGTAGATAGTTTTTTCAAGTAAAAAGCTAATGCATGAAAAGCGAAAAAGTTTTGAGAATGTTGTTGATTGCGACATTTGCTCTGGCCCTTATTCATGTTCTGTATTATTTACAAAATGTAGCGTACACTTAAGTTATAGGAGTTAAAAAGCAACAGCTATAACCCTTCTGTTGTTCGTAAATTATTTATCTATTCCGTTTTGTTTATCTTTAAAGGAGGTTATATTTATGAATTCATAAATAGTTTTAATCCTTATGCATAGTATTTATTTCGATTTTTATATTAATGCACCAAAGCAAAAAGTCTTTGAATCGTTTGCATTACCTGAACATTTAGATCGTTGGTGGACGCTTAAATCGTCTGGACAACCAGAACTAGGAGCAACTTATAATCTTAACTTCACAGATGATTATAATTGGTTTGCTGAAGTGTCAAAAGTTGAAACTAATAATCATTTTTATTTAAAAGTAACTAAGGCCGATGCCGACTGGAATCCAACAACCTTTGGGATTACTTTAGAAACGCATGACAATAAGACCTTGTTTAAGTTTTCTCATATCAATTGGCCAGAGAATAATCATGAATTTAGAAATTCTTCATTTTGCTGGTCTCAACTACTACAAGGTTTAAAAAATTATATCGAAAAAGGAACTATTATTTCATTTGAAGAACGCAGCTGATTTTTCCGTATTTTTATTAAAAATACAAACCATGCGATATATACTTCTTTTCTGCCTCCTTTTTATAACCTACAACTGCAAACCTTCCGAAGAAAAAAAAGACAGCTCTCCTGATGTTGAAACGATCGAAACAGACGAAGACGCTAATGATCTTAGCGCGATTTCAACCAAAGATTTTAGAGAATTCAAAGTTTTAGATTCAAAATACATCAATAATGCAGAATTATGGGATGTAATCGATGAAGACTTAAAAGATTTTACTGAAGATGATTACTTTACATTGAAACCCTTTGTTATTGATCAGGATATTCCTGCGCTTCAAAAGTATATCTCAGAAGGACAACTTAGCTATGAACTATTAACTAAATTCTATCTATATCGTATTCGAAAATTTGATAGAGAAAATGATCTATCATTAAATGCTGTAATTGCTATTAACGCTAATGTTGTTACCCAAGCAAAAGCTATAGATGAAGCATTTCAACAAAACAAAAGGCAAGACAGACATCCAATTTATGGAATGCCTATTCTTTTAAAAGATAATATTAATACAGCCGAGATGCCTACAACGGCAGGTGCAGTAGCCTTAAAAGATAATACTACGGAAGATGCGTTTATTGTTAAACAATTGAAATCGAAGGGAGCACTAATTCTTGGAAAGGCCAATTTAAGCGAATGGGCTTACTTCTTTTGTGGAGATTGTCCAAGTGGTTATAGTGCTGTTGGAGGGCAAACTTTAAATCCGTATGGTAGAAGAATCATGGATACAGGAGGCTCCAGTTCTGGAAGTGGTGTTGCTGTGGCAGCTAATTTTTGTGTTGCAGCTATTGGAAGTGAAACATCGGGTTCTATTCTATCACCTGCGAGCCAAAATTCTATAGTAGGACTGAAACCAACTATTGGTTTGGTGAGTAGAGGAGGTATCGTACCAATTTCATCAACATTAGATACGGCTGGACCAATGACCAAAAATGTTATAGACAATGCCATTCTATTAGATGCAATTTTTGGAGAAGATAAATCAGATTCAAAGTCTATTTATGCCTTGTGGGAACCTGGATTTTATTGGAAAGATGCTTGGAAAGAATTTGAAGTTAAAGGGAAACGCTTTGGCGCCTTTAAAGGTCTAATGGAGGATGAGCTTTATGCTAAGGCGGTTGAAGTGTTAAAGGAACAAGGTGCGGAAATTGTTGAAATTAAAGCCCTTGATATTAATCTTCCAGGATTTTTGAGATTACTTAATCTCGATATGAAAACAGATTTAGTAAGCTATCTTAAAGACTACGGAAATCCTTATTTAGAGTATACATCAATCGAAGATATTATGGATTTTAATCGTAAGGATAGTCTTAGCGTTATGCCTTATGGACAACGATTATTTCAAGGTGTTTCTGACGATGCTGCAACTGATGAAGAATTTAAAGAAATAAAAGCGGTTTTAAAAGCAAATGGAAAACGCTTTTTCGATGAACCAATGAAAACTCACAACTTAGATGGTATATTATCTATAAATAATTATCATGCAGGTTATGCGGCAGTAGCAGAATATCCTGCCCTAACTGTACCTATGGGGTATAATGATGAAGGTGAGCCAGAGGGATTAACATTTATTAGCTCTCGCCTTCGTGAAAAACAACTACTAGAATGGGCTTATGTGTATGAACAAGCATCTAAAATGCGAGTTGCGCCTAAAAATTACAATTAGACCAATTTTAGATGTATCTTTGCAGCCTGAAATTTGACTATGAGAACTAAATCACTTAAGAAAAACAAAATCAACGTCGTAACCCTAGGTTGCAGTAAGAATGTATACGATAGCGAAGTATTGATGGGGCAACTTAAAGCCAATGGAAAAGATGTCGTTCATGAAGAAGAAGGAAACGTCGTTGTAATTAATACATGTGGTTTTATTAATAATGCAAAAGAAGAGAGCGTTAACACCATTTTGGAGTTTATGCAAAAGAAAGAGGCAGGTGATGTAGATAAAGTATTTGTGACAGGTTGTTTGAGTGAACGTTATAAACCAGATCTTCAAAAAGAAATCCCGAATGTGGACCAATATTTTGGGACAACAGAATTACCTCAATTATTAAAAGCTTTAGGAGCCGATTATAAACACGAACTAATAGGAGAGCGTTTAACAACGACACCTAAAAATTACGCTTATTTAAAAATTGCAGAAGGTTGTGATAGACCTTGCAGTTTTTGTGCTATTCCTTTAATGCGTGGAAAACATAAAAGTACACCAATAGAAGAATTAGTTATCGAAGCCGAAAAGTTGGCGGCCAATGGTGTTAAAGAACTTATTTTGATAGCTCAAGATTTGACATATTATGGCTTGGATCTATATAAAAAAAGAAACCTTGCCGAACTATTGGAGCACTTAGTCAAAGTAGATGGGATTGATTGGATTCGCTTGCATTATGCATTCCCAACTGGGTTTCCTATGGATGTATTAGACATTATGAATCGGGAGCCAAAAATATGTAACTATCTCGATATTCCGTTACAGCATATTTCAGATGCTATTCTGAAAAGTATGCGTCGTGGAACAACCAAAGAAAAAACAACTAAACTACTCAATGAATTTAGAGCTAAAGTGCCAGAAATGACGATTAGAACCACCCTTATTGTTGGTTATCCTGGTGAAACAGAAGAGGATTTTCAGACACTTAAGCAATGGGTTAAGGACATGCGTTTTGAACGCTTAGGATGCTTTACTTATTCTCATGAAGAAAATACTCATGCTTATAATTTAGAAGATGATGTTCCTGAAGATGTTAAAATTGATAGAGCAAATCAAATTATGGAAATTCAGTCTCAGATTTCATGGGAATTGAACCAAGCGAAAATCGGACAAGAGTTTAAAGTAGTAATCGATAGAAAAGAAGGAAATTACTTCGTGGGACGTACAGAGTATGATTCTCCAGATGTAGATAATGAGGTTTTAATTGATGCAACATCAACCTATTTAAAAACAGGAGAATTTACAACAATTAAAGTAATTGAAGCCGAAGATTTTGATTTGTATGCAGAGGTTGTTAACTAGAAGCTGTTTTTTTAGTTTTAAGATGTTATTGGTATTCTTTTTCTAGTAAATAAAAATGCTCATTTAAAATTAAATCGTGTTTCAGTTGTACAGAATTATTATAAGTTTTAGATAAACTGAAATAATCCTGATGATCTATAAGCTCATAATTCTTTATGCTTTTATAAAAGTCATCTTCAATAGTTTGGTATTCATTTTTGCCTGTGTTTATTATCTGTTTATCAAAAAAATTCAACAATCTTTTATAGGCCATTGTAGATTTAAGCTCACCCCTAAAAGAACCACTTCCAATAAAATCTCCAGAAGTTTGAATCGCATCAAAGAAGTTAAATAACCTATTGGTAGAGGGTCTGTCTAAAAAAAACAAAACACCTTCGAGAAGAATAAAACATTTACGACCATCTTTGATAGTTTCTATTTGCGTTTTTAAATCATCTTCATAATGGTCACTAAAATCTACACCAATAGAGTAGATTTGACGTTTAGGAAGTACGTTTTTATTTTGCCAATCGTTTATTTTTTTTGTTTTAAACCGTATGACTTCGTGTTTGTCAATTTCTATGTTGACGAGATTCTCATTCAAAAGAAAAGGGTACATGCTAAAACCGCTTCCAAAATTAATGAGTACTTCAATATGATGTGTTTCTATTAATGTTTTGAGTGTGTCAAGAAAATATCTATTCCTTAAGCAGTGGGTTAGTGGTTCTTCAGTAGACACATCATTAAGATAGTTCTTTATCCATTTTTCGGTTTTCGGATTGTTCCATAGTTTAGCGAAGCGATCTTGACTCAATTGTTCATTGGATGATCGAAACATTGATGTTACAAATGCAGTTTCGTGTATTGCTATGGATTTGTTTTTTTTCATTAGCATTTAGTTAACTCATATCATTACTCCGCTTTTATGTAGGCCTCTTTCATCCAGTCAATAAGTTCTTGATCTACATCATTCTCAGAAGTGATTTGTACACGATGAGTGCACATCGTACCAAACGGTCCAGAGTTCCCCAAACGATCTGTAGTTGGCTTGTCTGGAAGTTTTAATCCTAAATCGACGCGTGTCTTTGTTGCTGGTTTTATGAGTACGAATTGACGTTTTCTAATAACACTAACACTTGTTTTTTTAGGTGTAACAGTGACATCATTTCCAAAATCTTTTACCGCTGTTAGTAATTTTTCGTAGATCGGAAATAAAACCTCTTTGCCTTTGTATTGACTGCTCACTAAATCATCAGCTGTGTGCTGTTCTTCTTTAGATAGTGTGACTATGGTATTGGCAAAACCGTGAGTAACACCATGTTCTTTTTTTAGAAAGTTGACACCTTCAGAATGCTTCGCAAAGGCTTTACTTCTTAATATCGATTTCCATTCTTCTAGTGATTTGCCAGTTTTCTCAGGCATGTTATTAATCATGGTTTCTAGTGCTTTGTCCATAGCGTAATTGAGTATTGAAGTTTATTGCTTTTAAAGATAAAGGAAGTTTATAATATTTCAGAAAAACCAACAAAAAAAAAGAGCAAGCATTTGGAGAACTTACTCTTTTAAACAAACTAATGGGATTTGGCCAATCCCATCATTAGATTTTTTATAATGAATTGGTTGTCATTGGTTTTTGTAGCGACTTGCTACTGGCGAAACGACAAGTCTAACCAGAGCAAGGCACCACAAAACTGGTTGTCAAGTTAATGACACTGTAAACTTACAATCCGTACACATTGATTTAAAATTTAAGGGGTGGACAAAGAGTGGACATGAGCTTTTTTGCTTTTTTTTAGTGATTTGCTGTCCTACCTTAGATGAAATTAAACATGTTAATTATGTCACATCAAAACTGGATTGTTACAAGTTTAATGCTCATCTTTTCATTGGGATCTGCTCAAACTTTAAAACGAGAATCGCTAGGAATTCAAGGATCATCTCATGTTGTCTATGCTAATGCTAAAAGCTATTATATTCAAGAGAGTATTGGTCAGCAAAGTGTTATACGAACCTACGACGCTAGCAACTATAGCTTACGTCAAGGGTTTTTGCAGCCCGTAAACGTGTCTTTGATTTCAGAAAACTTAGATGGTAGTCTATTGGGATTTACCTATCCGAATCCTTTCGTAAATCAAATTAGTATAGAGTTTCAAGAACCGGTTTTCGATCGTGTTAATGTAACCATGCATGATATCTTAGGGCGACTAGTTTATAACGAAATTTTTAATCCAGTTCAGACCTTAGTTTTAAATTTTGGAGATTTAAGTTCTGGTCAATATCTATTACGAATACAAATGCGTACCGAGTTATTTGTGGCTAAACTGATTAGGAAATAAGGGTATGAAACGTATTGTTTTTTTATTAGTAATAGCGAATTCATTCTTAGGTTATACGCAGCAACTCTATCTAGAATTGGGTAAGACCATTTCAGCATTTGATTATAAAAACTCTTTAGGATTGGGATTAGAAAACTTGCAATCTAAATCCAATACATACTTGAAAATGGGGTATCGAGATGTGATTAATAATGAAGAGACATTCTTTTTTTCAATTGGTGCGACATACAATGGATATGGCGCCATTGGAAGTGATAGAACTCTTGATAATTTCTTTGAATGGGATGTTACCTATATAGGTTTGGAAGCAGGTCTCGATTTTAGATTATTTAGAGTTCGGGATTTTTCCTTTTTTCTGAAAGGAAACGTTTCAGCAGAATTTTTAATGCAGGGCAATCAAACGGTTAATAATCAGGTATTCAATCTTGTAGGAGAGGAAGAATTTAATAATCATATTTTTTTCTTAAGAGGCGGATTAATGATGACCTATCCAATTTCAAGAAACACCCTTATTACAGCAAATTATTCCATTGGAAAAACGGCATTATTAGACCAAGGTAATGCTATAGATAAAGAAGAATTAAAACTCACGGCACATCAATTTGGATTTGGTATTATCATAAGTCTGCCTAATTGTAACTGCCCATTTTAAATTAAAACGTCATGAAGAAGACCACACTATTATTAATGTTAATGTTAAACGTTATTGTATTTGCGCAAACAGATGGAATCAATTATCAAGCGGTTATTATTGACAATAATCCTCAAGAGATTCCAGGAGTAGATATTCAAAGTAACAACTTGCCAAATGCCCCACTAGAGGTGCGCTTTACTATTTTAGATGACTCAAATTTAGTTATTTATCAGGAAACTCATCAAACGGAAACCGATCCTTTTGGAATGATTAACCTCATGATTGGCCAAGGTGCAGTTACATCACAAAGCCCAACACTATTTGGACAAATTTATTGGAATAACCCTAAGCAGTTAAAGGTTGAGATAGATCTTTTTGATGGCAATGGTCTGGTAGAGTTTAGTAATCAAAAACTAACGTATATTCCTTACGTTAGACATCGAGAAATTATTGCGACTTCAACATTAGATGTTGATGGAGCAACCAATTTAAATAATAGCTTGTCTGTTAATAATCAGAGTCCTACAGAGTTATCGGGAACTTTAACTGTTGATAATGACACTAACCTTAATAGTAATTTAACGGTTAACAATCAAAGCCCAACATATCTTACAGGAGATTTGACGGTTGATGGCTTGGTGAGTTTTGATGGCGAATTGGCAGTTGGAGGAGATACTAATTTATATTCAGATTTGACAGTATCTGGGAATACTTTGCTTGAGGGAAATTTAAATGTATTAGGGATCTCTAATTTTAGTGATGGCATTTTCGAAAATATTTCAGTAACACAGAACTCTGCCTTAAATGTCCTAGATGTTGATGGTGTAACAAATATTAATAACGCGTTTAATGTGAATAATGGAAACCTCGCTAGTTTATCTGGGAATTTAAGCGTTGATGGTGGTACTTCATTAAATAGTACGCTTGCGGTTACAGGGACTTCCACATTAAGTAATACGCTTACGGTGAATTCAAATAGTAACTTGAACGGACAAGTTATTGTAGATGCTAATTTGGATGCAGTTGGAGGAGATTTGTTTTCGGCGGCTCATCCATTACGTGTAAAAGGAAGTAGACAAGGTATTTCAATTGAGTTAACTGGAATTTCTGGAGGAACGCCAAATAGTGGAAATAATTTCTTGTCGTTTACTAATGCCAACAATGTGAGATACGGTAGAATAGAAGGTCAAACTTCGGGAGAGTTATCAGGTAGTTTTATGTTTGTTTGGCATACAACAATGGTGGCTTTAGAAACGGCTTTTCAAGTGGCTATGGTTGCATTTGATGTTATTGGTGTAGACGATTTTGATGTAGCCGTCGTTGAAGGGTTTGAAATGGTGAATGTTATTGCAAATTGGACTGCAATTAACACCTATAATGCAGCCAATGTTGGAGTTTCCTTTTCATCGGGATTTGGTGATTATGCTGAATGGCTTGAAAAAAATGATCACTCAGAGGGTTTTAATTTTGGGGATATTGTTGGTGTAATTGGAGGTAAGATTACTAAGAATACCAAAGAGGCAGATCACTACATGGTGATTTCTCAAAATCCCATAGTGCTTGGTAATATGCAAGATGATGAACGTCAGAAATATTATGAAAAAGTAGCATTTATGGGGCAAGTTCCCGTGAAGGTTATTGGTAAAGTTTCTATAGGCGATTATATCGTACCATCTGGACTAAATGATGGTATTGGAAAAGCCATTTCACCAAAGCAACTTAAACTTTCAGAATATGCTAAGGTTGTGGGAGTAGCATGGTCTGCTTCTGAAACGAATACGCTGTCAATGATAAACCTAGCTGTTGGTATAAATGCCAATAATACATCTCAAGTTTTAACTGCACAGCAAAATGAAATAAGTAAGCTGAAAAAGGAAATCAATATGATTTTGTCTTATCTAAAAGAAAAAGACGAATCATTCCGAATTGAAGATTATAATAGTATAAGCGATACTCATAAAAATGAAGGTAATAAGGCACATAGTGACATGGTTACAAATACAACAGTGCTACCTGTCGAAACTATAGCTACAACTAGAGAAACTAGTGAAGTAAGCAGCGCTGTTGGTTTCAATAATTCCAATATAAGTTTGTCAAACATCAATTATAAGAAAATAGTGAAAATGTTAGAGGAACATCCCGAAGTTCTGAGTGAAATTTTATCTGATGCTAGAGAACTTTTGAAAAAAAGAGGCGTCGATTATACCCGATATGAACAAACAAATAAATTGGTGACAGATGGAGCATATTTTTTGAATTACCTAAGAGAGATGGCGAAATAAAGAAGAAACGATAGGTTCAAATGTGCTACGAGTCAGGCTATATGACTAAATTTAATGAGTTTCTTAGTTAATAAAATCTTTTAAATTTTCGCATTTGGTATAGGATTACAAGGGCATAAATTAGTGGAATTAACAGTATTGTAGTTGTTAAAATCAGGGATAATGTTACACCAAACACAGATTCCATATGCCATTGGCCAACAGCTATATTAGAAAGCAAATAGACGAGACTGATAACTTGAAGAATTCCTAAAGGAATCAAGTTTAGCCATAAAAATAGTTGCTTTGCGGTATTCCATTTTTTTATAAATGGCTCTAGGTTATACGTTTCAGAAAGTACTATCATTGATTTACAAAACATAATTATTCCCCAAAGAATATAAAGGTCTAAAAGATCTATTAGAACTCCAACGAGTAGCGGAACATTGTATATAACAATGTCATAAAATGAAAACAGAATTTGAATTGCAGAGGCAACTAATGCATGTCTAATTGCTGCTTTAAATATGGGATTATCAACTTGAACTTTTGAGATTCCCGATACACCTTTAAAAACCATAGTAGCTCCAATGATATCATGAAGGATATCCAGTTTAAGCCCGAAACCGTTTGTGGTACTGGAAATATGAAAATCGATAATGATAATTATAACACCCCAAAAAATGAGATTGAGATGCTTAGGTAATTCTGACATGATAAATAGGATTAACGATTTTGTAAAAAATCTTTCAAATCTTGGTAACTAGAAATCTTTATAGCAACTTTATCTTTATCTATAACCGCTTTAATTTGAGGAGGCAGTTTGAGTTGAGTTTTTATAACACCCTCTACAACGTCTAAAAATTTAGTAGGATGTGCCGTTTCAAGAAAAACACAATGGGCACCATTGTCCGTTTTAAGATAGTCTTTGCAACCTAAATAGCCAACAGCACCATGAGGATCTGCAACGTAGTTAAACTGCTCGTAAATTTCTAATAGCGCTTCTTTGGTTTGAGCGTCTGTATAACTAAATGATGATAGGTTGGTCTTGAGTTGGTCAAAATTGTTATCATAAATTTCTTGAATACGAATAAAATTACTTGGATTTCCTACATCCATCGCATTGCTAATAGTTGGTACTGAAGGTCTCGGACTATAGTTTTTGGTTTTTAAATAATTGGTAACAACATTATTTGCATTGTTTGAAGCAATAAAATGATTTACTGGGAGTCCCAGTTTTTGTGCCATCATACCAGCACAAATATTTCCAAAGTTTCCACTAGGAATAGAGAATACGATGTTGTTATGTTTTTTATGCAATTCTCTATAAGCAAACATAAAATAGAATAATTGAGGTAACCATCTTGCTACGTTGATAGAATTGGCAGATGTTAATTGTGTTTTTTGAGTAATCGATTCATCTAAAAACGCCTTTTTCACCATGTCCTGACAGTCATCAAAAACTCCATCTACCTCAAGTGCGGTGATATTTTGACCAAGGGTTGTGAGTTGCTTTTCTTGAATATCACTAACTTTTCCTGAAGGATACAAAATGACAACATTTACACCTTCAACACCAAGAAAACCATTAGCAACGGCACCTCCAGTATCTCCTGAAGTAGCAACTAAAACTGTAACTTCGTTCGTGTTGTTTTGATTAAAATAACCAAGACACCTCGCCATAAATCGTGCACCAACGTCTTTGAAAGCCATGGTTGGTCCATGAAACAATTCTAAAGTTGATATGTTGTCATTTAGTGGTATTATGGGGAAATCAAACGTAAGTGTTTCTTCAATTATCTTTTTTAATACGGCTTCAGGAATTTCAGGGCTTACAAATTGTTTAATGGCTTCAAAAGCAATATCACTGTTAGATTTGTCTCCAATAGTTTCAAAAAATGATGGAGGTAAAGGGGTAATGTGTTCTGGGAAATATAAACCTCTATCTGGTGCAAGTCCCTTTATTACTGCTTTTTCGAACGTTGTGTTTGGTGCTTCTCTATTTAGACTGTAATAGTTCATTTATAAAATTTTGATGCCTTGGGTGTTTATTTTTGAAATATATATTTCGAAAGGAATATTTGTCTTGACAAATACGTTTTGGATTGCCTCTGCAACATTTTGAGCTTTTTTATGGCCATGGCTTAAACTAAAAATAGAAGGTCCAGAACCTGAAATTCCACAACCTAATGCTCCGTGTTTAAGTACAGTTTCTCTAATTAAATCAAAGTGTGGGATAAGTTTACTTCGATGTGGTTCTACTACGACATCAGTTAGCGATTTACTTAATAAATCATAATCGTTTGAATGTAAGGCATGTACTAGACTACCAACATTAGACCATTGTGTTATGGCATCTTTTAAAGGTATATTTTTAGGTAAAATAGCCCGAGCTTCTGCCGTTTTGATTTCAATTTGAGGATGAATAATTACGGCCCATAGATCGTTAGGTGTAGGAAGTTGTAAAATATCCAAAGGCGCAACTGATTTAACGAGCGTAAATCCACCAAAAATAGCAGGCGCAATATTGTCGGCGTGTTCACTCTTACTTGCTAAGGCTTCGCCTTTCATAGCGAAATTAGTGAGTTCAGTTCTATTATAAGGTCTTCCCAAAATTTCATTCATTGCAAATACACTTCCAACAGCACTTGCAGCACTACTTCCAACACCACTTCCGGGTTTGATTTTTTTATAGATTTCAATCTCAAAACCAAAATCAGGTTGCACGTCTTTTAATAATGCTAATGCGGATACACCGGCAACATTTTTTTCAGGATCGAACGGTAAATCGTAACCAGTGATTTTTGTAATATGGATACCTTTTTTGTCCGTCTTTCTTACAACCATTTCGTCCCCAATAGAGTCTAAACAAAATCCGAGCACGTCAAATCCACATGATACATTTGCTACAGTGGCAGGTGAGAATATTTTAAGTTCCTTCATTAGTTGTTTCCTATTCTTATTATATCGGCGAAAAGTCCTGAAGCAGTAACATCGGCTCCAGCACCAGCTCCTTTTACTATAAGTGGCTGCTCTGGATATCGCTCTGTGTGGAACATTACAATATTATCTTTACCCTCCAAATTATAAAACGGGTGGCCTTCGGGAACTTCTTTGAGCCCAACTTTGGCTTTACCCCTTTTAAATTCTGCAACATATTTGAGTTGACAATTATTGTTTTTAGCAGACGCATACAGCTTTTGGAAATGATCTTCATTAGTTTTTAAAGTTTCATAAAAATCATCAATGGAACTGCTTTCTAAGCTGTCCTTGGTTAAAAAAGATTCATTTTCTATGTCTTCAATTTCCATTTTCATTCCGTTTTCTCTGGCTAAAATTAACATCTTTCTAGCCACATCAATACCACTTAAATCTATTCTTGGATCGGGCTCTGTATAACCTTCAAATTGCGCACGCTTTACAGTGTCATGAAAGTTGTTTTTATCGCTAAAATTATTGAAAACAAAGTTTAAGCTACCAGATAAAACAGCTTCAATACTGGTTACTTTATCACCAGAAGCGACTAAATTGTTTAGTGTATTAATGATTGGTAATCCAGCGCCAACATTGGTTTCAAACAAAAATGGCGCGTTGTATTTTAGAGACAATCCTTTCAATTCTTTATAAGTATCATAAGAGCTAGCGCAGGCAATTTTATTACATGCTACAACGGCGATACTTTGTCTTAAATAGTCGTTGTAAAGTTTAGCTACGGCCTCATTTGCCGTAATGTCAACAAAGATGCTATTTCTTAAATTTAGAGCAATAACCTTGTCAAAAAAACCACCTAAGCTCGACTTTTCTGCATAATGAAATTGAGATGTCCAATTATCTAAATCGATCCCATTTTCATTAAAAATCATCTTGCGTGAATTGGCCATTCCAACAATTCTAACGTCTATCTTTAATTTTTTCATTAAAAAGGCGTGTTGTTGTTGAATTTGATCAATAAGTTTTTCGCCAACGTTACCAACTCCTGTGATAAAAACGTTGAGTCGTTTTGTTTTAACCTCGAAAAAACTTTCGTGTAATGTGTTAAGTGCTTTTTTAACATCTTTATTGGCAATTACTGCAGAAATGTTTCGTTCAGAAGCACCTTGGGCAATGGCTCTTATGTTAATATTGTTTTTGCCTAAACTTCTAAACATTTTTCCACTAATACCTTGATGGTTTTTCATGTTGTCTCCTACCAAGGCTACAATTGAAAGGTCGTTTTCAACAAGTATAGGGTCTATTTTATGAAGTGATATTTCATACTCGAAAGTAGTATCAATAGCAGATTTTGCAATGTCTACATGGCTTTGATCAATACCTAAACAAATTGAATGCTCTGATGAGGCTTGTGTAATTAAAATGATATTAATTTTTTCATTTGCCAAGGTTTCAAATAAGCGTTTCGAAAAACCAGGAATACCAACCATTCCACTTCCTTGAAGTGTAATTAGTGAAATATTACTAATGTGACTAATTCCTTTTACTGCTAATCCGTTTTGCTCATTTAACTTTGAAATGAGAGTCCCTTCGTCATTTGGTTTTAACGTGTTTTTTATTAGAATAGGAATTTCTGCATCTAGAACGGGTTGTACCGTAGGGGCATATAGAACTTTGGCACCAAAATGAGAGAGTTCCATGGCTTCCTGATAAGATAACTTTTTAATCGGAATTGCTTGTTGCACAAGCTTAGGATTCGCAGTATACATACCACTAACGTCGGTCCAAATTTCAAGCCTATTCACTTTTAGAGCGGAGGCAACGAGTGCAGCAGTAAAATCTGATCCTCCACGTCCTAAAGTCGTCTGCTCGCCAGATTCAGATTTTGAAATAAAACCTGGTAATATCGTGATACGCTCTTTAGCTTCCGAAAAGTAGTCTTTTATGTTAGTATTCGTTAGTTCTAAAAGAACTTCTCCTTTGGTGAAATTGGAATTTGTAATGATAAGATCTTGACTATTTTTTCTAAGACAGTTTAAACCTCTGTTTTTTATAGTTTCTGCAATTATAAATGATGATAACAATTCACCAAAACTTAAAAGTTTATCTGAAGTTTTTTGAGATAACTCATTAATCAAGAAAATACCATCTAGCAGACTTTTTAACTCCTGCAATTTTGCATTCAAGTGGTTGGAAATTTCAGTATTATCTGAAGGTATTAATGTCTCTAATATAGAATGATGCTTTTCGGTAATTTGATCAAATTCTAAGACGTAGCTTTTGTCTTTATTTTGTGCTAATTCTCCCGCTTTAAGAAGTTTATCTGTAATACCGCCAACGGCTGAGACAACACAAATTACTTTATCCTTTTTTGCATAATCATTAAGGATTGTTATAACGTTATTTATGTTTTTTGCAGAACCTACAGAAGTTCCACCAAATTTTAAAACATTCATTTGTAGTGATTTATAAATGAGTTGATTTTTCTTTTTTAATCCTTTAAGCAAGGACTTATAATGTGTTGAGTATATGACAAACTAAAAACCCCTAAGGGTAGTCATGCCATGAGTTGCCTCATTGAATATTAGGGTATGATGTAAGGATATTTGCGTGTCGTTTAACATAAAAATCGTCTATACCTTTCAAATGTATTATTTTTACAAGAATAAAAAAACTTAAAAGGTTGTTTTACCTGTTTTTTAGTTTAAAATTAGGCTAATGGTATAAAGTACCTTGTTAAGAAAAAAAGCTATCAATTTAACAACAGATTATAACCTCTTACATGAAGATTTTTTCTAAAGAACAAATTTACGAAGGCGACCAACTAACGTCAAAAAAGCAAAATATTTCCTCTACTGAATTAATGGAGCGTGCTGGAATACAAATTTTTAATTGGCTACATGTACGCATGCAAGGAGCTCAGGTTCCCATACATGTGTTTTGTGGCATTGGAAATAATGGAGGTGATGGATTGGTTATTGCTAGACACTTAATAACGCATGGATATAATGTTAATACCTATGTGGTTAATTGTAGCGATAAACGATCTCAAGATTTTTTAGTAAACTATGATTTGATTAAACAAACTACTAAGAAATGGCCGAATATGTTAAGCTGCGAAGCCGATTTTCCAGAAATACATAAAGATGATATTATCGTAGATGCAATTTTTGGAATAGGACTTAACAGACCTGCAAATGACTGGGTAAAATCCTTGTTTGTTCATTTAAGAAATAGCAAAGCATTTACCTTGTCTGTCGATATTCCATCTGGAGCTTATACAGATAAAGTTCCTGAAGATGAAAATGGAGTGGTATGGGCTAATTATACATTAAGTTTCCAGTCACCAAAACTCATTTTCTTTTTACCCGAAACATCAAAGTATTCTGTGCAATGGGAAGTACTAGATATTGGAATTGATCGAGAGTTTTTGTTTATGACAGAAACAGAGGCAGATTTAATAGGAAAACATGAAGTATTGCCTATTTATAAACCTCGAGAGAAATTTGCTCATAAAGGTGATTTCGGACATGGTTTAGTTCTTGGTGGAAGTTATGGAAAGATGGGCTCAGTTGTATTGGCAAGTCGTGCAGCACTTTCCATAGGAGCAGGATTAGTAACCGCTTTTGTTCCAAAATGTGGTTACCAAATTTTACAAACAGCTTTCCCAGAAGCCATGGTTATTACAGATGAGGAGGAAACTTTTATTTCTAACATTTCATTTGATATAGAACCAAAAGTTATTGGATTGGGAATTGGAATGGGCACGAATGTTAAGACGATTTCTGCTTTGGAGAAATTCCTAAAAACTAATAAAACGCCATTGGTTATTGATGCAGATGGATTAAACATGCTATCCAAGAAAAAAGCGTTGTTGAAACTACTTCCAGAGCAATGTGTTTTAACACCACACCCAAAAGAACTAGAACGATTAATTGGTAAATGGAAAGACGATTTTGATAAACTCAAAAAAACGAAGGTATTTTCAAAAAAGTATAAGGCTGTTGTTGTTATAAAAGGTGCGAATACTATAACAGTTTTTCATGACAAATATTATATCAATACAACTGGAAACCCTGGTATGGCAACAGCCGGAATGGGAGACGTTTTAACAGGTGTTATTTCAGGTTTAATGGCACAAGGTTATGATGCACTAGCGGCTACTGTTTTTGGAGTTTATTTACATGGAAGAGCTGCAGATATCGCTATTGAAGATTTGGGCTATCAGAGTTTAATTGCTAGTCATGTAATAGAGGCACTTGGAGAGGCTTATATTGATTTATTTAGACAGCCAGAACAACCTGAAGCTGCAGAAGGTCAAAGTAATAAAGAAGATACAAAAAAAGCCACTCATTAAAGTGGCTTTTTTTTTTAAGTTATCTATTGAACAACAATTATACTTGCTGGGCATTCAATATCGTATGGAGGTCCGAAAGTGTCATTTAAAGGGTTATAATCACTCTGTTGACAAGTTGTCCAAGAGGTACCATTAGGACCATAATGAGTTGTAACAAATAAAAGATGTCTACCAGAACTTATTTCTCTTGATAAGAATTGATTTTCACTATTATTTGAAGTCAAATAATTCTTAATAAGATCACCTTTCCATTCATATAAAACTACTTCGTCTCCTTCATTAATTTCATGATTATATTGAAACAATTGGGCATCTTCATTCCAAACAATTTTTGATTTTTCATCTAAATTGTAAGGACTCATTCTTGCTTGAGTGTTGTCTTCTAGTTGAGTAGTTGACTCAGATTCACAACCCATTAGTGTTAAAATAAAAACTAATCCAAATAATAATTTAATTTGCTTCATAAATGCTTAAGTATAATGCTCTTCAGCTTTAATTTAAGTCTACTCTTTTAAGTTTTCGACATCCCTTGTATTCGTGAGTTTAAATCTACACATTTTCTGTACATTAAATAACAAGAAAGACATAAAAACAACTAATTTATAATATATAAAAATAAAAAAAGCCACTCGTTAAAAGTGGCTTTTTTTTAAGTTATAAATAGATTGCTTAAGGCTGCATTTTAAGCTCTTGCTCCAATAACTCAACTAATTTAGGATTAGAAGGTCTTGGTGCATCTGCACTAACAATATTTCCATTAGGATCTATTAAAATAAAGCGAGGAATAGCATTGATTTGGTAATCTTTTAGAAAAGATGAATTAAAGGCATTATCAGCATAGAGCTGAATACCACCCAGTTCTTTTTCAACAATCATTTCAGCCCAACCTTCTTTAGCTAAAAGCGCTTTTTCTTCTGGTGTTTCACCGTCATAACCTCTACCATCATCAGCAGAGATACTTACAAATTCTATGTTCTCATTGTGAAATTTCTTTTCAACCTCTTTTAAGGAAGGTATTTCTCTGATACAAGGGCCACACCATGTTGCCCAAACATCAACATAAACATATTTCCCTTTTAAATCAGATAAAGACATATCTCCTCCTTTATGATTCTTATAATTATTAAAAACAGGAGAAGGTTTACCTTTTATTAGATCTTTATTTTTTTCAAACTTTTCTCTTAAACCTTTTTTTGCATCTTCATCTGTAAGATTACTAATGAAAAAGTTATTTATAGATTCCATATTTGGGTTTCCTGGTGACACAAGAAAATCAGATAGACTATTAATTACGTCATTTTTTAAAGCAGGAATTTTAATAGTCTCAATACTTTTTAAATGCTCTGTTGTTGTAGCAAGATGATCATCACCAATAGCCTCATAAATTGGGTCTAGAGATTTACCCATAACAATACTTCTATACGCTTGAGACGACTTATATGCTTTTTCATTGTCTAAAGCCAAGTTTTTTATAGCATCAGGAACAAAGTTTTCAGATACTTCGAAATCTGGCTTTTTTGCATAATAAGAATGATAGTTACCATAACGATTAATCATACCATATTCGTCATAAACTAAATTTTCTTTTTCAGTAGCAAGAAAATCGGCATCAGCATTTTCAAGTGCACTCAAAGCTTCAAGATTCGTAGATTTTATTTTAGCTAGAGCTTCTTTGTAAGGCCCTTCTTCTAAAGCATAAAAAACAGCCGCGTCTTTAGTGGCTTCTTCATTGTTTAGATATTTTTTAGCTAAGTAGTTGTTCTCTACAGAACCCTCGCCAGTATAAGTTACTGTTTCATCAAATTCTTTAGCATCTACTGTAACATTAATGTTATCTCCTTTTTTGATATACATTGAGGTGCTTTCTCGTCCAAAAGAGAGTGAATAAAATCCATTTTCAGAAATACGTAATGTGTCAGAAAAAGTACCATTCTCTTTGATTTCAATTTCCGATTTAAAATCGGCATTTGATAATACTGCTTTTGTAGCTTTTGAATTCTCGATTGTTCCAGAAAGCACAGCATAATCAATTTTAGGTTCTTGCTCACATGCAATAATAGACAATGCAAAAAGAGCAATAATTAATCTTTTCATAATTATAATTGTTTTAGTTACTCAAAAATACAGATTATTAATATTTTAATTCACATTTTATTAATTATTAACATTTGTTGCAAAGTAGAAATGTTATTCTGAATTTTGAGACCGAAACATTTTTATATGAACACGACTCATTTTATATCTTCGGAAATATTAGAACTAACAACTATTTGTGATATCATTTTTCAGAATAGGAAGATAGAACTCTCAGAAACAGCGATTGATAAAATCCAAAAATGTAGAGATTATCTTGATGAAAAAATTAAGAATCAAGATGAACCTATTTATGGAATTAATACAGGATTTGGTTCTTTATGTGATGTTAAGATTTCGAAAGATAAGTTGACGCAGTTGCAAGAAAATTTGGTAATGTCACATGCATGTGGTACTGGAGATGAAGTACCACAACCTGTTGTGAAACTAATGTTATTACTTAAGGTGCAATCCCTTAGTTATGGACATAGTGGTGTTCAGTTAGAAACGGTACAGCGATTAATAGATTTTTATAATAACGACGTTCTACCCGTTATTTATACCCAAGGGTCTTTAGGGGCATCAGGAGATTTGGCTCCTCTTGCACATTTGGCTTTACCACTAATAGCAAAAGGGGAGGTACGTTATAAAGGAAACGTCTGTAAAGCTCAAGAGATATTGACTCAGTTTAATTGGGATCCCATCCAACTAAAATCAAAGGAAGGTTTGGCGCTATTAAATGGAACACAATTCATGAGTGCCTACGGAATTCATTTACTTCTGGAATCTTATAAGTTGTCTTATTTTGCCGACTTAATAAGTGGCATTTCACTCGAAGCATTTGACGGCAGAATAGAACCATTTAATGAGTTGGTTCATCTAGTTAGACCACACCAAGGGCAAATCAAAACGGCCGAACGTGTTAGGACATTTTTAGAAGGAAGTGAGCTTATCCAACAGAAAAAGAAACATGTACAAGACCCTTATTCTTTTAGATGTATTCCACAAGTTCATGGAGCAACAAAAGATACTTTGAGTTTTGTGTCTCAAGTCTTTAAAACCGAAATTAACGCCGTAACCGATAATCCAAATATTTTTGTTGGTGAAGATGAAATTATATCTGGTGGAAATTTTCATGGCCAACCTTTGGCACTAGCTTTAGACTATTTAAAAATCGCAGTGGCAGAGCTTGGAAATATTTCTGAAAGACGAATTTATCAATTAGTTTCAGGACTGAGAGGGTTGCCTGCATTTTTAGTTGACAATCCTGGGTTAAATTCTGGGTTCATGATTCCTCAATATACAGCCGCAAGTATCGTAAGCGCAAACAAGCAATTAGCGTCACCAGCCAGTGTAGATAGTATTGTCTCTAGTAATGGCCAGGAGGACCATGTAAGTATGGGCGCTAATGCAGCCACACAATGCTACAAAGTCGTTTATAATTTAAAAAGAGTATTGTCTATAGAATTGCTTAATGCCTCCCAAGCAATTTATTTCAGAAAACCTCTAAAGTCTTCTCCATTAATTGAGTCGTTTTTAGATAGTTATAGAGTTGAAGTGCCATTTGTTAAAGAAGATTTGATTTTTTACAATTTGATTGAAAAGACCTTACATTTTATCGATGATTTTTACATCGAAAATGAATTACTTTTCGATTAAATGCAAAAAAAAATGTTCAACTGTTTAATATCAAAAAAAAGGATAAATTTATTTGGCTGTCAGTATTTTATAATATATTTTTGAAAGTAAGTTGTGGTGAGTTCTGTTCACTCGCAACCCAATAGTAGATTAAATAATAGCATATAAATTTACTGTTCTTACCTTAAAAATTGTTTAATAGCACAACAATTGATTATTAGCATTTATTGATTTAGAATGACATCATTCTAGTTTGATGTTCTGCTTTGCAGTACATCATATTTTATTTTGAAGCTTATACGCAAATATCGTATTTGCGCTTTGCTGACAATACATGTATTGTCAATATAAATGTTAAGATAATTTTAATTTAAAACCAAATGTTATGTTTATGAGCAATTTTACTCGAAGTGGTAGGCGCGCCAAAATTTGGCAGTCTATTACAAACCTATCGTGTTGTAGCATTGATCTTATGACTAAACAAACTAAAAGCGTGAAGACGTTACTCGTCTTTATCATGCTTTTTGCGTTTAGTACAAGTACAATGTTTGCACAAGATGCCGGTCGAAGTACGTTCTTCAACCGTTGTCTAGACGATGCGCCTCCGGGGCCTACAGAGGCTGACGTGGCGAATCTTTATTTAAATCAGTGTGGTGACATCCCGGCTGAGGTTATTAAAACAACCTTGCAAGAAGGAAATGATTGCGACTGGAGAGTTGAGTACACTTACGATGTTAAGTGTGGAGACTTTGAAGAGCAAATCAAAATCGTCTACAATGGAGGTGATTTAACTCCACCAGAATTAAATGATGGTGCAGTGCTGCCTGTTGGAGAGACCGGCTTAAATTTATGTTATGACGATGCTCCTGAGGGACCATCAATAGCAGATATTGCTGAGTTGTATTCAGATAATTGTAGCGATGTTATTGTTACTAAAGACGGAGCACCAGAAGGAACAGATTGCTTATGGTCTGCAGTGTATACATATACTGTTAAGGATGCCTGTGGTAACACAGTAGTGCCAGATCTAGTAGTAACGTATTCTGGAGGCGATATTCAACCACCATTTTTGGACAAGAAAGTAGCAATTCCTACTGGAGAAAATGGATTGAACTTGTGCTTTTCAGATAAAGCTCAAGGTCCTACTGTTGAGGATATTGCAGCATTGTTTATTGACAATTGTGGAGACGTATTAGTTGAAAAATCTGAAGTTTCTAAAGGAAGTGACTGTAAGTGGTATGCGGAATACACGTACACAATTCAAGATAATTGTGGGAATTTTGCAGATCCTATAGTTGTTATATATAGAGGTGGAGATCAAGAGCCTCCTGTATTAAATGGAGTACCAGATGACGTTGTTGTAGATTGTATTGATCAAATTCCATTTACACCAAAGAACGTTACAGCTACAGATAATTGTTCATCTAAAGTGTCAATCAACGTAAGTGATGATACGAGTAATTTAAATGGAGCATGTTTAGGTGGAACGGTTATTAGAACTTGGACTGCAACTGATGATTGTGGATTAAGTGTTTCTGAAAGCCAAACAATTACAGTTTTACCAACACCTGAAGCTACTTTAGAAGCTCCATCATTCCCATCTAACATTTCATGTGAGGATGCAGCTGGTTTTTCAGCAAATGATGCGACATATAGTAATGGTGTACAAGAAGGAGCATGTGCTGTTTCTGGTTCTATTGAAGCTACTGTGAATGCTCAATATGATGAGTGTGGTGGTACAATAACTGTATCTTACGATGGTTTAGATTCTTGTGATCGACCTTTAAGTGCAGGACCATATATTATTACTGTTGACCCAGCACCAATGGCTGAGTTTGATGAAGTAGAAGATATGGAAGTGACTTGTGCAGAAGCATTAGTTTTTGAATCAAGTCCTTTAGGATACACTAATGGTGGAACTGGAGTATGTGAAATATCTGGTGAAGTAGAAGGTGAAGTAATTGGAGATTACACAACATGTGGAGGTTTTATTTACGTAGATTATACATATACAGATGATTGCGGTAGAACGATAACAGCTAAGAAAACTGTTACAGTATTACCAGCACCAATGGCAGAGTTTGATGAAGTAGAAGACATGGAGATTTCATGTGAGGAAGCAAATTCATTCGAGCCAGGATCATTATCATATACTAATGGTGGATCAAGCACTTGTTTAATTTCAGGTGAAGCTCAAGGAGAGTTAAGCGGATCATACGATGAGTGTGGTGGTCTTTTAGAAGTTGATTGGACTTACACTGATGAATGTGGAAGAACGATAACAGCTAAGAAAACAATCACAGTATTACCAGCACCGATGGCTGAATTTGATGACGTGGAAGACATGGAGATTTCATGTGAGGAAGCTAATTCATACGAAGCAGGATCATTAGGATACACTAATGGTGGAACTGGAGCATGTGAGATTTCAGGAGAAGTTCAAGGTGAGTTAAGTGGATCATACGATGAGTGTGGTGGAACACT
>NZ_CANLUG010000012.1:0-42011 GCF_947494225.1 uncultured Psychroserpens sp.
TCATTTATTGGCGGACCGCTTAGTGATCTTAATGCTGCTGAATGTTCGGATATCTCTGATAATGCCGTAACTGTAATCCGTGAAGCTGCGGATGGTGGTACTGTTAGTCTTTCAAATGGAGATACTGAAATTTCAATTTGTGCTGGCGATGCAATCGCCGATCCATTGGAAGTTATACATGAAAATCCAGGTGCAGAAAATCTATCGTATAGATACGTCATTACAGATGCAAATACTGGTTTGATTTTAAACGTAGTGAATACGAACACAATAGACTTAGATGGTGCAGGTGCTGGTGTGTGCGAAATTTGGGGATGGTCTTATAGAGGCGTTCCTAATAATGGGCTCGATCAAATAGGTTTACCGCTCTCATCTTTAGATAACTTGGATTGTTCTGATATATCTGATAATGCAATTACAGTAACACGCCTAACAGGAGCAGATTGTGATTCATTAAGTGTAGATGAGTTTAGTTCAGATTCATTCAGTATTTATCCAAATCCTGCTAGTGATATTGTAAATATTAAAAACGTATCAAATCAATCGATAGATGCGCTAATTGAAGTTTATGATATTACCGGAAGACGTGTTTATCAAAATACATCAGATTTAAACAATGATTTACAAATTAATGTATCTGGTTTCGAAAACGGGGTGTACTTAATAAACATTACAGACTCAAATAATAATATTACAGTTACAAAGAGAATCGTAAAAAGATAATCGCGCTGTTAACCCAAGGGAAGGCAAGTCTTGTAATAAAGGCAACCTTCCCTTAATAAAATTCACCATGAAAAGTACTAATAAAAAACAATTTAGTCTTTATAATATTATATGGACTACCCTATTTACTATAGCAAGCGTTGTAGCTATTAATAGCCTTATTACCATTTATCATTTAATAGTGGTTTAAACTAATTTGAAATAAAAAATTTGGGATGGAGAGTAATACTATTCAGGGAAGTATTACTCAAAAAAAAGGAGCGCTTTTAGCCTCCTTTTTTGTTTTCATTAATATGCATCCTCATGGACTTTAGCAACAGCTCTACCTGATGGATCATTCATGTTTTTAAATGCTTCATCCCATTCTAACGCAATTTGTGTACTACATGCTACACTAGCCTCTTGAGGCACACACATAGCGGCGGCATCACTTGGAAAATGCTCTGCAAAAATAGAACGATAATAAAATTCTTCTTTATTTGTTGGCGTTTGAATTGGGAATTTATACTTAGCATTAGCAAGTTGCTCATCGGTAACTTCCATTGCTACAATATCTTTTAACGTATCAATCCAGCTATAACCTACACCATCACTAAATTGCTCCTTTTGTCTCCAAGCCACACTTTCAGGCAACATATCTTCAAAGGCTTTTCTTACCACCCATTTTTCCATGCGTTCTCCGTTAATCATTTTATCTTTCGGATTGATGCGCATCGCTACGTCCATAAATTCTTTATCGAGAAATGGCACTCGACCTTCAATACCCCAAGCAGCTAAGCTTTTGTTGGCTCGTAAACAATCATACATATGAAGTTTACTCAACTTTCTAACGGTTTCCTCATGAAATTCCCTCGCATTAGGTGCCTTATGAAAGTACAAATATCCTCCAAAAAGCTCATCTGCCCCTTCACCAGACAACACCATTTTTATTCCCATGGATTTTATTACCCTTGCCATTAAATACATAGGAGTACTAGCTCTAATCGTTGTGATATCATAAGTTTCTAATTTATAAATCACATCTCGAATAGCGTCTAAACCTTCCTGAATGGTAAATTTAATTTCATGATGAACTGTCCCAATATGATCGGCTACTTTACGCGCTGCGGCTAAATCAGGAGACCCTTCTAATCCCACTGAAAAACTATGCAATTGTGGCCACCATGCTTCAGAGGTATCATCACTTTCAATTCGCATTTGTGCATATTTTTTTGCAATTGCAGAAGTTACAGATGAATCCAAGCCACCAGATAGCAATACACCATAAGGAACATCACTCATTAATTGTCTGTGCACAGCAGCTTCAAGGGCTTCTTTAATTTTTGCAATATCAGTTTCATTGTCTTTAACAGCCTCATAATCGGTCCAATCGCGCTTATACCATTGTACAAATTCACCATCTTTACTTGACATATAATGACCAGGAGGAAATAACTCAATTTTAGTACATACACCTTCTAAAGCCTTTAATTCTGAAGCAACATAGAATGTTCCGTTTTGATCCCAGCCAATATATAATGGAATAATTCCCATATGATCTCTAGCAATAAAATATTCATCTTTTTCAGCATCATAAATGGCAAATCCAAAAATTCCATTCATATCATCTATAAAATCAACGCCTTTTTCTTGATATAGTGCTAAAATAACTTCACAATCACTTGCTGTTTGAAATTCGTACTTACCTTCAAATTGTTTTCTTAAATCCCTGTGATTATATATCTCGCCGTTGGCTGCCAATATAAGTTTCTTATCAGCACTTAACAAAGGTTGCTTTCCAGAAGCTGGATCGACAATTGCTAATCGCTCATGAGCTAATATTGCTTTCTCATTGCTATAAATTCCACTCCAATCTGGACCTCTATGACGAATGGTTTGAGCCATTTCTAATAATTGAGGTCTTAAGTCTTCAGATTTCTGTTTTAAATCAAACGCACATACAATTCCACACATAACTTTAATCTTTATATTTTATAATTATTATTTTAATTTGATAGTACAAATATGAGACCAAGATTATAATTATAAAACATTAAACTTAATTATGATTACATATTATAACTAAATACAGTAATTTACAACTAAAAATTAAGCACAAACAACTTTATGAAAGCTTTAACTTAATAATCGTAAAGTCTCAAGATTCTTTCCGACTCAGCATGCAATATTCAATTTTAGTTTCAATCAATAAAACCTAAATATTATGAAAAAAACAGCAGCTATTTCAACATTATTCATGGCATTTATGATGCTCGTATCATTTAACATGAATGCACAAAAATTTCCTGGCCTTGATAAAAGTCCATTAGACATTGCCTATTATAAAACATCGCGAAGCGCACCTCCTATTGCTAAGATTGTATATAGTAGACCTCAATTAAAAGGAAGATCATTAGCATCTTTAGCTCCAGATGGAAAAGTTTGGCGTACAGGAGCAAATGAAACAACTGAGATTACATTTTACAGCGATGTAAACTTTGGTGGAAAATCGGTAAAAGCAGGAACATATTCGCTTTTCACAATTCCTGGTGAAAAAAATTGGACTGTGATTTTAAATTCCGATTTATATACTTGGGGCGCCTATTCATATAACGAAGGAAAAGATGTTGCTCGAATAGAAGTACCAGTTACTTCTGGAAAAGATTCACTAGAAGCATTTTCAATTGCCTTTTCAAAAGGTAGCTTGAATTTGGGATGGGATACGTTACGTATTGCAATACCATTAAGTAAATAAGAGACTAGCCTGTTCAAAATAATTGCTTTTGTAATTAGACAGGAAAAGCCCTGAAATTTCAGGGCTTTTTGCTATGGTATATTTAAATATTTATGTGTTTGAAGTGATACTTTCCATTTTGGATTAGCCATAACATAATCTACAATTTGTGGCACTACTTTGTCACGTTTACTCCATTCTGGTTGCAAATATAGAATACAGTCTTTATTCACCTTGGCTGCTTGTTCTTCAGCAAAACGGAAATCGTCTTTATTATAAATAATACACTTAAGTTCATGTGCATTTTTATACACTTCTTCTGTGGGTAACTTCATTTTTTTAGGAGATAAACAAATCCAATCCCAAGTTCCAGACAATGGATAAGCTCCAGAAGTCTCAATATGTGTTTGCAGTCCCTTAGCCTTAAGTTGCTCAGTTAATGGTCCCATATCCCAGGTTAATGGCTCTCCACCAGTAACCACAATCGTATTGCTATATTTTGCCGCATTCTCTACAATTTTTTCAGCTTCTGTAGGTGGATGTAACTCAGCCAACCAACTTTCTTTAACGTCACACCAATGGCATCCAACATCACATCCGCCAATTCTCACGAAATATGCAGCTGTTCCTTTGTGATATCCCTCACCTTGAATCGTATAAAATTCTTCCATTAAAGGCAGTAGCAACCCTTTATCTATCTGTTCTTGTCGTTCTCTTCTTGTCATAGCTTGCAAATATAATTTAAAAGTTATACTTATTTCACAGCAATAACATCTATTTCAATACTAGCATCGACTGCTAACCCAGAAGCCGCAAATGTTGTTCTCGCCGGCTTATTTGGGAAATAGGTCTTATAAACTTTATTGAATGCTGCGAAATCATTAATATCTTTTAATATCACTGTGCATTTCACAACGCGATCCAAAGACGCCCCATGTTGCATTAAAACATCTTTAATGTTTTCGATACATTGTTTCGTTTCTGCTTCTATACCACCTTTAACCAATGTTCTTGTAGTATGATCCATTCCAACTTGACCAGCCAGAAATAAAAAATCATTGGTTTCAACAACATCGCTAAATGGAGCCTGTAGTTTTTTAGGCTCATGAGATTTATGAAATATAACGTCTTGTTTATTTTCCTTGCAAGAGTTCATTCCAAAAAGAAATATTAAAATTATAATAAGAGATCTATTTTTCATTTTAGTTCATTTTAAACTTGACTAAAATTACACTATTTTTATGCAAATTTTGAAATATGAGTAGAACGGACGATTTTTTAAAAGAAATCACAGAAGGAAATACGAACAAGGGTGACTATATTACGCTTGGTTCTGCAATGTTAGATGGAGAAACATTAACTAATGCTTATGTTAATGTACCGCTAAAGACGATGAACAGACATGGCCTAATTGCTGGAGCTACTGGAACAGGGAAAACAAAAACATTACAGGTTTTAGCCGAAAATTTAAGTGAACAAGGAGTACCTGTACTTTTAATGGATATTAAAGGTGATTTAAGTGGCTTAGCGCAGCCTAGTCCTGGACATGCAAAAATTGATGAACGTCATGAAAAAATAGGCATACCGTTTGACCCTAAATCATTTCCAGTAGAAATTTTGACACTTTCTGAACAAGATGGCGTTAGACTACGTGCTACTGTAAGTGAATTTGGCCCTGTATTACTATCGCGTATTTTAGATTTGACTGAAGCTCAATCTGGCGTTGTTGCCGTTATTTTCAAATATTGCGATGACAACAAACTACCCTTATTAGATCTAAAGGATTTCAAAAAGATATTACAGTATGCCACGCAAGAAGGTAAAAAAGAATTCACAGAGGCTTATGGAAGAATTTCTACAGCATCTACTGGTGCCATTCTAAGAAAAGTAGTTGAAATAGAACAGCAAGGTGGTGAACTTTTCTTTGGAGAAACTTCGTTTGAAGTTGATGATTTATTGCGTATTGATAAGAATGGTAGAGGCTATATAAATATAATTCGATTAACCGATATCCAAGATCGCCCAAAGTTGTTTTCAACATTTATGTTGAGTCTGCTCGCCGAAATATATTCTACATTTCCAGAGCAAGGTGATAGCGGTCGACCAGAACTAGTAATGTTTATTGATGAAGCTCATTTAATTTTTAACGAAGCCTCGAAGGCTTTATTGAATCAAATTGAGAGCATTGTAAAACTAATTCGTAGTAAGGGCGTTGGGCTATATTTTGTCACTCAAAACCCTACAGATGTTCCTGAGGCGGTATTAGGTCAGCTAGGCCTAAAAGTTCAGCACGCACTAAGAGCATTTACGGCTAAAGATAGAAAAGCAATTAAATTAACGGCTCAAAACTATCCAGATACGGCGTTTTATGATACAGCCGACGTGCTTACATCACTTGGAATTGGAGAAGCTTTAGTATCTGCATTGAATGAAAAAGGAAAACCCACTCCTTTAGCTGCAACGATGATGCGTGCTCCTATGAGTAGAATGGATGTGTTAACGGAGACCGAATTAGGAAGCCTTCTTGGTAGCTCTAAACTCGCAAAAAAATATAACGAGGAAATTGATCGCGAGAGTGCCTACGAAATGCTCAATAAAAAAATTGAAGTTGCAGAGGCAGAAGAAGCTAAAGAAAAAGCTCGCAAAGAACAGGAAGCGCTTAAAAAAGCTGAAAGTAAACGAAAAGCTTCGCGCTCTAGAAGTAGAAGCACTAGACAAAATCCTATTGTTAAAGTTTTGACAAGTCCTACTGTAATAAGAAGTGTTCTTGGTATTTTAACAAAAATGCTCAAATAAACCCCTTTCAAATTAATAAACATCATTTAACAGTCATTTCGTGAAAACGCATTTAAAATATTTTTCGGCATTAATTATAGTAACGCTTTGCATTCAAAGCTGTACAAAAGAAAAAAAGCAAGACCCTTTTCAAATAGGTAAACAACATATTGGTTTACTTTCAGATTCTACAATGGTTAAAGATTTAGACATTGTTTTTTCTAAAGACTCTATTGTTACTTCCATAAAAGGCGATGAATTTGCTGGCGATGACAATGATATAGAGATCTATATTGAAGGAAAAAAATCCCTTATCCTAACACCAAGCCAAACTTTAGACTCTACAGCTGTTATTAGCAGTGTTCAGATTTTAAATGAAAATTTTAAGACAGATAAAAACATTTCTACACTCAGTACGTTTAAAGACATAAAAGACAACTACAAAATTTCTAGTATTAATAATTTAATAAGTTCTATTGTGGTTTCTGTGAATGAGATTAACGCATCCTTCACTATTGATAAAAAAGAGTTACCTGCAAATCTGAGGTTTGATATGACTTTAAACATTGAAGCGGTTCAAATTCCAGATAATGCGAAAATCAAATACTTTATGCTACATTGGTAGTATTAAAAATTTATGTTGAGTAAAAAACCATACATCATTCAAAAGTCTCCATTTATTGTTCCAACCACAGATGGAAAACTAATTGAAGAACATTTTGGAAATGCAACCAATGGTGATGCACAACTAAGTATTGCTCATATGATTGCTCCTGCTGGTTGGAGTGAACCTTTTCAAACACCAGAATTTGATGAATACACCTACATTATTAAGGGGAAAAAGCAATTTAATATTGAAGGCGACATTGTTATTTTAGAGGCTGGACAATCTATTAAAATAGAGAAAAATACCAGAGTTCAATATTCAAATCCGTTCATCGAATCATGCGAATATATAGCCATTTGCTTACCCGCTTTTTCCATGAATTTAGTAAATAGAGAGGACTAGATGAAAGCATTTTTCGTAAAAATTATCGGTTTCTTCATTAACTTAATTAGTTTTATTTCACCCAGAACAGCAGGAAAAATGGCAATAAAGCTATTTTCGTCACCTCGAAAAATAAAATTAAAAGAAGTAGAAAAAGACTTTCTCGACACCGCTTTTACAGAAGATGTCAAGTACGCTGGCTTAAGTATTAGAACTTATAGGTGGCTAGGAAAAAATGACACGATCTTATTAGCTCATGGTTGGGAAAGTAACTCTTTTAGATGGAAACCTCTAATAGAAAAACTGAAGACTTTAGATTATAATATTGTGGCACTCGATGCTCCTGCTCATGGTCATTCTACAGGAAAACTTTTCAACGCCATTTTATATGCCGAATGCATCAATATTGTTGCAAAAAAATTTGAGGCTAATATTATTATAGGGCATTCGGTTGGAGGAATGGCTACTGCCTTTTTTCAACAAAAATACCAGTTGAAATCTGTAGAAAAGTTAGTCCTGCTAGGCGCACCTTCAAATTTTGTTGGTGTTTTTAGAAGATACGTTAATATGATGAGTTATAATGAACGTGTCTCCCAAACTATGAATGAACTGATTTTGGAACGTTTTAATGAGAAACCTGATTACTTTAATGCGGCACGTCTCTCTGAACATATTAAAGCGGACGGACTTATAATTCACGACGAATTGGACAAAATTATTCCGTACAATGACGCCGAAGACTTTAAAACTTTCTACAAAAAATCAAAACTTATCAAAACCAAAGGATACGGACATGGTTTGCGCG
Organism: uncultured Psychroserpens sp.; assembly: GCF_947494225.1. NCBI lineage: Bacteria > Pseudomonadati > Bacteroidota > Flavobacteriia > Flavobacteriales > Flavobacteriaceae > Psychroserpens > uncultured Psychroserpens sp. The sequence goes on from NZ_CANLUG010000012.1 coordinate 8,005, forward strand.
CCGAAGAAGTAAACGATTATATTCTCGATTTTATTAATACTTAGTTTTGTATTTTTGGCACATGTCAAATCAGTTAAAACGAATTAACAAATATCTAAGTGAGGTTGGTTATTGCTCACGTCGCGAAGCAGACAGACTTATTGATGCTGGTCGTGTCACCATTAATGGTGTTGTACCTGAAATGGGAACCAAAATTGCACCCAATGATGACGTTAGAGTAGATGGCGAACTCGTAAAAAACACTAAAGACAGTTTTGTTTATCTGGCTTTTAATAAACCCGTAGGAATTGTTTGTACTACCGACACGCGAGTTGAAAAGGATAATATTATAGATTATATTAATTACCCGAAACGAATTTTCCCTATTGGACGATTAGACAAACCAAGTGAGGGTTTAATTTTGTTAACAGATGATGGTGATATTGTAAATAAGATCCTTCGTGCTAGTAATAATCACGAAAAAGAATATATTGTAACAGTAGACAAGCCTATTTCTCAAACCTTTATTAATCGAATGTCTGGAGGCATTTATCTCGACGAATTAGGAAAAACAACAAAGAAGTGTAAAGTAAAGAAGATTAATTCGCACACCTTTAGTATTGTGCTTACTCAAGGTTTAAATAGGCAAATACGTAGAATGTGTGATTATTTAACTTACGATGTACAGACTTTAAAACGTATTCGTATTATGAATATCAAGTTAGACATGCCTTTGGGTAAATATCGTGAATTAAGCGAGGAAGAGTTTAAAGAACTAAGTCTATTGTTAGAAGACTCTCATAAAACTTTCAAATCTAGTAAACACAAATCATAATGTCATGAAAGATCTCATGAGCAAAATATCAAATTTCAAACTAAGTATTTTTATTATTGCTCTGGTATTTATACTTGCCGTGATTTTTGAAACATTTCAACAAATTTACTTTGTAACAAAGTACAATATTGTAGAGAATGTTTCTTTTTGGGATGTTCTAAAAAGTCAATTAAATAGCTGGGTTATATGGTGCTTAATGTCTATTGTTTTATTTTTTTACTCTAAATCTCAATCTCACAAGAAACTGGATAATGTTAGAATTGTTAACTATGTACTCGTTATTTTCGTCTTAGTATTCTTATGTATTTTTATAATATCCCTTAGTCGTCTCTTGTACTCAAATGACAATTTTAGTTTGGCCTTATTAGGAGAATACTTAACGTTCTTTATTTTTCAAAAAGCAACACTCTATACACTTGGCTACATTGCAATTGCCATGATTTTGCGTCTATACTTTGAAAATGAAAAGCTGCAAATTGTAGTTCAGGAGCTTTCAGAATTAAAACTTACCAATGCCAGACTTTTCAAAAAACTCAACTCTACAATAGATGAAAAAGCTACCGTTTTAAATATAAAAATTGGTAATAAACGTAAAATTATTCCTGTTGAAGATATTAGTTGGATAGAGGCCGATGATTACTGTGTAAAAGTTCATACTACAAATAATGGTTCTTATACTATGCGTAGTTCTCTAAAAGCCCTAGAAGAGAAACTGAGCACTAACTTTTTAAGAGTACACAGAAAAGCCATTGTAAATATGTCATTTGCAAAGGAACTTCACATTTCGGGGTCACCCAATCTTATTCTAGAAAACGACTTACAAATTCCTGTTTCAAAAAGTAACCTAAAAACAGTAAAAGATTTTCTTAATTAGGATTTTGTTAACCTAGTTTACTGCAAATTATAGGTAACTCTCTGCAATTACTTAACAAACCACAGACTTTTTTCATTGCTTTGATTAGGTTGATTTTCAATTCACATATTGAGTTCAATTGATTTTTTGAATTTAGTCTTTCTGAGTCTATTTCACACGACTAACTAACTTCTACTAAGAAAAGGATGTTGAGAGGGCTCAGTAAGACATTAACAACAAACACTACATACCATGAAAAACCCATTGTACTTATTACTTTTAATAGCATTCTTCACAACTTCGGCCTATGCGCAGTACGAATATGACGCCTCGGTAAAACATCCATATGGGCAACCAAACCCTGAAGCCCCAGAACAAATTAAAGATTATGAAGCTATGATAGGCTCTTGCAATTGTAAATCTACCAGTCGCAAACAAGATGGTACATGGAATGATGCCGAAGATATGATTTGGCGATGGAAATATATCATGAACGGAACTGCTGTTCAAGATGAAACATTAAAAACAGACGGTTCACATTCTGGTAGCATCAGACAATATATTAAAGATAGTAGTCGCTGGTATGTACATTGGTTCTCTACAAAAACTCCATCAACAAAATTCCCTGTTTGGGAAGGCAATAAAAAAGATGGTAAAATTAGTTTGTACAAAGAACAAAAGGCACCCAACGGCATGGAAGGTTATTTCCGATTAACCTTTTATGATATGAGTAAAACAGGATATAAATGGATTGGTGAATGGGTAGATAAAACCGAAAAAATAACATATCCAACATGGAAGATAGAATGTACAAGAACTGAAGACTAATTTATCATGACGACATTCAAAATTGTCTTAACCTCAATATCTTGCATCCTTTTTTTGAGTATCGAAAGTTTCGCTCAAACAAATGCTCTTATAAAACCGTCAGATACCAATGTACACATTGAGTCCTATACCTTGGTTTGGTCTCAGACAGTTATTGAAAGTAATGGCACCACAAGAAAAGGTATTAACACCATGACAGATAAAGTCATCGTTAATAGTGATAGTATTATTAGATCTATGCACTGGCAAGACACATCTAATAACACATACACAAAAACCGATGTCCTAAAAAAGCACAGTTTAGAACCATTATCTATAGATGTTAGATGGAATCCAGAGTATATACAACATACAGATGTTGTTAATAACACCTATATTAGTACGGCTTTAAGTCGTAGTACGAGCAACACCAAATTATCCATAAAGGAACTTGACGATACTGGTTTCACTTGGTCTTCAGACGGTTTTGCTCTTATAAGTATTCTTAACCAAGATATTAAAAACACATTTTCATTACAGGTAGTTCAAGGCTTACCTAAAAACCCAAGACTTGATATAAAATCATTTAAAATAGCGCATAAAGAAACACTTGATATTAAAGCTCTTGGAAAAATAGCTACGCAAAAAATAGAAGTACTCAACGCTGGAAATGTCAAGACAACATATTGGCTTTCAGATTCAAAACCATATATTGTAAAGGTATTGTTTGAACAGGATAATGGTCAAACAACCATTTGGAATGTTGAGTCTCTAAAATGATTATAAAGGATGACAACTAAATCAAATACTAATTGTTTGAAAAATGTGATTATGATCTTATTAGTCATAATACTTATGGCTTGCAATTCTGCCAAAAGTAGCGAAGACAATTTGAGTTATCTCGATCAAAATAAGATGAGGCTAAATGCAGGCTTGAAAGCTATCGAGAATAACACTTATGGTACTATTCATAGTGTGTTAATCATGCACAATAATGACATTATTTTTGAAGAATACTTTAACGGTTGGACAGAAGATTCTTTGCATATGATGCAATCGGCTACAAAAAGCGTCATATCCACGTTAATGGGAATCGCCATACAAGAAGGCTTTATAGACGATGTTAATCAAAAAGTACTTCCCTACTTTAAGCATAAAGCACCTGAAAATATTAATAAATGGAAAGAGGAAATGACGATTGAAGACCTCTTAACCCAACAGCATGGGTTAAAATGGCAAGAATCACCCTGGAATTCTCCCAACAACACTTGGCGAAAAATATTAGCGACTGAAGGCGATTGGTACAAATCAATACTGAGTTCACCAATGCAATGCGAACCTGGTACTCGTTTTAATTATAGTAATGCAGCCCCAGTTTTAACATCTGGAATTATTCAGGAAGCATCTAAAATGTCAATAGATAGTTTTGCAAAAACATACTTATTTGATCCCTTAAACATTAAAACCTATCGCTTTTGGGAAGGTAATGGAGGTGCAAAACATAATGGTTCAGCTTTATTGTTCTTAAAGTCAAGAGACATGTTAAAAATAGGTCAATTGTATCTAAACAATGGCCGTTGGAATGACAAACAAGTATTACCCAAATCTTGGGTAAAAAGAGCTGCTAAAACTCCAATCACTGAAAATCATCGAGATAATAGATTTTATCGCTTTGGCTATGGATATTTTTGGTGGAACACACCTGAGGCTATGGGAAGCAATCCTAAAACCAATACTAACATCTACTTGGCCAGAGGTGCGGGAGGACAATATATTATTGTAGATCCCGACAATAGTATGGTTGTCGTTATAACAGCCTGGGATTTACAAAAAGGAAATTACATCTTTGATTTATATACACGTTATATTCAACCACAAGTTCATAAAACAACCGCTCCAAACCTCTTTGCAGAAGGTGTCCTTTCTAAAAATGTAGAAACCTCAGCGACACTTATGCCTAGCAATCGTGAGTTTTATTTTGCTAAAAAGGATTCTTTTTATGCGAATAACCAAAAAAGCACAATCTATAAGTCTATTAGTATTGATGGAAAATGGTCTAAACCTGAAATAGTCAGTTTCTCTGGAACATATTCCGACTCGTCTCCCTTTGTAACACCAGATGGAAACAGAATCTATTTTTCCTCAAATCGTCCAATTAACGGACATACAAAAAAACAGGATAGAGATATTTGGTATGTTGAAAAAGAAAATAATAAATGGAGTGCTCCCAAACACTTACAAGTTTACAATTCTGAGAAATCTGAATATAGCCCTACCCTAGATAAACATGGCAATCTTTATTTTGGATCCTATCGTGATGGCGGTTTTGGATCTGGAGATATATGGGTTTCTTATTTAAAGAATAACACATATCAAACTCCTATCAACTTGGGTTCCAACTTAAACACAAATGGAGGAGAATGGGGAAGTTGTATTTCTCCAAATGGAGATTTCATTATCTATGAAGCCAGCGGAAGGGATCAAAATATAACACATGATGGCGATTTGTATATCAGTTATTTTAAAAATAATCAATGGAGTAAGTCCCAACATTTAGGCGATCTCAACTCTGGCGGAAGTGATTTGTCTCCTAAAATCCATAACAAGACCCTATACTTTGCGAGTAATAGACATGAAAATTTTAGAGTAGAAATGAACAATAACAATGTAGACTTATATTCAATCCATTTGGACTCAATTTCTGCGTTTAAAAAGCACGATTAAGAATTCGCCAAATTAAGAGAAAGCAAAATCTAACAATTATAAAATGAAACATTTAATTCTCATTTTTGGTCTAATAACCATCGTGTCCTGTCAAGAACCTAAAATGTCAATTCATTTTCCAATAAGTAAAACATCACCTGTTACAGACACTTTATTTAATCAAACAATTACAGATAATTACAGATGGTTAGAAGATTTAGACGACAAAGACACAAAAACCTGGATTGACGATCAAGAACGTTTCTATAATTCTCAGTTTTTAGAAGACAAAAAAAACGTTGGTGAAGTTTTCGAGAGTATGAATACGTTTCAAAATTTCACATGGCATGAACCTGTCTTTCAAAAAGGAGGCTATTTTTTCTACAGACGAAAGGATCCTGAGCGAAAAGCAGAGATTATAATTAAAAAAAAGGATTTAAAAGATCAAGGAACCATCATATTTGATCCAGAAAAAGAACTAAAAGAAAATGAGTCATTTTTAGGATTTCACGATGTAAGTGACAACGGTAACTACCTTGCCATATTACCTAATAAAGGCAGCTCCTCTTGGCACAGTATCAAAATTAAAGACATTGAATCAAATACCTATTTAACAGACACAATTGAAGGCATACAAACTATTGGTCCTTCAGGGAATGTTCTATGGAATGCCGATAGCAGCGGCTTTTTCTATTTGAGATTTGATGCACCAGACGCAGGAAAAGAATTAGCAACACCATTGTCGAACGCCCGAATAATGTTTCATGAACTAAACACCTCTTCAGAAAATGACATTTTGGTGTTTAATCAACCCGATAAACCAGACAACTACTTCATTCCGTATTTGAGTAATGACAAACAATATATTATCATTAAAGTAGTTAACTCTGACGCTCCTGGAAATGACATTTTTTATAAAGACGTAAGTAACTTAAAGAGCCCTGCAACAAAATTACTCGGAGATTCAAAAGCTCGATTTACGTTTGAAGCATCACAAGGAACAGATTGGTTTTTTAGCACGACTTTAGACGCTCCAAATAAAAAAATAATTAAGGTAAACATAAAAAATCCTGCGTCTCAATATTGGGAAACAGCGGTTAGAGAAACTAAGCATCCAATGAATACGATTAACAGAGTTGGAGATCGCTTTGTAATCAAATATATCATAGATGCTCATCAAGAACTTCATGTTTATGGTTTTGATGGCAACTTTAAAAACAAAATTAATTTGCCTAAACTCGGTTACATTGTTTTCTATCCTGATCATATAGATTCACCAGAAACTTTCATTGGTATTTTTGGACCATTTTTCCCTGCTGAAATTTATAAAATCAACAGCGAAACTTATACTAGTGAATTGGTATATCAAGGTTTTAAGGACAACTTAAATGACACTTACGAATTAAAACAGGTATTTTACAAAAGTAAAGACGGCACCAAAGTTCCTATGTACATCACCTATAAAAAAGGAATTAAACGCAATTCAAAAAACAAAGTTCTTTTGTTTGGCTATGGTGCATATGGTTCTGTTGGTTTCCCTGGATATTCTCCACAAATCCTGCAATGGTTAAATATGGGTGGTATATATGCTTATGCCAATATTAGAGGTGGTGGTGAATATGGTGAATCATGGCATAAAGGCGGTATTAAACAGAATAAACAAAACGCTTTTGACGATTTTAATTCTGCAGCCGAATGGCTCATCAACAACAAATACACATCTTCTGGAATGATTGCAGCAAATGGTATTAGTGCTAGTGGAAGTACTGCAATAGCTAGTGTTATGCAACGACCAGACTTATATGGCGCTGCACTTATAAGTGTACCCACTTTAGACCTTACCAGATTTCATTTGTTCACTGGTGGAAAAACCAAAATGAATGAATTTGGGAACCCCGAAATTAAAGAAGATTTGATGACAATTTTAAAATACTCACCTTATCATAATCTCAATACAATAGCATGCTTACCTCCTACTATCATTCAAATAGGTGAAAACGATCAAACGGCTGTACCAAGTCATGGCTATAAATTTGTAGCTGCGGCGCAGCAACAACAAGATTGTAACAACCCTATCCTTCTTAAAGTTTCAAGACATGCTGGCCATGGAAAAGGTACAACCATAGATGAGAGGAATTACACCGAAGCCGAAGAGCTTGTATTTATCTCTAAACACTTATCAAATCATGATTAGAACACTAACAATTCTATGCTTTACTTTTCATTTTTTAATAGGTATTTCTGCCTTCGGACAAATTCCTAATGCTAAAAAAGAACCTATAGAATTTAAATCCACAAGAGCAACAACACTTCGAGGTGACTTATGGTTACCGCTTAAAGTGAATACAAAAATCCCAATTATTATTGCTGTTCACGGTAGCGGAAAAACAGACAGAAATGACAGTTTCATACTTGAAATGGTAAAACAATATACTGCGAAGGGTATTGGAGTATTAACTTATGATAAAAGAGGTGTTGGCAAGTCTGATGGCACATATATTGGAAGTTATAGTAGTTCTATGATTATCTACGCAATGGATGTTATCGCGGCATATGACAAAATCAAACTAGACCATCGAATCGATTCTAAAAAAATAGGTGTTTCTGGTATTAGCCAGGCTGGTTTTATTATTCCGATAGTGGTTTCTATTTTAAAAAAAGACCTCGCTTTTAGTGTTGTTTATTCTGGCCCTACAGTGAGTATCTATGAAGAGAATGTCTATAGCGACCTAACTGGTGACACAAATGGAGTTCCTACCAAAAATAGTGAAGCCTATATTAAATCGGAAATGGACAAGCATCACTCTGCTGGTTATGATCCGTATCCATTTATTGAGGAAATGACTATTCCTTCTCTTTGGGTTTTTGGTTCACACGATAAAAACATCCCAGTGTACCAATCGGTTATTGATTTAGAAACGATAAAAAAACAATGGAACAGACCATTCGAGTGGAAAATTTTTGAGAATGCCAATCACTCATTAAAAAAATGTAAAACTGGAGGTAGTTGGGAAAAACCTACACCCAATACGACGCACGAACTTGTGTTTCCTTACGTAATTAATTGGATTAAGACTCAGTTGCATCAGTAATTTAGATAGGTAAATATTTATAATACTAAACTTAAAGAGCGGCAATTTATTTACTTTAGCTCCTAAGATGCAACAAACACCTTCTTTTGATACATGGACATCTGGATTCTTATTTGCAGTCGCAATGGGAATCTTTCTGTTCTTTATTTTAATAAGTAATAGGAATAAAAAAAACTATCCTATCGCTCTTTTAGTCCTTGCTTTCTCAATAACGTTATTTTCTTATGTGATGTTTTGGACAAACTATAGTTATACGTTTCCGTACTTTAATAGTTTTCAGTTTGTTGGACTCTATGCATCTGGTCCTTTACTTTACATATATATTCTAAAGCTATTTAACATAAAAAGTAACAATAAACTTCTCCATTTTATACCTTGTTTTATTTGGATCGCCATCGTACTATTAATCAATTCGAAGCACCTTTTCAATCATAATCTTCGTGTAGGTAAACTATTTAATTATGTCTCACATTACATGTACGTTATCATTCATTTATTGATATATCTCATGCTTTGCATAAGGGTTCTAAAACACAACAATAATAAAACAACCGAAGTCCAAAAAATACGTCTTAAATGGGTAAATACATTAATCTTACTCTTTGGCTTCTTTATAGCATCATATATCTCTTACTATGTTCTCGTTAACTTTTCGTTCTTTAATAATCAATGGGATTATATGATTTCAATTGCCATGTCCATTACGATTTATACCATTGGTTATTTTGTATATAAAGAACCTAAAATTTTTGATGGTGAGTTTTTTTCTGACTTATTCTTACCCATAGAAAATAAAAATGACAGCTTGGAGGATCATCTCATCAACGAGTTATATAATAATCTAGTAAACTATATCGAAGCAGATAAACCGTTTATAGATAATGATTTGCGCTTGGCACATCTTGCCGATCAAGTTGGATATTCTACTCATCTTCTTTCGAAAGTTATTAATAAAAAATCTGGCAAGAATTTCAACCAATTCATAAACGATTATCGCTTAATAGAAGCCGAAAAACTATTGACTTCGCCAAACAACTACAGCGTTAAAACGATTTACTTTGATGTAGGTTTTAACAATAAAGTTACCTTTTACAAAGTCTTTAAAGAAAAACACAATTGCACGCCTACCGAATACAAAAAGGCACATACTAATTAGTAAAATTTTATAATTACAAACTTACATGTGAACGTTTATATGTTGTTTTGAGTCATCTTAAAACGAACATTATGAAACATCTCCTTTTCACATTAATTGCAATACTCACTTTTACATTAAGTACTAAAGCACAACCTAATAGTCCGTATCAACCAGATTTTAATAATAAAAATTACGATAAGGTTATTGAAATAGCTCAAGAGCAACTAAAAATCAATCCTAAAGATTCTATGGCTAACTACTTCATGGGTTTTAGTTATTCAAATTTAAAACAACACAAAAAAGCAATTACTAATTTAGAGATTGTGAAAGAAAGCGGTCTTATAGGTCCTGCGATTCTCTTGAGACTTGCTCAAAGTTATACAGCCGAAAATCAAACCGAAAATGCACTCGTACAATTGGAAAAACTTGATAGTATGCAGTTTGGTTTTTACAAACGACTAGACCAACAAGAATTTGATGCCTTAAGAAACAATAAACGTTTTTTAAAAGTTCGAGAGAACATGTACAAACGAGCAAACCCATGCAAGTTTAATGAAAGCTATAGACAATTTGATTTCTGGTTAGGCGAATGGGATGTCTACGTACAAAATCAAAAAATTGCCGAAAGTAGTATTACCAACACGAATGGCGACTGTGGAATTTTAGAAAACTGGCGCCCTCTAGGAAGTAATGGAGGTAACTCTATAAGCTATTACGATGTTAACGATAAAACATGGAAGCAAAACTGGGTGGCTGCTGGAGGCGTTAGTCATTACGAACAACCAAAAACAGAAACCAATGGTGATATGCTCATGATAGCAAAAGGAAATGGGGTTTGGTACAGAATGACATGGTATTACAACAAAAACGACGACACTGTAAGACAGGTTCAAGAATCTAGCTCAGATCAAGGGCAAACATGGACCAATGCATTTGATGGTTTATACAAACGAAAATCAGAATGATGAGTTGATGGTTTACTCATGTGATGATGGCTTGCTAAAATGGATTAAATGCGTTTAGCAAGCCTTTTTTTTGAAATTCTATTTCAGAATTAAACATTATTTTTACGGGTAAATCATTTCCTTTTATGAAAACAACACCTCCTTTTCACATCGCCATTCCTGTTCATAATCTAAACGAATGCCGTGTTTTTTATAGGGATATCCTTGACTGTAAAGAAGGCAGACATAGTGAGCACTGGGTAGATTTTAATTTATTTGGACATCAGCTTGTTATTCATTTCAAGCCAAAATCAAATGATGATCTCCATACTAATCCTGTTGATGGAAAAGCAGTACCTGTGCCACATTACGGTGTGGTATTACCATGGGATGATTTTCAGAATTTTGCGAATAGGCTTGTAAAAAAAGGAATAACATTTATCATTGAACCTTATATTAGGTTTAAAGGACAAGTTGGTGAGCAAGCCACTATGTTCTTTTTAGATCCAGCCGGAAACGCGCTAGAATTTAAAGCCTTTAAAGATATTAATCAACTATTTGCCAAGTGATTTTCTTTGGAAATAGAATGGTAAATAAATGATAAGAAACAATGGAATAATAATCAATTGGCAAACTATAATATAATAGGGCCATTCTCCAAAATAATCCAATACAGAAGCTGATTTGGGTTTTTCATTCAGATAAAAATAGTTGGCCTCTAAAAGGTAATTTGCCATAATCATTAATACGATATAAATCTGCAAAGCAAAAAATGACTTAAAAACACTTTTAAGTTTAGGTTTCAGTTTAAACACAAAAACACTATAGAAGATCACAATAAGCAAACCTAAGTGTACAATCCAATATCTGAAATAATCAAAACTAGGGAAGCCTTCGGCAATATCTGGAGTAATAACGCCTTGTAATGTTCCAGCAATAATCCAGAATACCAATATCTCAAACATCCAGTATCGTCTATAATAGGTATATATCGGAATTAATATGCCAAGTAAACTACAGAGATATAATGGCAAGTCGGTTTTAAAATTATAGTCCTCAATAGTGATATAATAACAATGAAAACCAAGAACTGTAATAGAAACAATTAAGGCAATATAATGTACGAGACGTTGCTGTTTTTCTTTAGAAATTGATTTCGCGTAGCGTATTACGGCAACAGCAAAAATGACGGCTATTACAATTGGAAGGAGATGTTCCCAGCTTAAAATGAGCACGCGTTCTAAAGCAGTAAAGACTTTAATCATAGCGCAATATAAGTAAATAAGAAGATTACATACGTTGCTCGCGAGCTAGTAGTGTATTTTTAAGCAGCATAGCTATAGTCATTGGACCAACACCTCCTGGAACTGGTGTGATATAACTCGCTTTCTTGCTTACATTGGTAAAATCCACGTCACCAGTTATAATATATCCTTTAGGAGAACTATCATCTGGAACTCTAGTAATTCCAACATCAATTATAATCACATCATCTTTTACCATTTCGGCCTTTAAAAAATTTGGGACACCCAACGCCGAGATAATAATATCTGCCTGTGATGTAATTTGAGTAATATTTTTTGTGTGGCTATGTGTTAATGTCACTGTTGAATTTCCAGGAAAACCTTTACGTCCCATCAAGATACTCATTGGGCGTCCAACAATATGGCTCCTTCCAATAACAACGGTATGCTTTCCTTTAGTTTCTACACCATAGCGATCTAACAATTCTAAAATTCCAAATGGTGTTGCCGGAATGAACGTACTCATATCAAGTGCCATTTTACCAAAGTTTTCAGGATGGAAGCCATCAACATCTTTACTAGGATCTACAGCCATCAAGACCTTTTGCGTGTTAATTTGTGGTGGCAATGGCAATTGGATTATAAATCCGTCGATATCATCATTTTGGTTTAATTCTTCAATTTTGTCTAATAATTCTATTTCGCTTGTTGTGTTAGACATACGCACCATAGTAGACTCAAAACCAACGCGTTCACAAGCACGCACCTTACTACCTACATAAGTTAAACTTGCACCATCATTTCCAACAATTACTGCAGCCAAATGGGGAACTTTCTCTCCTTTGCCTTTCATTTTATCAACTTGTTGCTTGATTTCGTTTTTAATGTCGTTGCTTACTTTTTTTCCGTCTAGAATTACCATGTGTTGATTGTTGTGTATTTTAATTATATAAAAAAAGCATGAGTTATTATCTCATGCCTTTCATAGCTTGCATCATCGCCTTTCCTTTTCCACCTTGCATCATCTTCATCATTTTGCTCATCTGGTTAAACTGTTTTAAAAGTTGGTTGACCTCTTGAACTGAAGTTCCCGACCCTTTTCCTATACGTTTCTTCCTACTTGCATTAATAAGTGATGGGTTTGAACGTTCGGCTGGTGTCATTGAATGAATTATAGCCTCAATACCCTTAAAAGCATCATCATCTATATCGACATTCTTCATCATCTTTCCAGCGCCAGGAATCATACCTATCAAATCTTTCATATTACCCATTTTCTTGATTTGCTGTATTTGCTTCAAGAAATCATCAAATCCAAATTGATTTTTGGCAATTTTCTTTTGAATCTTACGTGCTTCTTCCTCATCGTACTGTTCTTGTGCTCTTTCAACAAGAGATACAACATCTCCCATTCCTAAGATACGATCTGCCATACGTGATGGATAGAATACATCAATGGCTTCCATCTTTTCTCCTGTACCAATAAATTTAATTGGTTTGTTTACAACAGATTTAATTGAAATCGCAGCTCCACCACGTGTATCACCATCTAATTTCGTAAGGATAACACCATCAAAATTTAAGATGTCATTAAAAGCCTTTGCTGTATTTACAGCATCTTGACCTGTCATCGAATCTACAACAAATAAGGTTTCTTGTGGTTGAATAGCACTATGGATATTAGAAATCTCATCCATCATGGCTTGGTCTACAGCTAAACGACCTGCTGTATCTATAATAACAACATTAAATCCGTTAGCTTTGGCATGAGCTATACCAGCCTGAGCAATTGCAACAGGATCACTATTTCCTTTATCACTAAAAACCTCAACATTAATTTGATCTCCTACAACATGTAATTGATCGATCGCAGCAGGACGATACACATCACATGCTACCAAAAGAGGGCGTTTTGTTTTTTTATTTTTTAGGTAGTTTGCTAATTTTCCTGAAAAAGTCGTTTTACCAGAACCTTGCAAACCAGACATCAAAATCACACTCGGATTTCCAGAAAGATTGATTCCTTCCGCATCTCCACCCATAAGCTCTGTTAGTTCATCCTTAACAAGCTTTACCATTAATTGACCTGGTTGAAGGCTTGTTAATACATTTTGACCTAAAGCTTTTTCCTTGACTTTATTGGTAAACTCTTTAGCTATTTTAAAGTTAACATCGGCATCTAGTAAGGCTCTACGAACTTCTTTTAAAGTTTCGGCTACATTGACTTCGGTAATACTACCATGCCCTTTTAAGACGTGTAATGCTTTATCTAACTTTTCACTTAAATTATTAAACATATGTTTATAGAATTTTAAAGATGCAAATTTAACGATTTGTGATGTATTTATAAAGCGAAGTTTGAAATTAAGCCATAAAAAAAGGATTGCTATGACCAACAATCCTTTTTAACCAACTAAAAACTAAAACTAACGGTTAAGTTTACTTAACGATTACTTATATTTTTAATAGAACAACTAAAACGTTAAAATTCCTACCACAATAATTTTTATAACTTAGCGCAACCAAAATTAAACATGTCAAAACCACTAAAGGACCATATTTGTGAAGAACAGTTGTTCTCATCTATTTTCAGAAAGTACTCGAAGGACTTGTATGACTTTCTTTATTATAAATTTGGAAGTCAGCTTAATCCACAAGATAAAATGCAGGAAGCCTTTGTAAAACTGTGGGAAAACTGTGCTAAAGTACCTCAGCATAAGGCTAAGAGCTTTTTGTTCACAACGGCAAACAACATGATGCTTAACGAGTTTGCGCATCAAAAAGTAGTTTTAAGACACCGGCAAATTAAACCAAAACACAGCACTAATATTGACCCTGAATTTCTTCTTCAAGAAAAACAATACAAAGAAAAGTTAGAGCTTGCAATTGCTAATTTAACCGAAGCACAACGTGTTGCTTTTTTAATGAATAGAGTTGAAGGAAAACGCTTTAAGGAAATTGCCGAAATCCTAGGTATTTCAACGAAAGCCGTTGAAAAGCGTATATATGGTGCCTTAAAAAAATTAAGACAAGATATTGACGAATTATAAAAGGTAGGAGTTTTTATACTTCAACTGTTATATGAGTGAATTTATATTATGAATAGAGAAAGCCTCATACAAAAATGGTTAGACCACGATCTTAATCCGCAAGAGCTAGAAGCATTCAAGCAACTTGAGGATTATGACGATTTAATGAAACTAAATCTAGAGCTTCAAGGGTTTAAAGCAAACGCTTTGGATACTGATGCCTCTTTAGATTCTGTATGGAATACGATTAAAACTACGCATAATAAATCGTTTAAACTTTTACCTACTTTATCTAAAATTGCAGCCATTCTAATTGTTTGTTTTGGAATCTACTATTTCACAACGTCATTAGACACCACTGCAAATACCTTAGCATCTGAATACAAATCGCTAGAATTACCTGATGCTTCTAAAGTTGACTTAAATGCTGTGTCTACACTTGTGTTTAACGCTTCTAATTGGGATGAGGATCGTAGTTTATCTTTAGAAGGAGAAGCCTTTTTTAAGGTTGCCAAAGGAAAAAAATTCACAGTAGAAACTCAATTTGGAAGCGTAACTGTACTAGGAACTCAGTTTAATGTGAAGCAGCGTAACCAGTATTTTGAAGTTACGTGTTATGAAGGGAAAGTTCATGTTAGTACAACTGAAATAGAAAAAACACTCCTTCCTGGAGATACATTTTTAATTATTGATGGGAATTATATTGCTACAGAAAAAGAAGAATTAACCAGTCCGTCATGGCTAAACCGTAAAAGTACATTCAAAAGTATTCCTTACAGGGAAGTTATTGCAGAATTTGAAAGACAATATAATGTGTCTGTAGAATTTAATAATATTGACGGGTCACAAAACTTTACAGGAAGTTTTATGCATAATGATATTGAAATTGCCTTAAAATCCATTACTTTACCGTTACAATTAAAGTATAGTAAAACGGACAATATCATTAGGCTAAAACGTGAGTAAAAAAGGTGTCTTCTATCTTTTTATAATCTTATTCTTTTTGAATGTAAACTGCATTTATTCGCAAAACAATTCAAAAACCAAACTTCTACTTGCCGAAATCATTATACATTTAGAGCTAAAATTCAACATCAATTTTACCTATTTAGATCAGACTATTGCTAACAAAACTGCAGTATTACCTGATGACGAATTATCTCTTGAAGACGCTCTAGAGTTTTTAAAATCTGAAACTAATCTAGACTTTATTATTCTTAATAAGACCAGTATCGTCATCTCAAAACGCTCTAATCCTTTCAGTAATTTTATTACCCAAAAGCTGGAGGAAGTCGTTATTACAAATTTCTTAACCAAAGGTATTTCCAAAAAGAGTGACGGTAAAATAAATATCAAAACTGAAGATTTTGGCATTCTTCCTGGACTAATAGAACCCGATATATTGCAAACTATACAGGCCCTTCCTGGTATTATTAGTGTTGATGAACGTGTCTCCAATATTAATGTAAGAGGCGGCACACATGATCAAAATTTAATTTTATGGGACGGCATAAAAATGTATCAATCTGGACATTTCTTCGGTCTTGTTTCTGCCTTTAATCCATATCTCACTAAAGAAGTTAATGTCTCAAAAAATGGGACTAGCGTTAAATTTGGAGATGGTGTTTCGAGTGTTATAGACATGCAGCAATCTAATAGCCTCGATCAAGATTTTATTGCTGGTGCAGGTTTCAACCTTATTCACGCCGACGGTTTTGCCAAAGTGCCGCTAAATGATCAAGCCGAAATACAAGTTTCTGCAAGGCGATCAGTAACCGATTTCATTTTTACACCAACCTACGACCAATATTTGCAGCGTGTATTTCAGGATAGTGATTTTTCTAACCCACAACAGGGAGGCTCTGAAGTGATTTCAAACAATGAGCGCTTTTACTTTTATGATATTGCTACCAAATTCTTATACGATATTACAGATCAAGATCAATTTCGATTTAACTTTTTGACCATTAATAATAATCTCACATATGATCAAAGGTCGAACGACAATTCTGAAACACCATTAAAAAATGAACTCATTCAAAATAATTTTGCCACTGGCTTTGAATACTTAAAATATTGGAACAGCAAACTTACTACAACAGCACAATTTTACTATACTAATTACGATTTAAAAGCTACCAATTTTGACATCGCCAATAGCCAGCGTACCAATCAAGATAATCGTGTTAATGATTTAGGTTTGAAGATTAATGCCACTAATCACATTGATGAGCATTTGAAATTACATGGTGGCTATCAATTTAGCGAGGTGATCATTAGTAATGCCGAAGATACCGATAATCCTTTCTCGGAAAGTTTTGTCAAGGAAGTGGTTAGAACGCATTCTATTTACGGCGAAGCCGAATTTACTTCTGCAAGCAAAAGTACATATGCTAGAATTGGTTTGAGAACTAATTTTATTGAAAAATTTTCAGAATTTTTCACAGAACCACGTCTATCTGTTAGTCATAAACTAAACAACGATTTTAGACTCGAATTCTTGGCCGAGTTAAAAAGCCAGACTGCTTCTCAAATTATCGACTTGCAAAATGATTTTTTAGGCATCGAAAAGCGTCGTTGGATTTTATCTAATAACGAAGATATTCCCATTATCAAAAGTGCTCAAGGCGCTGTAGGAATTCATTATAACAAAAACAAACTGCTCATTAGCGCAGAAGCATTTATAAAAGATATTGACGGAATTACCACAAGAAGTCAAGGGTTTCAAAACCAGTTTCAGTTTTCTAATGCCATCGGAAAATATCAAGTAAGTGGTATCGACTTTTTGATTAATAAGCAATTCGATTCTTTTAGTACATGGTTAAGTTACTCTTACAGCAAAAATGATTACGAGTTTGACGATTTAAATAACGGAAATCCTTTTCCAAATAATATTGATGTAAGACATACAGCTACGTTTGCAGGGACTTATGTTATTAACGATTTAAAATTGGCCTTAGGTGTAAATTGGCATTCGGGAAAACCCTTAACCTTACCCTTACAACAACAAGATGACACAAATACCTTAATAGAATACGCCTCTCCAAATAGCGATAGATTAAGCGATTATTTTAGGACAGATATTTCAGCAACTTATCAGCTAAAACTCACTAATAAAATGGATGCATCTATTGGTGCGTCTATTTGGAATTTATTGGATAGAAAAAATATTATAAACACCTATTTTGCCGAAAACACAGATGGTGATATTATTACGATTGAAAATTTATCTTTAGGAATTACTCCAAATATTAGTTTTAGAGTACGATTTTGAGGCATATGTTATATGCTAAACTAAATAATTAGTATTTTTAAATCAAACATTAACTATCTCAAATGAAACTACAACTACTGCTTACTACTTTTCTTTTATGTTCAATTTCTTTAACCGTTAAAGCTCAAGATTTTGAAATCCCAAAAGACGTCACTTTAAACACTGCTGAAGATTATAAAAAATATAATCAGGATGTGATTAATGGTATCAATTGGTTAGAGAATACACCCATAAACGAGAAAAAAACTAAAAGACAGAACGCGAGCGCTTTTTTAATGCTATGGATGACGGGATCACCAACGGTTTCAATAGAAGTGTCGTCATATGTGATTCCTCTAATTGAATCAAATCCAGACTTATTGATGACTTTTTTAGGAGGTTGGACGAAGTATGCTATTGAAAACCCTGACGATTCTAGCGCGTTCAATGGTAATTTAGCTGGTCTTAAAAGTCTAATTGAGGTTTACAAAAAAAATAAAGAAACAGGTATTGAAAAAGAACGAGCAATAGAAAAATTAATAAAACTAAAATCGGACGAAGATTTAGAAAAATGGTTGAAAAAGAAATTGAAAAATTAAAATTCCCAATTGGCAAGTTCAATGCACCAGAACACATCTCTTCAGAACTAATTGAGGATTGGATTAACGACATTGAACATTTTCCAAAGGCGGTTGAAGAGACCACAAAAGATTTAACCAGCGAGCAACTTAACTGGCCTTACAGACCTAATGGATGGAACATCAAACAAGTTGTTCATCATTGTGCAGATAGTCATATGAACAGCATTATACGTTTTAAACTAGCACTTACCGAAGACGCTCCAACCATAAGACCTTATTACGAAGATCGTTGGGCAAACCTTGTTGATGGAACTGATGACAATTTGGAAGACACTTTAAGTTTACTCAAAGGATTGCACGCAAAACTTGGTAAACTACTACGCAATTTATCATCAGAAGAACTCTCAAGAACGTTTGTGCATCCCGAACATGGCCAACGTTTTAGACTAGATGAAACTATTGGAACTTATGCTTGGCATAGCAATCATCATTTAGCCCATATCAAACAGGCGATTACATATAAAGGTGCGTTTTAATATTACTCTACTTCGAAGTCGAAATATGTTTTCGGAAATGGCTCCCATCGTAAGGTAAAATGCCACCATTCTTTTGGATAATTTCTAAAATTGTGTTTCAACATCACTCTTTGAAGTAACTGTCTATTGGCTTTCTGTTTCTTAGTTAAATCAGGATGGTCTACCCAAGATTCTTTTCCGAAGAAGTCATAAGGGCTTCCCATATCTAGCGGCTCATTAGTATTGGCATCAATAATAGTAAGATCTAGAGTACTTCCTCGGCTATGTCCAGATCTTGAGGCTATATATTCTTCTTTAAATAAATGCCGCTTTTCTACATTCGGATAAAACTGTTGCTTATTTATAGTATCGTTTAAATCTTTTGCCCAACGCATAAAATGATTCACAGCGCGTTGCGGTCTATAGCCATCATATACAAGTAAGCACAAGTTTTGATCTTGTAGTTCGTCTTGCACCTTTTTTAGAGCTTCAGCCGACTGTTTAGTTAAAATTAAAGTATTGGCTTTGTAACCAACAATGGTATCTCCAACAAAATTGTTTTTAGAATAATAACGCAGTTCAACTTCAATGTCTGGAATAACATCTTTGACATGTATAAACCCTTCAGGGAGTGCATTTTTTTCTTGAGTAGTAAACCCTAAAATGGCCACCAGAGCCAAAGGAATTATTATTTTGTGAATCTTCATGATATAGCTAATTTAGATAAAAATTAAATGATGGACTTATTTTCCGAAGAAAAAACACGATTAAAGTTGCCGAATGCGGAACTCATTTATATAGATTGTTTTTATAATTTGGATAGAGCCAATCATTATTTTGAAACTTTAAAAGAAACAGTATCATGGCAGCAAGATGATATCACAATTTTTGGAAAAACTCATAAACAACCCAGATTAACAGCACTATACGCCAATAATGATAAACCGTATTCTTACTCAAATATCATTATGCATCCACACCAATTTACTTCAGAACTGTCTCAAATAAGAACAGATATAGAACAAGAAATTAAACATCAATTTACCAGTGTCTTACTAAATTTATATCGAGATGGAAATGATAGTAATGGCTGGCATGCAGACAACGAAAAGGAACTTGGTAAAAATCCAATTATCGCATCTGTGAGTTTTGGTGCTGTAAGACCCTTTCATTTTAAACATAGACATCTTAAAACCGAAAAGTACCAGCTCAACCTAAACCATGGAAGTTTATTGGTAATGAAAGGAGAGATGCAACACTTTTGGTTACATCAAATTGCTAAGACCAAAAAAAATATTGGAGCACGCATTAATCTCACATTTAGAAGTATCATTTGAGATCAATTATATAAAAAGAAAAAACCAAGGTCCCTCAACCTTGGTTCTCCTAATTTGCTTTTTAAATATGTGGTAGATTTAGGGTCACTAAGCCATCACATATGCAAATATTAATTAATTAATCCATTGAACTAAAAACTAAATTTTAGTACACTTCAAATATAAAACTCTATTCTAATTTACAAGTTAAAATACACAATTAATCGATGAAATGCGCTTAATTTTAACATTTAAAGATGAAATATTGCATTTCATCGATGAAATGCAGTTTTGAAAATTAAAAAAATTTAGAGTTAGTGTCATAAAAAGACATAATTTTCGTTATGATTTTTAGTTAACTTTGGTACATCTATAATTGATATCATAAAAAAAACGACTATGAAATATTACATCGCTGTTCTCTTCTTATGTTTTAGCAGTATGCTCAATGCTCAAAAACCTAAGTTTGTGGCTCAAGAAGTAGCAGTAAATAAACTAATTGATGGTACCTTATTAGTCCCAAATGATGTTGAGAAACCCATACTGGCTATTATTATTGCCGATTACGGACCTACAGATAGAAACGGAAATCAAAATTTCTCCAATAATAATTCGTTAAAAAAACTGGCAGAATCTCTTTCCAATAAAGGCATAGCTACTTTTAGATATGATAAGCGTATTGTAAAGCAAATTCTTAAAAAGAAAATAGACCCTAATATTTCTTTTGATGATTTTGTATCTGATGCAACAGCTGTTATCGATTATTTTAAAGCACAAGAAAGTTACTCTAAAATTTATGTTATTGGTCATGGACAAGGTAGTTTGGTTGGTATGTTGGCCGCTAAAGATAAAGCCGATGGTTTTATTTCCCTTGCTGGTGCGAGTAAATCTATTGATGCAGTAATTACAGAGCAAATAACAGCAATGGATCCTTCGTTAGAGGCAGACACTAAGAAGGCATTTGAAAGTTTAAAACAAGGTCAATTAACTACGAATTACCCTCAAGCCTTGGGCTCAATTTTTAGAGCAGATGTTCAACCTTTTATCATGAACTGGATGCAATACAATCCTCAAGATATTATTAAATCTCTGGACATGCCTATTCTCATAATAAACGGGACTAAAGATTTACAAGTTTCTGTGGATGAGGCAAAAATTCTAAATCAATCTTCAGGTAAATCTGAAATAGAAATTATAAAGAACATGAATCATGTGTTATTTATTATTCCAGGTGATGAGCTTGAAAATTCCAAATCTTACAATGAGTCTTTTAGAAAAATTTCCGAAGAACTCGTAACAATAGTATCTAGTTTTATACTGAAAAAATAATATTCATTTACATACTAAATGTTAAAAACGCATCTCAAAGTCTGAGATGCGTTTTTACTAACTAACCAACCAAATGATAAATGTTACTCCGTTATATAAGGTAATCACTCCTTGTCTAACATCTTCATAAGCATTTACAATTTACATATAGCAAATGGCGTGCCAAACTCAATTTGCAGATTAAAAATATTTGATGTAAATTTGATATCAAAATAATATCATATTGAATTATTTAATTAAAACCTAATCAGATGAAAGAAGAGAAAATAATAGTCCCAGCAAACGGTTACTTGATGCTTTTTGTATTTCTT
Source organism: uncultured Psychroserpens sp. (assembly GCF_947494225.1). Classification (NCBI taxonomy): domain Bacteria; kingdom Pseudomonadati; phylum Bacteroidota; class Flavobacteriia; order Flavobacteriales; family Flavobacteriaceae; genus Psychroserpens; species uncultured Psychroserpens sp. Next base: position 29,934 of record NZ_CANLUG010000012.1, read on the forward strand.
ATATTATTCTTTGGATCAATAGTTACAGCCATTGCAACAGAAAACCCAGAGTATTTAATAATACTTCCAATAGCAATTATTATTGCACCCGGATTTATTATGGTACAACCTAATGGTTCTCGTGTACTATTGTTATTTGGAAAATATATTGGCACAGTAAAAAAGAATGGATTTTATTGGGTAAACCCTTTTTATACAAAAAAGAAAATTTCTTTACGTGCTAGAAATTTTGACAGTGAACGTTTAAAAGTAAATGATAAACTCGGAAACCCTATAATGATAAGTACAATTCTTGTATGGCGTGTACATAATACATATAAAGCTGCATTCGATGTAGACATCTACGAAAACTTTGTTCGCGTACAAACAGATGCTGCAGTACGTAAACTCGCAAGTATGTATCCTTATGATAATTTCGCAGATGAAGGCCATGACGAAGACATTACATTACGCTCTAGTGTAAATGAGGTAAGTAATGCCTTGGAAAAAGAGATTGAGGAACGTTTAGCTATTGCAGGAATTGAAGTTTTAGAAGCTCGAATTGGTTATCTGGCTTATGCTCAAGAAATAGCAAACGCGATGTTAAAACGTCAGCAGGCAACAGCTATTGTAGCAGCAAGACATAAAATTGTCGAAGGTGCTGTTAGTATGGTAGAAATGGCTTTAGAAGAACTTGGTAAAAAACAAATTGTAGATTTAGACGAAGAACGTAAAGCTGCAATGGTAAGCAATTTAATGGTTATTCTTTGTGGAGATAAAGACGCTTCACCAGTATTAAACACGGGAACACTAAATCACTAAAATGAATAAAAATCAAATATACAGTATTGCAATTGGTAGTGCCATAGGCAGTAGTATTGGCACTACAATAGGAGCCGTTATTGGTGATATAGCCATGGGTGTTGTTTATGGTTCTGCCATAGGAACAGGTATTGGTGTCGTATTAGCATTACTCGTATTTAAAGGTGATAATCAATCAAAAAATAACGAACAATCATAAGCTAAAAAGATGAAAGAATATAAAGTAGTTGTACCAAAATTAGGTCTTAGAAATAGAACTAAACATTTTGAAGATTTACTCAATCAATACTCAAGAGAAGGTTGGACCGTCAACACTATTACCCAAGGTTGGGGTAGCGTTATTTTTGAACGTGATAAAAACAGGTAAAATGAAAACGAATAGACCAAGAATAAAAGTCCCATATGAGACTTTAGACATGATTGTAGATTTAATAACAGTTACCATATTATTGTTACTTTTCATCTATACATTTATGTCATATTCAGATTTGCCAGATATTATTCCTTCTCATTTTAATGCAAAAGGAGAAGTTGATGGGCATAGTCAAAAATCTTTTTTATGGCTTTTACCAAGTTTTGGTCTTATCATGTTTGTGGGTTTATCTATTTTAAACAAGTTTCCACACATTCATAATTACATGGTTAATATCACAGAAGACAATGCTTTAAAAAACTATCGTTTAAGTACAAGAATACTGCGTTTTACAAATTTATTTGTCATTTTAATTTTTGCTGTAATAGCTTTTCACACCATTCAGTCTGCTAAAGGCAATCCTAGTAATTTAGGGTCGTGGTTTATCCCTGTTACAATTGGCATTAGCGTTATGCTTCCAGTTTTCATTTTAATTTATAGTAGAAAAATAAATAAATCATGATTGTAAGAATAATATATTTATATGTTGTATTCGTTTTAGGCGTTACTAACGCTTGTTTTTCTCAACAAGGTTTAATATCTGAGGATATTCTTCTAGAAAACGGAACTATTAAATTACCAGGAACGTTAACATACAACAGCAACTTAAACCAACAACCATTGGTGATTTTCGTTCATGGCTCTGGAAATGTCGATAGAGATGGTAATCAAGCTAGCGCTGGCGCCAATCCAAATTATATTAAGCAGCTTAGTGACAGTTTAGCTGTTCGAAATATTGCGTTTTATAGGTATGACAAACGATCTGCAACAACAGAAAATTTAGAATTAGTAATTAAAGACTCGCGGTTCAATTATTACGTTGATGATGTAAACATAGTCATCAATAGCTTTAAAGATGACAAACGTTTCTCATCTATAACGCTTATTGGTCACAGTCAAGGATCATTAGTTGCCATGTTAGCAGATCAGACACACGTAAGCAAATACATTTCTTTAGCAGGAGCTGGTCATCCCTTGGATGTTGCCCTTGTTAAGCAGGTGAGATTACAAAATGGAGACTCTATTGCTAATTTAGTAAAGTCACATTTCAACGAATTATCAGAAAAAGGATTTATAGAAAAGGTAGACCCTAACTTAATGGCTTTATTTAATAAACCTGCTCAACCTTTTATTTTATCTTGGATGAAGTATAATCCTATAGACGAAATTAAAAAATTAAAAATGCCTATATTGATTTTAAATGGCGATAAAGACATACAAGTATTTGTTGAAGACGCAGAAGTATTGCATAAAGCCAGCCCAAATTCCAAGTTAGTTATTATCAAAAACATGAATCATACGCTTAAAACTATAACAGAAGATACAGAACAAATGGTTTCTTATACAACACCTAACGTGCCTTTGTCTGAAGAATTAGTAACAACAATTGAAGATTTTATAAAACAATAAAATGTCAAAAAAGAAAGCATTTGCATTACGAATTAATGAAGATATGCTCAAGGCTATCGAAAAATGGGCTTCCGATGAATTCAGAAGTACCAACGGGCAAATTGAGTGGATGCTTATGCAATACCTCAAAGAAAAAAACAGAGCGCCCAAGCCAAAAAAAAATAACGAAAGCGATACTTAACAGTGTCGCTTTTTTTATGCGCTTTTATTTTGGTATTTTGCATATCTAAACTTTTTATATGAAGGCAGTTTCCAATTTCAGCATTTTATTTTTAATACTACTCTTATTTTCAAGCACATTACAAGCACAAACGTTAACCATAGAAAGCGTCGAAGAAAATAGCACTAAAGATTTTGCCATTCCCATTTCAGCAAAAAACCTCAGTTTTGACGAATTTTCATTTGTAGTCACCACAAAAGATTCTATTGCTAAAATAAAAGACATCCTTGGTCATGAAAATAAAGGATTGGTAAGTGAGATTTCGAATTATAGTGCCTTGGTAAAATTTAATTCTGAAAATGTATTTGCTTTAAATTCTGAATACCTCATTCAGGTTGTTATAAGGCCAGATGAAAGTTTTATTGACACGCCAATTTTAGAAATTAATAATCTTGAATTTTATAAAAATGGCCAAAAAATAGACGTTGATGTGATTAATAAGACATCAACAGCGTATATAAAACCTCCACTCTTTACAAAAGACACTATTGTATTTGGTTTACTAATGTTAGCATTAGGCTTTGTATTCCTAACTGAATCTATAAAATCAGATTTTTGGTCTAAGTTTTATAAAATTGTTCCTGGGTTATTTGTAGCATATATGTTACCTGCCGTTTTAACAACTACAGGTTTAATTGCTCCAGAGTGGGAAAGCATTTCAGATGATAAAACTATCGTAGAGCATGGCTCAAGTTTATACTACATGGCTAGTCGTTATTTATTGCCCGCAGCACTTGTACTTATGACACTAAGTATCGATCTAAAAGCCGTTTTCAACTTAGGTTGGAAAGCCTTAGTGATGTTCTTTACGGGTACGCTTGGTATTGTTATAGGTGGTCCGATTGCCATTTTATTAATTGCTGCCGTATCACCAGAAACCGTTGGAGGTGTTGGCCCAGACGCCGTTTGGAGAGGCTTATCTACGTTAGCGGGAAGTTGGATTGGTGGTGGTGCTAATCAAACCGCTATGTTAGAAATATATGGTTATAATCAACGATTATACGGCGGAATGGTCTTTGTTGATATTGTTATTGCCAACGTATGGATGGCGCTAATATTAATAGGAATTGGAAAACGAAATCGTATCAATAAATGGTTAAAAGCCGATACCTCGTCAATTGAAGAACTGAAAGAAAAAGTATCGACTTTTTCAGAAAAAGTAAAACGAAACCCATCACTTACAGATATAATGATTATTGGTGCAATTGCGTTTGGAACGGTTAGTATTGCACATCTATGTTCTGGATTTTTAGCACCTTTCTTTGAAAATATGGTAAACGGTATTGAAAACGAAACCACAAAAAATATATTCACATTCTTAGGATCTTCGTTTTTCTGGATGATTAGTATCGCTACCTTGATTGCCATACTATTATCGTTTACCAAAGCCAAAAATTACGAAGGCGCAGGTGCCAGTAAATTTGGTAGTGTATTCATTTATATTTTGGTTGCAACCATTGGTATGAAAATGGATTTAACTCTTATTTTTGATAACCTAGGACTTATTGCTATTGGTGCCGTTTGGATGTCTATTCATGCCATATTACTTATTGGAGTTGCCAAACTTATTAAAGCGCCATATTTCTTTTTAGCGGTTGGAAGCCAGGCTAATGTTGGAGGTGCCGCATCTGCTCCTATTGTAGCATCGGCTTTTCATCCATCATTAGCTACTGTAGGTGTTCTGCTCGCTGTTTTTGGTTACGCTATAGGAACTATAGCTGCTATAGGCTGTACTGCTCTTATGCAATTAGCTGCCGCTGGTTAGTATTTCACAAATAATTATGTGATATTTGCTCTCTTAAAATTTAAAAATTAAATGAAGTACTGCATTGTTATATTGATTGGACTTTTAATGGTTTCTTGTGGAAAAGAGGAACAACATGATTTTACACTTAATGGCCATGTCAAAGGTTTAAAAAAAGGGACTGTTTATTTACAGAAACAAAAAGACACCATCATGGTAACTTTAGATTCTATTGCTGTGAATGGCGACTCTAATTTTGTTCTTCATTCGGAGCTACCGGAACCAGAAGTTTTATTCTTAAAGTTAGACAAAAATGATAACGAAGATGGCACGATTGCTTTTTTCGCTGATAAGGGAATCACGGAAATTAGTTCTACTTTAAAGAAGTTTAATTTTGATGCTGTCGTAAAAGGCTCAAAACAGCAAACTGTTTTAGACGAATATTTAAATATGATGTCTAATTATAATGACCGAAATCTAGATATGATTAAAGAGAGTTTAGAATCTCAAAAAAAGAATGACACGAGTAAAACTAATGCTCTTAAAACAGAATTTGACAATTTATTAAAAAGTAAATATCGTTATACGATTAACTTTGCTGTGAACCATCGTGATAGCGAAGTGTCTCCTTACTTGGCTATTAGCGAAATTCCTAATACTAGTATTAGTTATTTACAACAAATTTATGACACGCTTACACCTCATATAAAAAGTTCAAAATACGGCAAACAGTTAAATGATTTTATAAAGGAGCGACAAGAAGCTCAAGACGAACTAGTGAAAGAAAACCAAGACTAGAGTCATCTATAAATAAAAAAAAATCCCAAACTTAAGTTTGGGATTTTTTTTTGAGCCGATGGAGGGACTCGAACCCACGACCTGCTGATTACAAATCAGCTGCTCTAGCCAGCTGAGCTACATCGGCTTTTTAAGAGGTGCAAATATAATATTGAAATCTAAATTTGCAAACACTCTTAAAAAAAATTATCCTAATTTGTTTAATTTATCAATTAAAGCTCTTCCTTTTTCTTCAAGCTCATTGTTAATTGCTTTGAAGTGTGCTTTTTTATTCTCAACACTCTTATCATTAACCTTCGCAATTAATTCGTCAAACGTTGCAATTGCTTCATCAATAATAGCCTCACTCTCTTTTGTGCCTTTATCTGTGTTGTTATATTCCCACACATAAACTGCTTCTATAATATCTCCTAAAACAAAATTAATGTCTTTTTTTAGGTCTCTAATATTTGCCATAATTTTAAAATTTATTTGCTACAAAATTAAACATAAACTTCTAATAGTTTTGCATTAGTAGCTGTTATTTTATAGGTTTTTATCACTGCGGGAAGTAGTATAGTTTCCCCTGCTTTTAATAACTCAGAACCATGTTCCGTTTCGATAACTACCTCACCTTCAACACACATATAAATAAAAAAAGAATCCTTGGTGTTTTGTTTCAATATCGTTTCTGTAACATGAAGCATACTCGTTGTAAAATAATTACAGCTTACCATTTCATTTGACTGGTTCTTTTTACGCTCATAACTAACTCTGAAATTATCTTCCATTTCAAAATCGAACGCGTCAATGGCTAAATCATTATGCAACTCCCTTTCGTTCCCTTGGTCATCAACACGATCCCAGTCATAAACTCTATACGTTATATCACTTGTTTGTTGTATTTCGGCAAGCATAACACCTGCTCCAATAGCATGAACGCGACCAACTTCTATAAAATAAGTGTCTCCTTGTTTTACTTTGTCGAAGTTTAAAATCTCCGTAAGCGTTTTATCATCTAGGTGTTTAAGATATTTTTCGGCTGTCATTTCTTGATTGAAACCAACAATTAAATTGGCATCATCGTCAGCTTGCATAACATACCACATTTCTGTTTTTCCAAAAGAATTATGGCGCTTCGCAGCCAATTCATCATTAGGGTGCAATTGAATAGATAAGTCTTCTTTGGCGTCAATAAATTTTATGAGTAACGGAAATTTATTTCCAAATGTTTTATAATTCCTATCGCCTAACAAATCTGATTTGTAATGATCAAGAAGCATTTTTAGTGTTTGTCCTTTTAATACACCATTTAGGACCACAGATGTGTCGCCTTCTACATCACTTATTTCCCAACTTTCTCCAACATTAGGTAATGTAGATGTTTTGTTAAGTAGTGATTTTAACTTCTGTCCACCCCAAATCTTGTTTTTCAAAATGGGTTGGAATTTTAAGGGATATAATTCAGTTTTCATTCTCCAGAATAGCTTACAAAATTACGTGGTGTTTCATACAGCGTAACTTCAATCTCGAAATCCTCATTCAACTTTGGCTTGATTTTATTATAAATAACAACCACTATATTTTCGGCAGTAGGATTTAAATTTTTGAATTCTGGGACTTCTACGTTTAAATTTTTATGATCAAAAGCATCTTCAACCTCAGATTTTATAATGTCTTTTAATATTTTCATATCAACGACATATCCTGTGTCTTTATCAATTTCTCCAGTTACGCTTACAATAAGTTCATAGTTGTGACCATGATAGTTTGGATTATTACACTTTCCGAAGATTTCATCATTCTTTTCAAAACTCCAGTCGCTACGATATAAGCGATGCGCTGCATTAAAGTGTGCTTTTCTACTAACTGTTACTCGCATTACTTGATGATATTAATGTGTTCGTAAAACTTATCGAAAATGATTTTAAACCATGCCGTATAAAGTTCTGGGTGAAGTTCTATATCTACTTTAACAGCTTCTATAGGCATCCACTTCCATGCCTCGACTTCATCTGAATTAATCAATGGCTCTTTGTTATAATGCCCTATCATCACATGATCAAATTCATGCTCTGTTAATCCATTATCAAAAGGTGCTTTGTATATAAACGAAATTGTCTCTTTTAAATCTACAGAAAATCCCATTTCTTCTTGTAAACGACGCTTTCCAGCTTCAATATTTGTTTCACCCACTCTTTGGTGACTGCAGCATGTATTAGTCCATAATAACGGAGAATGGTACTTATGTTTTGCACGTTGCTGTAACATTAGTTCGTTATTATCATTAAAGATAAATACTGAAAATGCGCGATGTAAGATGGCTTTTTCATGAGCTTCCATTTTAGCCATTGTACCTATCTGCTCGTCGTTTTCATTTACAAGAATTACATGTTCTTCTGTCATAGCTAACAAAAATAACAACTAAATGTTAAAAAAAATACTAGAAACAAAAAAGCTGTCCATAAATAGACAGCTTTTAACTTTTATTTAATAGATATTATGGTGTCTAGATTAATTTTCTGGACACTTTTGACCATTAATACTCGTTACGATAAACTCACTACGTCTATTTAGTTGATGTTCTTCTTCACTACATGACGAGTTATTTGTTGGTTCACAACCACAATCGTTAACCAATCGCGATTCACCATAACCTTTAGCCGTTAAGCGATCTGCTGCAATACCTTTATCAATAAGATACTGACGCGTAGACTGTGCTCTATTTTCGGATAATTTTTCGTTATATGCTGCTGGGCCTCTACAATCTGTATGACTTCTAACATCGATTGTAATGGTTGGATATTTGTTCATCACAGCTAATACTTTTTGTAGCTCAACTTCGGCATCATAACGAATATCATATTTGTCAAAATCAAAATAGATAATCGGAATGTCCAAAATTTTAGCTAAATCTGCACATGGCTCTAAAGCTACTTCATCTTTTTCGAGCAATAATTCTATTTCAAGTTTTTGTTTTTTCTTAGGAGTTGAAAAACGCTTTTCATCTGATGCGTAGGTATTTTTTTCTCCTCGAACTAAAAATTCCATTTCGCAGGCTAAGCCTTCAAATTTATATGATGCATCATTTCCAACTGTCATTTGCTGTAATTGATTTCCATTGCCATCAAATAAAGTCACAACGGCTCCTGCCAATAGTTCCATTGTCTCCTTATCTCTAACAGTACCTTCAAGTACCTGTTCACATTCTGGAATTGTAAAACTATAAATATCATCGTCTCCCTTACCACCTTCTCGATTGGATGTAAAAAAGCCCTCTTTCGTTCCAAGGTTTTCATAATAACCAAAATCATCCATAGAACTATTTATTGGTCGGCCTACATTTTCAAGAGACATTGGCTGGTTTAAGGCCCTTTTATTTTCAAAATCACGAATAACAAAAACATCTAGTCCGCCTAAACCATTAAATCCATTTGACGATAAATACAAATCGCCTTCAGAATTAATAAACGGAAACGTTTCATGGCCTTCAGTATTTACAGCAGCTCCAAGATTAACGGGTTCTCCCAAAGTGCCATCATCATTAATATCGACTTCAAAAATATCTGATTTCCCTAAGGTACCAGTCATATCAGAAGCAAAGTACATTTTTGTTCCTTGCACATTGATTGTTGGGTGCGCAACGCTGTATTCATCACTATTAAAATGAATCGATTCAATGTTATCCCATTCACCATTGTCATTTAGAGTCGCTTTGAAGATTTTTAAACGATTGGTACCGTCTTCACTATTTTTATACTTTTTATTGTAATAATTATTACGTGTAAAATACATGACTTGATCATCTGGTGTAAAAGCTACGGTAGATTCGTGATATTTAGTATTTACATCATTATCAAATTTCGAAACGTTGCTATAAGTACCATCTTCTTGTTTATCTGCTGAAAATAGATCGAGGTAAGGTTGTTCGTTCCATTTATACTTTTTACCGCCACCACGAGACGATGCAAAAACAAGTTGGTTTTTATATTGAGTAGACCCGAAATCTGAAAGTTCAGAATTAATATCTAAATTATAAACTTCGAAATCTCTACTGGCTTCATCAATCATTGCAAGGTAATCCACGGTTGAAGAAAAAGCTCTTCCTCTTAAATCACTTCTATCTTCAGAAGCAAATTTTTTCATCCATTTGTCAGATTCTGAATAGTTTTCGATCGATTTTAGAGCCTGAGCATATCTAAAGTAATACTCTGGATCAATACCATCAACATCCATTTTCATGAGTTCTCCATACCATTTAGCAGCTTCTTCCATTTGATTGTTGAAATAGAATGAATTGGCCAATTTTTGTAGTAAATCCACAGATGTATAGCCATTTTCAGCAACTTCTAAAAGAATCTCACTTGTTTTCAAGTAAGCTAAGTTATCATACTCTTTAGACGCTTGTCTAATTTTTCCTTTTTGAGCGTATCCCATTGAAAAAACCAAGCTCAACGTTAGGATACATATAATTTTGTGTGTGTTCATAATCATTTTTTTAGAAGAATCTTGGTGATAATATTCGACCTACTTTCTGTAATTCAAAACGTAGCATAATTTCATGCGAACCGCTATTATAATTATTTAAATTAGTGGTTGTTGCGTCATAAGAATAACCAATATATAAGCCATCCGTCACTTGAAAACCAGCTAGACCACTAACTGAATCATCCCATCTCCATGCTACACCTAAAGTGAATTTCTTATTAAACAAGAAGTTTGCCGACACGTCCGCAATTAACGGCGCTCCTGAAACGGCTTTCACCAAGGCTGCTGGTTTCAGTTTAGTATTTTCACTAAGATCAAACACATAACCTGCAATGAGGTAATAGTTCATTCGTTCCTTAGCTACAGATTCCTGAAAATCATCATAATGCTCTGTAGTTAAAAAGTTAGGTACAGATAAACCAATATACCATTTTCTATTATGCAAATACAAACCGGCACCTATTGTAGGTGAAAACAGGCTAATATTTTGATTAAATACGGCATCAGGATTTTGGAAACGACCTCTACTCCAATCTGTATCGAGCAAATGGGCACCAGCTTTAGCTCCAAAAGATAATTTGGTTAGTGACTCATTCAATCGAATCGTATATGAAAAATTAGCGTCTATATAAGTCTCATTTGCCGGACCTAAAGCGTCATTCACAATAGATAAACCTAAGCCTATTTTGTCATTTCTGAGTGGCGCATGGATTCCAAGAGTTTGCGTTTGAGGCGCTCCATCTATTCCTACCCATTGTGTTCTATGTAAACCTGTAACACTCAACACTTCTCTTTGTCCAGCGTAAGCAGGGTTAACACTCATCGTATTATACATATACTGGGTATATTGAGGGTCTTGCTGCGCAAAACTAGTATTAATGGTTAGTGCACAAAACACTAACAGTATTAATCCTTTTACTAATGATGATTTTTGTATCATTTTAATATTGTTTTTAATCTTGCCGTTATTAATTATCTGTTTATGTATAACCATCCTACTCTTGGTTCAGAACCATTTCCTAAATCAATCACATAGTAGTATGTACCAACTGGTAGCTTATCTCCTTGACTAAGAACAGCTCTTCCATTTGAAGTACCATCCCAATCATTTCTATAAGCTCTTGTTTCATAAACAATATTTCCCCATCTGTTATAAATCTCTAATTTATTATTAGGGAAAGTTTCTATACAATCGATAACAAAGAACTCATTAACTCCATCTCCATTTGGAGAGAATTCGTTGTAAATCGTTAAACATATCGGATCTACACCAACTGAATCACTATTATTATTTTCATTCTGATCGTCTCCACCAGCAAATTGAGTAATCGTAGCTGTATTTAAATAATCACCAAAGCCTAAAACTTCAACAGTTATTTGTAAAACTTCAACTTGACCTGGATTTAATTGTCCGACAGTCCATTCTCCATCAATCTCAGAATATGTTCCTGCCGTTGTAATGGCTGAAACGAATGTATATCCACTTGGAAGAATGTCCTCTACCACAACTCCTGTTGCTGTTACAAACCCTTCGTTTGCCACTGTTATTGTGAACGTTACTTCATCACCAATTAATGGCTCGGCAATATCAAGTTCTTTCGTTACTGATAATTCAAAATCAGAATCTGTCATAGTTTCTGTTGGATCATCTTCCGTATTTCCATCAGTATCGTCTCCATCATCACTTGTATCAGTTGTAGTGGTTCCATCTGGTCCAGTTCCATCTGCTACAACACTATTTATCAATCCACCAGCATCAACATCATCTTGTGTAATTGTATATGTTGCGGTATATGTTGCTGTTTCACCAGCAAGTAAATCACCTTCTGCACTACCTTGATCTGCACTTACAAATATTGGACCAGAATCAAGTGTTAAAACAATACCATTTGCATCTGTAAACGTATCTACAATAGTTACATTATCTAATGTCACGTTTCCATCGTTGGTTACTGTTATCGTATAAGTAATAACATCTCCTACACCTACAACACCATCACCATTATCTAAAATATCGGCAACCTTAACAACATTTAATGACGTTGTTTGTGGTAAATCTGTATCCGTTGGATCATCTGGTTCTCCATCTCCATTGTTATCTGTATCGGTTGGATCGTTTGGATCATCACTATCATCAGTCACTGTCCCGCCTTGTGGATCATTTCCAGTTGCCGTTGCTTGGTTAGTCACAACACCTGCATCGATATCGGCCTGAGTAATTACATA
>NZ_CANLUG010000013.1:0-29582 GCF_947494225.1 uncultured Psychroserpens sp.
CCTGACAAAGCTCCGCTCCATCTAACAGGATTGGCTACGCCCTTCCTGACAAAGCTCCGCTCCATCTAACAGGATTGACTCCGTCCTTCCTGACAAAGCTCCGCTCCATCTAACAGGATTGACTACGCCCATCCTGACAAAGCTCCGCTTTGAAAACAAAAAAGCCACAAAATAAAAAAAGCAAGCTATTTTATTTTGCTTGCTTTTTTGTTTATTCGTGACCATGGCAGGATTCAAACCTGCAACCTCTTGAGCCGTAATCAAGTGCGCTATTCAGTTGCGCCACATGGCCTAATTTTGTGGATGCAAATATACTACTTTTATTAATTTATATCCAAACTATTAATTCAAAAATCTAAATTCTTATTTTTGAATTTAATTTTTACATTCATTTTTATGCAATCCATTCTAGAACCCTGGCCATGGTATGTGTGTGGTCCACTTATCGCACTCATCATGTTTATCTTAATATATTTTGGAAAAACTTTTGGAATGTCTTCCAATTTAAGGACACTTTGCGCCATTGGTGGTGCTGGAAAAAAAGTAAAATTCTTTGATTTCGATTGGAAAGAACAACGCTGGAACCTTACGGTAGTTTTAGGTGCTATTATAGGAGGTTTTATTGCCCATTCTTACCTCTCGACACCAACAAATATTGACCTTAACCCAGAAACTGTAATAACACTTCAAACGATGGGGTTTGAAAATGCAGGCAAATCTTTACTGCCTCCAGAGCTTTATAGTTGGGATGCCGTATTGAGCCTCAAAGGATTGGCTATTTTAATTATTGGTGGTTTTCTTGTTGGTTTTGGTACGCGCTATGCTGGAGGTTGTACGTCTGGCCATGCTATTACAGGATTAAGTAGTTTACAATTGCCTTCACTTATAGCTGTGATAGGTTTCTTTATGGGCGGACTTATTATGATTCATCTTTTATTCCCTTTAATTTTCAGTTAATATGGCAAAGTATATAAAATTTCTATTCGTCGGAATTATCTTCGGAATCGTACTCGTAAAATCTGAAGCCGTGTCCTGGTATCGCATCTATGAAATGTTCAAATTTGAATCGTTTCATATGTATGGTATTATTGGGAGCTCTGTAATTACTGGAATAATTTTACTGCTAGTGAGCAAAAAATTCAAAAATATTAATGGCGGACTTATGACTGTTCCCAAAAAAGCTAAAGGCCTGCCTCGTTATATTATTGGAGGTACCATTTTTGGATTAGGATGGGCCTTGTCTGGTGCCTGCCCTGGCCCAATGTATATTCTTGTTGGAACAGGGGCGTTTTCAGTAATCATTGTGATTCTTGCCGCTATACTAGGCACCTATGTTTATGGAATTTTAAAAGATAAATTACCGCATTAGTTAAACCTGACTTTTGTCAGTTTTAAAAACAGAATACTTCGTATCTTTGGGGCACAATTTACAGTTGTTAATTATCCCGTTCACGGAAACGAAATCTTATATTACTATGAAAATAGAACAGTTATATACAAGTTGCTTAGCACAAGGTGCTTATTATATAGAGTCAAATGGTGAAGTGGCTATTATTGACCCGCTTCGTGAAACCCAAGCTTATATTGAAAAAGCGCAAAATAATAATTCAAAAATCAAATATATTTTCGAAACGCACTTTCATGCAGATTTTGTTTCGGGTCATGTAGATTTAGCAAAAAAAACAGGTGCCACAATTATTTATGGTCCTGGTGCCGAAACAACATATGACAGCCATATAGCTAAAGATAATGAGATCTTTCAACTCGGAAATATCACAATTAAAGCCTTACATACACCTGGACATACTTTAGAATCTACAACGTATTTATTAATAGATGAAAACGGACGAAATCATGCTATTTTTTCTGGTGACACCCTGTTTTTAGGCGATGTAGGAAGGCCCGATTTAGCCATTAAATCTGATCTCACAAAAGAGGATTTGGCAGCGATGTTATTTGATTCTCTTCGAAATAAAATAATGCCTCTTGCTGACGATGTTATCGTTTATCCAGCACATGGTGCAGGTTCTGCTTGTGGTAAAAACCTGAGCAAAGAAACCGTTGGAACTATAGGAGACCAAAAGAAAACTAATTATGCATTAAGAGCCGATATGACAAAGGAAGAGTTTGTTAAAGAAGTACTTGATGGTATTGCTCCTCCTCCTCAGTATTTTGCGAAGAATGCCATGCTAAACAAATTAGGATATGATGCATTTGAGACGGTTTTGAATACGGGTAATATTCCATTAAACCCTGACGATTTTGAAGGAATAGCCAACCATGAAGAAGCGCTAGTCCTAGATGTTAGACCTCAGAGTGATTACATTAAAGGCCACATCCCTAATTCTATATTTATTGGTTTAAATGGTGGTTTTGCTCCTTGGGTTGGAGCATTAATAACAGACATTAAACAACCTATTCTTTTAGTGGTTCCAGAAGGAAAAAGTGAAGAAGCTGTAACCCGTTTATCACGTGTAGGGTACGACAATACTCTTGGATATTTAAAGGGAGGAATTGATGCCTGGAAAATCGCAGGAAAAGACATTTCTACCCTAGAATCTATTTCTGCAGAAACATTCGCAACTCGGGTTAAAAATGGAGACATTAACATCTTAGATGTTAGAAAAGATGGAGAATATAATAGTATGCATTTAGAAAATGCACAACATTTTGCTTTAGACTTTATAAATGACAATATGAGTGAGGTTACTAAAGATAAGGCGTACCATATTCATTGTGCTGGAGGTTATAGGAGTGTTATAGCAGCATCTATTTTAAAGGCACGTGGCTTTCATAATTTAGTTGATATTGCTGGAGGCTTTGGAGCAATTAAAAAAACAGATTTACCTACAACAGATTTTGTTTGTCCGTCAACATTATAAACCGCGAAAAACACCTTATATAATCAAAACTATAACTGCTCTTTTTCTTCGTTATAAAAAATTTAACAGTTAAAAATTTTATTTACTAGACGAGTGGTCATATATTTGCATTGTTAAATTAAATTATGGCCAAGACCTTAAAACATGATATTAAAGCAAATACTCTTTTAGATAAGGGTATGGAGTTGTTATGGAGTAAAGGCTATAATGCGACAAGTGTCAATGATATTGTAAAAGTCGCCGGCATTCCAAAAGGTTCATTTTATTTTTATTTTGAAAGTAAAGAGGATTTTGCAGTAAAAGCAATCGAAAAATACTTTGACGACCATTTTACACCTGCGAAAGAAATTTTACAAAACAATACGATTTCTCCAAAGCAGCGTCTTTTAGACTTTCATGAATTTAGATATAACATTCTGAAAAATGAATTAGACTGTAAAATGGGATGTATGGCTTGTAATGTGGGTAACGAAATGTCTGAACATAGTGAGCTTATTAGAACGAGTATTTTGCGTAAAGAACAAGAAGTACTCTCTATTATTACTGCAGTCATTCAGGAAGCTCAAGATTATGGAGAAATAAGTAATACCATGAATGCTGAGGATATTGCTGCTTTTATTGAAGATGCAGGAAAAGGATCAATGACTACAATGAAAGCAATGAATAGTTCATATCCAATAGATAATTTCATGAATATGATACGAAACATTTTCTTTAAATAATTTTTTTTAACCATTAATAGACGACTGGTCAATTTTTAAGTTATAGTAAAAATTGTCCCCGAACATAAAACGGTAAACGTCTTAAAAGTAACTAACAAAGATCTGTGTCAAAATGAATAATTGACTGGTCAATTAAATCAATCAAAAAAATGAATGCACTTAAAAAAGTAAGCGACAAATCCAACAAATTCGCAAAGCAATGGGCTGAATTTGTTATCAAAAGGAAGTGGTATGTGTTAATCACCTCTCTAATTCTTGCACTAGGATTGGGCTCTCAAGGCAATATGGAATTCGATGGTGATTACCATGTCTTCTTTAGTAAATCCAACCCAGAATTAGAAGCATTTGATGCCTTACAAGAAAAATATACCAAGGATGACAATGTGATACTCGTATTATCTCCTTCCAACAAGAATGTGTTTACCAAAGCCAATCTTACAGCTATAGAAGAGTTAACAGCCGAGGCCTGGAATACTCCATACTCTTCTAGAGTAGATGCCCTAACAAACTTTCAACATACGAGTGCTCAAGGTGACGATTTATACGTTGATGATTTATCTTATGAATCTGCTCTAAAGACCGATATCGAAATAGCAAGTATCAAAGAAAAGGCTTTAAAAGAACCTCTATTGGTCAATCGCATTCTAAATGAAAAAGGAAGTGTTACTGCCATAAATATTACGGTTAGATTACCTGGAGAAGATAGTGCTAAAGAAATTCCTGAAGTTACTGCATTTGTGAGAGATATGATTGCAAAATTCAAGGAAAAACATCCAAATTTTGAGGTACACTCTTCTGGGTTGGTTCCATTAAACACAGCCTTCTTTGAAGCATCTATGAGAGACCTTATGTTAACCATGTTAATGTTAATCATTGTGATTATCACAACATTTATTTTAACTCGAAATATTTATAGTACTCTAGCAACTTTAGTTGTTGTAATGTTCTCTATAATTAGTGCTGTGGGATTTGTTGGACTCATGGGAATTAAACTCACCCCACCTTCATCTGTGTTCCCGACCATGATCTTAACGCTTGCTGTGGCTGATAGTATTCACATTTTAATTACGATGCTTCAAAAAATGCGAAAAGATGGCCTGACAAAATTAGACGCTCTAACAGAGTCTATGCGATTAAACTTTATGCCAGTATTCATCACTAGTTTAACAACAGTTATTGGGTTTTTAACCATGAACTTTGGAGATGTTCCTCCTTTTTGGGATCTAGGAAACATTACTGCCTTTGGTATGACAATGGCCTTTATATTTTCAACAACAGCCCTACCCGCTTTAATGGCCATATTACCTGTAAAATCTAAAGCTAAGCAGAGCAAATCAAAAGGTAGTCGTGCAAACTGGTATACCTCTCTTGGAACTTTCGTTGTTAAGCAACCAGGTAGATTAACTATCATATCGCTCATTATCATTGGTGGTTTAACATATCTCGCCACAAAAAACACTTTTAATGATGAATTTATCAACTACTTTGATGAAAGTGTAGAATTTAGAACAGACACAGATTATATAAGCGATAACCTAACCGGAATCTATAACATAGAATACTCTATTGGTAGTGGAGAAAGTGGTGGAATTAACAATCCAGAATACCTAAAGCATCTTAATGCTTTTGAAAACTGGCTAAAAGAGCAACCTGAAGTTGTTCATGTTAATGCCTTCAGCGAAGTAGCAAGACGTGTTAACCGATCTATGCATGGTGATAACGAGGCCTTTTATCGTGTTCCTGAAAGTCGCGAAGAAGCGGCTCAATATTTATTACTTTATGAGCTCTCATTACCTTTTGGTTTAGACTTAAATAATCAAATTAATGTAGATAAATCTGAAACCCGTGTTACTGTTACCATTGAAAACATTACGAGTGCAGATATGATAATCTTCTCAAAAAAAGGTGAAGATTGGCTAAAAAACAACACGCCAGAAGCTATGCACGCTATTGGAGTGAGCCCTACTCTAATGTTCTCCAAACTTGGGTTTAGACAAGCAGACAGCATGTTTAAAGGAAACATTATAGCACTTATTTTGATTTCTCTAGTCTTAATGTTTGCCTTACGAAACTTCAAACTCGGATTACTAAGTATTATTCCAAATGTTACACCTGTATTAGTAGGTTTTGGAATTTGGGCACTATATAAAGGACAAATAAATACAGGGATGGTCATCGTTTTTGGTATGACATTAGGAATTATTGTTGACGATACTGTACACTTTATGAGCAAGTTTTTAAGAGCAAGACGAGAGTTAGGTTATGATGCAAAGCAAGCAGTAATATATGCGTTTGAAACTGTTGGAAAGGCCTTAGTTACTACAACACTAGTTTTACTTGCTGGTTTCGCTATACTTTCTACCTCATCATTTGCCCTTAATAGTTATATGGCAAGAATTACTGTAATCATAATTATATCTGCTTTGGTTATAGATTTTATTCTCCTGCCTTCCCTGCTCATTTTAACAAGCAAAAAAAACACCATCAGTTAAAATAAATAATTAAAGTAAATAAAAATGAAAAAACTACTAATTACAATTACAGCATTATCGTGTGTCTTATATATGAATGCACAAACGCCTGAACAGCGCGGTTTAGAAATTGCCAAAGCGGCTGAAAAGGCCGATCTCGGATTCAACAGTTCGTCTGTAGAATTAAAAATGACCTTAAAGAATAAAAATGGACAAACAAGTGAACGGTCTCTAACAACTAAAACCTTAGAATTAACAGAAGATGGAGACAAGTCTCTGATTGTTTTTAATAGTCCGAAAGATGTTAAAGGCACAGCAACTTTAACGTTTACTCATAAAATAGGTTCAGACGATCAGTGGTTATACCTACCTTCAATAAAGCGTGTTAAGAGAATTTCATCTAATAATAAATCTGGACCATTTGTTGGAAGTGAATTTGCTTATGAAGACCTATCATCTCAGGAAGTGGAAAAATATGCTTATAAATTTTTAGAAGAAAAAAATGGGCTTCTCATAGTAGAACAAGATCCTGTAGATCCTAAATCTGGTTATACGCGACGCTTAGTGAGTTATAATAAAGATAAAGGCTACAGAATTGAAAAAGTAGAATTCTACGATCGAAAAAATGCGCTGTTAAAGACGCTTACATATTCAGATTATAAACTCTACAAAAATAAGTTCTGGCGTGCCGGTGTTTTTAATATGATAAATCATCAAAGTAACAAGGAGACCCGATTAGAATTTAAAGATTATAATTTCGACATCAACCTCACAAGTGATGACTTTTCACAGGTTGCATTAAAAAGAGCAGGTAACTAATAGCATATAAGAAAGTCGCAATATCATTAACTATTTACTTTCATCGTTTTAGTTAGTATTGATTAATAGCAATAGTTTTTGGTATTGCGCTTTTAAATCATAGCATCAATGAACAAACAAAAACCATTATACTTCTTTGCTTTCCTTTTATTTATAGTTCAATATTCTGGCTATGGTCAGGGAAAAGATAAAACGCTATCTCAAGATTTTGAACTTGAACTCGAAGCTGAATATCGATATTTCCCAAATAAAGGACAGTTTCAAGGGCAAAAAGATCATTTCCCTTCAATTGCCATTCAACCAGAATATAACTTAGCATGGAATAAGGGATATGAGAGTATTAACATCACTGGTTTTTTTCGGTTGGATCAAGACGATAACCGAACGCACTGGGATATTAGAGAGTTCTATTATCAAAAAGCCAAGAATAACTGGGAGCTTAGTGTAGGGCTTAAAAAAATATTTTGGGGTGTTACCGAAAGCAATCACCTCGTAGATATTATTAATCAAACAGATGTAGTTGAGTCTTTTGATGGGGAGGACAAACTAGGGCAACCGATGATCCAGTATACGTTATCTACTAACTATGGGAATTTTGATTTTTTCTATTTACCATATCATCGAAAACGCATTTTTTCTGGTGAAAAAGGCCGTTTACGATTTCCTTTGGTTATTGATAAAGATGACATAAATTATGAGAGCGGCGCAAAAGAATGGCGTCAGGATGTTGCTTTTAGATGGTCTCATTTTATTGGTGCCTTTGATATTGGTTTGTCTCATTTTTATGGTACTGGTCGTGAACCATTGTTTTCTTTTGACAATGCGGGAGGAATCAATGCATTTTATCCCGTGATTAATCAAACAGGCTTAGATCTTCAAGTAACGCACGATGCGTTTCTCTGGAAATTTGAATCCATTTATAGAAGTTCTGAGGTTCAAGATGTTTTCGCCTTAGTAGCGGGTTTAGAATACACATTTAGCAATATAGATGGTAATGGTTTGGATATTGGTGTTTTAGGCGAATACCTTTATGATGATAGAGATAATCTGGCTCTAAATGCTTTACAGAATGACATATTCTTTGGAAGTCGTATTGCTTTAAACGATACACAAGACACATCTGTGCTTATTGGAGGTATTACTGATTTAGAATCGAATAGTAAAATTTTTAGCATTGAGGCTTCTCGAAGAATCGGTAGCAGCTGGAAAGTTGAATTGGAAGGTCGATTTTTTAGTAATATAGACACTAACGAATTTATCTTATCCAATTTTAAGGAAGACGACTTCTTTAGAGTATCTATTTCTAAATTTTTTTAAATAATTTCAGCACTTAACCCTGCTTCTAATAGCATAGTGCAACGTGGTTCAAGTTCTTTATATTCACCAGTTTTTACAGTACATTGGCCTTTATAATGCACTATAATAGAACATTGTTCTGCCTGCTCGGGAGTGTGATCACAGGCATAGATTAAAGTATCAATGACATGATCAAATGTATTCACATCATCGTTGTATAATACGATTTCATTTAGAGGCTGCTCTAGGGTATCGACGAGGAGCTCTTCTTGTACTTTCTCTTTGGTACTCATCAACAAATTTTATATAAATTTAAAAAAAAACAGGTAATAAAAAAAGACTTCTATTCATAGAACAGAAGTCTTTTAAAATTATTGCAATACCAATATTGAGAATTAAATTTTATATTTAGCTACACGGCCCAATTAGAGTCCAACCTCCACTTACGCGCTCATAAAGGTTACCAAAATAAGTAACGCGTTCGCCAATGCTATAACTTACTCCACTTTGCCATTCAGAGACTCCATCACAAGGACCTGAAGAACCTGCTGGATACATAGCCTTTAGAGCGGTAACATCATTATTATTAAAGTTCCCGCTTACACTAGTTGAAAAACAAGCCTGCATAACCGAAGTTAAATCTCTTCCTGTTGGCGTTCCTGATATATGTACAGCACCATTAGAACCTGCGCCTTCATTACCTTGAAAAGATGGAGGGCAACTTAAACGGTCAAACCAATCTGAATGACGAAAACCAATAGAATGTCCAATTTCATGCGTAATAACATGCTCATTTACACCTGTAGAAAATTGTTCGATATTATATATTTGAACAAATTTATGAGGTGCTCCTGCTGATGTTGGGAAACCCGCTACACCACCTTGACTATTAGGTGTATTTACAGAATTATCGTACACTACCATGTCTGCTGCCTGGTAATTAGTACCAAATGATAAATTAAACTGTAATGTCATATTGCTTATATTATTATAATTAGCAACTGCTCTAGTTAAAGCCGTTTGCGCCTTACTAGATAATGCTTGGCTGCCTCCTGTGTAGCCTAAGATATTAATAGTTTGATTGTTACCAGTTACTAAATTAAACGTTCTATATTGACGATCTAGTCCAGAACCAATTCCTACTAATGCGTCTAGTTCGTCTCTAGTAAAAGTAATATCGCTTCCTATATAAATTCGTTCTTCCACAGTTCCATCAGGTAAGTGAAAATCTCCTATAGAAACTATCCCTACATCAATATCCAAAGTCTTAATGGCGTCTAGTAATTCTGTGTCAGTGACTAAAGTCCGATTCTCTAAACTGTTCATATTAATGATTATGTCCTCGTCTAGATTTGAAATATTCTCTGTTATATTTTCTTTTTCACAAGATTGAAAAGAAAATACAAGGCATAGACTCGCTATTGCCACAAATTTGATTTTTTTCATTTTTGAGTAAATTAAGTTAATAAATAGTATTCACGTAAATAGGATGAGCTAAAAAAACAATGCTATGTGTTTGAATTAGTCTGTGATAATTATCAGCGCGAAGTTAGCCAATTCAATATTACACATATTAAGGATATCCCGTAGAATTGTTACGGGTCGTTTATTTATTATGTTAAAATTTTGAGCTATTCATCGAAGAAAACCCAAATAACTATAATAATTTACTTTTCAAATTTGAGAGCAACCCAATTGTTTCGCTCTAATGTCTCGACATGATTTAAACCATACATAGCACATTCATCTCTAATAATAGCGATGTCATCATTGTAAAAACCACTTAGAAACAAAACACCATGTGCATTGAGTGTATCTGTATAGGTTTTCATATCATTAAGTAGAATATTCCTATTAATATTAGCAATTACAATATCGTATTTACGTCCTGGTAAAAGACTGGCATCTCCTTCTAAAACCGTAATGTGATTACAGGCATTTCTCTGTACATTTTCTAAACTATTAAGATAGCACCAATTATCATAATCAATGGCATCTATTGGATTGGCGCCTTTCATTTCTGCTAGAATCGCAAGAACACCAGTTCCGCATCCCATATCTAAAACCGCTTTATTCTGAAAATCGTGATTTAAAATATACTGAATCATCATATGAGTAGTTTCATGGTGACCAGTTCCAAAACTCATTTTAGGCTCTATAATGATATCATATGCTGTGTCTGGCTTATCATGAAATGGAGCGCGAACCGAGCATTTATTGTCTACAACAATTGGACTGAAATTTTTCTCCCACTCTGCATTCCAATTAGTTTGTTCTATTTCATCAAATGTAAATGTAATAGTAAAGGCATCAGAATTCAATATGTGAATATCATCAAGAATATGTTCATTCCAATCATTTTTCTGAATATAGGCAGTAACACCTTCATCGGTTTCAACAAAACTTTCGAAACCTGCATAGCCCAACTCTGCGATTAATATTTCAACCGCTGGTTGCAAAGGATTTGCTTTGAAGTAATACCCTATATATATTGTATTAGACATGTCTGTGTTACATTAAAATGCGTTAACAATAGCAAAAAAGTCTTCAGCATTTAAAGATGCTCCACCAATAAGTCCACCATCAACATCAGGCTTTGAAAAAATTTCCTTAGCATTAGCTGGTTTTACGCTTCCACCGTAAAGAATTGACACAGATTCTGAAACATTCTTACCATAAGTATTTTCTAATGTTTTTCTAATAAATGCATGCATATCTTGGGCCTGCTCAGGAGAAGCAGTCTCACCTGTTCCAATAGCCCAAACGGGCTCATAGGCCAATACAATGTGTTCAAACGCCGAAGCATTTAAATGAAACAACGCTGCTTTAATTTGATGCTCCACTACGTCCTCTTGACGTCCAGCTTTACGATCTGATAACTCCTCGCCAAAACAAAAAATGATTCGCATGTTATTAGCTAATGCAGCGTCAACTTTTTTAGCCAGTGATTGGTCTGTTTCATTATAATAGGCACGTCGTTCACTATGTCCCAAAATCACTGTTTTAATTCCTAAACTTTTAAGCATTCCTGCACTAACCTCGCCAGTGCATGCTCCTTTTTCAGAAAAGTGCATATTCTGAGCAACAACCTCGATATCATACTGTCTTGTTGCTTCAAAAGCATGCCATAAATTTGTAAAAGATGGTGCAATCATAACCTCTGCATCCGATGTTTTTTCCTGTTGTTTTAATTCTGAAATTAGGGTTTCAGTTTGTATTAAACCATTATTCATCTTCCAATTTCCTGCAACAATATGCTTTCTCATGAGTCTTCTATTTTTAAGTTTCCGTAGAAACGTTAATTTACTTTAAATGTTCTTTTATTTTAGGGTCACTAATTTTTACAGCTCTAAACAATTTGATATGTCCATCTTTATCTATAATCATGTATCGAGGTATCCAATCTAAATCTACAAATTCACTAAACGCACTATCCCATCCTGAGGGCATAAAATAATGCGCTCCATCTATTTTATATTTATCAATTCCATTTTTCCAACTTTTTTGAGTCTTATCCATGGATAAGAATAAATAAACCACATCGCTATGTTCTTTTTGAAGCGCCTTAAGGTCGGGCAACCCAACAATACAATCGCGACACCAACTAGCCCAAACATCTATTAAAATCGTTTGTCCTTTGTAGGTGTTAAGTATAGATTCTAAGGTTAAAGATTTGCCTTCTATAGTAATAAATGTATCCTTTAGGGCTTCATTAGAAAAATTTGTAGGATCTGGTTGTGCTTCACAATTAATAAAGAAGATCCCAAGACAAAAGATAATTAATAGCTGTTTCATTCACTTTAGTTTTTAGTATTCATTTCAAACTATTATATAGTTCTTCTGAATTATTTTATTATTTCAATTTCACTCTAGGATCCAACCAACCATAAATCACATCTACAAAAATATTAATCAGGATAAATAGTAATGCAATGACTAATACCGATCCCATAATAACTGGCAAATCTAAGGTATTTAGAGCATTTACAATTTCTTTTCCGAGACCATTCCACCCAAAAATATACTCAACAAATACAGCGCCTGCCAACATAGATGCGAACCATCCTGAAATAGCCGTAACTACGGGGTTCAATGCATTTTTTACAGCATGTCTTTTTATAATCTGAAATTCACTTAAACCTTTAGCCCTGGCAGTTCTAATATAATCTTGATTAAAGACTTCTAACAATGAATTTCGCATCAACTGAATCACAACGGCCAAAGGGCGAATTCCTAAAACAATTGCTGGGAGTATTAAATTTTTCCATTGGATATTAACCTTTTCGCCAAAGTCATCTAACTCATATAAGCTACCTGTCATTTCTAAATTGGTATAATTATGCAACACAAAACCAAACAACCAAGCAAACAAAATAGCACTAAAAAAGGAAGGTACGCTCATCCCTAAGGTACTAAAAATTTGAATGGTTTTATCAATCCAACGATCTTTATATAAGGCAGAAATTATCCCGAGAATAATACCTAAAAAAATGGCGATGAAAATTGCTGAAACGGCTAGCACGAAAGTATTTGGTAATGTTTCTCCAATAACTTGTGCTACTTTCTTTCCCTGCTTCGTAAAGGATTCTCTCAAATACGGAAACTTCACAACCATCGTAGTTTCTCCAATGGTAAATAACTTAGATGCGCTGTACTTTCCATCACGTAAAAACGTATAATCACTTGAATTAGTTGAATGAAATGATAGTGGCGACAAATCGTTTAAATAATAAACGTATTGTGTTGTAATTGGCTTATCAAAACCATACTTAGCCTTTACAGCTGCAATTTGCTCGCTGTCTTCATTTTGACCAAGCATCATTTGCGCTGGATCTCCTGGTAGAACATTAAATAAGAAAAAAATTACGGTTACTACACCAAATAAAGTGAGTAATGCATAAAACGTTTTATTTAAAATGTAGCTAATCAGATCATTATTATTTAGAATTAATTAGAACTTCAAATCTTCAAGATCGTTCCAATGCACTTTTTGAGTGACTGTTCCTTTTTCTAGAACAATCACACCAGGATTAGCTCTAACTATTGTTTTTAGCACTTTTTCATCACATAAATAGAAGTCAACATCTAAATGATATGTATCTTGAATCTCCTTTTTCTTAGGTTCACCAGAAGCTGTTAGTCCAATCACTGGATATCCTTTATCCTGAGCCTTCTTAACCATAGCTTTAAGTCCTCCCATTCCTTCAATTTCTGCTTTTTCTAAACTGTATGCAACAATAATAACTAATTTATCTTCTGCTAAAAATTGCTGTGTTAAATCTTCATCTTCAGATTCTATAGAAAAATCTTGAATTTTAGGCACATCTGCCTCTTTAATAACAACTGTTTCTACACCCACAATTTCATCGTAGGTCTTTGGACCACGACCTCTATCGGTCAAGGTTTTTTCTTCACCATTTAGCTTGTACGTCCAAATATAATCACTTACTGCTCTTTGAGCATCTGGCGGTAAAGACATATTTTCTTGTAAGTTGTCTCCTATTTTATAAGCTCTAAAATCGAATGCAGGAAGATGCATAAGTACATAATATCCAAACCAAAGGCTAAAAATAAAACTAAGCAAGGCCGTTACCGATAAACCAAATTTGGTCAATAGAGGTTTAACGTGTCTTTGACCAATAAATAAGATAACAATCATCACTAATAAAATCACGTCTTTCCAGAACGATTGCCAAGGTGATAATTTCAAGAAATCCCCAAAACATCCACAGTCTTTTACTTTTTCAAAATATGCAGCATAGAACGTTAAAAACGTAAAAAACACAATCATTGCTAATAAACTCCACACTGTAAATTTAGGTTTATATCCAATAAGTAAGAACACGCCTAGAACAACTTCAAATACAACAACAAATATTGAAATTCCTAGTGCATATGGTATAAGTGATGGAATATCTAGTACATCGTAGCTAAAATATTCTTGAAGCTTATAAGAAAATCCTAGAGGATCATTCAGTTTTATAAATCCTGAAAAAATAAATAGACCTCCAACAAGGACTCTACAAATATGAACTAGTGCTTTCATGTGTTGTTATTTTTTATCTTCGTTTAAATGAATTAGCGCAAATACCGAATAATTTATCATGTCTTGATAATTGGCATCAATACCTTCACTAACTATTGTTTTTCCTGCGTTATCTTCAATCTGCTTTACTCGTAACAATTTTTGTAAAATCAAATCGGTTAAGCTACTTACGCGCATATCTCTCCAAGCCTCTCCATAATCATGATTTTTATCCATCATTAATTGTTTGGTAACAGACACCTTTTCGTCATAAAGAGAAGTGGCCTCATCCAAATCCAAATCGGGTTGTTCAACAACGCCTTTATCTAATTGCACCAAAGCCATAGTACAATAATTAATGATTCCTATAAACTCACTTACTTCCCCTTCATCTACTTTACGTTCACTGTTTTGTTGTAAGCCTCTAATACGTTGCGCTTTTATAAAAATTTGATCTGTTAAGGAAGGTAATCTCAAAATTCGCCATGCACTTCCGTAGTCTTTCATTTTATTAATAAACAGACTTCGGCATTGCGAAATCACATCATCATATTGTTTTGAAGTATCTTGCATTTAAAACATTTAATTTTCCGTAAATTTCGCATAAATTAATCAGATTTAAAAACTTTAACCATACTATATAGTTTTGAGTAAAAGCATCAATTGCAAAGGACAATTAATAGACCTTAGTCGACCAAAAATTATGGGTATTTTAAATGTCACTCCCGATTCATTTTATGATGGAGGACAATACAAAAATACAGCAGCTATTTTAGGACAAGTTCAAAACATGACTGAGGCCGGAGCAACCTTTATTGATATTGGCGGTTATAGCTCTAGACCTGGTGCTCATGACATTTCGGTTAAAGAAGAATTGGAACGCGTTCTGCCAATTATAGAAGCTATTCTTAAAGAATTTCCAGACACTTTAATTTCTATCGACACGTTTAGAAGCGAGGTTGCCAAATGTGCCATAGATGCAGGAGCCTGCTTGATTAATGATATTTCCGCAGGACATTTAGATCAACACATGTTAGAAACAGTTGCGCAATTAGGCGTGCCCTATATTATGATGCATATGAAAGGAACGCCTCAAAACATGGCTCAACAAACCAATTATGACGATATAATAAAGGATATCCTCTTTTATTTTTCTGATCGCATTGCTGAAGCTAGGCGTTTAGGAATCGTTGATTTGATTGTAGATCCTGGGTTTGGATTTGCTAAAACGGTAGAACAAAATTACAAGCTTCTCAATAAGTTAGAGCTTTTAAAAATGACCAATTTGCCAATTTTAGCTGGGATATCTAGAAAGTCAATGATTTACAAAACACTTAATAATTCTGCAAAAGAGGCGCTTAACGGCACCACAGTTCTTAACACAATTGCACTTCAAAAAGGCACTGCTATTTTAAGAGTTCATGATGTTAAAGAAGCTATGGAATGTATTACTCTCACTCAACAATTACACTAATGAAACGACTATACATATTACTCATTACTCTTATCTTATTGTCATGCGGAAATGGGAAATCGGTACTACTTCCTGAAATTGAAAATGCTACGATAACCGAAATTCATGATGTTTCTCATGCCTATTTATTTTATGATGAGACTCAAACTGACAGCATTGAACTTAACAGGAAAAATTTAATTAGCACAACCAACTGGCTTATCAACGTAGACAAACGCCTTACTTTAGAACAAGCCATTCCGAAGATTAAATTCTTACAAGACAAAAAACGCAATGCTAAGATGCATAAAAATGAGGATGCTAAAAATTACTTTACTTGTCATGATACGGCTATTAACAATTTAGGGTTTTTGGAGTTTACAGATGTCGTTTACACATTAGACAATACCAAAGCACCATTAAAAAACAATACAACACCGTTTAACGAAAGTGATTATAAACCAGACGGCAATTTTTATAGAGGCTTAGACATAACCCAAAATATTACATTGTACTTTGAAAGTACTGAAACAGTCTATGGAATTTCCACAATTTTAAAAACTAATCAAATTAAGAGTTATCTCGAAGCATTATTAAAACCTGGAATTGCTAACAAATTAGAAATTTCATTAATCTTTAACAAAAACTTAGACTTTCAGGACTATATTAACTTTAAATCTATTCTCTCAAAACTTAAATCAGACATTGTTACAATAAACAATAACGAATTCATTTATTAAGCAATAATTATTACATTTACACAAACGCGCTCGCCTTGGAAAAATTCAAATTTTGGGATTTTGGGATTATAGATTTTATAGACGTCTTTCTTGTCGCTATTCTTTTGTACTATGTCTATAAGCTCGTAAAAGGTACAGTAGCTGTTAATATTTTTATTGGAATCATTATTATCTATTTGGTTTGGAGGGTTACAGAGTTTCTAGATATGTTCATGCTCCATCGCATCTTTGATGGGTTTATTAAAGTAGGAATTATTGCGCTTATTGTGGTATTTCAACCCGAAATACGAAAATTCCTCCTTATGGTTGGCTCTACGAACTTAAGTGGTCGTGGGAAGTTTTTCAAAAAGATGAAATTCTTAAAAACGGAAGTTGAAACAGAAACAGACATTAATGCTTTAGTAAATGCTTGCGAGCGTATGAGCCAGTCTAAAACAGGAGCTCTTATTGTCTTAGAGCGCAATAACAATCTCGATTTCTTGGTTAATACTGGTGACGCAATGAACATTAAAGTCACACAGCCCATTATTGAAAGTATCTTCTTTAAAAATAGCCCTTTGCATGATGGCGCCATTATCATTGAAAACAACGTTGTAAAGGCGACACGTGTGATATTACCTGTAAATAACGAGAAGAATATTCCACAGCGTTTTGGTTTACGTCATCGTGCAGCAGTTGGGATCACAGAAAAAACAGATGCCATTGCTTTAGTGGTTAGTGAAGAAACTGGTCAGATTTCATATATAAAAAATGGAGAGTTCGTAATGTTTGAAGATTTACCAGAACTCACTACCTTATTGTACAAAGACTTAACATAAATGAATTGTAAAAATTGCAAAACATCACTTAATTCCGAACAACATTATTGCTTCGAATGTGGCGCAAAAGTTATAAAAAATAGGCTAACAGTTAAAAATCTATCTGCAGATTTTAGTGAACAGTTTTTAAGTTATGACAATAAGTTTTTCAGCACCTTTATTGATCTTTTCAAAAAGCCCGAAGCTGTCATTGATGGTTATATCAATGGTACACGTAAAAAATACATTAATGTTGTTCAATACCTTGCTATATCTATAACGCTTCTTGGTATACAATACTTTATTATTAATGCTATTAATCCTGGTTATTTTATTCCCGAACCAAGTGAGTTTGATAAGTTAATGACAAAATATTACCCAAAAGAGGCGCTAGAAATATTTACTAGTTTTTCGCGATCTATGAACGAATACTTAGGATTAATCTACATCATTGGTTTGCCTGCAAGTGCTTTAATAAGCTGGGTTGTGTTTTTAAACGAGCGTGTACATAACTTTACAGAGCATATTGTTATCAATATGTATGTTACAGACCAGTATATTATTTCCTCAGCAATATTATATCTTATTGCTTTTGCTTTAGGAATTGATGTCACTGTTCTTATAATAGTGGTCACTTCCTTATATGTTCTATATTTTGCATTCGTTTTTTACAGATTATACAAACTAAGTGTTTTAGCTTTAATTATAAGGTTTGTGTTCTCAATGGTCTTGTTTTTAGCTGTTACCATGATACTTTCCATTCTAACAGGTCTCCTTCTATTCCTATATCTGAAATTTTTAAAGTAAATTGAACCTGTGAATTGTAAAAACTGCCATACCGAACTTCAAGACAATAGTGATTTCTGTAATAGCTGTGGAGGGAAAGTAATTAGAAATCGTCTGACGTTTAAAAATCTTTTTGAACACATAAGCGAAACTTTTTTTAATTACGACAATAAGTTGCTTCGCACATTTGTTGATTTGTTTAAAAAACCTGAACTCGTTATTGGAGGCTACATCGATGGTGTTAGGAAACGCTATGTTAATCCAATTAGTTATTTTGGTTTGGCTTTAACTTTTACGGGATTATACCTATTAATATTAAAAAAATTCTATCCAGAAGCTCTAGATTTCTCAAATTATGTCATGGAGGGTCAAGAAGAATTTCAACGAAGAAACGTGACTTTCATACAAGAGTACATGTCTATATTTATGATGCTTTATGTTCCTCTTTATGCCATTATTGCGCGTATCTCATTCATGGGTCTCAAAAAATTCAACTATACAGAACTTATGGTTGTATTAATGTATTGGCAAGCTCAAACCTCGATCATCACGTCTGTTATCATCATTATTGTGGCAATGCTAGGTATTACCCAAGGTATGATAAGTTTTATATTTTTACCCTTAATGATATTATATGGAGCCTACGTTTTTAAGCGCTTGTATAACCTCAGTATAGGGCAAATTGTATTGAGAACGTTTCTGTTTTTAGGAGTCCTCGCTTCCACAATGATTATTATAACTATAATTATAGTGATTATCATGTTCTTAACAGGAGATCTGCAAGAACTCATAGAAGCCCAACGAGCCGCCGTAGAAGCTGCCAAACAATAAACTATACAGCTTCAGCCTTTAAAAATTGAACTTCGTATAGATTTCTATAATAGCCGTTTTCAACTTTTAGAAGTTCTTTATGTGTTCCTTTTTCTACAATTTTACCTGCATCCATTACAATAATTTGATCGGCTTGTTGAATTGTAGCCAATCGATGTGCAATCACAATAGAGGTGCGTCCTTCAGTAATTTTATCGGTAGCGTCTTGTATTAATTGCTCTGAATAAGAATCTACAGAAGACGTTGCTTCATCCAAAACTAAAATACTTGGATTGGTGACATATGCTCTTAAAAATGAAATAAGCTGACGTTGACCAGATGATAACATTGCTCCACGCTCTTTCACATTATAATGGTAACCGTTTGGAAGACTCGAAATAAATTTATGAATCCCAATATCCTTAGCGGCTTGAATAACTTCTTCTTCTGAAATATTAGGATCTTTTAGCGTAATATTATTTAAAATAGTATCGGCAAATAAAAATACATCTTGAAGCACTACAGCAATTTGTGACCGTAAGGACTTCAAGGTCATATCTTTAATATCTGTGCCATCTATACATATTGTACCTGCATTAATATCATAAAAACGATTCAATAAATTAATAATCGTTGACTTCCCAGCGCCTGTGGCTCCAACTATCGCAACCGTCTCTCCTGCCTTGACATCTACAGAAATTCCTTTAAGAACTTCTTCATTTTCAACATAAGAAAAATGCACTTCTTTAAATGAAATATCACCTTTAAACGCCTTAGCTTCAGCTTTACCCGAATCGTCAATTTGAGATGTTGTATCTAAAACTTTAAAAACACGATCGGCAGCAACCATTCCCATTTGAAGTGTGTTGAATTTATTCGCAATCTGGTTTAAAGGTCTAAATAACATGGGAACAAACATGATGTAGGCCGTCAAATCTCCAATGGTTACAGTTTTCTGAAAAACCACCATATATCCTCCTGCCCAAATAATGGATCCCAATGTAATAGATGATAATAAGTCGGCTATTGGAAAAAACACCGAGTTATACCACACTGTTTTTAACCATCCTTTTTTATGGCGTTCATTAATTTCTTTAAACTTCTTATACTCCGTATCCTCTCTTGTAAATAACTGAAGTATTTTCATTCCTGTAACACGCTCTTGAACAAAAGAATTTAAGTTAGATACTTCATTACGTACTTCTTCAAAAGCACGTTTCATATATTTCTGAAAAACCTTAGTCGCAAATAGGATAATTGGCATGGTTACAAAGGCAATTAAACTTAATTTCCAATTTAGATATAACATCGCTCCAGCCACAAAGAGCATTTTAAGAATATCGCTAAATATCATAAATAAACCTTGACCAAAAATATCAGCAATGCGCTCCATATCGGTTACAGCCCTAGTTATTAAAACACCTACAGAAGAGTTATCATAGTACTTCATTCTAAAGCGTAAAATATGGTTATAGAGTTTTACTCGTATATCCTTAACCACATTTTGGCCCAACCAACTGGCATAGTAAATAAATAATAATTGACTTACAACTTCAAATATTAATAAAGCCAACATGACAATAATATAAAACAAAAAGCCATTGTAATCTTTTAATACAACATGTTCATCAATAGCTTTTTGAAGTGCTAAGGGTCTTAACATTCCAAAAAGAGCGAGACCTATTACACAAAGTATCGACCCAAAAAACACAATTCTATAAGGTCTAATATATTGTAACAATCTCTTGAACAATGTCAAATCAAAGGCTTTTGTTTTTTTATCCTCCATTTAGTTTTTTAATAATTTAATATGCTCTGGATATTCGATACTCGTAAGGTATAAACCATGAGCTGGTACAGAAAACCCGGCTTCGCTTCTATTTTTAGATTTTATAATGGAATGCAAATGTTCTAACTCTATTTTACCTAAACCAATATTAATAAGCGTACCAACAATAGCACGAACCATATTTCTCAAAAAACGATCTGCTTTTACGGTAAATAACAATTCATTATTCTCAACAGTCCAACGCGCTTTCATGAGCTTACAAGTATACGTTTTTACATCTGTATTAACCTTAGAAAAGCATTGAAAATCATTATACTGCAATAGAATATCACAAGCTTTATTCATAAGGTCCATGTCCAACTGCTTTTGTAAAGCATAGGCGTAATCAAAATTAAAAACATTTTTTTGTGTCGACAGCCGATAATGATACGTTCTACTCAAGGCATCAAAACGTGCATGAGCTTCCTCTGTAACTCTAAAAATAGCAGTAATTGCAATATCTTTAGGCAAAAAGGAATTCAATTTAAAAATAAAATGTTCTGGAAAATCTTCCTCTGTATCAAAATGAGCAAACATTTGTGAAGCATGAACTCCTGCATCTGTTCTTCCTGCTCCTACAATACTAATAGTTTGCTTCAATAATATTGACAACGCATTCTCAAGAACTTCTTGTACAGAAATAGCATCGGGCTGATTTTGCCATCCATGATATGCTTTTCCGTTGTATGATAATTCGATAAAAAAACGCAATAGAAACCGTACTTTTGTAAAAGCACAAAGATAAATGTTTTTGTCTCTTTATACTTGCTATTAACATAATTAAAGGTTTTCTTCGGAAAACGTCGCAATCATAATTTACAACCCTTTATGACCAAAATTCTATTACTTTCTGACACACACAGTTATATAGATGATGCTATTTTGAAATACGTTAAACAGGCTGATGAAGTTTGGCATGCTGGAGATATAGGAGACCTTAGTGTCACAGATGCTATAAAAGATTTAAAGCCTCTACGAGCAGTTTATGGCAACATTGATAATGCTGAAGCTAGAGCCGAATTTCCAGAACATAATAGGTTTATGTGTGAAAATGTTGATGTTTGGATGACACACATAGGTGGTTATCCTCCAAAGTATAACATGAGAACACGTGATCTTATAAAAGATAATCCGCCTCGTATTTTTATCTGTGGGCATTCACATATTCTAAAAGTTATGCCAGACAAACGGTATAATTTAATTCATATGAATCCTGGTGCCGTTGGAAAGCATGGCTTTCATAAAATAAGAACGATGCTCAGATTCACAATAGATGGGCATCAAATTGATAATCTTGAAGTTATAGAGTTTCCGAAGCGTTAACAATCATCCATAAAAAAACCCAAGGTCTTCACCTTGGGTTTACGCACTAAAATAATTAAGATAATAGGGTTTATCGTAATCGATCAACAGATTTTACGAGGTCTTCATCCTTTTTTATGGCTTTATTGGCTAAGACCAATAACACGATAGATAAAATAGGTATGAATATCCCAACACCTTTCTCTGAGATGTTACTCTCTCCAGGTGGTATTAGTAATTGATACACAAAAAATCCTAATAAAATAAAGTTTAATATTATATTAAGTCGGCCCAAAACAAATTGCAGCTTCCTATTTTTAAAACAAAAAATCGAGATTAAAGATAATAAAGCAGATCCTAAAAACAAACCTAAATATAAGTATTCATCTTTAGCATAAACCAAAACATCATCGGTCTTAGTCCACAAATGAAATATAAAAATTAAACCTGCAGACACGCCTGCTGCAAATAAAAGATATATGGATTGTATACGTTGAATCATTTATATTTATCTATAACGAGGCACAAAATTAACAGTTTCTTTTTTAAAAGTAGTATTAAATTTTAAAAATAAAATTGTATTATTGCATTAATAATGTGTTACCTACAGTGTAGCAGGTTATTAAATCTTCAGATTTTTTTCAAATTTTTCCCATTTTATATTTTTTAGAAAAGTAAGAAACTAATCCATTTCAAAGAATAAACTTAATTAGTACACATATACATGTTCGAAATTTCCGAATTAAAAGCAAAGAAGCTTCCTGAACTTCAGGAAATCGCTCAAAAATTAAACGTACCTAAATACCGTTCGTTAAAAAAGCTAGACCTTGTCTATCAAATCTTAGACTTCCAAGCAGCCAATCCAGATGCTGTAAAAAAAGAAGTAGCACCACCTACTCCTAAAAAAGAAGAACAGAAAAAACCTACTCAGCAAAGAAAGCCTAGAGCTCGTGTTGAAAAGAAACAAGCTCAAAACTCTTCTCAACAAAAAATGGAGTTGGATGACAAAAAAGAAGATAAACCTTCTCAAAATAATCCTAACGATAAGAAGGACAATAGAACGAATCAAAGAAATAATCAAAACAACGATACGCGTTCTAAAAATTCTAATGATAGTAAGCCTAATCCGCGTCAAAAGGATAACAAGCAAAATCAATCAAAAGACCATAAAAAAACTAATACGCGTCACAAAGATGGCAATACGCACAAAAACAACGGCAATAAAGATAGCAGGAATCGCTATAGAGAGCCTGATTTTGAATTCGATGCCATCATTGAAAGTGAAGGTGTTTTAGATATCATGCAAGACGGTTACGGTTTTTTACGTTCGTCTGATTATAATTATTTATCATCTCCTGATGACATTTATGTTTCACAATCTCAAATTAGATTATTTGGATTAAAAACAGGAGATACTGTTTTAGGTCATGTAAGACCTCCTAAAGAAGGAGAAAAATACTTTCCGTTAATAAAGGTTAGTAAGATTAATGGTCAAAAACCAGAAGTGGTAAGAGACCGTGTATCTTTTGAACATTTAACACCGCTTTTTCCTGAGGAAAAATTTAATATTGCTGAAAAGCAAAGTACGATTTCTACACGTATAATGGATTTATTTTCTCCAATCGGAAAAGGGCAACGTGGTATGATCGTATCACAACCTAAAACTGGTAAAACGATGTTATTGAAAGATGTAGCGAATGCAATTGCTGCAAATCATCCGGAAGTTTATCAAATGATTTTATTAATTGATGAACGTCCTGAAGAAGTAACAGATATGCAACGTAATGTTCGTGGAGAAGTTATCGCTTCAACCTTTGACAAGGAAGCTCACGAACATGTAAAAATTGCAAATATCGTATTAGAAAAGGCAAAACGTCTAGTAGAGTGTGGCCACGATGTAGTTATCTTATTAGATTCTATAACGCGTTTGGCTAGAGCATATAATACAGTTCAACCAGCTTCAGGAAAAATATTAAGTGGTGGTGTAGACGCCAATGCATTGCATAAACCAAAACGTTTCTTTGGAGCAGCTCGTAACATTGAAAATGGTGGGTCTTTAACAATCATAGCTACTGCATTAACAGAAACTGGGTCTAAAATGGACGAAGTAATCTTCGAGGAATTTAAAGGAACTGGTAATATGGAATTACAATTAGATCGTAAAATATCTAATCGTAGAATTTTCCCTGCTATCGATTTAACATCATCAAGTACGCGTCGCGATGATATTTTATTAGACGCATCAACAATTCAAAGAATGTGGGTAATGCGTAAATATCTTGCCGACATGAACCCTGTTGAAGCCATGGAATTTATTAATGATAGATTTAAACAAACAAGAAATAACGAAGAGTTTTTGGTATCTATGAATGGATAACAAATCTAAACCAACTCTTGTATAATAAAAAAGCTCTCAGTACTAGTACTGAGAGCTTTTTTATTATGAAATTTTAGGCTAATAAACCGCACAAAAAAAGCCTCTCATACGAGAAGCTTTAATAATTTTAATATAAGTTCTTGTTAGCTTAGGGAAGCTACGTGCTTAGTTAATTTAGATTTTAAATTAGCTGCTTTATTATCATGAATGATATTATTCTTAGCTAGTTTATCGATCATTGAAATAACTGCAGGCAAGTATTCTTTTGCTTCTTTAGCTTTTTCCATATCACGTAATCTCTTGATAGCACCACGTGTAGTTTTGTGCTGGTATCTGTTACGCAAACGTTTAGCTTCGTTACTTCTTATTCTTTTTAATGCTGACTTATGATTTGCCATTGTTTTCTTTCTTATTAAAAAATTGTAGCCCGTAGGGGAATCGAACCCCTCTTACCAGGATGAAAACCTGGCGTCCTAGCCGATAGACGAACGGGCCATTTGAGTTATTTCAATTGTAGTTTTAAAAATTTAATTATCTTCTTACTACGATTTCAAATGAACGTGCAATTACTCATTGCGGATGCAAAAATACAACTATTTTTAAATGTTGCAACACCTAGATAAACTTTTTTAAAAAAAATTTAATAAGCTTTTGCAAATAAGACTCTATTTGTTGAAGAATTACCAGTGTATACGCACTTTCCAGCTTCTTTTTTAATATCCATTGGAATACATCTTATTGTTGCTTTAGTTAACTCTTTTATCTTTTGTTCGGTTTCGGCAGTACCATCCCAGTGGGCAGAAATAAAACCTGTCTTCGTTTCTAAAACCTCTTTAAAGGTTTCAAAATCATCTACCTCTGTGATATGCGAATCCCTATAATTAAGTGCTTTATTAAATAAATCGTCTTGAATTACTTTTAAAAGCGATTGCACTACAGGCACTAAATCTGTCATCGCAACGGTCTCTTTTGTTAACGTATCTCGTCTAGCCAGTTCAATCGTTTTGTTTTCAAGATCTTTAGGTCCGATAGCAACTCTTAATGGAACGCCTTGCAATTCATGTTGAGCAAATTTGGCTCCTGGTCTATGTGTCGCTCTAGAGTCAAATTTACAAGAAATCCCTAAAGATTTTAATTCTTTAATTATGGCATTCGCCTTTTCAGTAATTAAATCTAGTTGCTCATCATTCTTATATATAGGAACAATAACAACTTGTGAAGGCGCTAAATTTGGTGGAAGCACTAGTCCCTTATCATCACTATGCGTCATAATTAAAGCTCCCATTAATCGTGTAGAAACACCCCATGATGTTGCCCATACATGGTCTAACTTCCCTTCGTTATTTGTGAATTTCACATCAAATGCTTTAGCAAAGTTCTGTCCCAAAAAGTGAGATGTTCCTGCTTGTAATGCCTTTCCATCCTGCATCAATGCTTCAATACAATAGGTCTCTTCAGCTCCTGCAAAACGTTCACTTTCAGTTTTTACACCTTTAATAACTGGAATAGCCATAAAGTTCTCAGCAAAATCTGCATAAACGTTATTCATTTGCTCAGCCTCTATTAGTGCTTCATTTTTGGTTGCATGAGCCGTATGTCCTTCTTGCCATAAAAATTCAGCAGTTCTTAGAAATAAACGTGTCCTCATTTCCCAGCGTACAACATTTGCCCATTGGTTTATTAAAATAGGTAAATCTCTATAACTTTGAATCCAACCTTTATATGTATTCCAAATAATGGCCTCACTAGTTGGTCTTACAACAAGCTCTTCTTCTAACTTTGCTTCTGGATCAACACGTAACTTCCCTTCGTTATCTGGGTCATTTTGTAACCTATAATGTGTCACTACTGCACACTCTTTTGCAAATCCTTCGGCATTCTTTTCTTCGGCTTCAAACAAACTTTTAGGTACAAAAAGAGGAAAATACGCATTTTGATGTCCTGTTTCTTTAAACATTCTATCTAATTCTGCTTGCATTTTTTCCCAGATTGCATAGCCATAAGGTTTGATAACCATACAACCCCTAACCGCTGAATTCTCAGCTAAATCGGCCTTTACGACCAATTCGTTATACCATTTTGAATAGTCTTCTGCTCTACTTGTAAGGTTTTTACTCATTTTAAGTGTTTTGGCACAAAATTTGTGATAATGTTAAATAAAAAAATAGTTCAACAAAACTAACTATTTTTGTAATGTTCAACAATAAAAATCAAGAGATATGCAATTAAACAATTACATACAGAACAAATTTCCATTTTTTGTTGCACTAAGCTTTACATTTCTATTAGCTTCTTGTGGTTCATACCAATATGTTGGTTATGATAGTGATGGTATTTACAGTGACAGTGAAGTAGTCTATGAAGAAACAAGAACGGTTCCAGTAGAAGATAATAGTTACTATAAAGATTATTTTACCGAAAAGTCAAATCAGTATGATAACATTCCTGATGATGGTAGTGCTATTTTTACAGATATAGATTCATACGTAGGTGATTACGATGAAGAACCTTCAGAGGAAGTTCAAACTGGTTACGCTGGTTGGGGACAAGATTCTGACCAAGTAAATGTCACTATATATAATAATGGATGGAATACTTGGGGTTGGTATAGACCTTGGGGTTATGGATATGTAAACTCTTGGGGATGGAACAGATGGAATAGATGGGGTTCGCCATGGGGACCGTCTTGGGGACCATACGGCGGATTTGCATATGGTAGCCATATAGCTTTTAACGGTTGGAATCCTTATTTCGGATATGGCGGTTTCAATGCTTGGTGCCCACCTGGATACTACGGTTATGGATACAACAATGGTTATTACAATAATGTAGCCTATAACTATGGTCGCAGAGGTTCTTTAAATAACGGACTTAATAGATCTGTTAGAAGAGGATCTGCAGTTAACACCAGATCTAATTCGGCTTATACAAGACCAAGAACAAGACGAAATAACACAAGTATAAGAGCTAATACTAATACGAGAACTAATACTAGAATTACAAGGCCTAATACAAGAGTTAGGACAACGAGACCTAATACCAATACTAGGATTACAAGACCTAATACTAGAAGTAATAATACAAGAATTAGAACAACAAGACCTAGTACCAGAAGTAATAGTTCTAGTGTTAGAACAAGATCAAACAGAAGCAATAGTTCGAGTGTAAGAAGCAATAGATCTTCTAGTAGAAGTTCATCTGCAAGAAGCTCGTCTAGAAGTTCTACAAGATCGTCTGGTTCTTCTAGATCTTCGAGTAGAGGTAGCTCTGGTCGTAGAGGATAATCTAAACTATTTAGCTCTAAAAAAATTATAAAATTTTACTATGAAAAAATTAACTATACTAGTCATAGGTGTACTTTCTATGTCTAATGTTATGGCTCAGGACATATCTGATGCCCTTAGATACTCGCAAGATGAAATTCAAGGATCTGCTCGATTTAGAGCATTAAGCGGTGCTTTTGGAGCCCTTGGAGGTGACATGTCTGCCGTAAGTATTAATCCAGCAGGTTCTGCTATTTTTAATAGAAGTCATGCTTCAATATCACTCTCAAGTTTAAACTTAGACAATGATGTTTCCTTTTTTAATGGACAAAGTTCTTCTTCAGATTCAAAAGTTGATTTAAACCAAGGTGGTGCTGCATTTGTTTTTACAAATAATAACTTAAATTCACCATGGCGCAAATTTGTTCTGAGTGTGGCCTATGACAAAACTGCTAATTATGATGATCAATGGACAGCTTCTGGGCAAAATACAAATTCTATAGACAGCTACTTTTTAGCGTTTGCTCAAGGTCAAAGGCTTGATGAAATATCTGCTTTTCCTGGAGAAACGATATCAGAAGCATATGCCGATATTGGAGCTTTTTATGGCTTCGGAAATCAGCAAGCCTTTTTGGGATACGAATCTTTTATTCTAGAACCAGATGCTAATACTGATGAGAACACTTTGTATACATCTAATATAGCACCAGGAACATTCGATCAAAGCTATAATCTTGTTACTAGAGGTTATAACGGGAAATTTAGTTTCAATGCGGCTGCTCAATATGAAGACAAATTATATCTTGGAATAAACCTTAATACACATTTTATCAACTACGAAAGGTTTACGTCTTTTAATGAATCTAATTCTAATGATGGTTCTGTTGTAACCAGAGTTGGTTTTGATAATAATTTATTGACAACAGGTAATGGCTTTTCTTTTCAATTAGGAGCTATCTTAAAACTTACTAAAGAACTAAGAGCTGGTTTTACCTACAACTCGCCTACTTGGTTAACTATAACAGAAGAAACCTCTCAATATGTAGAAACGGTTAGAAACGAAGGAGGTAATAATGTATCTGCATTTATAAATCCTAACGTTATCAATATTTTCCCAGATTATCGACTACAGTCTCCTGGTAAAATAACTGGAAGTTTAGCTTATGTTTTTGGAGAACAAGGCTTATTAAGTTTCGATTATTCAAGAAGAAATTATAAGAACACAAAATTTAGACCTACTTCTGATTCATTTTTTGCTGCTCAAAACGACATTATAAATAATGTTTTCAAAATTGCCAACACATATAGGTTTGGTGGTGAATATAAAGTAAAACAATTTAGTTTTAGAGGTGGATATAGATTTGAAGAAAGTCCGTATGTAGATGACACATTTTATGGAGACCTAACTGGTTATTCTTTAGGTATTGGTTATAACTTCGGAAACACAAGATTAGACCTAACTTATGACCAAGCAGAACGTACAGTTAATAATCAGCTTTACTCAGTAGGATTAACTGATGCAGCTACGCTCGACACTAATAATTCTAATATAACATTATCTTTAGGTTTCAACCTATAATAATAGCATCATAAATTAAATGATAAAAATGCTGAACGAACGTTCAGCATTTTTATTTTATACTATACATAACATCGTGAGTTTCTGAAGTATCAAAGCTCCCTATTAATCTCTAAACATTAATAACCAAGGGATATCACCAAATGAACTATATAATCGAAACATAGTAACATGATTCTTCCATTAAGAATGATTAAGATATACCAATACCAATCGCAACCTACCTAATTTCAATATATTATTTTCTGTACGCTAAATTCACATTCGAATTAATAGTTTTTAAACATGTCTAAAGTCAAAATAAAAAGGCTGTGCAGAAATGCACAGCCTTTTTATTTTTTCATTCAGCTCATTATTATCTTTTCAGGGTAAAATGGGCTTTAAATTCTTTACGGTCACCTGTATTAGGTTCATTATACTCAACTACAAACC
>NZ_CANLUG010000014.1:0-26597 GCF_947494225.1 uncultured Psychroserpens sp.
GAATAGTTCGCATTATTACCTGTAATCTCTGTGTTTTTTAACGTTAAATCTATACTCGTTAGACCATCTGGTGTACCGTCATCACAAACCTCTAAGGTTGTTGGCGCAACCACAACTGGCTGAGAGAAAACAGTAACCGATTGTGTTGTTGTTGTAGGACAAGCGCCATTTGTAGTATAATCTACAGTATATGTTGCATCAAATTGTCCTCCAGTTATAGCTCCTGTAGCAGCATCTATAACTGCACCATCTCCTGGGTTAGGGTTAAATGTAAAAACACCTCCAGGTAATCCTGTAACCGTTGCTAAACCTCCATCGCAAGTTGGTGATAATGTAAAACTCGAATCGTCTTCTGGAAAAACAGTAACCGCTATTGTTGTTGTTGACGGGCAGTTTCCTGTTGTTGTATAATCTACTGAATAGGTTACTCCTGGTAGTCCATTAGTTATTTCTCCAGTAACTGGATCTAACACGGCCCCATCTCCTAAATCAGGGTTAAAAGAAAATACGCCTCCCGCGTCACCAGTAATCGTCGCAGTAGCTCCAGTACAACTAGGCAAATATGTAAATGTCGAATCTTCAGAAGGAAAAACCGTTACACTTTCGCTTGTTGTTTCCGGACAAGGTCCTGCTGTTGTATACTCAACTGTATAAGTTGTTCCAGATACTCCTGTAATCAAACCTGTATTGTCATCTATAACTGCTCCATCCGTTGGTACTGGGTTAAACGCAAATGTTCCACCAGCATCTCCCGTAATAACAGCTGTTGCCCCCTCACAAGTTGATGTTAGTGTAAAACTCGCATCCTCAAACGGTAAAACTGTTACTGTTTCAGTAGATGATACCGGACAAGCTCCAGCAACTGCATACTCTACTGTATAT
Organism: uncultured Psychroserpens sp.; assembly: GCF_947494225.1. Lineage (NCBI taxonomy): Bacteria > Pseudomonadati > Bacteroidota > Flavobacteriia > Flavobacteriales > Flavobacteriaceae > Psychroserpens > uncultured Psychroserpens sp. The sequence goes on from NZ_CANLUG010000014.1 coordinate 883, forward strand.
GTAGCTCCTTGAGTACCATTAGTAATCGTACCTGTTAGTAAATCTAAAACCGCTCCATCTGTTGGAATAGGGTTAAACGTAAACGTTCCACCTGTATCACCTGTTATGGTTGCCGTGGCACCATCACATGTTGGCGTCAAAGTGAAACCTGCATCTTGAGAAGGTAAAACCGTAACAGTTTCAGTAGTACCAGGGCTACAAGAACTTGCAAACTCATATATTACAGTATAAGTTGTACTTGAAACACCGTTAGTAATCGTTCCTGTAACAGGGTCTATAACCGCTCCATCAGTTGGTTGCGGGTCTTCAAATGAAAACGTACCTCCTACATCACCCGTTATAGTAGCAGTTCCTCCATCACATGTTGGCGTCATTGTAAAAGACGTATCAAACACTTGACCGACGAGAATAGTTTCTGTATCATTAACGGTCAAGGTACATGCACCTACAGTAATGTCTATAAGATTAAAAACTTGGTCTACTGCTGGGGTCCCTATAGTTACAGTAGCCAATCCTCCTGCGTCTAAACCGACGGTTTGGGTAGCACCTGCATTAATAGTATAACTGACAGTTCCATTTGGGGAACCTGTTATTGCAAATTCTGCATCCTCTCCATTACATATTGGATTCGTTACTGCAGTTACATCTGCCGAAAGCTCTTCTTCTACTGTAATACAAACCTCTTCTGTATATTCACAACCGAAATCATCAACAACTCTGAATGTATAACAGTGTAATCCTGCTGTTGTAGGAGCAACTGTAATCGTAGTTCCTGTTACATTCGTAATGGAAGGATCTGCGTCCCATGTTTCCGAAGTAATCACAGGAGTAAAAGACAATTCTGGAGGTTGAATATTTGGATCAAAATTTAATCCCCAAGAAAAGATATATCCATTATCAATAGATAAATTATCAACAATTTCAATACACCAATCACCGTTAAGTGGGCTTCCAACTAATTGATTAAAAGATTCTACTGGTAAATAAGTTCCTGGTTCCCATGAATTATTTGGAGGGTTCGTACCCGCAGTAATTGTATTTGCATTAGATAATAATGTTGTTGCAGACATTGAAAAACAATAGTCGGCACCAACACCAGGCGTGTTAGAATTATCGTCATTGGCTCCACCAAAATAAGTTCCTCCTCCTGCTTGGGTAAACAAATCGGCTTCTTGACCATTAGGAGAAATAATTTTAATATCTAAATCCCCAGAATACGAATGTTCCATATTTACACATATCTCGATAAGCTGATTTGGGTCAGTTAACAATTGATCTGACTCAAAACAGTCAACTGTTATACACGTTGTATACACTGCACCAGAACCATCTGGTAAAAATGTCGTACCACTAACTGGTGGCGTACAATCATTAACAAAAGGAACTGCATTTACAACACCATCTATAGTTGTTGTCTCACCGAAACACAAGGTGTCATCTGCGGCTTGAGTTCCAGTAAAATCTGGTTCTGTAGCCACTTGTATGACTTGATTAATTAAATTGGTATTAGAACACCCTAAAGGGTCTGAATCTGTATTTGTATCTCGAACATTTAAATTAACAATATATACACCAGGTGTATCATAAGAAAATGTAGCTGTTTGACCATCAACAAAATTCCCATCATCTAAATCCCATTGATAGGTTGCTCCTGTTCCATCAAATTCAAAAACACCACTACCAGTAAGTGTAATTTCTTCATTAGGACAAACTCTAATATAACCATCGGCATTAGCCGCCGGAGTAGAAGAATCCAATTGAGATACAATCGTTTGGCATGGTGTAAAACAAGATATATCTGCAGACCAACCTGTGGTTGTTCCTGCGCCATCTGAAACAAATTGAATCGTTAAACATCCTGAACCGTTGTCATCTGTAGCGGTAACAAACCCAGGATTATTGGCACCATCAAAAGTACCGAAAGGTGGACTTGCAACACTATCTCCATTATAGATAGTCATAACATCTGCACCAAGTTGCGTATTAAAATCTGTAAATGTTAGTTGTACGAGTTGACCTGGACTATCAGGACAAATGGTTATAACTAAATTTTCATCACTAGAGTAGGCTCCTCCTGCTCCTCCTGTATCCAAAAATGTTCCAGAACAAGCAGTAACCGTACCATCTTGCATTAGAATATCTTGGGCGTAAGTATGTAACGAAAATAACGTGAAAATTATGAGTAATGCTTTTTTCATAGCTAAAGATTATAAATGGCTAATTAATATTTTATTTATGTTGAGATTTGATAATAATGAAGTAATTGGTATTATCAACTCTATACATATGAGATCCGTAAGAATTAAAATTGAATAAATATTTTAACGGATTGAAATTTTGAGGGTTAAAATTCGTATCACGCTGCAAATCACTTACATAATAATCCATTAAAGGTACTTCAGACAGTAATGTGCAAGGTTTTTGGTCGCTCGAATTTGGTATGTTTTTAATTTCAACTCTATTGCGTAATATATTTTTTATATCTTTTAGTCGCTGCGGTTTACTTAAAACATTGGTATTTGTTTTATTTCCATAAACTTCATTTATTAGCGCTAATTCGCTACTTGTCAATGGACTATTTACGTTAGGGTTGTAGTTAACTGTTTTTTGTTTTCTGGTTGAATTTGAAGATTGAGAAAACATTGCAGGTGTTGTTAATAATGTACATAACAACATGAGAGGGAACAGTAATTTTGAGTTCATGATTATTCAGGTATTTAAAAACGTGAAATTTAAGAAAATTTTAATAAACAAACTGTTAAATCGGATATCTTGTGCATACATCACGATTATAGGCATATAACATGTTGAATTAATAAATTCCTACCCTACTTTCCTTTTTTTTTATTGCTTATCTTTGCATTCTCTTTTAAAATAGAGACATTATTTTTTAATTTAAATGAATTTCTGTTATTACGGAATACAAAGAATGAAAATAGAAAAGGATATACAAGATTTTGATGCTGTAGGTGACAACCATATTGGAACCTCTTCTGAAACACCTATGCGTAGTGATGCATTTGAGTTAACGTCTTCAGAAAAAATTGACATCATTAAAGATGATGTTAGGCATATTATGGAAACTCTCGGACTTGATTTAAACGATGATAGTTTAAAAGGAACTCCTAAACGTGTTGCAAAGATGTTTGTAAATGAAATTTTTGGAGGCCTCAATCCAGATAAAAAACCGAGTGCTTCAACGTTTGAAAATAAGTATAAGTATGGAGAAATGCTCGTAGAAAAAAACATTACGGTCTATTCAACTTGCGAACATCATTTATTACCTATTGTCGGAAAAGCACATGTAGCCTATATCTCAAATGGTACAGTAGTGGGACTTTCTAAAATGAATCGCATTGTAGATTATTTTGCAAAACGTCCACAAGTACAAGAACGTCTAACAATACAAGTCGTTAAAGAATTACAAAAGGTTTTAAACACAGAAGATGTAGCATGTGTTATTGATGCAAAGCACTTATGTGTTAACTCTAGAGGTATCAGAGATGTAGATAGCAGTACAGTCACTTCTGAGTTTGGTGGAAAGTTTAAGAATAAAGAAACTAAACGTGAATTTCTGGACTATATCAAATTAGACACTACTTTTTAGATATACAGCCTTCCAAAGAAAAAAAAATATTAGATTTGGGTATTGAAATCAATACTCAAACTAACCCATACATTATAAATACGTTTTAGCATGCAATTGTACGAAGAGCAAAAGATTCAAATTTACAACACGCTTAGTGGAAAAAAAGAAACTTTTAAACCAATAGAAGAAGGTTTTGTTGGTATGTATGTTTGCGGACCAACCGTATATAGCAATGTACATTTAGGAAATGTAAGAACCTTTATGTCTTTTGATATGGTATTTAGATACCTCGATCATTTAGGTTATAAAGTACGTTATGTTAGAAATATTACAGACGCTGGTCATTTAGAAAATGATGCAGACACTGGCAAAGATAAAATTACAGAGCAGGCTCGGAAAGAGGAAATAGTTCCTATGGAAGTTGTGCAACGCTACACAGTAGACTTTCATAATGTTTTAAATACATTCAATTTTCGACCTCCAAGTGTAGAGCCAACAGCCACTGGTCATATTATTGAGCAAATTGAATTAATAAAAACCATTATCGACAACGGATTCGCCTATGTTGTTAACGGTTCGGTATATTTTGACGTACACAAGTTTGATGAAACTAACAATTATGGAATTTTAAGCAAACGTAAGCTTGAAGATCTTATTCACAATACTCGTACCTTAGACGGTCAAAGTGATAAGAAAAATCCACAAGATTTTGCATTATGGAAACGTGCAGAGCCACAACATATTATGCGTTGGCCTTCACCATGGAGTGACGGGTTTCCAGGTTGGCATTTAGAATGTACAGCGATGAGTTCGAAATATCTTGGTGATAATTTCGATATTCATGGTGGAGGAATGGATTTGAAATTTCCTCACCACGAATGTGAAATTGCTCAAAGTGAGGCCGCAAAAGGAAAGGCGCCCGTGAACTATTGGATGCATGCAAACATGTTACAATTAAATGGACAGCGTATGTCTAAATCTACCGGAAATGTTGTGAATCCTCACGAATTATTATCTGGCGAGAACAAATTTTTTAGTAAAGCCTTTACGCCTAGCGTTATTCGATTTTTTAATGCGCAATCCTCATATAGAAGTATTTTGGATTTAACTGACGACGGTTTATTAGCCAGCGAAAAAGGTTTTTATCGCTTAATGGATGCTATCAATCTTTTAAGCAGTATAAAAGCTGGCAACACGTCAACATTTAATGTTTCAGAATGGAGACAGAAATGTTATGACGCGATGAACGATGATTTTAATTCACCTATTTTAATTGCTCATCTATTTGAAGCTGCAAAGCATATTAATCAAATAAATGATAATAAGGCATCATTAACTTCTGAAGATTTAGAATTACTGAAAAAGACCATGAACGCATTTACGTTTGATGTTCTTGGATTAGTAAATGTAACGAAATCAGACACTGGAACTGATAAACTCGCAGGAGCAATAGAGCTGCTCATCGAAATACGTCAGCAGGCAAGAGCCAATAAAGATTTTGCTTTGTCTGATAAAATTCGTGACGACTTAGCCGAAAAAGGTATCCAGCTAAATGATGGGAAGGACGGGACGACATTTACGACCAATTAATTATGAAACGTTTACTTGTTGCGCCTTTTTTGTTTTTAATTAAAGTTTACCAAACTTTAATTTCACCCTTAACACCTGCAACATGTAGATTCCAACCAACATGTTCACATTATTCTAAAGAAGCGCTAGAAAAACACGGACTTTGGAAAGGAGGTAGATTAGCCTTAAAGCGAATTTTTAGTTGTCATCCTTGGGGTGGGTCTGGCTACGATCCAGTTCCTGAAAAAGAAGATTAAAACTATCTTAACATTACAAGTAGTTAACTCATAAATACTATCTTTATCCCAATAAAATTTAAATGTATGCTTGCTCTTGAGATGACATGGAATCCTATTAAAGGAATTGATTTAGGCATTTTTACTTTACACTTCTACAGTGTCATGTGGATTGTCGCTTTTCTTTTAGGTTTCACGATTATTAAACGTATTTATAAAAATGAAAACCAAACCAACGAGTCCCTAGATTCTTTATTTATCTACTCTGTAATTGGAATTATGCTAGGTGCACGTTTAGGGCATGTTATTTTTTATCAATCTGAATTAATTTCGGAAGATTTTTTCAGTATTTTCCTTCCGTTTAAGTTTAAAGGAGGCTTCGAATTTACAGGCTTTCAAGGACTCGCTAGTCATGGCGCTGCTATTGGTATGATTATTTCCATGTACCTCTATAATAAAAAAGTGCTAAAAAAAACAGTGCTTTGGGTTCTAGATCGCGTTGTTGTTCCTGTAGCATTAGGTGCAGTATTCGTGAGATTAGGAAATTTTATTAATTCTGAAATTATAGGAAAAATCACAGATTCATCATTTGGTGTACGTTTTATTCAAGACCAATACAATAAATATGAGGTTGTAAAGATTACCGGAATAAAAAACGTGAAAGAGGCTTACACGGCTTTAGGCAACGATCCAAAATATGCAGAGTACTTAGAAAATGTTCCTTATAGACACCCAGCACAATTATACGAAGCGGGTAGCTATATTTTTGTATTTCTTATTTTAATGTACTTCTATTGGAAAACTAAAAAACGTGAACAACAAGGCTTTTTATTTGGCTTGTTTCTTGTCTTATTATGGACGGTTAGGTTCTTTGTTGAATTTGTTAAAGAAGCCCAAGTTGAAGGGAGAGAAGATTATGTGTCGTTTATGAACACTGGACAACTTCTCAGTATTCCCTTTATACTAATCGGACTTTATTTTATGTTTGTTTACAAGCCAAAAACAAAATTAAGCTAATATGAATAGGATGTATAGACACATTAAGTTTACTACAGTTTTATGTCTTGCATGTTTGACTATACTAATATCTTCTTGTAAGGATGATAAAAAGTCGTCTATCGTAAAAGACGTAAAAATCAACTTTAAGAAAGAAGGTGAATTGCAATTAAAAAAGGCCGACTCAGATTCATTGTTAGTGAGGCTTGATATTGAAATTGCAGACGATGCCTACTCAACACAAACAGGGTTAATGTATCGCGATCATATGGATGACAATCATGGTATGTTGTTTATTTTCCCTAATAATGACTTTCGTTCGTTTTATATGAAAAATACCGAAATACCTTTAGATATCATCTATATTTCAAGAGATAAAAAAATCGTAAGCATTCAAAAAAACGCTAAACCTTTTGACGAAACGTCTTTACCTTCTGAAGGTCCTGCCAAATATGTCCTTGAAGTTAATGCAGGATTAAGTGATCTTTGGACTTTAGACAAAGGAGATATCATGGAATTTACGATTCAATAACCTCTCGTTATTTCCACGTACCAAGTTCATCGCTTAATCTGCGATCAAGATTAAAACTTAACCCAACTCTATGATTACTCACATTATTTAAATGACCATTATTAAATGGGATACCATAACCATAAGTTAGATTTAACCAACCTAAGACACTAATTCCAACTTCTGGCAGCATCCTAAATTCTGAATTTCCATTTTGAAAATAATTAACAGCAGACAGTCGTAGTGCAAAAACGGTGTATGCAAACTCGTAACCAACTTTAGGAGCAATGGTATGGTTATGACCATCTCGAAGATTGGTTTCAACACCTATTCTAAAGCCATCCACACCAACAACTGGAATCTTATCTGATGCTCTTACAGTAACATCTCCAATGAGAACATTAAATTCTAAAAACGTCTCATGCTGAACAATCAAGCCCGGAGAAAAGATGATATCATTATAGGTCTTCTTATAAGTTTCTGGTTCTCCACTTTGAGCATTTGAACACCAAAAAGCAAAGATTAAAGTTAAGGTCGTTAAAATCTTATTCATACATAAATGTATAATAATAATGTTAGGTATAAAAAAAACCACTTCAATTGAAGTGGTTTTTTTTTTAAATTAAGATAATTTATTTTTTAGCCTCTTCCTCTTTTGGAGGAGCGATACCTTTATTTTTCAATGTATCATACATTAATGGTGTTGCGATAAATACCGAAGAGTACGTACCAACAACTACACCAACAATTAATGCAAATAATAATCCTCTAAGCGATTCTGCACCAAATATAAACATCGCCAGAAGCACCACTAAAGTTGTTAAAGACGTATTTAATGTTCTACTTAATGTACTATTAATTGCAGAGTTAATATTTACTCCACCTTTAAATCCGGCCCGTTCTGCAAGCACTTCTCTAATTCTATCAAATACTACAACGGTATCATTAAGCGAGTAACCAATAACGGTCAAAATTGCCGCGATAAACGCTTGATCAATTTCCATACTAAATGGCATGAACTTATAGAGTAATGAGAAAATACCTAATACAATAATAACATCATGGAATACTGCTGCCACAGCACCTAATGAGAACTGCCATCTTTTAAAACGGAATAAGATATAAAGGAACACAACTACTAAAGATCCTAAAACGGCTAATAACGATTCTCTTTTGATATCATCGGCAATGGTTGGACTCACTTTACTAGAAAGCACTTTACCAATATTATCCTTTCCTTCTGAAAAGTCTTCATATGATAATCCTTCTGGCAAATACGATTTCAAACCATCAAAAAGCATTGTTTGCACCTCTTCATCGACATCAACCGAATTTTCATCAACCTTGTATTTTGTAGAAATCTTTAGTTGATTTGCGCTACCAATAGTTTTTACCTCAACACTACTAAATACTGCAGTTAAATCTTTTGCTACTTCTTCAGAACTAACAGCATCTGCAAAACGCACTTGATATGTTCTTCCTCCAACGAAATCAATACCTTGGTCTAATTTATTCGTAAATAACGATCCTAAACAAACAGCAATTAAGATACCCGAAATTACATAGGCTACTTTACGCTTACCAATAAAGTTAATGTTATTATTCTTAAATAAATTCTTAGTTATTGATGTTGAAAAATCTAATGTTTTACCACTATTTACATACCAATCTACTAATAGACGCGTAATGAAAATCGCCGTAAATAAAGATGTTAAAATACCAATCAATAATGTTGTAGCGAAACCTTTAATTGGTCCAGTACCAAATACAAATAAGATTAATGCTGTTAAACCTGTAGTAATATTGGCATCTAAAATTGAAGATAATGCATTTGCAAAACCATCTTTAACTGCTTCTTTCTGAGATTTGCCTTTACCTAATTCTTCGCGAATACGTTCAAAAATAAGTACGTTGGCATCTACAGACATACCAATTGTTAATACGATACCCGCTAAACCAGGTAACGTTAAAACAGCCCCTAATCCTGATAATACTCCAAAGATTAATAAGATGTTTAATAATAAAGCGATATCAGCAAAAATACCTGCTTTTCCGTAGTAAAGAATCATCCAGATTAATACTAAAGATAAGGCAATCAAGAATGATTTTGTACCAGAATCAATAGCTTCTTTTCCTAATGAAGGACCTACCTGATCTGCCTGAACAATCTCTGCTCGTGCAGGCAATTTACCAGCTCTTAGTACGTTTGCTAAATCTTCTGCTTCTTTAACCGTAAAGTTTCCTGAAATCTCAGTGTTACCACCAGATATCGCTCCGTTTGATGCCGTTGGTGCCGAATAGACAATATCATCTAAAACGATTGCTATTTGAGAACCTTGTTGATTAGCTCTACCTGTAATTTCTTCCCATATCTTAGCTCCTTTAGCATTCATCTGCATTGACACAGATGGCTTATTTGTTTGGCTAAAAGACTGGCGCGCGTCAGTTACAACTCCACCACTTAATTCTGGAACATTATCTCTATTTCCTTTTAAGGCATATAAATCGATATATTCTGTTCCCGTTTCAGAATTCACAAAAGGAATTCCAAACGCAAACTGTGTAAAGCGTGCATCTGTAGGAAGACCAGCTCTTACCTCTGGCATATTAAGATAAGACTCTAATAGCTCTTTATTTTCAGATTCAATAGTGAATAATCCACCTTGTGTGTTTGGATATACGGCAACAATTAAATCGAGTAAAGGGTTTACAACTGTATTAACAGCTGTAGAATCTGTAGAGGTTTCCCCTAATAAATCATCAATATCAGTAGTATCAGTAGTATCTGTGCTATCCACAACAGTTGTGTCTTGTTCTACAACTACCTCTTCTTTTTCGTCAGCTCCTAATAGTGTTTTTAGCGTTTCATTAGCCTGACCAATAAATGTTCCTAATTCATTTGCTTTAACAACATCCCAAAATTGTAACTGAGCTGTTGTAGTAATTAATTCTGTAGCACGTTGTACATCCTTTACACCAGGTAATTCGACTAAAACACGACCTGAGTTTCCTAAACGTTGAATATTAGGAGACGTTACACCAAATTGGTCAATACGCTTACGTAATACTTCAAAAGCTGAAACAATAGATTCATCAACTTTTTCTTGTAGTTTCTTTTTCACATCGGCATCAGTCATTGAAATATCAATAACATCATCTAAATCTCTGTTGGCAAAAATATCAGGAGATGCCAATTTTTGATCACCTTTCACAGCCTCCCAAGCCGTAAAGAAAGATTCTAGATATGATTCCTGAGCATCTTTTTGAATTTCCTCAGCATCTGTTAGTGCTTTATTAAATGCTGGATCTTTACTCTTATTTGATAATCCTTCTAATATATCTTTTACAGATATTTGAAGAATAACGTTCAATCCACCTTTAAGGTCAAGACCAAGATTCATGGCTTTTTCCTTAACTTCTTTTCCAGTGAAACTTGCAATACCCATGTTATACGCTTCTACGTTAGACAGTGAGTCTATATAGCGTACTTCGGCGGCATTAATTTCGTCTGGGTTATCAGATTTACTTACTGCAAATGTTTTTGCAGCATCATCGATTTGGTTGTTTTTGAATGTAAATGATAATTGGTAGATACTTACCAATCCAAATAACACTGCAAAAAGTTTTACTAGTCCTTTGTTTTGCATTATACTTTTTTTTAGGTCAAATTTTTAAACGCGCAAATATATAATTTACAACGTATCTGACAATTGTTTTTTTGTATTTAAATAATTAAGAGTGTGGTCTTTGGCTAGATTGAAAGCCACATAATTACGTTGAGACATTATCTCAAATAATTATAAACGGAATATTATGGGATGATTTAAGAGCCTAGCCAAGCATCGCATTCCCAAGTGAACATGGGCCAGCTCGAACTTCTGGAATTTTATATGATCCATTATCTATCGCTATTGCAATATGCTTATTAAACTTATAAGCAACCTTTACAATTCGATTTAATGCCTTATCGTCAATCTTCTTTGAAGACAGAAATACATAAGGATTTGAAAAACGATCGTTCTCAGCTTTGGTTTCTAAAGCAAGTTTTCCTTCAATACCTGAAAGGTCATCGCCTTGTTGAATTTCATAGACGTCAACATTATAAACAACAGTATCCTCTTTCGGAAATTTTCTACCTTGTTGACTTTCATTGAAATAATTAATAGACAGCGTTTTGTCTTCAGAAAGCAATGCCTTTATACTAGCAACATCAGAACTGCTATAATATGAGATCTTAAGTTGTCCCTCTTGCTGTTCTTGAACTTCAATATTTTGGACATTAGCCGCTTGAAGTTTTTGCTTAATAAATACAATGGTACTATGCGTATCATAAGACGATACATCATCACTAGCCAATTGCAGCACTATTTCCTGATTTGGAACTGCATCTTGCTGATTACTAGCAACACCACCCAATAAGGTGAGGACTAAAATAAGAGCACTAATGTACCATTTGGCATTCATGCGCCAAATATATAAAAAATAAAGTATCTAGGGTTACACTTAATCGTTTATAGCTAGAGCCTCAACGAACTTTATTTTTGGAATACGTTTATTTGAACTCAAAACGAATGCTAGATCTTGTGTTTCTTCTAAAGTAAAACCTCCAGAAATTTCGGTATTTCCTCCTAAAATCGCTCCATTAGAAACACCTGGCGCAGAATATACGATATCATTTAACGCAATTGCTATACGTGATTGTTCACGATGGGCTTTCGCTGTCATTCGTTCCCATCGTTGTGCTCCTTTTTGATTCATTTGCATGGAAACACAAGGGTTTCCTAAAAAATCATAATTTGGTCTAGCTTCGGTTATATGGGTTTCATTGACTAAAGCACTGCCGCTTGAAGTAGGTTTCACAGCATAAACTCCTAATTCTTGACTATCATCAGGCAATCCAAACAAAAACTTTGTATTTCTCATATTAACTGGCAATAAACCTCTAATTTCTTTTCTATTAAAATAGGCTGTTATTTGTGCTGTATCTTTTACAGATACTGAAAAGAGAGCTCCAAAATCATTTGCAGGCATTTTGATTATTTCATCTATTGTTTTTAAAGAATCATCTAATTTAAAATTATTAAGTGCGTCATACAAAAACTCGTATAACTGTTCATGTTTTAAACATTCCCAAAAACCCAGCTTACCTCTGTTGGTTAAAATCGCATGTAAACGTTCAAGTTTCACGTCTGTATTTACAATGACTTCAATTTGTTGTTTATTATTAAGAGTCACTTCATAATTTGATGCTATAGACTCAAGTCTATTTTTAAGCGTTACGATAGTTCCTTGCTTATCATTTAAAGATACTTTATCTGGATTAACAAACTCATAAACAACTGCATGTTGGTTTTTAGCTTTTATATTTCCGCAGGAAAAAGAGACAATAGCAATACAAATAAGATAGATATATTTCATAAGATTTAAACAAAAAAAGGCTACCATGATTAATGATAGCCTTAAATATATTAAAAAAGTTAGGTATTATAATTCTAACAATCCGTTAGTTTTCTTAACACCCTCAGCACTTTCTTTAAGATGTGTTTCTTCTGCATCACTTAAGTTAATTTTTATTATGCTTTCGATACCATTTCGTCCTAAAATAACTGGCACTCCAATGCAAAGATCGTTGAGTCCATATTCACCTTCTAACAATGTTGAACAAGGGAACATTTTCTTTTGATCACAAGCAATGGCTTGAACCAATCCGCTTACTGCAGCGCCTGGTGCATACCAAGCCGAAGTTCCTAAGAGTTTCGTTAATGTTGCTCCACCAACCTTAGTATCTTCTTTGACCTGATTTAAACGCTCGTCTGATAAAAATTCAGAAACTTTTACGCTATTTCTGGTTGCATGTGCTGTTAAAGGCACCATACCTTTGTCGCTATGACCTCCAATCACCATACCATCAACATCACTAATTGGTGCTTCTAATGCTTCAGCTAATCGATATTTAAAACGTGCAGAATCTAAAGCTCCTCCCATACCAATGATTCGGTTTTTAGGTAAATCTGTAGTTTTGTGCACTAAATATGTCATTGTATCCATTGGGTTACTTACTACAATGATAATAGTGTCAGGAGAATGTTCGATTAAACTAGACGATACTGTTTTTACAATACCAGCATTAATTCCAATTAACTCTTCACGCGTCATTCCTGGTTTACGTGGAATACCAGAAGTAATAACACAAATATCACTATTTGCAGTTTTAGAATAATCGTTAGTAACACCTGTTATTTTAGTGTCAAAACCGTTTAAAGAAGCAGTTTGCATCAAATCCATTGCTTTACCCTCAGCAAAACCTTCTTTAATGTCTAATAATACAACTTCGCTAGCAAAATCTTTAATAGCAATATATTCCGCGCAACTTGCACCTACTGCTCCTGCTCCAACTACTGTAACCTTCATATAATTTTATGTTTTAAATTGTGTTGTTATTTGAGTGTGCAAAATTACAAATTTTTAGGCGTTTAATGAAAAAAGCGTAAGATAAAATCCTACGCCTATATATTACATTTCTAATTTATAAAACGCTATCTAAAACTAAAGGCAATTCCCGCTGTTGCCGTATTATAGTCTTGAAAGGTATAATCGGCAAAAATCTTAAAAAAACCTATGTTCAATCGGGTTCCAAGAGTTGCTCTCATACCATTTGCTTCAAAATCTAAATTTATCGGATTACTAATAGACTCTTCGACGGTTCCTATGACATTACCGTTACTGTCCTCTACGTCATAAGTAAGCACATAATCTCCTTTCATTTTTGTTATTGTCTTTCCTTGATTATAACCTACACTGCCATAAAGTGTAATAATTTTAAAATCTAAAGATGCAATGGCTTGGATGGTCCATGTATTCATTTTAAATTCGGCTTCTCCATTAGTCACGGCTACCTCATCGTCTGCATTTTCATCATCAATATCATAAGTCACTTTCATATTGGTAAATGCTCCTAATATTGATAAATTTAAAGGTAGTTTATCTAATGGTCCTAAATATTGCATGAGATCATGTTGTAAACCAAAACCTATGAGATTTGCTTTAATACTATCGTCAAAATTCAATCCAGGAAATAGCCTAAGTTTTATATCGGTTTTATATGGTAATCCAAATCCCAATTGAACCATTGGTGTTGGAACCGCATTAATTGGTAAGTCTTCTGTAATACCACCAGGCATATCAAAGCTAGCAACTTTGAAACTCCCATCTCCGTTTGGGATACTAATATCAATTTGGGTTTCTGTATCATTTTCACTCATGACTGTATTTAGAGATGTTTCTCCATTTGGTAACGATAGAAATGTATAATCTCCTGGCACAAAGGCAAACATTTCGTTTTCATTGGGAACAAAAGATGCATTAGCATTAATCATAATATCGAAGCCAAATTTTTTATGAGTTTTCGCTGTCGAATACCAGCCACCATTCATACTAAACATCAAACCTTCCATGGCAGGGTTTAAATAGTTTTGGGTAAGCAAACTAGCATCTTCTGCGGCCAGTAGGATTGTTTCGAGTTCTTGCGATTTAGACTTTTGAAAAGCAAAGAGAATTATGAATAGAATCAGTAGATTTTTCATAGCATTTGATTTATTGGTTAATATAAATGTAATGAAAAAACGAGACTATTTACCGCTTGTCGTTAAAAATTACTTTTAATCGATAAAAGTTAAAAGGAGTTCATAAAAAAAGCAACTGCATGTAAATGCAGTTGCTCGTATTTCGGATTACACTTAAGTGCTTCCCTAGTTACGCATCAATATTGGCATAAATAGCATTTTTCTCAATAAATTCTCTACGAGGTGGTACTTCATCACCCATTAACATAGAGAAAATGCGATCGGCTTCACCTCCATTATCGATTTGAACTAAGCGCATCGTTCTAAATTCAGGATTCATAGTGGTATCCCAAAGTTGTTCGGCGTTCATTTCTCCAAGACCTTTATAACGTTGGATTTTAGCACCATCTCCATATGACTCTATAATTTCATCACGTTCCTTATCACTCCAAGCATATTGTTTTTTAGCTCCTTTTTTAACCAAATATAAAGGTGGCGTTGCGATATAGATATGACCATTTTCAATAAGTTCTTTCATATATCTAAAGAAGAACGTCAAAATCAAGGTAGAAATATGGCTACCATCAATATCGGCATCACACATTATCACCACTTTGTGATATCTTAATTTTGAAAGGTTAAGTGCTTTACTATCTTCTTCTGTACCTATAGTAACTCCAAGTGCAGTGAATATGTTTTTAATCTCTTCGTTTTCAAAAACTTTATGGGTCATTGCTTTTTCAACATTCAAGATTTTACCACGTAAAGGTAGAATAGCTTGAAAAGCTCTATCACGTCCTTGTTTTGCAGTTCCACCTGCCGAATCTCCCTCAACTAAAAACACTTCACATTTTGTTGGATCTTGCTCAGAACAATCACTTAGTTTACCAGGTAAACCTCCAATACTCATCACTGTTTTACGCTGAACCATATCACGAGCTTTTTGAGCAGCATGACGTGCTTGAGCAGCAAGAATTACTTTTTGAACTATTGTTTTGGCATCATCTGGATGTTCTTCAAGATAATCGGTTAACATTTCAGAAACGGCCTGACTAACAGACGCTGACACCTCTCTGTTACCTAATTTTGTTTTGGTTTGGCCTTCAAATTGAGGCTCTTGAACTTTTACAGAAATAATAGCTGTTAATCCTTCTCGGAAATCATCTCCAGCAATATCAAATTTTAGTTTATCTAACATCCCAGAAGCATCAGCATACTTTTTTAAGGTATGTGTTAGACCTCTTCTAAAACCAGATAAATGTGTTCCTCCTTCATGTGTATTAATGTTATTTACATACGAATGTAAATTCTCGGCATATGATGTATTATAAATCATGGCAACCTCAACTGGCACACCATTTTTTTCACCTTCAAAGGCGATAACATCTTTCATTAAAGGTTCTCTGTTCCCGTCTAAAAATTTAATAAACTCTTTAAGACCTTCTTCTGAATGAAATGTTTCTCCTTCAAAAGTCCCGTCTTCTTTTTTATGTCTTTTATCAACTAAATGAACTGTAATTCCTTTGTTTAAATAGGCTAATTCACGTAAACGACTTGCCAAGGTGTCATAGCTATACTCTAAAGTCTGCGTAAAAATTGTTGGGTCTGGCTTAAAGGTAACTGTTGTACCTCTTTTATCTGTGTCACCAGTAGTTTTTACAGGATACATAGCTTTACCACGTTCATATTCTTGTTCGTAGATTTTTCCTTCTCTAAAAACAGTAGCTTTTAAATGTTCAGAAAGTGCATTCACACAACTTACACCAACACCATGCAGTCCACCAGAAACCTTATACGAATCTTTATCAAACTTTCCACCTGCACCAATTTTGGTCATTACAACCTCAAGAGCCGAAACTCCTTCTTTTTTGTGTAACCCAACTGGAATACCACGACCATCATCTTCGGTAGTGATAGAATTATCTTCGTTAATAGTTACAGTAATATTATCACAATGTCCAGCTAAAGCCTCATCGATAGAGTTATCTACTACTTCATATACTAAATGGTGTAAACCACGAGTACCAACATCTCCAATATACATCGAAGGACGCATGCGTACATGCTCCATGCCTTCTAATGCCTGAATACTATCTGCCGAATAATTATGCTTGTTAAATTCTTCTTTCTTATCGCTCATAAATTTTAATTTATTTTGGAATATTTAATTCTTAATTTTAAGTCTGTTTTTTAAAACCTACTGAAATAAAAAAAGACGCTTACTAGCATCCTTTTGAATACAAACAAAGATACGAAATAATAAGGCTTTTTAAAAGATTTTTATCGATTGAAAGCAATAATTATCAACATTTGTTAATTACTTAAAAACGCCTTAAATCGTCTAAAAAGCATCTTAAAATCGATTTTGTTGTTTTTTGTTCTTGTTCAAAAAGTACTAAAAACACAAAAGGCTTTAGAGGTGATATTTCAGATTTAAAATATGCTAGCAACGTCTAAATTCTAGACTTATTTTTTTGTTTTCTAAGCCGTGTGAAATCGTTCCATTTCCAAATTAAATACGTCACTAATAAAAAGACAGCATTAACGAGTAAAATGACTATAATAAATGGTGTCCATGTTTCAAAAGTTACATTATTAATCGTATGCAAAAAACTATCGCCATCATTACTTGAGGTAATTAAATGTCTTGTTGCCCAATTATTACCTAAATGAATTCCTATAGGAAAGAATAGTGTTTTCGATTTTAACAAAGCCGTTGCGAATAATAGATGTCCTACTGGAATGCTAATAACCAAGA
Organism: uncultured Psychroserpens sp.; assembly: GCF_947494225.1. NCBI lineage: Bacteria > Pseudomonadati > Bacteroidota > Flavobacteriia > Flavobacteriales > Flavobacteriaceae > Psychroserpens > uncultured Psychroserpens sp. The sequence continues at coordinate 18,104 of NZ_CANLUG010000014.1, forward strand.
ACAGTATCATTCCTTTATTTTGTAGTACATTCTCGTCTAAAACATGGATGAGCATAAAAAGCAATGAAAAAATTATGTTTGCAACAATGACATTAAAACGATCTACAGTTTTTTTGAAAATATAACCTCTAAACAAAAACTCTTCTACTGCCACTGTTGGCAAAATAGTATAGAATGCATACAAAATAGCCGTATAGTCTACAGATGTACTCAAAACTATAGATTGGCCTGTAAATAACGTTTTAACATATGTCGCGACCAATAAAGCCAATGCTCCAATAATTAGTCCTAAGGGCAAAAAAGCTAAGTTCCTTGCCTTCCAATCTAACCCAATAGCATGTAATGATTTATTATCTATTTTGAATAACATCCAAGTCGCAATGCCTAATAATATGGCGGAGGTATATGGGAAAAACCGCTTTAGAAATGGTGTATCAATGACTACACTTAGCACTAGGGCTAAAGCAAAGAGTAACAACGCTAATGTTAATCGTGTTGCTGTAGGATACTTATGTAACAAACGTTTTATCTTACTTAACATGTTCTTCCTTAGTTTTATTAACAACGAAATTTGATTTAAATAGGAACTTAAAACTTATTAGTGTCATTATAGAAGGAAAGAAACCTCTAAATAACCAATAATAGAATTCGTTCCATTCGGACAATTCGATTTGTGAAAGTTTGAGAAATAGCAACTCACCAAAAGGCTGATTTGGGTAAAAACAGGTCATTATAAAATTGTAGCCTATGTGAAGCCCCAAACCAAGCATAATTGACTTGGTTTTATGAAATGCATAAGCCCACACAAAACCGGTAAATCCTGTAACTAGAATAACATATATGATGGGAACGATTCTATCTTGAGTCATTCCGTAAGAAAAGATGTGATAAACCCCAAAAACAAGCGCAGACATCAAAATTGCCCGCCTACTTCCAATTCTACTTATAAGGATATACAAAAAAGGGCACCTCTAAAAACTAAATCTTCCGTTAAAGCTGATCTAAGGTGATAGATTAATGCGTTGCCTATTGACTTATAATTAACCACTTGTTTTTCCCAAGTAATTGACTTTATCTGCGTTTCAATATAAATCATTGAAAGACATATTAAACTTATCATTATAAAGCCCATTACAACCTGAACAGTTCGATTTTTATTCGGAATAATTCCTAAAACATTTAAGTTCTTTTTCTCAATGAAATGCAAGAGCACCCATGAGATTACTATTATTACTAATAATCCTAACATTTGAAATGAAATTTTAAAAAGATTAAACCTTGCTTTTTGGTTTTAAAAATGGAATTGAAAGTGGGTAGTAATAAGTCCCTTTGTTTAAAGCAGACATTAAGCTTTTAATGCTAAATACAATACCAAAAAGAAATACGGCTCCTGTTCCAAAGAAATTAAATCCAGGAAATGGAAAAAACATTAACAGTGATACGATTAACATTAGGTTTAAGGTACAGTGAAAGTTAATAACAGCTCTACCATGTTCATCATAAACCTTATTGTCTTCACTCTTGCTCACCCATATAAATATTGGAATCAAAACATTTGCAAATGGTATAAGTAATCCAAAAAATGGAGAACCATGAATTAACATCATCCATTTTCTTCTCACAGTTTCTTCGTTAGGGTTATCTAAAACCAATAAATCATTAACATCTATTTCTAGACCTTCTGCTAGCAATTTTACAGTTTGCAAGTGTGGTTGTACTTCGCCTTTTTCAATACGTTGAATTGTACGAACGGTAACTCCCGTTTGATGAGAAAGTTCTTCCTGCGTGTATCCTTTCAACTTTCGTTGGTATACTAAATTTTCTTTAAGTGTACGTTGTTTCATTTTGGTCATTTTTATTGAAACAAATCTATGGCGTATTCTCGGTCTTTGACACGACATTTAAATGTCATCTATCTGTCACATACAGGATACATCAGGGTTTCAACAAATATATAGTTTTGATTTTTAAACAATCAAAACTATATCAGAATTTTAAAAAATTTAAAAACTGTATTACAAATCTAGCCATTGTTTAAATGAAGAGGCTTTATTTTTACCAATAACAATATCAATTTCCGAGGCTGGTTTGGTTTCAATTTTAAGAGAACTATTACCAAATTTTATAATCTTATCTATGGCATAAATTGAAACAATTATTTGTCGGTTAGCTCTAAAAAACAACTTATCATCTAACGAAGAATAGATTTGATCAAGGCTATCATTCGCTGTAAAACGTTTGCCATCTTTTCTCACTATATAGGTGATTGTATTCTCTACGTAGATATAGGAAATATCTTCAATTGAAACTGGCATCAGTTCATTTCGTATATAAGTAAGTAATCGTTTCTTCGGGAATTCTTTTACATCTTCTTCATCTTCTTTTTCAAATGCTTCAATCTCATCCTTAGCTTGTTTTTCCTTTATAATTGCAATATTCTTTTGATAATTTTCTAATGACACATTTAGCTTTGATAAATTAAGCATTCCATCTTCTAGTCGCGAAGAACGTTTTTCTAACGCTTCATAATAATAACTGCTTAAATATCTCGTAATTCCTAATAGAAGTATCAAGACTAAAAGCCCTAATATGATAAAAACTATAAAATAGCTACTCTTAAAATGACCTGTTTTATTAATGAAATTCTTTAAATTAATATGAGTAGCCACAATTAAATCTGAATTAGCTATTGGGTCAAGACGTATTATTTCCGAAGCATTTAAGCCTTCTTCGTCTAAATCATAATTGTCAATAAATTTATATAAATCTTCAACTAAGATTTCGTTTTTGATATTAGATATCATTGCATTTTTTTTGGTATCTATAGTACCTACTTTAGTGATATCTGGATAACAAACCATTTTACCAGACCAATCTATGACCGACAAAAAAGAAATTTCGTCATTAACATCTTCAATACTCTTTTGAATAGCTAATACCAAATCTTGTTTTTCTACTTTATTTTCTAATGCTTTTGAACTAATTAAAGAAATTTCTTTGGCTCTTCTTCTACCTGAATCAATTTCATGTTCTAGAAGTAATATTGTACTATTTTTAGAGATAATCTGTACTGCTACAAAAGAAGATAACATGTATACTACACTAAAAACAACTGATATCAGAATATAAATTCTATAATTTTTCATTGTTGGTTTGTAAGGTTATATAATTTATACCACTAATTTAAACGTTAGATAATCAAAACATTTAAAATTCAAAGCTCAAAATTCCAGCTCAGAGCTTAATTTTCCGTTTCGGTTATTTTGTGATACTGTAGACGTTTTTTTAGTAGTTTAATTACATACTTTTATAATAATCATTAATAATAAAGTCAACTCTTAAACATAGAAATCAGACTTAATAATTAATTAAAATTATGATGAAACGGTATTTAGATAAAATTTTTGTAATCGTGTTTTTATTAGTCTCGGTTGCTATAATAGCTTCAGATTTAATATCAAAATCTGGTGATAGTAACACCATAGAAAAACGAACTATCAAACAGTTATCAACCAATGAGTTGATTTTTGAATACAAAAATAATTCTCTAGGTAAATTTATTGAAAAAGCGATTGAAGTTGACGGTGTTTTAAAGGAAATAATGTATAAAAACAATGTATATACTTTGTATTTAACAGACGGACATAACAACACTTATATTTTGTGTGAATTACAAAATGATCAAGCTAAAAAAATCCCTAATCTCTTGGTTGGTGATAAGGTCAAAATAAAAGGGATTTTAAAAGGACATTTAATGGACGTTATCTTATTAAACTGTATTATCTTATAAATAGGAATTCATGAATAAAACTTTACTATTAATTCTTCTTATTTTTATTAATCTCAGCTCTACAACTCCAAGTAAGGAGGAATATATTGAACGCCAAGGGGAAGTATCGTTTTTCTCATATACCTCTGTCGAAAACATACAGGCAACCAATAACCAAGCATTAAGCATTTTCGATATAAAAACAAATGAAGTGGCGGTTAGAATTTTAATGCGCGCATTTGTTTTTAAAAAGTCACTCATGCATGAACATTTTAACGAAAGCTATATAGAATCTGATCTATATCCTGAAGCCACTTTTAGTGGAACAATAGTAGATTTTGACCCCTCCATTACAACCGAACAAACCAGAATAATAAAAGGTGATTTTACCTTAAAAAACATCACCAAGCCCGTCGAGATAAAAGCCAAAATATCTAAAATTGATGAAAATTATAGTATTGATGGAAACCTAGAAATATTAATAGAAGACTATAATATTAATATCCCAGCATTATTATCTCCAAATATTTCAAAAAAGATAGAAGTTACCTTTAATTTTAAATACAAGCCACATGAAAAGTAAAGTCATCTATTGTATACTTTTCCTAAGTATCTCTGCTCATTTATCATCCCAAAATCTATTGGATAAATTAGCAAATGAAGACATAGAAACATCAAGCTATGTGATGTCTACTTTTAAAGGCACTAGAATTTCTATTGGTCATTCTGTTGAAACTCGAAAAAAGAACACCTTAGAAATTTCTTTCATGAGTCGCTATTGGAATGTACCTCAAGAAAGTAGTAATTCTTTTATTGCAGACAGAATGTGCACTAGAGTTGGTTTAGACTATGGCATATCAGATCGATTAACTGTTGGCTTCGGTTCTGGAAACCCTAATGGTATTTTTGATTCGTATTTAAAATACAGATTAGTACAACAGAGTACAACAAAAAAAGGAAGCCCAATTGGCATTACCTTGTTACAAGCAGGCACTTACAGAACAAGATCTATAAAAGGTATTGAACGAAGAACTAATTTTGGGGAAAAACTAGCGTTCACAACTCAAGTACTTATTTCAAGAAAGTTTTCTAGAAACTTTTCATTTCAAATTTCGCCTACTTTCATACATCGTACATCGTCTAATTTTAGCATTGATGATCACAATCACTTTGCAGTTGGCTTTAGTCCTAGATATAAACTCAATAATCATGTTGCTTTGGTCTCAGAATACTATTATGTTATAAACCCTTTAAAATCTCTTGATACTTATGGCGCCTTTGCATTAGGTGTAAATTGGGAAGTAAGTGATTTACTACTTCAATTTAAAATGACCAATAATCAAATATTTACAGAAGACGCATTCATCACTCAAACTGCACAAAATTTCAATTTTAGAGATGGTAATTTTTACTTCGGATTTCATGCCACTTATCATATCCAATTATAAATCCGAACAAAACGAAATGCACATAAAAAAATTCATTTTTAATGCTCAATTTTCCGCTTTACACTTATTTAGTTGCTAGACAGTCCTTATCTAAGCGTTATTTGCTGTATTAAATTATTTAAACAAATTTTAAAAGCAATGAAAATGAAAAACGTTTTTTTATTACTAACACTTACAGCTTTAATGATGGGCTGTAGTTCAGATGACGATACTAATACTATCGTAGAAGTTGACCAAAGCATTATTCGAATTACTCAAGTAAACACTGATACCAACGAGGTTGTTATTTCAAACTTAGGCACCACATCAAAAGATGTTGGCAATTATTGGCTTTGCTTGGGGCCTGGAACCTATGTTCAATTTTCAACAGCAACGAGTGGGACTACAGCACTGAGCCCAAACCAAAGTATAACATTGTCTTACGATGTTAACCCTACTTCAGGCGGACTGAGTATTTTTTCTAATAACACTTTTGGCTCTACAAATCCAGAAATCTTACTAGATTACATACAATGGGGCGCTGCCAATCAGGCCAGAGCAGATCAAGCAGTCACTGCAGGTCGTTGGGATGATGTTAATAGTTTTGTCCAAGATGGTTCTCCATACAATTTTAATGGTCAAGCTAATCAGTTTGGTGGAGCATTTTGGGAAGGAACAACTGTAGTAAATAATACGCCTGGTATTGTGAAAATCGCTCAGGTAAATACAACTACAGACGAAATAAGTTTAACCAATCTTGGCGGAACTTCTATTGACGTCGGAGATTATTGGTTGTGCTTAGGCCCTGGTACCTATGTTCAAGTTTCCAATGCAACCAGTGGTTCAACAAACTTAAACCCAAATCAAAGCATTACATTATCGTATGATGTTAATCCTACGGCAGACGGATTAAGCCTTTTTTCTACTAATACCTTTGGTTCTACAAATCCCGATATACTTGTTGATTATGTACAATGGGGAGCTGCAAACCAAGCACGAGTGGATCAAGCCGTAACTGCAGGACGCTGGGATAATGCAACTAATTTTTTACAAAATGGCTCTCCATATAATTTTAATGGCGAAGCCAACGATTTCGGTTCTACGTTCTGGAATTAACCCCAAATGACATGACCTACTTATTTTAAGTAACCAACCTAAAAGGCATCATTAAATTGATGCCTTTTTTAATTAAAGCACACCAATTAAATTGTCTACAATCGTTTTAAATCATTAAACAGCACATGGAACTTTATAATTAACATGAAGTACTACTTGTTCCTTTCAAAACCACTAGAACTTCAATGTTTTCAATACTTTCAACAATTCCACTTTAAAGCCCATTTTTCCGCTTCACTATAATTTAATTGTATTAAGGAGGCTTTCCTAGTTTTATTTGCATCATCAAATTATTAACACATTTTAATCACAAAAAAAATTGAATGATGAAAAAACTACAAATTAAAGCATTGCTCTTTTTCCTCTTTATAGGACAAATTGCAAATGTAAGTGCTCAGGCAGATCCTGTCTTCACTAATTTAAATCCTAGCTCGCAAGAATTAACAATAACGAACATAGGTGATCAATCGGTAGATATTGCAAATTATCAATTATGTACTGATGGGTTTCGATACGACTCTGTGGGTTCATTAACTGCTCAGAGCACAGTACTAGCTGCTGGAGATGCCATAACCTTAACATGGAATGACATACAAACAAATGGAAACGGTACTTTAATCTTATTTACAGGTGCTACATTCAGCAGTAGTAATCCTGATCAACTAAGAGATTATGTACGTTGGGGAACAAGTACCTTCAGAATCAATCAAGGTGTAAATTCAGGACGATGGAATAGTACAACTGCGTCTATTTCTTTTACATGCTCGCCAGAGTCTACTTCTGGTGTAGTAACTACTGGAGGCACTCGTGGAGGAAGCCCAGGTGCATGGGGAGACGCCGATGCAGGAACCATACAAATTAATAGTATTGCTACTGGTAATCCTAATAATACAACAAGCCTTGGTTCAGACGGTTTATCTGCCGTAATCTGTGTAGATAACCAAGCAGATCCAATTGTCGTAAATCACGTTACAGATGCTACACGCTCTTACTTATACGTTATTACCGATAATAGTCCGCAAGAAACAATATTAAACATTACAGATAGTAACACCATAGATTTAAATGGCGCTGGTGTAGGTACTTGTCTGATTTGGGGTTGGAGTTATTCTGGACTTGGAGGTGTTGATGGTGCTTTAGCTACTTTTGGTGGAGGCCCTTTACAAGCATTGAGAGATGCCAACTGTTCTGATGTATCTCAACAGGCCATAACAATTACCCGCGAAGCTGCGAATGGTGGTACTGTAGCTATTGATCTCGTGGTTACTGGGAATCCTAATAATACAACATCGTTTAATGGTGATACTGAAGCCGTAATTTGTGTAGACTCTCAAGCCGATCCTTTAGTAATCATTCATGAGAATCCTGGTGCTGAAAACTTATCATACAGATATGTGATCACTAATGAAGATGCTTCGGAAATATTAGCAATATCACCTTCGGCTACTATCGATCTTAATGGAGCTGGTGTTGGAACCTGTCAGATTTGGGGTTGGTCATACAGAGGAATGGCCGATAATGGAGCGTCATTTATTGGCGGACCGCTTAGTGATCTTAATGCTGCTGAATGTTCGGATATCTCTGATAATGCCGTAACTGTAATTCGTGAGGCTGCGAATGGTGGTACTGTTGCTATTGATCTTGTGGCTACTGGGAATCCTAATAATACAACATCGTTTAATGGTGATACTGAAGCCGTGATTTGTGTAGACTCTCAAGCTGATCCTTTAGTAATCATTCATGAGAATCCTGGTGCTGAAAACTTATCATACAGATATGTGATCACTAATGAAGATGCTTCGGAAATATTAGCAATATCACCTTCGGCTACTATCGATCTTAATGGAGCTGGTGTTGGAACCTGTCAGATTTGGGGTTGGTCATACAGAGGAATGGCCGATAATGGAGCGTCATTTATTGGCGGACCGCTTAGTGATCTTAATGCTGCTGAATGTTCGGATATCTCTGATAATGCCGTAACTGTAATTCGTGAAGCTGCGGATGGTGGTACTGTTGCTATTGATCTTGTGGCTACTGGGAATCCTAATAATACAACATCGTTTAATGGTGATACTGAAGCCGTGATTTGTGTAGACTCTCAAGCTGATCCTTTAGTAATCATTCATGAGAATCCTGGTGCTGAAAACTTATCATACAGATATGTGATCACTAATGAAGATGC
>NZ_CANLUG010000015.1:0-9214 GCF_947494225.1 uncultured Psychroserpens sp.
AAAGTTGTCAATATTACAGATTTTAAGTTTGCTCCAACAACCACAAAATTGAAACATAGAGCTTATTTGTATTATGACACTAATACATCCGATAGACAGTTTTTTTATGCGCCTAGAGCAGAAATGGTTGATGGTAATGAGCCTCCCCTTGCAGATTTACTTGGTTTGAACGGTACAAATTATAACACCAATATATTAAATACATCTTATTGGACCGAAGGCTCCTCCGATTGGGGCGTAATCTATTTTAATAATTATGGGTCTGAAGCAGAAAACGAAAGAGTATGGGGTGAAAATCATGTGGGCGAAGAAACGTTACTTTGGAAATCAAAATCTGATGGAGATAATGGGCCTAATGGTGGTTGGGATTCTTACAATATTCTTTTAGGCTATCCTTTTTACCATCGTCCTGTTCGTTTTTCAGTTTGGATTAAAAAAACAAATTCTCATGATGGCATGACGTTCTTTGGGTATAATGCCTATGGTAATGGATATTATAATAGTATTCCTCTTGATGGTAATTTTAGTGATTATAGCCATCCTAATGACCCTTATTTTTTTGCCGGAGATTTACCAAAACTTAACAGATGGTATCTGCTAGTAGGTTATGTTCACGAATATGGCTATGCAGGAACAGCTAATTTAGGGCGTATATATGATGGTGTAACAGGTGAAGAAGTTCAGGAATTAAGAGATTATAAGTTTCATAACACCGTCTCTCAAGTAAGACATCGCGCTTATTTATCTAATGACACAAACACGAACGACATACAATATTACTGTAATCCCCGAATAGAATATGCTGATGGTAATGAATTACCAATTGAAGAATTACTAAGTATTAATCCAGATTCAAAGTTAATATTCAGTTATGATCTTGCAGGAAACCAAAAACAACGCTTCTACTGTGAAGAAGAGGGCTTCTGCTCGCCAGTAGCTCCTGAAAGTAGAATGATCAACGAAGAAGGCGTAAAAATGGAAGAAGAAGGTGTTGTTGTGGCAGAACAAACAGATGTGCCTTTACCTGGTGAAGAAACAAAAGAAGATACAAATTTAACAGATGTAAAGCATACCATTTATCCTAACCCAACTGATGGGAAAATTGCCATTAAACTCTCAGGTAAGGATTACAATTTAACAAACTCCATTAATATTTATACATCTAGTGGTGCTCTCGTTAGAAGAATCAATATTAATAATCCTACTAATCAAATAGAGCTAAACATTAGTGACATGCCATCTGGAACCTATCATATTCATATGCATTTTACTAATGGGACAGTAAAAACGGAACAAATCATCAAAAACTAAACAACTCAAAAAATGAAATTAAGAAATTACTTTATAGGCTTCATATTATTTTTTATAGGATTTGTTGGTTTTGCACAAACTCCTAATTCTCTTTTGGAAGATCCTTCTAACAAGATAAAGATGGATTTTAAGAAAATAAATACGAGTAAAAATCAAAAGGCATCTGTCTCTAAGACCTCCTCAAAAGAACCATGTTTAATCGATCCTTCTACAGGTGATTGTATCGAGTTAGACCCTTGCGCAGATTGTGATGGTTTATGTAATCAAATAACAGGAGAATGTTTTGAAATTATTGACCCGCCTCCAGGAGGCACTACATCATCTGGATATGCAGGAACGACACCTGGTGAATTTGCAGTGTCACTAAGTGGAGCTGCTACTTATAACGTGCCTATTAATTTGCCACCTGGGATAAAAGATGTAGCACCTAATATTGGTATTTCTTTTAGCAGTCAAGCATCTAATGGTCTCGCAGGATGGGGATGGAATGTTACTGGTTTATCAACAATTACTAGAATCCCAGCTACAAAACACCATGATGGATTAATTGATCCGGTGGATTTTGATAGCAGTGACAGATTTGCATTAGATGGACAACGCTTAATGATAAAATCTGGGAGCTATGGTTCGAGTGGTTCAGAGTATCAAACCGAAAACTATTCGAATATTAAAATCAAAGCATACGGAACATCACCTTATGGATCTTCTTATGGACCTTCCTATTTTATAGTGTTCTATCCTGATGGTACACGTGCATGGTATGGTAATGGAGGTTCTTCTCGTGGACGATTAGAATGGGCATTGTATAAACGACAAGATCCTCAAGGTAATTATATAGAATACAATTACTCTCAAAGTAATAACTTACTTCGTATTAATAGAATTAAATACGGTTCAAGAACAGGTACAACACCACCTAATGACATCTATTTTTATTACAAAACAAGAACACGTCCTGAACTTTCTTACATCAAAGGTCTCACCTTTAAACGCACCAATATTTTGGATCGTATTGAAGTTAAAGGCGGCAATCAATTATATAGAAAGTATCAATTATCGCATAATACTACTTCTCTTGGCTATCAAAGAGTGTCGTCAATTCGCGAATATAACAGTGCTAATCAGTCTTTCCCAGCAATAACTTTCACTTATGAATCATCCTCTAGTGGTGTCACAAGAGATGGTAATACTTTAGACATATATCCTGGTATTAATTACAATAGTGATGCATTGGCCGTTGGTGAATTTAACGGAGATGGGAAAATGGATTTTATAACCTATAACAAAAATGCCAGAAATGAATTAAATGTTTTTATGGATATTTTTGACGATTATGGCTCCGGAATTTCAATAGGATACTCCGTAAATGTTGAAAAATTCGATCAAGTTTTTGCTAGTACAATTCTATCTTGGAATGGTAAAATCCTATCCCAACAAGGGGTTACAAATGTTAGAGAAACAGTAAATAGTTCAAATTCTACTGCACGTTTTCGAACGTTTGCAATGGCAGCTTATGGACCAGTACTTCAATATGATAAATTTGTTAATTTCCCAATTGGACCTGTTGGCGATTTTGATTGTGACCCTCCGTCAAATAATGATTATAGAAAAATTCCGAAATCTTATATCAGTGGAGACTTTAATGGTGACGGATTAACAGATGTATTGGCTATTCCAAAAAAGTACTATAGAGAAGTATGTGAATGGGAATATGATTATTGGGATGATTATGATGAGTGCGTTTGTGGGAATGAAACCGTTTCTCAAGGAAATTCTGAAGTATATTTTGTCGATTTAAAACGTACAGCCAGTACAACTGCTGTTAATATAGGCTCATTGGCACATCGTATTCAAGATAGCACAGATAAGCTATTTGGTGTAGACTTCGATGGAGACGGTAAAACAGATTTAATGCATATTCGTGATGGATTAGTAAGAGTATATTCAATGAACGCTTCAAATCAATTGGTTCAGATTGCTTATTTATCTAATAGTTATATAGATGAAGACAAACCAATATTGCTTGGAGATTATAATGGAGATGGCAAAACCGACTTCGCTCAACCATCTGCTAATAATAGCTCAACCTGGCGTTTTTATTTATCTAGAGGCAACAATATTTATTATTACTCGAAAAATATTGGAGTGACGTATACAGAAAACTATGTTGACACTGACCATCCTTGGTATAATCCAATTGAGATTGTCAATGGAGTTCCTATGGAAAATCCATTATATGAATATCATTATATAGCACAAGATTATAATGGAGATGGTAAATCAGATATTTTAAAACATGAAGTGGTCTCCCCATATTCATCTTACAATGTTGTTAGTGATAGATTAATGCTATATACAAACACACATAATAGCAATGAGAGTACGCCTTCGTTTCAGCTAACAACCAACTCTTTGGCAACAAATAATGGCGTTACAAAATTTGGGATTCCTTTATTTTTAGAAGCAAAAGCCACTAACAGTAATTTAGAATATGCATATATAGATGGAAATAATGTCCACACCTATGTTTTTAATCGAGATAATAAAAAAGATACTTCACTCAATAAGATTACAAATAATGGCGTAGTAACCGACATTTTTTATGAACGTATAGGCGAAGATGACGGGTTGCCTTACCCTTCCAATACGTATTCACCAGATTACGACGAAAACTACCCTTTTGTAAATATTAATATAGCCCCTTCATTTAAAGTAGTGAAAGAGGCAAAAAATACAGGTTCGGGTTATGTTCAAAGGCAATTATTCCAATATTTAGGAGCTGTTTCTCATGCCGAAGGACTTGGGTTCTTAGGGTTCAAAGAATTTAAAAAAACCAACTGGTTTGGTGACGGTGTTGCCCAACTTTGGAATGTATCTAAACATGATATGCAAAAACGAGGTGCCGTAACACAACAATGGGTATCCACATCACCATCAAGTTATCCATCTTCAAATTTTGCAAATAGATCAACTTACACCTATTCTACTCAACTGCTTTCCAACAAGGTTTTTATCAATATGCCAACGCAAATTCAAAAAGAAGATGGTTTACAAAACATAAGTTCTACCGAAAGTTACACCTATGATAGTTACAAAAACCCATTAAGCATTAGCACAACATTTACTGGTGGTTCTAAAACTATAAGTTATTTGTACTCACACAATATCTCGGCAACTAATGAGTATTATCACATAGGTAGACCAACAAAACGAACAGAAACAAGCACGCTTAATGGAAATACCTTTAATTCAGAAGTACAACTTACATATAACAATAATCTAGTTACGCAAACTAAAAAGAAAGGTAATGGCACGCCTTGGCTTACTGAGAACTTTTTGTATGATGTATTTGGGAATACTACAAGAAAAACGATTAGCGGTACGGGTATTACAAATAGAGTTGAAGAATTTGACTATGACTCAAGTGGTCGTTATATGACTAAAAGCACTGATGTTCTTGGCTTAGAAACGACTCACCTATATAATGCTACACTGGGGGTTCTTACGTCTTCGACTTCACCTTACGGACAAACGACATCATACGAGTATGATGCCTGGCAACGTCTATTAAAAGAAACCAATTACTTAGGTAAAGAAACTAAATATGCCTATAATACCGAAAACGTTTCTGGCTTAGGCTTGTGTTTAACAAAATCGATAGATTATCCTGAAGGTCAAGATGAAAAAATCTATTATAATTCCTTTGGCTGGGTAGTTCAGAACAAAAAATTAAGCCTTAACAATAAATGGGTTCAAAAGCGTTTTGAGTATAACGCTGCAGGACGACAAACGAGAGAAAGTGAACCTTATTTTAGCACTGGTAGCGCAACACAATGGAATCAGGTGTACTATGATCAATATGGTAGACCAATATCTAACACCCTATTTAACGGGAAAGTTATAAATACATCATATAATGGATTGTCGGCGACAGTAGATGACGGCACTAAAACGGTAACCACCACTAAAGATGCTGTAGGAAATATCACTACTTTACAAGACTTAGGTGGAACCATTACTTATCAATATCATGGTAATGGAGCCATGAAATCTGCTAACTATGGCAGTCATGTTGTATCAGTCACCATAGACGGTTGGGGACGAAAAGCCTCTCTTACCGATTCTTCTGCAGGAACATATTCCTATCAATACAATATTTTAGGTGAAGTTTTAGAAGAAACCACACCAAAAGGCACAACAACATATACATATGATGCACTAGGTCGTTTAAATACGAAAACAGTTGATGGAGATGAAACAGACTTAACACTCAATTATGTATACGATGGGACCACCAAATTATTGAATGTTATTAATGGATCAAACAATAGAAGTGACACCTACTCTAGCTACACTTATAATTATTATTATGATACTTACAAGCGTTTAAGTAGAATTCAGGAAACCACTGAAACTGGAAATTTTGAAAAGCGTTTGACCTTTGATCCTTTCGGAAGAATAGAAAGTGAAAATTACATTTCTAATCATTTAGGTTCTGGAACCAATAGTGATGTTAAAGTAAAGAATATATATGATGCAGCCGGTGTTCGAACAGAAATAAGAGATTTTAGCTCAAACAATTTAATTTGGAAAATAAATGATGAAAACGCTAGAGGTCAGGCATTAAATATCGAATTAGGAAATGGTATTGTTAAAACAAAGCAATACGACCAATATGGGTTTTTAACGCATATTTTAGACAAGGAAGACGCTGGTACAGGTAGTGCTCAAGCTCTAAAAATGGATTATAGCTTTGATGCTCAAAGAGGCATTTTAAATAGTCGAAAAAATTATGGTTTCTCCAATTGGAATGAAAGCTTTACGCATGACAATTTAGATAGACTAACACAAGTTGATGCTCCCGTATCAAATGTAAAAGAATACGATGATAGAGGGCGTATCACTAATAATTCATCTATTGGTGATTATAATTATGCCAGTAGTAACATGTATCAACTTGCTGATATTGACTTAAACAATCAAGGAGATATCTATTACCAACAACATAATTTGCAACAGATTACTTATAATGCTTTTAAAAAACCCATTGAGATTTCGGAAAATGAAAAAGGTCGCGTAAGTTTTGAATACGGACCATTAATGAAGCGTAATCATGCTTTTTATGGAGGGCTTCAAGAAGATAAAACACAGCGTCAATATCATAAGCAGTATTCAAGTATCGTTCCTGTTGAAATGGTGCATGATAATATAAATGGAAGCACCAAGATCATTACATATATAGCTGGTAATGCTTATACCGCACCTTTAGCGTATATAAAGACCAGCGGTATGTCAGGTGGAACTGATATTGATGAATATGTGTATTTACATAGAGATTATTTGGGAAGTATTCTTGCTATTTCAGATAGCTCGGCCAACATATTAGAAGAGCGCCAATTTGGTGCTTGGGGTAAAACAGATGCATTTAAGAAAGATAATGAGCTTGCAGAATTTAGTCATGACTCATTAATAGGGCGAGGGTTTACAGGTCATGAGCATTTCTTTGAGGTTTCATTGATACACATGAATGGACGAATGTATGACGCCCAATTAGGTCGTTTTCTATCGCCAGATAGTTATATTCAAGATCCATACAATTCTCAAAACTTTAATCGTTATGGTTATGTCTGGAATAATCCTTTAACTCATATTGACCCAAGTGGAGAAATTTTCTGGGCAATTGTTGGTGTTGCAGCACTTATTGGTGCAACTGCTGGAGCTGCAGCGTATATAATTAACGCAGCTATTACTGGCGATTGGTCTTGGGGAGGTTTCGCTATGTCTGTATTAGGTGGTGCTTTAACTGGCGCATTGGGAGGAATTGCTGCTCCCGGAATGTTTCCCGCCGTCATGAGTATGGGACAGTTTTGGGGATTTGTGGCCGCAGGTGTTGCTTCTAGCTTTTTACCTGCTGTAAGTATCCCAATAGGCGATTTTTCCTTTAGTTTAAGTCCCTCTATAGCTTTTGGAACAGGAGGGTTTAACTTTGGACTTTCCGGAAGTGTAGGATATAAGAGTAAAGGGTTTTCTTTTTCTGTAGGAGGATCAATTGGAAAAGGAGGATCAAATATTGGGGGTGGATTCACCATTTATGATAATAAAAATGGGCAAGCGTTCTCATTAGGAGCTACGCTGTACGGAGGTAAACATTCTCAAGGTAATTGGTTTATAGGTTATCAAAGAGGAGATTTTTCTTTTAAAATGACAAACGATGCGTTTTTATCTGGAGATGAATATAGAACGGCTGCTGCTGAAGTAGGTATTGGTAATTACTCTTTTGGGTTTAACTTATATACATCTGAACCTCCTTCGAACGAGTATAATGGAGAATATACTATAGATGGAAAAGACGACACAAGAGATAAAACTTACGAATCTCCTATTTGGGGAAAAAATAAACATTATACTTACTCTAGTGGAAGCAGAATTTTTGCAGGCATGTATTTCGGATATAGAGATAAAGACAAGACATATAGATTAGGTTTTAATGGTGCATTTGTACAAGATTTGTTTCAAAATGGTATTCATAGACATGTAATTACTGGACCATATTTTAATACTAATTATGGTTCACCAGACAATTTGTTTTTCCAATTTTATAGAAATAGAAACCCATGGTCACTTTATTCAAAATAAGAAAGTCCACACATTCACTTTTTCTATTAGGTGCACTAGTACTTATGCTTATGCTTATAAGTTGTGGTGCAAGTTCGGTTAACTTAGAAGGCTATACCGCATTTGAAAAACCTGTTTATAATGATGAAAATTCACATCAATTAAATACCAATGGAGTTTACATAGAAATTACACCATTGCATAGTAAATTTAAAGAAACGAGAACAGGTTTCTATTTTGATAAGAATGGAAGAAAATGCACTTTTCAAGTTGATAGCCTCTTTTGGAGTGCGCCTAATACATATTTAGAGAAAACTGCCAAAAATGACTATTTTAAAAATGGATATTTTGATAATTATTATGTGCATAATGATACTTTAACGGTTCAAAGTTTTGGAACGAATAAAAATGCATATCACAAAAAATGGACGGTTGAAGAAAATTATCAAATTTTAAACAAAGATACTTTAAGCGCATTGAACTATATCTCTTACGGAGGAGGTGCATTAGATAAACCGAAAGAAGAAAAAGCAAAAAAGACAAGGCTCTTTAAGTTTTATAAAACGGATAACGTACCAAATTGTAATAATGCATGGTTTATAAATGAAACATGGTACACGGAAAAATTACATAAAACACGAAAACATTAGACGGTTATATTATGAGTTAGTTGATCGTTTACTTTTTAAGTTTATTTAAACTTTAATTTCTAACTATCCTGTTATATCACACGTCGATGTAATAAAAAAAAGGAAACTTTAAGTTTTCCTTTTTTTATTACTCATTTATAGTTTTAAAACATCAATAACTCATTACAAATGATTTCAGTAGTGTAATACTTTTTACCCTCTTTATCATCCCAAGAGCGGTTGGAGAATTTCCCTTCAATAGCAATCCTTTTTCCTTTAGCAACATAAGATTTAAAAAAAATGGGTAACAAAACCATATACGCGGAACATTAGTATGAATTGAAGTGAATAATAAAAACGCAATTTAGAAAGAACAACACTAAATAATCCTTTATAGAGTATATGGTGATAATTAGAGTGATTTTTGCGTAAACATCTTTAAATCAATACTTAATACTAATTTTTTTTAGAAGAAGTATTGTTAATGTCGTTTTTTATATTTATTTTCAAAGAAAATTCGTACAAATTTTCAATTAATTTTTAAGCCATCAACATATGAATTTAAGACTACTTATTATTCTACTAGCTTTCGTATTGAGTTCTTCTTTAACTAAAGCGCAAAACTTATTAGACACTTCAACTTGGACTATTGGCAGCGG
>NZ_CANLUG010000016.1:0-8311 GCF_947494225.1 uncultured Psychroserpens sp.
TCGCGGATTTTCTATTCGGTTTTTATTTGCTAAATTAGTTACTTAAACACGCCACTAATCATACACAAACACGTTAGCAAACATGCAGAATAACCTAATAATAGACTTTCATTAAAAATACACCAACCATAAAGTTCGAGGGTTCGTCAACATCAAGTTCATTTTTTGACATAGTAACTCTTAAAGAAGTTTTTGAGAGAACTCCTACCGACCATAGACAAACTGAGCATCACAAAGTATCTTTCTATGTATTGTTTATTATCACTAAAGGTGAAGGAATTCATACTATTGATTATAAAGATTATTCATATCAAGAAGGTACCGTATTTTCTCTAAGAAAAGGTGTTACTCATAAATTCATTAGAAGTAAAGCAAATGGTGAACTATTGATTTTCACTGAAGACTTTATTATTAAACATATTGGGAAGAAAGATGGCTTAAAATTATTACAGTTATTTAATGAACTATTAGAATCTCCGAAAATTCAATTAAACAAATCAATGTATTTGGAAGTTAAAACTATTTTAAAGCAATTGAAGACAGAATTACTACTCGAAAAAGATGAATATTCTTCGATCATTAAAAGGAGTTTATTACAAGTCTTAACATCAAAATTATATCGAGAAAAAACAAAAGACAAGAATATTAGTTCTAATAGTAAGTATTTAAATCAATTTTTGATATTTCAGAACTTGATTGAACAACAATGGATTGAAAACAAAACAGCTTTAAATTATGCTAAACAAATGTCAATCACTCCTAAAACATTAAATAACATCGTTAAGAGTATTATTAATAAACCTGCGAAGTCTTTAATTGATGATATAGCAACCACACAAATAAAACATCTTTTATTAAATACGGAGATGTCTGTTACAGAAATTGCATATCAATCAGGATTTGATGACCCAACTAATTTTTTTAAGTACTTCAAAAAAAACACCTCACTTTCTCCAAATCAATTCAGAAAAACACAAAAATAATTTTTCCCTTTTTTACAGTTTTTTTCCATTTTATTATCATAATAATAGTACGAGGTTATTATAATTTTGCTTAAAATATTAAAAGCAAAAAAAATGCATACAATTAGCAATGAAAAAACTTTAAAAACACTTAATAAACTCCATAAAGAATCTTCTTCAGAAAAGTTAACAATTATGAAAGGTGCTTTAAAAGGGATTTTTAGAGAATTAAGACCAAGCGATATGAAAAATGCTTATATCGCCATAACTAGAGATCAAGGAGAATACATCTATGATTTACTCATACGTGAAAAAGCGAAAAACATTATTGAATTCGGAACATCATTTGGAATTTCTTCTATTTATTTAGGAGCAGCAGCAAAACAAAATAATGGGCAGGTTATCACTACAGAGTTATTAGATTCTAAAGCCAATAAAGCGCTTCAAAATTTTATAGATGCTGATGTTGATAATCAAATAGATCTAAGAATAGGTGATGCAATGGAAACATTACAAAACACACCAGACAATATAGATTTCCTATTGTTAGATGGTTGGAATGATTTATACCTTCCTCTTATAAAAATATTAGAGCCAAAATTAAAAAATGGAGCATATATCTACACTGATAATATAAATTTCCCAGGCTCGAAATCATTTATAGAATATATTAAATCGAATCCCAGAAAATATAAAACAAAGCGATTGTCTGAAAATAAAGGCGGTGTAGAATTAACGGAATACACAAAATGATAACTTTCCCTTTTTTACAGTATTTAGGCTTTTTATTACCATTAACAAAACATTCGATCTGTCTAAATTTGCTGTATCAACTTTAAAAGATAAGATAATGACAAATAGAGAAGCATTAAACGCATTTTACGAAAAAGCACTAACAGTAAATACCGAAACAACTCCAGATGTTGTATTAAATAATATTTTGGCAGACAACTTTGTTTCAAAAGGTACAATTGAAAGCAAATCCAAAGAACAATTAATTGGACAATTAGGCTTTTTTTGGAAGTTAATTCCAGATTTAAAATGGGAACCACAAGAAATTATCAATGAAGGAA
The DNA here is from genome assembly GCF_947494225.1 of uncultured Psychroserpens sp. Classification (NCBI taxonomy): domain Bacteria; kingdom Pseudomonadati; phylum Bacteroidota; class Flavobacteriia; order Flavobacteriales; family Flavobacteriaceae; genus Psychroserpens; species uncultured Psychroserpens sp. Next base: position 2,036 of record NZ_CANLUG010000016.1, read on the forward strand.
ATAAATTTGTTGTGAGAAGTCTTGTTACAGGAACACCAAATGGTGACTTTATGGGCTTACCTACAGATGGAACAAAATCATTCAGCATCATGACTATTGATATACACACTATAATTGATGGAAAAGATATTGAAGTATATCATTTAGAAGATTGGGGAACAGCAATGAAACAATTAAAACAATAATTAACTATATAGCAAAATGAAAAAACTAATAGTATGTCTAGCTATAGCTTCAATTTTTGTAAGCTGTGACAAGACAAAAAAAGACGATTTAAAAACAGAAGAAACAACAACTAAAGTAAACGTTATGAGCGAAGCCGATAAACTAGCTGTAGAATCTCGAAAAACTTTAGACATTGCAAATGCCTACATGGCCGCAATGGGTAAAGGTGATATGCAAACAATGACCAACTTAATGCATGACGATATGGTATGGCAAAATGCTGGGGATTCTAGTTTACCATGGATGGGACCATGGAAAGGAAAAAAGGCAATACTTGAAGAGTTTTTTCCTGCATTTGGAGCAGGTTTTGTAACCAAAAAATGGGAACCAACTGATGCAATTTCTCATGGTGATACCGCTGCATATTTTGGACAAATGATTGGTCTATTGACTAACTCAAATAAAGAAACTAAAGAATTCACCTATGCCTTAAGAGTTAAAGTTAAAGATGGAAAGATTATACTTTGGAATTGGTTTGAAGATAGCTTTGAAGTCTCTAAAACATATCACGCAAAATAATTTAAACACTAAATTAATAATTTATGAAAATTTATAGAACATTAATATTGGCCTCATTGAGTATTTTAACTTTCACTTCATGTGATAGCGATGATGATAATTCTACACCAACAACACCGCTTAATGAAGAGGTAAATATGACTATGAGAAATACACTACAGGATCCAGGTGAAGATGAAGGCACATATCCAGCTTTATTTGGACAACCTGATGATGCTTATGATGAAATGGCTACTCTATCAAATTCTACAATAGAATTTGCAACTGCCTTGGCTCAAAACGGAACACCTGCAGGAGACGTAAACGGATTGTATAGTATCGATTTTACGGAGAGCACTATATCATATAGCCTTATTGCAGACCCAAGCGATCCATTTTGGGCAAATATAGCTGATGTTTTTGGAGTATTCCCAAACGGTAAATTTGATAGATATTATTATACTTTTTCAGAGCCACATAACATTTCTAGTTTCACTACTAACAATAGTTCTGTTAATTTAAGAATTGACTCTGATACAGTTATCGTAGTAGAAATAAGCGAAGGGTTTGTAGTTACTCCAGGAGCATCTTTCAGTATCATATTAAATTAATTTTAACCATTAAAACTTTAGCAATGAAGAAAATAACATTCTTATTAACCTTTATGGCATATAGTTTTATGTCTTTCTCTCAAGCATCTAATAGTTTAGATAAAGAAGAACACCTTTTAAATGGAACAAGTTTTATGTTTCAGTATCAAAATGCTGGTGCAATAGATATTTCTTTTGCAGATGATAAACTAACCTATAAATGGATAAATGGCAGAAATTCAGATAAGCCAGCTCAAACATATTCATACAAATCAACAAAAATAGATTCAGGTATTTATTTAGTTAATTGGCATGAACCAGATACGGCGAATTTTGTGACACAGGTTTATAATTTTAACAGCAACACAGTTAAAGTATCTGTTATTGCCAAATATGGTAGTGAAAAACCCTTTCTCGGTTTTCAATCTGGAGTAATAGAACATGTTCAGAAAAACAAACAATAAGTGGATAACCGCTTAATAAAAATTTGATTGATTGGTAGCACGTTTGCTAACAACGTGTATAAGTAATAGCGATTTGGTTCATAATTCAAATCGCTATTCTTTTTTATTTTGTAAATTACTTTCTGAAAGGTAGTAATATAAATTCGCTACTACTCATACACAAACACGTTAGGTGCAATTGCTCATTCTCACTCAAACTCAATTTATCTGTTTACTCATACTCTCTGTACGTTAGCTAGTGTCTGGCAATACGCACTTACTCAAATAGTAAAACGTGAGCTACTTACAACTAAATGTGATTACTCTTGCTCGCCTATTCCTAGCGTCCTTGAGGCAATATGTGTTTACTCTTCTGTTTCGCAACAGCATATAACAACGTGTATAGTTCATTGCTGGTTGTGTGTGTACTCGGAAAATCCTACGGATTTTCCTCTGGTTCGTATTTGTTTACTAAATTAGTTGCTCAAACACGCAACTAACCATACACAACAACGTTACAAGCAATTGCTCATTCTCACTCAAACTCAATTTATCTACTTACTTATACTCTCTGTACGTTAGCTTGTTTGTGGCAATACGTACTTACTCAAATAGCAAAACGTGAGCTACTTACAACTAAATGTGATTACTCTTGCTCGCCTATTCCTAGCGTCCTTGAGGCAATATGTGTTTACTCTACTGTTTCGCAACAGCATATAACAACGTGTATAGTTCATTGCTCGGAAATTCCTATCGGAATTTCTGTCGCTTCTGAACAATGGGTTCGCTCCTATTTACTATCTTAGTGCAGACGCAACGAAACCATACACGAACACGTTGGCAACAAGCTAAAAACAATCGAAATTATTGGAGAAATTTGAAAAAATAGTAAAAGAAATATTTGATTTAATTGCCGAATACGGAATTAAAAATAAACCACTTGATTTTAGAAATCCAGAGAAGATTACTGAAAAAGACAGAACTGAATTTATTACTCAAGTCCATAAAGGTTTCAGGCTAGGTCAAGATTTAATAATTCAAGAAATAGTTCCTCTACTCAAAGAACTCAAACTTCTTAAAGAAAATGAAAAACAAGCTAAAAGAGATAAAGACAAAGATTTGATTCAACAAATCAAATCAGATATCAATTTAGCCGAATATAAAATCAAAATTTTACGGCATTTTGCAGACTTTATTGCTTGGCAAGTTTTCCAAAAAGACTATTATAAAGCACGTAGGTTTTTTTCCGGTGATAAAAACAGACCAGACTTACTAAATACTAATTTAGATTCTGTTCTTACAGCTGTGCAACACTTTCATAAACAAGATGAAATTAATTTTGCTCTAATAACCGATTTGACATCGTTTATTGATATTGGAGATATTTTATTAATTAAAGGTGGAGAAATTGGAATTGTAGAATGCAAAGAAGGAGAAGTTCAAGAAAAAGTATTTGAATTTATAGATTCTGCTTCCAAAGAAGATTTTGATGTTACAAAAATTGATTACAGCGATAAAAATAAAAAGTTCTTTGACCAAGTAGAGAGAACCTTGAAACAAATGGAAAAAGGGGTCAAAGCAACGGATTTTCTAAAAAAAGAAGAAGGAACTGACCCTTTTTCCGATACTAAAATCACAATATTAGAATCAACAAATCCACAAGAATACTATTTTGAATATTTAATAGATTTAATTGAGGAATCAAAGAAAAATAATTCAACATATGGAGAAATTGAGGAAATAATTTATATCGGTATTTACCGAGAGAATAAAAGACCTATTTCACCGCATTTATTCAAAGGAATTGTGGAACACATTTATGAAAAAAATATAATTGTGGATTATGTAAATCTGATTGGTATTCCTTTAAAAGAACCGATATTTTTCAAACCTTTTGGCGTAGAAAACATTTTTGACATTTTGTTTGGCAGAGTAAAAATTTACCTTGCAATTAATTTGGAAAAACTTATTGAGTTATTTAATTCAAAAGGGATTCCTGTGAAATGGTTAAGTAGAAAAGAAACACATAAAATTCTAGACTATGAAAAAAGATTTAGACCTTTTGTTTTTGAAAATAGAGCATTAGAAATTACTGTAGATGGACAAAGTATGACTTTAGGTGATTCATTTTTAATCTATCTTCTTTTAGATAACATCAAACCAACTTCATACGTGGAAAGATATCTAAATTTAAAATAAAAGCCAGTTGCCAACAACGTGTATAATTCATTGCTAGTTCTAGCCTACTTGGAAATTCCTTCGGAATTTCCTCTGGTTCGTTTTAGTTTACTAATTTAGTTGCTGAAACACGCAACGAAATCATACACAAACACGTTAGGTGCAATTGCTCATTCTCACTCAAACTCAATTTATCTGCTTACTCATACTCTCTGTACGTTAGCTAGTGTCTGGCAATACGCACTTACTCAAATAGTAAAACGTGAGCTACTTACGGCTAACTGTGATTACTCATACTCACCTATCCCTAGCGTCCTTGAGGCAACACGTGTTTACTCTACTGTTTCGCAACAGCATATAACAACGCGTATAGTTCATTGCTTGTGCAATGATTACTCGGAAAATCCTACGGATTTTCCTCTGGTTCGTTTTCTTTTGCTAACTTAGTTCTAGCCAACGCAACTAACCATACACGAACACGTTACAAGCAATTGCTCATTCTCACTCAAACTCAATTTATCTGCTTACTTATACTCTCTGTACGTTAGCTTGTTTGTGGCAATACGTACTTACTCAAATAGCAAAACGTGAGCTACTTACAACTAAATGTGATTACTCTTGCTCGCCTATTCCTAGCGTCCTTGAGGCAATATGTGTTTACTCTTCTGTTTCGCAACAGCATATAACAACGTGTATAGTTCATTGCTCGGAAATTCCTATCGGAATTTCTGTTGCTTCTGAACAAAAGGTCTCTCTTTATTTGCTAACTTAGTGCAGACGCAACGAAACCATACACGAACACGTTAGGTACAATTGCAACTTCTCACTCTTGTAACTTACTCATACTCTCTTTACGTTAGCTTATTTCGGCGAAAACTGATTACTCAAAATTCCTTGCGTTAGCTCGTTTACTGCTTTATGTGCTTACTCTTGCTCACTTTACCTTAGATTGGTTGTGGTAACACGTTCTTACTCTATTGTGTTGCAACAGTACATAACAACGTGTATAGTTCATTGCTGGTTGTGTGTGTACTCGGAAAATCCTACGGATTTTCCTCTGGTTCGTATTTGTTTACTAAATTAGTTGCTCAAACACGCAACTAACCATACACGAATACGTTGGCAAACATTTAATGAATTATAATAGAAAAAGACATAAAGTTCTAAAGTCACTATCTGAAAGCAGAATAAAATTTGATAGTGGAACTGGTGAATCAGGATGGAAGTTAGGAGTAGGTTTTGACACTTTGTGCAAATCATTAAAATGTGATAGGGAAAAACTAGAGGTAATACTTTCTGAGTTGTACTTGAATAAAGACATTGAGTACACTAATGTTGACGTTGATGAAGTGTTTTCAACACAGCAAGGTCTTGTAACATTCGCAAGTAAAAAGTACATCAAAGAAAACAACAAACTAATTCTAAATTGGTTAAAAAACTTCAATCAAATATTAATACCAGTTTTATCATTAATAATAGCAATAGTTGCTTTAACAATTAAGTTCAACTCTATTCAAAAAGAAATTGAAAATAATCTTTCAGAAAAGTATTTAATACAAATAGATGATTTACAAAATCAAATAGATAGTTTGAAAAAAAATGATTCTCAGAATATAAAGCAAAATGAGTTTCCAAAAGATACCGTAAATTAGTATCAGAAAATTATAAATATAAATGTTTAAAACAATAAGGTTTTCAATCAAAAAATCCAAAATTCTTACTAAAATTAGAAAAGCATCTGAGCCGAAAAATTATGATACTCAAAGTGTTTTAGACCGAACAATGAAAAGTGCTGTGAGTGGAAATACTTTGAGTGAAAAAGAACTTTATACTGAGGAATTATTAACCCTACTTTCGAAAGACAAAGCAACTACCAATTTATTAACGAAACGCAATCTGAAATTTGATGATTTAAGAGACATGATTTCAATTCTTGAACAACATGGAGCAGGACAAATTGTAAAAGGACATTATGTTCCAGTTTCTTCAATTGCTTTTATTGACACACTTAATATTCTCTGTAATTATTGGGACAACGATGGATTCATAATTGAAGATAAATCGAAAATAGAATCGAATGATGCAATGGCCTATCAAATGATAAAATCATTCTAATACTAAAAAAAACGATTTGCCAACAACGTGTATAGCTAATTGCTTGTTTTGTGTGTACTCGGAAAATCCTACGGATTTTCCTCAGGTTCGTTTTTGTTTACTAAATTAGTTGCTGAAACACGCAACTAACCATACACAAACACGTTAGGTGCAATTGCTCATTCTCACTCAAACTCAATTTATCTACTTACTTATACTCTCTGTACGTTAGCTTGTTTGTGGCAATA
>NZ_CANLUG010000017.1:0-6859 GCF_947494225.1 uncultured Psychroserpens sp.
CAATCACAGCTAAGAAAACAATCACAGTATTACCAGCACCAATGGCTGAATTTGATGAAGTAGAAGACATGGAAGTTTCATGTGAAGAAGCTGCATCTGTACAGGCAGGATCATTAGGATACACTAATGGAGGAACTGGGGCATGTGAGATTTCAGGAGAAGTTCAAGGTGAGTTAAGTGGATCATACGATGAGTGTGGTGGAACATTATATATAGATTGGACTTACACAGATGATTGTGACAGAACAATCGAAGCTAGAAAGACTATTACAGTTGAGCCAGCGCCAATGGCTGAGTTTGATGAAGTGGAAGACATGGAAGTTACATGTGAAGAAGCTGCATCTGTTCAGGCAGGATCATTAGGATACACTAATGGTGGAACTGGAGCATGTGAGATTTCAGGAGAAGTTCAAGGAGAATTAAGTGGATCATACGATGAGTGTGGTGGAACACTTACAGTGAACTGGACTTACACTGATGATTGTCAAAGAACAATCACTGCTAGTAAGACAATCACAGTATTACCAGCGCCAATGGCAGAGTTTAACGATGTACAAGATATTTCTATAGCTTGTGAGTTAGCTAGCCAATATGAAGTTAATCCATTAGGATACACTAATGGCGGAACTGGAGCATGTGAGATTTCAGGAGAAGCTCAAGGAGAATTAAGTGGAACATACGATGAGTGTGGTGGAACTTTATATGTAGATTGGACTTTTACTGATGATTGTGACAGAACAATCACAGCAAGAAAAACAATTATAGTTGAGCCAGCACCAATGGCAGAGTTTGATGAAGTGGAAGACATGGAGATTTCATGTGAAGAAGCAAATTCATTCGAGCCAGGATCATTAGGATACACTAATGGAGGAACTGGAGCATGTGAGATTTCAGGATCAGTTCAAGGTGAGTTAAGCGGATCATACGATGAGTGTGGTGGTCTTTTAGAAGTTGATTGGACTTACACTGATGATTGTGATAGAACAATCACAGCTAAGAAAACAATCACAGTATTACCAGCACCAATGGCAGAGTTTGATGAAGTAGAAGACATGGAGATTTCATGTGAGGAAGCGAATTCATACGAAGCAGGATCATTAGGATACACTAATGGCGGAACTGGAGCATGTGAGATTTCAGGAGAAGTTCAAGGTGAGTTAAGTGGATCATACGATGAGTGTGGTGGAACACTTACAGTGAACTGGACTTACACTGATGATTGTCAAAGAACAATCGAAGCTAGTAAGACCATTACTGTATTACCAGCACCAATGGCTGAATTTGATGAAGTAGAAGACATGGAGATTTCATGTGAAGAAGCAAATTCATTCGAAGCAGGATCATTAGGATACACTAATGGCGGAACTGGAGCATGTGAGATTTCAGGAGAAGTTCAAGGTGAATTAAGTGGATCATACGATGAGTGTGGTGGAACACTATATATAGATTGGACTTACACTGATGATTGTGACAGAACAATCACGGCTAAGAAAACAATCACAGTATTACCAGCACCAATGGCTGAATTTGATGAAGTGGAAGACATGGAGATTTCATGTGAAGAAGCTGCATCTGTACAGGCAGGATCATTAGGATACACTAATGGGGGAACTGGAGCATGTGAGATTTCAGGAGAAGTTCAAGGAGAGTTAAGTGGATCATACGATGAGTGTGGTGGAACATTATATATAGATTGGACTTACACAGATGATTGCCAAAGAACAATCGAAGCTAGAAAGACAATCACGGTATTACCAGCACCAATGGCTGAATTTGATGAAGTAGAAGACATGGAGATTTCATGTGAAGAAGCGAATTCATACGAAGCAGGATCATTAGGATACACTAATGGAGGAACTGGAGCATGTGAGATTTCAGGAGAAGTTCAAGGAGAATTAAGTGGATCATACGATGAGTGTGGTGGAACACTTACAGTGAACTGGACTTACACAGATGATTGCCAAAGAACAATCGAAGCTAGTAAGACAATTACTGTATTACCAGCACCAATGGCAGAGTTTGATGAAGTAGAAGACATGGAGATTTCATGTGAAGAAGCGAATTCATACGAAGCAGGATCATTAGGATACACTAATGGCGGAACTGGAGCATGTGAGATTTCGGGATCTGTAGAAGGAGAATTAAGTGGATCATACGATGAGTGTGGTGGAACACTATATATAGATTGGACTTACACTGATGATTGTGATAGAACAATCACAGCTAAGAAAACAATCACAGTATTACCAGCGCCAATGGCTGAATTTGATGAAGTAGAAGACATGGAAATTTCATGTGAAGAAGCAAATTCATTCGAGGCAGGATCATTAGGATACACTAATGGCGGAACTGGAGCATGTGAGATTTCAGGAGAAGTTCAAGGTGAGTTAAGTGGATCATACGATGAGTGTGGTGGAACACTTACAGTGAACTGGACTTACACAGATGATTGTCAAAGAACAATCGAAGCTAGTAAGACAATTACTGTATTACCAGCACCAATGGCTGAGTTTGATGAAGTAGAAGACATGGAGATTTCATGTGAAGAAGCAAATTCATTCGAAGCAGGATCATTAGGATACACTAATGGCGGAACTGGAGCATGTGAGATTTCAGGAGAAGTTCAAGGAGAGTTAAGTGGATCATACGATGAGTGTGGTGGAACTTTATATGTAGATTGGACTTATACTGATGATTGTGATAGAACAATCACAGCTAAGAAAACAATCACAGTATTACCAGCGCCAATGGCTGAATTTGATGAAGTAGAAGACATGGAGATTTCATGTGAAGAAGCTGCATCTGTACAGGCAGGATCATTAGGATACACTAATGGCGGAACTGGAGCATGTGAGATTTCAGGAGAAGTTCAAGGTGAGTTAAGTGGATCATACGATGAGTGTGGTGGAACACTTACAGTGAACTGGACTTACACAGATGATTGCCAAAGAACAATCGAAGCTAGTAAGACAATCACAGTATTACCAGCACCAATGGCTGAGTTTGATTCTATTGATAATATCACAATTACATGTGAAGAAGCAAATTCATACGAAGCAGGATCATTAGGATACACTAATGGTGGAACTGGAGCATGTGAGATTTCAGGAGAAGTTCAAGGAGAATTAAGTGGATCTTATTCTGAATGTGGAGGTTTATTATTTGTGGATTGGACTTACACTGATGATTGTGACAGAACAATCACAGAAAGACAACAAATCAAAGTTAACCCAGCACCAGTGGCTGAATTTGATGAAGTAGAAGACATGGAAATTTCATGTGAAGAAGCAAATTCATACGAAGCAGGATCATTAGGATACACTAATGGCGGAACTGGAGCATGTGAGATTTCAGGAGAAGTTCAAGGTGAGTTAAGTGGATCATACGATGAGTGTGGTGGAACACTTACAGTAAACTGGACTTACACAGATGATTGTCAAAGAACAATCGAAGCTAGTAAGACAATCACAGTATTACCAGCACCAATGGCTGAATTTGATGAAGTAGAAGACATGGAGATTTCATGTGAAGAAGCAAATTCATTCGAGCCAGGATCATTAGGATACACTAATGGCGGAACTGGAGCATGTGAGATTTCAGGAGAAGTTCAAGGAGAATTAAGTGGATCATACGATGAGTGTGGTGGTCTTTTAGAAGTTGATTGGACTTACACTGATGATTGTGATAGAACAATCACAGCTAAGAAAACAATCACAGTATTACCAGCACCAATGGCTGAATTTGATGAAGTAGAAGACATGGAAGTTACATGTGAAGAAGCGAATTCATACGAAGCAGGATCATTAGGATACACTAATGGCGGAACTGGAGCATGTGAGATTTCAGGAGAAGTTCAAGGTGAGTTAAGTGGATCATACGATGAGTGTGGTGGAACACTTACAGTGAACTGGACTTACACAGATGATTGTCAGAGAACAATCGAAGCTAGTAAGACTATTACTGTATTACCAGCACCAATGGCTGAGTTTGATGAAGTGGAAGACATGGAGATTTCATGTGAAGAAGCAAATTCATTCGAAGCAGGATCATTAGGATACACTAATGGCGGAACTGGAGCATGTGAGATTTCAGGATCAGTAGAAGGAGAATTAAGTGGATCATACGATGAGTGTGGTGGAACTTTATATGTAGATTGGACTTACACTGATGATTGTGATAGAACAATCACAGCTAAGAAAACAATCACAGTATTACCAGCGCCAATGGCAGAGTTTGATGAAGTAGAAGACATGGAGATTTCATGTGAGGAAGCAAATTCATACGAAGCAGGATCATTAGGATACACTAATGGCGGAACTGGAGCATGTGAGATTTCAGGAGAAGTTCAAGGTGAGTTAAGTGGATCATACGATGAGTGTGGTGGAACACTTACAGTGAACTGGACTTACACAGATGATTGTCAGAGAACAATCGAAGCTAGTAAGACCATTACTGTATTACCAGCACCAATGGCTGAGTTTGATGAAGTGGAAGACATGGAGATTTCATGTGAAGAAGCAAATTCATTCGAGCCAGGATCATTAGGATACACTAATGGAGGAACTGGAGCATGTGAGATTTCAGGATCAGTTCAAGGAGAGTTAAGTGGATCATACGATGAGTGTGGTGGAACACTTTATATAGATTGGACTTACACTGATGATTGTGACAGAACAATCACAGCTAAGAAAACAATCACAGTATTACCAGCGCCAATGGCTGAATTTGATGAAGTGGAAGACATGGAGATTTCATGTGAGGAAGCAAATTCATTCGAGGCAGGATCATTAGGATACACTAATGGCGGAACTGGAGCATGTGAGATTTCAGGAGAAGTTCAAGGTGAGTTAAGTGGATCATACGATGAGTGTGGTGGAACGCTTACAGTAAACTGGACTTACACAGATGATTGTCAGAGAACAATCGAAGCTAGTAAGACTATTACTGTATTACCAGCACCAATGGCAGAGTTTGATGAAGTAGAAGACATGGAGATTTCATGTGAAGAAGCAAATTCATACGAAGCAGGATCATTAGGATACACTAATGGCGGAACTGGAGCATGTGAGATTTCAGGATCTGTAGAAGGAGAATTAAGTGGATCATACGATGAGTGTGGTGGTCTTTTAGAAGTTGATTGGACTTACACTGATGATTGTGATAGAACAATCACAGCTAAGAAAACAATCACAGTATTACCAGCACCAATGGCTGAATTTGATGAAGTAGAAGACATGGAGATTTCATGTGAGGAAGCAAATTCATACGAAGCAGGATCATTAGGATACACTAATGGCGGAACTGGAGCATGTGAGATTTCAGGAGAAGTTCAAGGTGAGTTAAGTGGATCATACGATGAGTGTGGTGGAACACTTACAGTGAACTGGACTTACACAGATGATTGTCAGAGAACAATCGAAGCTAGTAAGACTATTACTGTATTACCAGCACCAATGGCTGAATTTGATGAAGTGGAAGACATGGAGATTTCATGTGAAGAAGCAAATTCATTCGAGCCAGGATCATTAGGATACACTAATGGCGGAACTGGAGCATGTGAGATTTCAGGATCAGTTCAAGGAGAATTAAGTGGATCATACGATGAGTGTGGTGGAACACTTTATATAGATTGGACTTACACTGATGATTGTGACAGAACAATCACAGCTAAGAAAATAATCACAGTATTACCAGCGCCAATGGCAGAGTTTGATGAAGTAGAAGACATGGAGATTTCATGTGAAGAAGCGAATTCATACGAAGCAGGATCATTAGGATACACTAATGGCGGAACTGGAGCATGTGAGATTTCAGGAGAAGTTCAAGGTGAGTTAAGTGGATCATACGATGAGTGTGGTGGAACACTTACAGTGAACTGGACTTACACAGATGATTGTCAGAGAACAATCGAAGCAAGTAAGATTATTACTGTATTACCAGCACCAATGGCAGAGTTTGATGAAGTAGAAGACATGGAGATTTCATGTGAAGAAGCAAATTCATTCGAGCCAGGATCATTAGGATACACTAATGGCGGAACTGGAGCATGTGAGATTTCAGGAGAAGTTCAAGGTGAGTTAAGTGGATCATACGATGAGTGTGGTGGAACACTATATATAGATTGGACTTACACTGATGATTGTGATAGAACAATCACAGCTAAGAAAACAATCACAGTATTACCAGCGCCAATGGCAGAGTTTAACGATGTACAAGATATTTCTATAGCTTGTGAGTTAGCTAGCCAATATGAAGTTAATCCATTAGGATACACTAATGGTGGAACTGGAGCATGTGAAATTTCTGGTGAAGTTGATGGTGAATTAAGTGGAACATACGATGAGTGTGGTGGAACTTTATATGTAGATTGGACTTATACTGATGATTGTAATAGAACAATCACAGCAAGAAAAACAATTACAGTTGAGCCAGCACCAATGGCAGAGTTTGATGAAGTAGAAGACATGGAGATTTCATGTGAAGAAGCAAATTCATTCGAACCAGAATCATTAGGATACACTAATGGAGGAACTGGAGCATGTGAAATTTCAGGAGAAGTTCAAGGAGAGTTAAGCGGATCATACGATGAGTGTGGTGGAGAGCTTTATGTAGATTGGACTTATACTGATGATTGTGACAGAACAATCACAGCTAAGAAAATGATCACAGTATTACCAGCACCAATGGCTGAATTTGATGACGTAGAAGACATGGAAGTTACATGTGAAGAAGCTGCATCTGTACAGGCAGGATCATTAGGATACACTAATGGCGGAACTGGAGCATGTGAGATTTCAGGATCAGTAGAAGGAGAGTTAAGTGGATCATACGATGAGTGTGGTGGAACACTTACAGTGAA
>NZ_CANLUG010000018.1:0-5225 GCF_947494225.1 uncultured Psychroserpens sp.
AGTATATAAAAAACAAAAAACCCTTTTCATATATATATGAAAAGGGTTTCAAAAAAGGCGACGACCTACTCTCCCACGATTGCAGTACCATCGGCGCAAATGGGCTTAACTTCTCTGTTCGGAATGGTAAGAGGTGAGCCCCATCGCTATAATCACCTTAAATCTTTCGGTGTGTGTATTGAGTATGATATCAATACTTAACCGTATATAATAACATATTGAAAAAAAACATCATAAAAATATATTGTAACTCTAAAAAAACAGGCGTACAATAAGCCTATGGGTTATTAGTACTACTCGGCTATGACATTACTGCCTTTACACCTATAGCCTATCAACGTGGTCATCTTCCACGACCCTTTAAAGAAATCTCATCTTGTGGTAGGTTTCGCGCTTATATGCTTTCAGCGCTTATCCTTTCCCAACGTAGCTACCCAGCAATGCTCCTGGCGGAACAACTGGTACACCAGAGGTTAGTCCAACTCGGTCCTCTCGTACTAGAGTCAGATCCACTCAAATTTCTAACGCCCACAGTAGATAGAGACCGAACTGTCTCACGACGTTCTGAACCCAGCTCGCGTGCCACTTTAATGGGCGAACAGCCCAACCCTTGGGACCTTCTCCAGCCCCAGGATGTGACGAGCCGACATCGAGGTGCCAAACCCCCCCGTCGATGTGAGCTCTTGGGGGAGATCAGCCTGTTATCCCCGGAGTACCTTTTATCCTTTGAGCGATGGCCCTTCCATGCGGAACCACCGGATCACTATGCTCTACTTTCGTACCTGATCGACCTGTATGTCTCTCAGTCAAGCTCCCTTATGCCATTGCACTCTACGCACGGTTACCAAGCGTGCTGAGGGAACCTTTAGAAGCCTCCGTTACTCTTTTGGAGGCGACCACCCCAGTCAAACTACCCACCAAGCACTGTCCCTCTGTAAGAGGTTAGACTCTAGATAAGCAAAGGGTGGTATTTCAACAATGACTCCACAACGCCTAGCGACGCCACTTCATAGTCTCCCACCTATCCTACACATTACTTATCCAAAGCCAATACTAAGCTATAGTAAAGGTTCACGGGGTCTTTTCGTCCCACTGCGGGTAATCGGCATCTTCACCGATACTACAATTTCACCGAGCTCATGGCTGAGACAGTGTCCAGATCGTTACACCATTCGTGCAGGTCGGAACTTACCCGACAAGGAATTTCGCTACCTTAGGACCGTTATAGTTACGGCCGCCGTTTACTGGGGCTTCATTTCAGATCTTCGCCGAAGCTAAACCCTCCACTTAACCTTCCAGCACCGGGCAGGTGTCAGGCCCTATACATCATCTTTCGATTTAGCAGAGCCCTGTGTTTTTGATAAACAGTCGCCTGGACCTTTTCACTGCGGCCCATCCGAAGATGGGCGACCCTTCTCCCGAAGTTACGGGCCGATTTTGCCTAGTTCCTTAGCCATGAATCTCTCGAGCACCTTAGAATTCTCATCCCAACTACCTGTGTCGGTTTAGGGTACGGGCTGCTTCACTCGCTTTTCTTGGAAGTCGCTTCTCTGGATTATCACCTTGACCGTAGTCTCAGTGTACTATCGCCGTGTTACCACTGGCTTCAACGTGCATTTCCGTCAGCACGCACCAAATATACGCCTCCGTCACTTTTAGTGTGAGCAGGTACAGGAATATTAACCTGTTGTCCATCCACTTCCCCTTTCGGGTTCGCGTTAGGTCCCGACTAACCCTCAGCTGATTAGCATAGCTGAGGAAACCTTAGTCTTTCGGTGTGCGGGTTTCTCGCCCGCATTATCGTTACTTATGCCTACATTTTCTTTTGTAGCTTCTCCAGCATACCTCGCAGTACACCTTCGACGACACTACAATGCTCCCCTACCACTTTTACAAGTCCATAGCTTCGGTAGTATGTTTATGCCCGATTATTATCCATGCCGAACCGCTCGACTAGTGAGCTGTTACGCACTCTTTAAATGAATGGCTGCTTCCAAGCCAACATCCTAGCTGTCTAAGCAGTTCAACCTCGTTTATTCAACTTAACATACATTTGGGGACCTTAGCTGATGGTCTGGGTTCTTTCCCTCTCGGACATGGACCTTAGCACCCATGCCCTCACTGCTGATTAACATTTTATAGCATTCGGAGTTTGTCAGGAATTGGTAGGCGGTGAAGCCCCCGCATCCAATCAGTAGCTCTACCTCTATAAAACTATAAATCAACGCTGCACCTAAATGCATTTCGGGGAGTACGAGCTATTTCCGAGTTTGATTGGCCTTTCACCCCTACCCACAGGTCATCCGAAGACTTTTCAACGTCAACCGGTTCGGGCCTCCACTGTGTGTTACCACAGCTTCACCCTGCCCATGGGTAGATCACACGGTTTCGCGTCTACCACTACTAACTAAAGCGCCCTATTCAGACTCGCTTTCGCTACGGCTGCGGACCTGAAGTCCTTAACCTTGCTAGCAACGGTAACTCGTAGGCTCATTATGCAAAAGGCACGCCGTCACCCCAAAGGGCTCCGACCGCTTGTAAGCGTATGGTTTCAGGATCTTTTTCACTCCTTTATTCAAGGTTCTTTTCACCTTTCCCTCACGGTACTAGTTCACTATCGGTCTCTCAGGAGTATTTAGCCTTAACGGATGGTCCCGCCAGTTTCATACAGGGTTACACGTGCCCCGCACTACTCAGGATACCACTATCAATAACGATCTTTACTTATACGGGACTATCACCCTCTATGGTCACTCTTTCCAAAGTGTTCTAATTCATTACGCATCAAATATCGTGGTCCTACAACCCCACAATTGCCGTAACAATTATGGTTTGGGCTAATCCGAGTTCGCTCGCCGCTACTATCGGAATCACTTTTGTTTTCTTCTCCTCCGGGTACTTAGATGTTTCAGTTCTCCGGGTTCGCCTCCTTACGGATAACATATCTTCAATATGCTGGGTTGCCCCATTCGGATATCTGCGGATCAATTTGTATGTGCCAATCCCCGCAGCTTTTCGCAGCTTATCACGTCCTTCATCGCCTCTGAGAGCCTAGGCATTCCCCATACGCTCTTATGTAGCTTATTGTACTTTTTGTCTTTTTAATGAGTTTATAATTAGTTAAAAGCTCGTAAACCTTAACTAATTACGATTCTGTATAACAACTAATGTTGTTATACTATTTTTATGTATCTTTTTTCAATATGTCAATGAACGTTTATCTGTAATTGTACAGATTCGTGGAGAATACCGGAGTCGAACCGGTGACCTCCTGCGTGCAAGGCAGGCGCTCTAGCCAGCTGAGCTAATTCCCCATTTATTCCAGAACATTGTGTCCTGAACTATGAATTTAGAATTGACAACTTCTAGAATTTCCTTTATATATTATAGATAGTAGTCTCAGGCAGACTCGAACTGCCGACCTCTACATTATCAGTGTAGCGCTCTAACCAGCTGAGCTATGAGACTCTACTATAATAGATCATTTAAATTAACAGCAAAAGAATAAACTATCTCTTTCTTTACTTATCTCGCTTAGTCGTCTTTCTCTAGAAAGGAGGTGTTCCAGCCGCACCTTCCGGTACGGCTACCTTGTTACGACTTAGCCCTAGTTACTAATTTTACCCTAGGCCGCTCCTTGCGGTGACGGACTTCAGGCACTCCCAGCTTCCATGGCTTGACGGGCGGTGTGTACAAGGCCCGGGAACGTATTCACCGCATCATGGCTGATATGCGATTACTAGCGATTCCAGCTTCACGGAGTCGAGTTGCAGACTCCGATCCGAACTGTGATAGGTTTTATAGATTCGCTCCTACTCGCGTAGTGGCTGCTCTCTGTACCTACCATTGTAGCACGTGTGTAGCCCAGGACGTAAGGGCCGTGATGATTTGACGTCATCCCCACCTTCCTCACGGTTTGCACCGGCAGTCTTGTTAGAGTTCCCGACTTGACTCGCTGGCAACTAACAACAGGGGTTGCGCTCGTTATAGGACTTAACCTGACACCTCACGGCACGAGCTGACGACAACCATGCAGCACCTTGTAAAGTGTCCGAAGAAAAAACTATCTCTAGTCCTGTCACTCTACATTTAAGCCCTGGTAAGGTTCCTCGCGTATCATCGAATTAAACCACATGCTCCACCGCTTGTGCGGGCCCCCGTCAATTCCTTTGAGTTTCATTCTTGCGAACGTACTCCCCAGGTGGGTTACTTATCACTTTCGCTTAGCCACTCAGACCGAAGTCCGAACAGCTAGTAACCATCGTTTACGGCGTGGACTACCAGGGTATCTAATCCTGTTCGCTCCCCACGCTTTCGTCCATCAGTGTCAGTATATTATTAGTAATCTGCCTTCGCAATTGGTATTCTATGTAATATCTATGCATTTCACCGCTACACTACATATTCTAACTACTTCATAATAACTCAAGATAACCAGTATCAAAGGCAATTCTACAGTTGAGCTGCAGACTTTCACCTCTGACTTAATTATCCACCTACGGACCCTTTAAACCCAATGATTCCGGATAACGCTTGGATCCTCCGTATTACCGCGGCTGCTGGCACGGAGTTAGCCGATCCTTATTCTTACAGTACCGTCAGAGCTCTACACGTAGAGCGGTTTCTTCCTGTATAAAAGCAGTTTACAACCCATAGGGCAGTCTTCCTGCACGCGGCATGGCTGGATCAGAGTTGCCTCCATTGTCCAATATTCCTCACTGCTGCCTCCCGTAGGAGTCTGGTCCGTGTCTCAGTACCAGTGTGGGGGATCCCCCTCTCAGGGCCCCTATCTATCGTTGCCATGGTATGCCGTTACCACACCATCTAGCTAATAGAACGCATACTCATCTCTTACCGACGAATCTTTAATAATTATATGATGCCATATTATTATTCTATGGGGTATTAATCTTCATTTCTAAAGGCTATCCCCCTGTAAAAGGTAGATTGTATACGCGTTACGCACCCGTGCGCCACTCGTCATCAAAGTGCAAGCACTTCATGTTACCGTTCGACTTGCATGTGTTAGGCCTGCCGCTAGCGTTCATCCTGAGCCAGGATCAAACTCTTCATCGTTAAATTTTTAAGTGTTTCCACTTGTTTCTTAACAACTAATCGAAATTGTTTAATTTCAGTACTCAAAATGGTCTATTCTTTTGTTCGAAAATTATCGTTTCCAATAACTTCCTTACGCTGTCAATTCAATATGTTAATGAACTTTTTTA
>NZ_CANLUG010000019.1:0-1473 GCF_947494225.1 uncultured Psychroserpens sp.
CAAACAAGCTAACGTACAGAGAGTATGAGTAAGTAGATAAATTGAGTTTGAGTGAGAATGAGCAATTGCTTGTAACGTGTTCGTGTATGGTTAGTTGCGTTGGCAAGAACTAAGTTAGCAAAAGAAAACGAACCAGAGGAAAATCCGTAGGATTTTCCGAGTACACACAAACTAGCAATTGATTATACACGTTGTTGGCATTAGTATTTTAAATTCCATTGAAGGATTTGTTTTCTGACCAATATTCTATTTTATTAAAATCATTTTCATTCTCGAATTCAAATAACTCTGTTATTTCTTTTATATCTATCTCATTTTTGCTTATTTGGGCCTCTGAATCTGGATTATCAATCAATATAAGAGCTTTATCATTTTGGTTTATTTCATCAAAAGACTTAAAACTGATTCTATTTCTGTAATTTCCAAGAGCTTTTAGGACTGCATTTAATTCAGCGAATTGAGAAATTTGAATTCTAATTTTTGAAATTTCAGAGTTTATTTTAGCAATATGTTTATCTCTGGCATTATGAAATGTAACATCTGGAACCTGCCTTGTTTTAGCAATATTTTCACAATATCGATACATATCATCTCTTTCTCCTCTTGGACCTCCAGATCTCCTTCTCCATTCACATTCCTGAACGTGATATCTCTCTGTTTTTGTTTTATTTGGCTGTTTTTTAAAGTTTAGATTATTAAAATCTGACAAGTCAGGAGATAAGTTATGAGATAGAATATATTTTGTTTTATCTAAATCGATTTTTAGTTTATCTAGGTTACTTTCTATGCTCTCTTTGAATTCATCTACTAAGAGTGAAATACTCTCTATTTTTTGATCTAATCTTAAAATAACTAAAGATTTCGCTCTATTTCTTGTTATGCAAAGAGCAAATTCACAAATATTGATTAGTTCAAATAATCGACTGATTCTGTTTTCGTGGTCAAAGACGTAATTCATAGAAGATGAATATCTTTGCCATTCTTGACTTCTTATGCTTACTCTTTTCCATCTTCGTAATGTTAAGAAATTCTCTCTTACGTCATCTAAGTCAGAATACCTTTCTTCTAGTAATGCTGTTTGTACTATTTCTTCAACAATCTGACGTATCTTTTCTGGTAACTCATCTAATTTGAGTAAAATCTCTTCATTTTGAATTTTTACTTGTTGTAAAGTTTTCTTTAAGTTTTTAAGATAATCTTTAATTAAGTTTAAATCTGCTCTAATTTTTCTATTAGCATGACTTTCGTCAATTGCATTAAATAAACCAGAAGCAGCTGAAACACCTGAAAATACTAGACCCCATCCCATATTTATGTTTTTTGAATTATTATTATTTGAGTTGTAAAAATCTGGAATTATTCTGTAGAATAAAATACCCGTTAGTAGGTATATTAATGCCAACGTGTTCGTGTATGGTTTCGTTGCGTCTGCACTAAGATAGCAAATAGGAGCGAACCCATTGTTCAGAAGCG
>NZ_CANLUG010000020.1:0-1277 GCF_947494225.1 uncultured Psychroserpens sp.
GCTGGTTCTGCTGGTTGACTACCAGTTACATCCCAAGAACACGTTGTATTGTTAAAGGTTGCTGTTTCATAACATTCCGTTGCAGGTTCTGCAGGCTGACTACCAGTAACATCCCATGAACAAGTCGTGTTATTAAATGTTGCAGTTTCATAACATTCTGTTGCAGGTTCCGCTGGTTGACTACCAGTGACATCCCATGAACAAGTCGTGTTATTAAACGTTGCAGTCTCATAACATTCCGTTGCAGGTTCTGCTGGTTGTGATCCAGTTACATCCCACGAGCAAGTCGTGTTATTAAATGTTGCAGTCTCATAACATTCCGTTGCAGGTTCTGCTGGTTGCGTACCAGTTACATCCCATGAACACGTTGTATTATTAAAGGTTGCAGTCTCATAACATTCCGTTGCAGGTTCTGCTGGTTGTGATCCAGTGACATCCCATGAACAGGTCGTGTTATTAAATGTTGCAGTCTCATAACATTCCGTTGCAGGTTCTGCTGGTTGCGTACCAGTTACATCCCATGAACAAGTCGTGTTATTAAAGGTTGCCGTTTCATAACATTCAGTTGCTGGTTCTGCTGGTTGACTACCAGTTACATCCCAAGAACACGTTGTATTGTTAAAGGTTGCTGTTTCATAACATTCAGTTGCAGGTTCTGCAGGCTGACTACCAGTGACATCCCATGAACAAGTCGTGTTATTAAAGGTTGCAGTTTCATAACATTCCGTTGCAGGTTCTGCTGGTTGCGTACCAGTCACATCCCATGAGCACGTTGTATTGTTAAAGGTTGCCGTTTCATAACATTCCGTTGCAGGTTCTGCAGGCTGACTACCAGTGACATCCCATGAACAGGTCGTGTTATTAAATGTTGCAGTCTCATAACATTCTGTTGCTGGTTCTGCTGGTTGCGTACCAGTTACATCCCATGAACAAGTCGTGTTATTAAAGGTTGCCGTTTCATAACATTCAGTTGCTGGTTCTGCTGGTTGACTACCAGTTACATCCCAAGAACACGTTGTATTGTTAAAGGTTGCTGTTTCATAACATTCAGTTGCAGGTTCTGCAGGCTGACTACCAGTGACATCCCATGAGCACGTTGTATTGTTAAAGGTTGCAGTTTCATAACATTCCGTTGCAGGTTCTGCTGGTTGACTACCAGTTACATCCCACGAACACGTCGCATTATTAAAGGTTGCCGTCTCATAACATTCAGTTGCAGGTTCTGCTGGTTGCGTACCAGTTACATCCCATGAACAAGTCGTGTTATTAAAGGTTGC
>NZ_CANLUG010000021.1:0-993 GCF_947494225.1 uncultured Psychroserpens sp.
ATCCGCATCCGCCTGTGTCTCATAATAACTCAAACTTATTCCTGTTTGTCCGTTTAATATCTCATCTGTAGCATCTTCTAAAGTGAAAGACTCCATCTCATCACCTGGATTGTTGTCATCACAAAGCTCTAATGGTGTTGGTTGAATCAATACTGGTAATGCGTTTACAATTAACTCTAAAGATGTTAACTTATAACAACCTGTTGCTGGGTCAATATCCTCTACTCTAATCCAAATAATCTGATTAAAAGCTGTCGTATTGGTGTAATTCATTGGATTTGCTATAGCATTAACCCCTAAATCAGCATTTCCCATTGTCTCATAATAGCTCACTATATATTGTGTAGGATCTGCTAAATTCTGTAATATCTCTGGCTCCTTGCTCGTTAAATCAAACTGACCAAATCCATCCGCTGATAAATCATCACAGATCTCCAATGCCGTTGGCTCAGGACCTAACTGTGGCGTTGGATTTACGATAAGTATTAACTCCACTATAGTAGCACAGTCGGTCGCTATTGTAGAACTCTCTACACGAACATAAACCGTTTGCATGTCCTCCACTATATTGTTATATGGACTCGTAAGTGGATTAACATCGTTATCTGCATCTGCCATTGTCTCATGGTAACTCACTGATAAACTTGGATCTCCTCCTGTAATCTCTATATCCTTACTCGTTAAATCAAAAACTCCAAATCCATCACTATCTGGATCACAATACATTAATGGTGTTGGTGTGTTTGCTATTGGTGCTTGCTCTACGCATAACTCTAAAGTTGTTGTATTATAACAGCCTGTGTTGATATCTTGAACTCGTACAAACACGATTTGGCAATTAGTAATATTGGTATATGGAATAGGCAACGGATTTACATTGGCATCTGCATCAGCCTGCGTTAAATGATAACTCACTGAATAGTTCGCATTATTACCTGTAATCTCTGTGTTTTTTAACGTTAAATCTATACTCGTTAGACCATCTGGTGTACC
>NZ_CANLUG010000022.1:0-908 GCF_947494225.1 uncultured Psychroserpens sp.
GTTGGCATATAACTACCATCTGTTGCTCCTACAATCTCTACGCCATTAAAAAACCATACAAAACTATAGGTTGGACTACTTAGTCCTGTATCTAAAACTGGAGCGTTAAGAACCTCACTACCGTTAGTGTCTACACATAAAATATAGCTGTCCTCTAAATCAAATACCGGTTGTGGATTAACTTGTAATGTTAATGGTGCTACAGCATAACAAATAGAGGTATCCATACCTGCTCCATCTGGTGTATCATTGTCTACTCGTGCCCAAATCACTTGTGGATTTACTAAGTTCTCATACAATAGCGGTAATGGATTAACGCCTAATTCTGCATCCGCCTCACTTGCATAGTAACTTACAATATAGTTCGCTGGATCTTGCCCATCGAGAATCAAATCGTTCTGTGTAGATAAATCAAACTGTGCACTATTGTTACTCGGATCGTTATCATCATCCATCTCATCATCACAAATCTCGTATAATATCGCCTCCATATCACTATTAGCTTCTGCTGCCTCTTGAACCTCTACATTAAAACTAGGGGTGCTTATTGAGCAACCAGTAGTGTTATTTGTAATCGCTACAAATATCTGTTGCGGGTTGGTTACATTCGTATATGGACTTACTAAAGCGTTCATAAGATCATCCGCATCCTGCTGAGTGGCATGATACGTTACTGTAAATAACGTTGGATCTTGACCATTTAGTACTTCTGCATCTTTTGTCGTTAAATCAAAATCATAAATACCATCATTGTTTAACTCACAGGCTATAAAATCTGTAACAGCTACAACATCTGGTAACGGATTAACTATTAATGTAAAGTTTACAATCGTAAAACAACCTGTTATATCATTTGTAACGCGTACATAAATCACCTGTGGCGTACTCGTATTGGTGTACATCGTTGG
>NZ_CANLUG010000023.1:0-817 GCF_947494225.1 uncultured Psychroserpens sp.
ACCTAACGTGTTCGTGTATGGTTAGTTGCGTTGGCTAGGTCTAAATTAGTAAAAGAAAACGAACCAGAGGAAAATCCGCAGGATTTTCCGAGTACGCACAGAAGAGCAATTAATTATACACGTTGTTAGGCACTGTTATTTTCAGTTCTTAATTCAATTATTTTATCAGCATTTACTTTCCACTTGTCATTTTTTAAAAGCAGTTCAATAGAAAATGGCCAACCAGATGCAATTATTTCAACCGATTTTCCATCTTCAGATTCCTTAATTCTTTTTATAGGTTGATTATTCGATAATTCATTTAATTTCTCTGCAACAGAATCTGGATACTTTCCATTCCATAATAAATCAGCATTGTCGTTTTCCAAAATTAAGGATTGAATAATTTTTTTATTGCCAAATAATAAAGCATTATCGAATTCACGAAATACTTTTTCAGGTTCACCTTCTTTTAGATCAGCATTATTGATAGCAAATTGTATTAATTCTTCTTCGTTCAATCGGTTTGACAATTCTATAAATTCAAGAATTGTATTTTTGATATTCGTAATTCCTTCATCATCATTTTCAGAGCAAATTTTAATGACGTAAGTCCAATCATAATTTGTTGGGAAAGAGTTTTTCAGACAAACAAATCTATTGAATACAGTTCCTCTACTAATTGGTGTTTTTTTAGCATAAGAATATCCAGTTATAAACGCAGATGTTTCATTAAAAGAACCTTGCAAACTATACATACTTGGTCTATTGCATATATATTCTATAAATTCAATAAATGTTGGTTCTTTTTTCACGGTTATTTAATTGTGCCTAACGT
>NZ_CANLUG010000024.1:0-797 GCF_947494225.1 uncultured Psychroserpens sp.
AAACTACTGGTCTTATCAATACTTATCATTGGGTTCTGTGGAATAACTGTATCTGTTGGATCATCTGGTTCTCCATCACCATTGTTATCTGTATCGGTTGGATCATTTGGATCATCACTATCATCAGTCACTGTTCCACCTTGTGGATCATTTCCAGTTGCCGTTGCTTGGTTAGTCACAACACCTGCATCGATATCTGATTGAGTAATTGCATAGGTCGCTGTGTAAACAATCGTTCCTGCTCCTACGGCTAAATCCTCTAAGTCGCCTTCTAAATCTAAGTCGGCTCCTCCACTCTGATAGACTGGGGTTGGTAAACCTCCCGTTCCTGTAAAGTCAGCTCCATCTTCTACAACGGTAACATCAAATAATGTCACATCTCCTGTGTTGCTTACTGTATATGTATAGGTGATAATATCTCCTACACTTACAACACCATCTGCTCCTAAATCTAAACTACTGGTCTTATCAATACTTATCATTGGATTCTGTGGAATAACTGTATCTGTTGGATCATCTGGTTCTCCATCTCCATTGTTATCTGTATCGGTTGGATCATTTGGATCATCACTATCATCAGTAACTGTCCCACCTTGTGGATCATTCCCTGTTGCCGTTGCTTGGTTAGTCACAACACCTGCATCGATATCTGATTGAGTAATTGCATAGGTCGCTGTGTAAACAATCGTTCCTGCTCCTACGGCTAAATCCTCTAAGTCACCTTCTAAATCTAAGTCGGCTCCTCCACTCTGATAGACTGGGGTTGGTAAACCTCCCGTTCCTGTAAAGTCAGCTCC
>NZ_CANLUG010000025.1:0-779 GCF_947494225.1 uncultured Psychroserpens sp.
GTAAAACAACCTGTTATATCATTTGTAACGCGTACATAAATCACCTGTGGCGTACTCGTATTGGTGTACATCGTTGGGTCTGGTATCGCATTAATGCCTTCCTCTGCATCGTCCGCATCCTCATAATAAGTTGGCGTAACTCCTGTCTCTCCATTGAGAAGTAATACCTCATTGGTAGTCAAATCAAAAACCTCTTCCATATCACCAGGATTGATATCATCACATAAAATCAACTCTGGCAATACTGATGTTGGTGTCGGATTTGGTAAAACACGTATCGTTAAGGTAATTGTATCGGTACACCCAGTATCGGTATCGGTAACAACTGCATAAAGTGTTTGGGGATTAGCTGGAGCTCCGCCTACAGATGTATTCGTATAAGCCTCTGCATCTACTGCATTAGTCTGAGCATCGGCATCGGCCTGGGTCTCATAATAACTTACACTCCAACTTGCCTCGCCGCCTGTAATCTCATTATCCTTTACTGTTAAATCAAAAACAGTTATCTCATCTGCTACATCATCATCACATAACTCTAATGGTGTTGGCTGTACTGCTACTGGTGGTAATTCTACTCGAATCTCAAACATACCCGTATCAACACAACCGTTGATTGTACTTACTAAACGTACATAAATCGTTTGTGGGTTACTTGTATTGGTATAGTTACCTACATTAGCTATTGGGTTGTTTCCTAATTCAGCATCAGACTCGGTAACATGATAAGTTAAGGTAACATCCGTTTGACCTCCTATAATCTCTGAATCCTTAGTCGTTAA
>NZ_CANLUG010000026.1:0-721 GCF_947494225.1 uncultured Psychroserpens sp.
ACGCAACGAAACCATACACGAACACGTTGTAATACATTAAAAAAAACACGATTTTAGGAAGTAAATTATGAAAAAAAATCTGTTGAAAATAATAGATTCTGGCTATTTTATTTTCAAAAAAATCATTCCTATCAAAACATATAGATATGCAGTTTGTGGCGGAAGTAATTTAGTTCTAGACACTACTTTATATTTCATCTGTTTTCATTTTATTTTAAATAAAGAAAATTTAGATTTATTTATTGTCGTTTTGAGTGCGCACATAGCTTCTTTATTTTTAGTATTTCCTATAACTTTTTTAATTGGATTCTTATTAAACAGATATATAGTATTTCCTGAATCAAAATTATCAATGAAAAAGCAGTTTTTAAGATATTTAACTGTTGGAGTAATAACATTGCTGATTAGTTACCTTTCAATGAAATTACTTGTCGACATATTCCTTTTTTATCCAACACCGTCTCGTCTTTTGACAATTGTCATAACCGTCTTATTTAGCTATATAATGCAAAGCAAATTTAGCTTTAAGACTGAATTACAAACGAATAAAAGAATTGAAAATGATGAAATTATCGAATGATAGGAAAACGTATTACAACAACGTTTATAATTAATGGCTAGTCCTCGCCTACTTACGAAAATCCTCGCGGATTTTCTATTCGGTTTTTATTTGCTAAATTAGTTACTTAAACACGCCACTAATCATACACAAACACGTTAG
>NZ_CANLUG010000027.1:0-590 GCF_947494225.1 uncultured Psychroserpens sp.
TCATAATACAAATAAGCTCTATGTTTCAATTTTGTGGTTGTTGGAGCAAACTTAAAATCTGTAATATTGACAACTTTAGTTCCAGTAACAGGGTCATAAATTCCTCCATAACTTAGGTCTGAATTGTAGTTTTTACCATGAATATATCCAACTAACATATACCATTTGTTGAGTTGCGGTAAGTCTCCAACCCAGAAATATGGATTTGTTCCAATATCTCCATTTAATTTTAAAATGGTATAATCATAAAAGTTTGTGTCGGTACCGCTTTGCCACTGCTGACAACCAAAATAGCTATGCCCATCGTTAGAATTTGTTTTTTTCAACCAAACAACAAAGCGATAGGTTTCTTCATTATTGATATTATGATAGTTAGAGTTCCAACCACCATCTGCATTATTGGCAGCATCGTTTCCACCTTTCCATAAAATGGACGAATTACCGAAAGGATCTGTCCCTAATTCTCGGCTATTTTCACTTGTAGCTCCGTTTTGAGTGAATCCAGAAACAGAACCGCTGCCAATAGTCCAAGTTGAAGTGTCTAATAAGTTTTGCGCTTTAGTTAAAGAAGAACTCAATACGAAAGCTAG
>NZ_CANLUG010000028.1:0-536 GCF_947494225.1 uncultured Psychroserpens sp.
ACAGAATGTTATGAGACTGCAACCTTTAATAATACAACGTGTTCATGGGATGTAACTGGTAGTCAACCAGCAGAACCTGCAACAGAATGTTATGAAACAGCAACCTTTAATAACACGACTTGTTCGTGGGATGTGACTGGATCACAACCAGCAGAACCTGCAACGGAATGTTATGAAACGGCAACATTTAATAATACGACTTGTTCATGGGATGTCACTGGTAGTCAGCCTGCAGAACCAACAACAGAATGTTATGAGACTGCAACGTTTAATAATACGACTTGTTCATGGGATGTAACTGGTAGTCAACCTGCAGAACCTGCAACAGAATGTTATGAAACGGCAACATTTAACAATACAACGTGCTCATGGGATGTCACTGGATCACAACCAGCAGAACCTGCAACGGAATGTTATGAAACGGCAACATTTAATAACACAACGTGTTCATGGGATGTGACTGGTAGTCAGCCTGCAGAACCTGCAACAGAATGTTATGAGACTGCAACGTTTAATAATACGACTTGTTCGTGGGA
>NZ_CANLUG010000029.1:0-524 GCF_947494225.1 uncultured Psychroserpens sp.
GCATCAGACTCGGTAACATGATAAGTTAAGGTAACATCCGTTTGACCTCCTATAATCTCTGAATCCTTAGTCGTTAAATCAAATTGTGCTATGCCATCTGCATTGGTATCACAAATAACATAATCTTCTATCTCTACTGGAACCTCTGGTGATGGTAATACGCGGATTGTTAAGGTCTCTGATGCATTATAACATCCTGTAATCGTATTGGTAAGTCGGATATAAATCGTCTGAACATCCATAACAATATTAGTATAAGGACTCGATAGAGCATTATCTCCAGTCTCTGCATCTTCTTGAGTCTCATGGTAAGTCACAGCTGTATCCAACTCGCCTCCTATAATCTCTAAGGTTCTTTCCTCTAAATCGAAAACTTCAAATCCATCATTATCTGCATCACATACTTCCAAATCAATCGGCGCTGTAGGTGATGGTATTGGATTTACTCGTAATAATATCGTTGCTGTTGTGCTTACAAAACAACCTGTAACATCGTTTGTTGCGCGTACAAATATCGTTTGCGG
>NZ_CANLUG010000030.1:0-405 GCF_947494225.1 uncultured Psychroserpens sp.
TTATCTTTTCAGGGTAAAATGGGCTTTAAATTCTTTACGGTCACCTGTATTAGGTTCATTATACTCAACTACAAACCAATAATCACTTGTTGGCATTGCATTACCATTATAGGTACCATTCCAACCTATTCCTGTTGGACTAAGTTGCTTGAGTAATTTTCCATATCTGTCAAATATATAAATTTTTGCGTTTGGTTGATTATTTATTGCACTAATGTTCCATGTATCATTATATCCATCTCCATTTGGAGTGAAGAATTTTGGATAATCCATAACGATAACTTCATC
Organism: uncultured Psychroserpens sp.; assembly: GCF_947494225.1. NCBI lineage: Bacteria > Pseudomonadati > Bacteroidota > Flavobacteriia > Flavobacteriales > Flavobacteriaceae > Psychroserpens > uncultured Psychroserpens sp. Next base: position 289 of record NZ_CANLUG010000030.1, read on the forward strand.
ACTTCCCTCTCCACATCCATTCTTATCGCGTGCTGTAACAACATGCTCTCCTAAAGAGACATCAACAAATATGGGTTCATCTTGCCATGGACCTCCATCTAAACTGTACTCATACTC
>NZ_CANLUG010000031.1:0-332 GCF_947494225.1 uncultured Psychroserpens sp.
AGTCCAACCTATAGTTTTGTATGGTTTTTTAATGGCGTAGAGATTGTAGGAGCAACAGATGGTAGTTATATGCCAACCGAGGGTGGTACTTATAGTGTAACGGTTACGGATATCACGACCTCTACAGTGACTATGTGTGAGAGTAGTGATAGTACCGAGGTAATAGAGAGTGATCCACCAGAGGTTACAGCTACAGTAACCACAGAGGCCTTTGCAGACACACATGTTATAGAGGTAAGTGTTGTAGGAGTTGGGGAGTATGAGTACAGTTTAGATGGAGGTCCATGGCAAGATGAACCCATATTTGTTGATGTCTCTTTAGGAGAGCATGT
>NZ_CANLUG010000032.1:0-294 GCF_947494225.1 uncultured Psychroserpens sp.
TGCATTCCATGCATCTGCAAGAGTTTCGTTATTCGTGTCAGAACATTCTAATACTGTATTTTCTATAGTACAAGCTGTTATATCTGGAGCGATAGTATCTACTACCGAAATTGTTTGAGTATCAGACACAGTATTACCACAGTCGTCAGTAGCTGTCCAAGTTCTTGTAATTGTTTGCGTGTTTCCACAAGCATCAACAGCAGTATCAGCAAAAGTAACTGTTACATTTCCACAAGAGTCTGTAGCTGTAGCATTACCAGTAGCTGCAGGATCAGTACTTTCCGTACATTCCAC
>NZ_CANLUG010000033.1:0-284 GCF_947494225.1 uncultured Psychroserpens sp.
CACGTTGTATTATTAAAGGTTGCAGTCTCATAACATTCTGTTGCAGGTTCTGCAGGCTGACTACCAGTTACATCCCATGAACAAGTCGCATTATTAAAGGTTGCCGTCTCATAACATTCAGTTGTTGGTTCTGCAGGCTGACTACCAGTTACATCCCACGAACAAGTCGTATTGTTAAACGTTGCAGTCTCATAACATTCTGTTGCAGGTTCTGCTGGTTGACTACCAGTTACATCCCAAGAACACGTTGTATTGTTAAAGGTTGCTGTTTCATAACATTCAGT
>NZ_CANLUG010000034.1:0-278 GCF_947494225.1 uncultured Psychroserpens sp.
GTTGCAGGTTCTGCTGGTTGTGATCCAGTCACATCCCACGAACAAGTCGTATTATTAAACGTTGCAGTCTCATAACATTCTGTTGCAGGTTCTGCAGGCTGACTACCAGTGACATCCCATGAGCACGTCGTGTTATTAAAGGTTGCCGTTTCATAACATTCCGTTGCAGGTTCTGCTGGCTGTGATCCAGTCACATCCCACGAACAAGTCGTATTATTAAATGTTGCAGTCTCATAACATTCCGTTGCAGGTTCTGCTGGTTGTGATCCAGTCACATC
>NZ_CANLUG010000035.1:0-266 GCF_947494225.1 uncultured Psychroserpens sp.
CACGTTGTATTATTAAAGGTTGCAGTCTCATAACATTCTGTTGCAGGTTCTGCAGGCTGACTACCAGTTACATCCCACGAACAAGTCGTATTATTAAACGTTGCAGTCTCGTAACATTCTGTTGCAGGTTCTGCTGGTTGTGATCCAGTTACATCCCATGAACACGTTGTATTATTAAATGTTGCCGTCTCATAACATTCAGTTGCAGGTTCTGCTGGCTGTGATCCAGTTACATCCCACGAACAGGTCGTGTTATTAAATGTTGC
>NZ_CANLUG010000036.1:0-264 GCF_947494225.1 uncultured Psychroserpens sp.
ATCATCAAAAGTTAAGGTTGCAACAACTGTTGAGGTATTACCACAATCATCAGCAATAGTGTAAGTAACATTTAATGCACCACAAGGACCACAAGTTGTATTTAAGTTATTAAAGTCATAATCAGAAGACACAGTGAGGTCAGCATCACAGGCATCAGTAGCACATGCTTCTAAAGCTGCAATATTGGCTGCATTCCATGCATCTGCAAGAGTTTCGTTATTCGTGTCAGAACATTCTAATACTGTATTTTCTATAGTACAAGC
>NZ_CANLUG010000037.1:0-254 GCF_947494225.1 uncultured Psychroserpens sp.
GTGGTGTCATCTATAATCACATTCTGATCTTGCGTGCTTGTGTTTCCATTGCCATCATCATAAGTCCACGTCACTATCGTTGTTGTGCCTTCTCCTGAAATTGGAAGTGTTGCATTATGACTTACAGTTACTGTGCCTCCACAGTTATCTGTAGCTGTTGGTGCTGTTAATGTTGTGACTTCACATTCTGCTGTGATATCTGATAAACTCACTGCATCTGGTGTTGGTGCTGTGGTGTCATCTATAATCACATT
>NZ_CANLUG010000038.1:0-239 GCF_947494225.1 uncultured Psychroserpens sp.
AGTCCAACCTATAGTTTTGTATGGTTTTTTAATGGCGTAGAGATTGTAGGAGCAACAGATGGTAGTTATATGCCAACTGAGGGCGGTACTTATAGTGTAACGGTTACAGATATCACGACCTCTACAGTGACTATGTGTGAGAGTAGTGATAGTACCGAGGTGATAGAGAGTGATCCACCAGAGGTTACAGCTACAGTAACCACAGAGGCCTTTGCAGACACACATGTTATAGAGGTAAG
>NZ_CANLUG010000039.1:0-225 GCF_947494225.1 uncultured Psychroserpens sp.
ACAATCATCTGTGTAAGTCCAGTTCACTGTAAGTGTTCCACCACACTCATCGTATGATCCACTTAACTCTCCTTCTACTGATCCTGAAATCTCACATGCCCCAGTTCCTCCATTAGTGTATCCTAATGATCCTGCCTGAACAGATGCAGCTTCTTCACATGTAACTTCCATGTCTTCTACTTCATCAAATTCAGCCATTGGTGCTGGTAATACTGTGATTGTTTT
>NZ_CANLUG010000040.1:0-206 GCF_947494225.1 uncultured Psychroserpens sp.
TAGGAGCGAACCCATTGTTCAGAAGCGACAGAAATTCCGATAGGAATTTCCGAGCAATGAACTATACACGTTGTTATGTACTGTTGCAACACAATAGAGTAAGAACGTGTTGCCACAACCAATCTAAGGTAAAGTGAGCAAGAGTAAGCACATAAAGCCGTAAACGAGCTAACGCAAGGAATTTTGAGTAATCAGTTTTCGCCGAA
>NZ_CANLUG010000041.1:0-204 GCF_947494225.1 uncultured Psychroserpens sp.
AATCTCACATGCTCCAGTTCCGCCATTAGTGTATCCTAATGATCCTGCCTGTACAGATGCAGCTTCTTCACATGAAACTTCCATGTCTTCTACGTCATCAAATTCAGCCATTGGTGCTGGTAATACTGTAATAGTCTTACTAGCTTCGATTGTTCTCTGACAATCATCTGTGTAAGTCCAGTTCACTGTAAGTGTTCCACCACA